>CAYPCN010000009.1:0-56243 GCA_964409235.1 uncultured bacterium
TAACCAGAAGCTTTACACTGATCGTTCGTTTCATGGTGACGGAATTTTGGCAGAAGCCGTTTTTACTCACAATACGAGGGAGCGGCAATGCCTCCAGGTTCTCAAGGACTGGGTTTCCTTGCCGTCAATTTGATGAATTTTCCTCCATGTCCGTCGCGTACTTTTCCCATGTTGGCGTACTTTCCATTCTCCTTCTCCATACACCTTCAACCCGCTGGAGTCGACGACGATATCTGTGGGTTGTTTTCGACTCAACCGTTTGATGTCTGCCCCTAAGGCAGCACTACGACGACATATAGATGTGTAATGAGGTATAGGAAGAGCAAGCTGTAGCAATGAAGCAATGGATATAAGAAATCCCTGGAGAGCCCTGAGCGGAAGGTGATACACTTGTCGTATGATCAGCGCAGCGAGTGTGGCTTGATCGGAATAAGTGAGAAGTCGCCCTTTCTTCGAATTGCCGGATGGTTTTTGAAGCCAACTTTTGGCAACATCGTCGGAAAACCAAATGGTCAGACTTCCTCGTTGGACAAGAGATCTGTTATACTTCGCCCAGTTGCGGATGCGGTATTGGGGGCGCCCTTTCATTGCTCACCTCATTTTTCGCTGTGCTAAGCAAAAAAATTAGAGAACGAGCGACAAAAGAGCAATCCCTTGCCTCATCCGCTTTTTCGTTCAGGATTTACGCAACAACGCCTTGTATATCTCATTGGAAACAAGAGACTTCGATCGGAAAAATTGAACTCAGAAACATGATGGAGGTGGAGAGAATCGAACTCTCGTCCTTGTGAGCTTTGCAAAGCTGCTTCTACGTGCGTAGTGCCTCAAGCTTTAGTAAGGTATGGATCCCAATGTGAGACACCGCAGACAGATACACACCTACTGGCGATCACTCTTATTCTTCCCGCCTCGCTAGCTCGACGAAAAGAACGCACCAAGAAAAATGAACAACAAAAGGTGAAAGGCTCTTGGTCTGGCCTCTCGTTTTGTTGGGTACTCTAACCTGTGAGGGTTAGGCTACCGCCATTGCTAATTCGGGTTCGAACGCAATGACTTTGCTGGATTTTTCAGCATTTTTGTTTCGTCGGGATATTTTTGGAGGCCAACCGACATCCTCCGCACGCCACAACTTCAAAGATCACGAGTCGAAACCAGTACACCCCCGAAGTGGACGCCTATATTATATCTCATACAGAGTTCTCTAGTCAACAGAGAGGCGCTTTGTTATACTTTCTTAGGATGTCACTACCCTGTGAAGGATGTTCTGTATGTTTTCTCCTGTCGATACAAAAACCCCTTTGGCGAAGCAAGAAGAAGCGATTATCGATTTTTGGAAGAGGGAGAAGATTCTTGAAAAGAGTATTCACGAGGGAGAACGCCGCCCACCGTTTTCTTTTTACGATGGCCCTCCATTTGCCACGGGTCTCCCTCACTACGGGCATCTGCTCGTCAGCACGGTCAAAGATGTCGTTCTTCGATACAAAGCAATGCAGGGGTTTGCAGTCTCCCGGCGCTTTGGCTGGGACTGCCACGGGCTGCCAGTAGAAAACGAAATCGAAAAAGCCAAGGGCTTAAGCGGCGCTGCTAGCATCGAGGCGTTTGGAATTGACAACTTTAATGAAGAGTGCCGCCGCATTGTTCTTCGTTACACCGGAGAGTGGGAGAGTACTGTCCTTCGCTTCGGACGGTGGGTAGACTTTTCCGATACGTATCGAACGATGGATCCATCGTTCATGGAAAGCGTATGGTGGGTGTTTGCTGAGCTGTGGCGTCGTGGGTTGATCTACGAGGGCTATAAAGTTATGCCCTATTCGGCGAAGCTAGGCACTCCGCTCTCCAACTTTGAAGCGGGCGAAAATTATAAAGAGGTTGACGATCCCTCCATTGTCGTTGCGTTTGATTGCGAAGAGGTGGAGAACACCTCTCTGCTCATCTGGACGACGACGCCATGGACGCTTCCCTCGAACCTAGCCATCATGGTCCATCAAGCGGTTGAATACCTCATTCTTGAGCATCGGGAGACGGGTAGGCGGTATATCATCGCAGAACCCCGTGCTGCGAGTATTCTCAAAGATGTCGATAGGTATCAAGAGGTTGGACGGCTACAAGGCCGAGAACTTGACGGCATGCGCTATCGCCCCCTGTTTCCCTTTTTCGTGCAGCATATAGAGCACGGTGCTTTCCGGGTGATCCTGAGCGACTTTGTCCAGCTTGATGAAGGTACCGGCCTTGTTCATGCAGCGCCTGGATTTGGTGAGGTCGACTTCTTCGCCTGCCAAAAGGCAGGCATTCCCGTCGTCTGCCCTGTTGACCAAAATGGACGGTTTACAGATGAAGTCATGCCGTATCACGGTCGTTTTGTGAAGGATTGTGATAAGGAGATCATCAGCGAGTTGAAAAGCCAAGGCCGCATTCTGCGCCATGAGACGATCCACCACCGGTATCCTTTCTGTTGGAGGTCGGACACACCGTTGATTTACAAAGCTGTCTCGACGTGGTTTGTAGCTGTTGAAAAGATGAAAGACCGTCTCTTGAGCGCCAATGAAGCTATCCATTGGGTGCCAGAGCATATCAAATATGGCCGATTTGGAAGATGGCTTGAAAATGCTCGCGACTGGGCGATTAGCCGTAACCGGTATTGGGGAACGCCGATCCCCATTTGGCGGGCGGATGATGGAGAGTGCATCGTCATAGAGAGCCGAGAGATGCTTCGGGAGTTGACAGGGGCGTGTCCAGAGGATTTGCATCGGCATTTCATCGACGCGCTGACCATCACCAAGGATGGAAAGGTCTTCCGACGTATTCCCGAGGTGTTCGACTGTTGGTTTGAGTCGGGCTCTATGCCCTATGCTCAGTGGCACTATCCCTTCGAAAACCGAGAGAAATTTGAGCGTCTATTCCCAGCTGAGTTTATTGCCGAGGCACTGGATCAAACGCGCGGATGGTTTTACACGCTCACAGTATTGGCCGCCGCTCTGTTTGACTCGCCAGCATTTAAAAATGTCGTTGTCAACGGCATTGTCCTTGCGGAAGATGGCACAAAGATGTCAAAGAGGCTTCGCAACTACCCTGATCCTTTGGACGTAGTTGGCAAATATGGCGCGGATTCCGTGCGCTTGTACATGCTGGGAAGCCCTGTGGTGCGTGCTGATGACCTCTGTTTTTCTGAGGCTGGGGTCGAACTGACTGTGCGACAGGTTTTCCTGCCTCTGTGGAATGCAGTGAGCTTTTTTGTTACCTATGCTCGTATTTACCACTGGACACCGTCGGAGAGCTTTGCGACGCCGGCAGCAGAGCTTGATCGATGGATCCTTTCTGTGACGGCGAAGCTTGCTGCTGACGTGGCTGCCGATCTAGAGCGGTATGACTTGAGTAGCGCTTCCCTCCGCTTCCAGCCTTTTGTGGATCGATTGACGAACTGGTACATCCGCCGTTCCCGTCGGCGTTTTTGGAGCGATGAGGAATCGTCCGATCGTCGCGAGGCTTTTGAGACGTTGTACCAAGTGTTGATAACATGTGCCAAAGTAGCAGCGCCTTTTGCACCTTTTACCACGGAGCTGATGTGGCAGACGCTGCGCAGGCCTT
The DNA here is from genome assembly GCA_964409235.1 of uncultured bacterium. Lineage (GTDB taxonomy): Bacteria > Chlamydiota > Chlamydiia > Chlamydiales > FEN-1388 > CAINFV01. The sequence continues at coordinate 3,586 of CAYPCN010000009.1, forward strand.
CTGATGCCGAGTCTGTACACCTAGCTGTCTATCCGGCAGCTGACGTATTTCCTCGCGATGCTGAGCTCGAATCTGCACATGAGGCGGCGCAACTGGCGTCTAAGCTTGCCCATGCTCTGCGCAAGAGCTTAAAACTCAAGGTTCGCCAACCCCTTGCAAAGGCCTTTATCGTCACGGCGGATGAAAAGACGAGAGCGCTTCTAGGTAGCGTCAAGAGCATTATTGCTGATGAGATCAACGTCAAAGATGTCGAGTTCAGCGATGATGAGCGGCCGTTTGTCACGTTAAAAGCGAAGCCCAATTTCCGCATTCTTGGGAAACGTCTAGGAAGCCGCATGCCGGCTGTTCATCATGCTGTAGAGCATTTGCATTATTCGAAACTTCAAGAACTTTTTACGTGCGGAAGGCTTGCCCTCCATCTAGAAGATGGAACGCGAGTGGAAGTGTCAAAAGAGGAAGTCGAAGTCATTCGTCTTGTTCGCGATAGCGTTGTCGCTATGCATGAGGGAGGGATGACAGTGGCCTTAGAGGTAGCTCTTGATGAGCAACTCCTAGCAGAAGGGCTGGCTCGTGAAGTCGTCAACAAACTGAACACCATGCGCCGAGAGCAGGATCTGGCTGTGACGGACAGAATTTTCGTGACCATCCAAACTACAGATCATGCTCGAGTCGCCATAGAGCCATATCTTCCGTACATTCAAGAAGAGACGTTGGCGATATCGATTGCCTTTAGACAAGTCGTTGGAGGAAGAGCATGGGATCTGAATGGAGAGCCATCAGTCATTGGTATTTCAAAAGCACCTATCGACGGGTGATCATTGCCCTCTGGTGTGCTCTGATGGTGGTTGGAAGTGTGCAAGGATATGGAGAAAGTGATATGAAAGTCCCTCGAATTTTAAAAGTGACGCGGATGGGAGATCCTATCCTCGCAGGGCGCGCCAGAAAGGTTGTCGACCCTACTGATCCTGAGGTCCGAAGGATTGTCGAGGACATGCTGACAACAGCGAGCGATATTGGGAGTCTTGCGGGGCTTGCGGCGCCTCAAGTCCGCATTCCCTATCGCATTGTGTTGTTTCTCGTTCCAAAGGAGAAAGGCGAGGAAATTCCTTTGACTATCATGATCAACCCCTCGTGGAATCCATTGTCTGACGAGATGGAAGAGGAGTGGGAAGGGTGCCTATCAGTCCCTGGGTTAGTGGGCCTTGTACCTCGGTACGCTCATATTCGATATTCGTATCAGACGCTGCAAGGAGAGACAGTAACGCGAGAAGCTCATGGATTTCATGCTCGTGTCGTGCAGCATGAGTGCGATCATCTTGATGGGATGCTCTACCTCCAGCGGATGACGGACAACGCGAACCTTGCCTTTACGGAAGAGTTTATGAAATATCATCATAAGCCTTCCACTGCTTCGCAATCTTCTTCCACGCCTCCCTCGGACAATGCACCATGAACGTAGGTGCGATCTTTGATTTTGACGGGGTGGTCTTTCATTCTGAGCGTCGGCATGAAGAGTGCTGGCAAGAGGTCGCTCGCGATGAGGGGCTGCCGATGACTCGTGGACATTTCCTCCGAGGCTTTGGAGTGAAGAACGATGCGTTCATCCAAGAGATCTTAGGGTGGACGGATGACCCTTGTGAGATTGCCCGTATCATCGACAAGAAGGAGACGCTGTTTCAAAACAGTTTGAAGGCCGAACCTCTCCAGCCGATTGCTGGGACCGTCGCTCTCGTCAAACGGCTTGTTCAAGCTGGGGTTCCTTGTGCGATAGGGTCGTCTTCTGTGAGAAATAATATTGAGTTAGTGATGGCTCCCTATCCCGATCTTCGCGCCCTGTTCGCAGTGATTGCTTCTGGTGATGACGTCGCGCACGGCAAACCTGATCCAGAGGTCTTCTTACAGGCTGCTGAGAAGTTACAGATTCCTCCTCAGATGTGCGTGGTGTTTGAAGATGCTCCACTGGGCATCGAGGCTGCGAAAAGGGCTGAGATGAAGGCCGTGGCGGTGACAACGACCTTCCCACGAAAAGAACTACAATCTGCTCACCCTGATTTGGTGGTTGATTCCCTTGAGGTGGTTTCTGTCCAAGATCTGATTACTTTATTCTCGACGCCGTAAAAACCAACTCATTTTTGGGTGGGCTGTGACTCCTTTTTTCCCCGTAGCAATTCAAGCTCTCGCCTCGTCCTTCGGCGACGGCAGATGGAGTAGACCGTGAGTGCGGTTACCGTCGTAACGAGCAGGGCAATGGAATAGGCTGACGGAAGCTGCGATGGCTGACGTGGTGACCCCCATCGTTCGCCGAAGGGCCAGAAGAGGAGGATAGGCGTCCCTCGGATGTTGGCTTCTGGGACTGGCCCGAAGAAGCGACTATCGACGCTCATCGCAGGGTTGTCGCCAAGGAGAAGGTAATGGCCGTCCGGGACTTTATAGCCGAAGTGTTGGAAGAAGGTGGTGTCGAGCGGAGCGCGATCCGGAGATCCCATGTCTTGAAACGCAAAATAGGAGTAGTCCTTTGCTTGGCGGGTGATCTCCTTAGTGGAGAAGGCTTTCAGGATAGGGTCATGTTGAAAAAAGATGGGCTGCCCCATGACGTAGAGATCTCCATCGCGAAAGTATGTAAATCGCGTTGGCATATGACGTGAAGATGGTGTAAGGCATTCTGGGGAGACATCGATGCCAGCGTTGAACCAGAAGGCGAGTTCTTTTGCTGTCTTTGGGTAGAGGGGATGTGTGTCTGGAAGGGGAGTTGCTGTGCCTCCTGATGCTATTTCCCATGCCTTTCCATGATAAAACTCATAGCATCCATCCGGCACTGACGTGGGGATGGTAAGGCTTGGCCCATTGACAGCTTCGTAGTGGTACCGTTTGAGGAGCCCATTCTGAATGGTCAGCCGTGCAGTGTAGAGGGCCTGCATGAGACGTTCGCAATGCTCAGTATGGAGGGGGATCCAGGTTGTTGAGGTGAGGACGAGAGGGAAGGACTGCTGCTTAATCTTCCCTGATGGAGGCAAAGTGGGGCTATGCCTGAGTTCGAGCCAGAGAATAGCCTTAGGATCTTCGTAGGAAAGTTGCAAGGCTTCTTTTGGAAGTTCTTCTGGAAGGAGCAGGCGTGAGGTGGCAAAGTTCACGAGTCCCCAAAATTCGCCGATGCTGCGAGGGTAGGTGTGGGTGCCTTCTCGTGTCGATGAGAACTCATGAATCCACTCGCCATTGCGCGGAATCTGGGTGTTAATAGATCCATCGGGGTTCACTTCTATACGTCCAAGGGGTTGGTTCATGTGCTTGAGCAGATACGTCCTGTGCCTGCTGAATGGCGAAGGAGCCACTGTTTCAACGCGTCCCTCGAATGAAGAGATGAATGGGATGTATTCTCGTGCAGGGATTGAGGAGTCAGCTTGAAGGCGGTGAAGCGTGGCGCCGTCGGCGCTGAGGCAAAATAGGTCTCCTCCGTAAAAATAGACCCAGTCGCCAGGGAGGGCGACGCACCGCTTGACATAGCGCTTCTTCCCGGGGAACAGACCGAAGTACAGAGTGTCGACGTCTGGCAGATCGAGGTTTTCTGCAGTGACAACGACGATGCTTCCGCGTTGAATGCGTTGGGGGGAGAAGAAGAAATGTCCCGGCGTAAAGGGGATGTTGAGTCCAAAGGCCGTTTTTGAGACAAGTACGCGGTCCTTTTCTTTAAAAATGGGGCGCATGGAGCCGGTTGGAATTTCGTAGAGTTCAAACCAGCATTGGCGTATGACGCCGGCGACCGCAATGGCAATGGCGAGTGTCGCGATGAATTCAGCGACTTTGCCAATGAAAGACCGTTTTCGAGCCCGTTGGAGGCGCTCAGCAATACTTTGGGCATAGGGGAGGGCCTCTTGATACTTTTTCTCTTCGAGGAGGGTGTCAAGAGCGATAAGGTTGGATTGGAGTTCGAGATCTTCGATTCCTTTGTTTCGTTGCTTCGACAAGAGGTGAAGCCCTTCGACGAGCTGCTTTCGAATCCATCGTTGTTTCATGAGGTCCCCTAACTGGAGTCTACAATTGTCCGTCAAAAAAAGAAGACATGAGTGTAGTGATAGACGGGTTTCAGGGCTACCACAAACAAATGGCTCCAGAGAACTTCTGTGACCGCAGCAATGTGTTAAAAGTATGCAATAGTATGCGTTTTTCCCACGGTGTCTTCCCAATTCTTGTGCAAAACATGTCGACTTGAAGAACATAACCCCCTTCTTTTGTCAACAATATTACACAAAATTTCTTTACAAAAATAGGGGTTGAGAATTCTAACGTACTGATTATCAGGTGCTTGCGATCGCATTGTCTCTGTGCCCAGTATCAGAGAGGGGAGTGTGTCTGGGTTGTTCACGAGTGCGAGCCCTATGCGATGCGAATTTTCTCAAGGCGGAGCGTTCGGCCCTCTGGATGAATCGATAACGCTCACATGGTATGCGGAGCTTGGTGATTCAATCCAATATGGAAAGGCGCGCACGGCGTTTGGTGAAACTGGAAAATAGAGTGTCAGCCACCGTGAATCGAGCTCAGAGCCATCCTCTGGCCATTTGGTGGTAAAAGCGGTGCTTGCCGATGCCTCCCTCTTCCCATTGACGACGATTCTTGGGTTGAACATCGGCCGGAGATCGATCTCTCCGCTCATAGGAGGTGGCCCCGCTCGACGCCGCTGCGACTCAGGAACCTCCGTGAGTTCCAGCTGAAGGAGGGAAATCAGCCATTGGGCCTTCTGACTATCGGAACCGTGGACAACGCCAATGCGATCGAGCGAGATCGTAATGGTCTCATCGCTGATGGCCCCATGTGCTCCATGGCGCAGCCACTCAAGGTAGCTTGTACCTTCTTCCCTGGACGACACATCTTTGGTAGCGGTGACAACGCGGAGCTGAACAGTTGAACGGTGTGCAGAAAGAACGTGTACAACTGCGATGGAGTGGTGGAAGTCAAAAACGACCGTATCCCCGCTCTGGGCCAGAGAGAGTCGACTGGCCACGGCATCTCCAAAAAGGGGGCTGAGGAGAACCAGCAATGTAGAGAGTACCATTGTCAACGCATGCATCTCTATCTTCCAACAAAAAAGGGCTTTCCATCGTGGCAACGACCCCCGAACATTCAACGTGGGACGAGCAGACAAGCGAGGACTCGGTACTTTTTCCTCGATCTCGAAGGTGTTTTCTCAGGTACATTTCCGGGAACCGTTGCCATTGTGGAACTTCCCTTGATTGAAATCCAGCCCTCGTCTTACGGTGCAAGAGACGAAAGAGATGTGAAAAATTTTACCCCATAGAGGAGATACGACCATGAGATGGATATGTGGAGGGTTGATGCTAGCTATAACAAGTGCCGGCCTTATGGCCAATGGAGAGACTGAAGTTCCCCCTGTGGAGACCGCGACGACCGTTCAAGACCTCGACCGGCAGATTCAGCTGTTAAAGGAAAATATCGCTAAGTACCATGCATTGGCCAAAAATTTTGACCGCAAGGTCGGAAGCTTGCAAAGCCGTGACTATACTGGCGCTAGAGATGCAGCGACGTTGAGAGATGAATGCCTGGGCATCGCTGAGGATCTAGAAGCGCATCTTGCCAAGCTCGAAGCGCAGAGAGCGGAGATGGTAGCACAACAGAACGCAAAGAAATAGCAGTATAACCCTAGGTTCCATTGGAACGGCTCTACGAAGGGGAAGGTATGAGGAGGTTTCTGGTCATCGTGTGCGTTGCAATGGCGTCGTGCGCTGCCTTTGCGACCGATGATGGTGCCGAAAGAGCGAGCGCTCAAACAACGGAAGCGATTGATGCGCGGATCAAAGAGGTGCGAGAAGAAATAGCGATTTATCAGCGGCGTGCCCTATTCGCTGATCGCCGAGCACAACGGCTGTTACCGCACGACTTCTTGGGACATCGCCAAGCATTGGTGAGAAGAGAGCGCTACCGCCAGACAGTAGATAGTCTCCAAAAAGAGCTTGCGGCCCTAGAACAGCAACGTGCTACACTGGGTGACAAAGAGAGTCCTTTGTGATGTGCCTCTTGGAGGATAGAGTGGAAGAGCCGTAAGGAGCTAATGGATGTTTGAATCGTGCCGAGCAAAGCAAGAAGAGGTGAAGAGACTCTTCGCTGCGGCATCAACCCCAGAAGACAAATATCAACTGCTCATCGACCTCGGCAAGCGGCAAGTACCACTTGCTCCCGAGGAAAAAACAGAAGCACGTCGCGTTCATGGCTGCCAGAGTACGACTTTCCTTAAAACTACTCTAGAGAAGGGAAAGATCTACTTCCAAACAGAATCTGATGCGCTGATTTCGGCAGGATTGGGGCAGCTGTTGACGATGGTCTACAGCGGAGAGGAACCAGAAGTACTCCTCCAGTGCCGCCCAACGTATCTAGAAGAATTGGGAATCTATGCGAGCATAAGCCCTGGCAGAGCGAATGGCCTGGCGAGCATTTTTTCGAAGATGCAGCAAGAAGCGCTTACGTACTATCGCTTGCGACAGCAACAGGAGTAGCCGACTCCTCCACATGTACCGCTTGTGGAAGCCCATTCCCAAACCGCATCTTTGCTTCCGCAGCAAAGGCGAGAGCAAACAGCCCCAAAAGAATGATGATGAACGTATTTCGAAGCGCGGCGTACCGCGTGATATGAGGGGCAAAGCGCTTGATGCCTAGCCACAGCATGACTAAGGGGATGACGCCGTTCAGAATGGTATCTCCAAACCCACCTGATACATCCAATGCCACGATGAAAATTCGTTCAAAACTAATGGCAAAGATAAGCGAGGGGATGAGGACGAGAAGCCCAAGAACGATCGCCCCTTGACCTTTCTTACTAATGTTGAGTCCATCGCTTAAAAAGTCGAACAATCCAATGCCAATGCCAAAGAATGACGTCACCAGGGCAAAGACGGCGAAGAGCGAGGACGCATACGGAATCACTGTTGAATGAGTCAGCTGGCTAAGGCTGTACGATGCTGGCTCGCCTTTCGCAAAGGCCTGTAATAGTCCGGCTTCGCCTTCTAATGGGACGCTGCCGTACACCACGAACTGCCACAAGCCATAGACGACGAACGCAATGAGCGTGCCGAGGACGACGGCAACGCGTATCGACTTTTTGTCCTGGTTAAGAAAAGGGGAAAGGCTGGGGACCATCGTTTGGTAGCTGAAAGAGGTGATCAGGAGCGGAATGGCGAGGTAGGCCTGGTTCCAATCTTTTCGAAGCAAGAGCTCGTGTTGGACGATGGGAATGCCTGTGCCAATGATCACAGCATACGCTCCGACCATCAGGATGAAGATGAGGTCGTTAGCACGCCCAAGGATGTAGCGGGGTCCGAGAAGAAAGGGCCCGAAGATCAGGATAAACAGCCAGCAGCCGAGGCTCTTAGGTACCGACGTGCTAAAGAGGGCTGATAACCCTTCGGCAAATAAGTGGCCGCAGCCAGCGGCGTACGCTGTTAGAGAGGCATATGAGATAAAGAGGAACAGAAACCACATCAGCCATTTTCCCCATGCCCCTAAAATTGTTGAGGCCATGGTGATGATATGCGCATCAGTCTTCTTCATCCAGAAGCCGATCTCCACAAGACATAATCCCGTGATGGTCATGATGGAGAAGACCACAATCATGAGGATAAAACCTGGGATGAATCCAGCAGGAGCGCCGACGACAGGAAGCGCGAGCATGCCGCCGCCGATACAGGTGCCAGCGACAAGCAAAGCCCCTGTGAACGTTCGGGGGGCGAGGCCAAGCCAAGAGGTAAGTTGTGATATCATAATGGTATTGTACAGTTATGCCCTACGATTGTACGCGAGTTGCTTAGTGGAGAGCAAGCGTTTCCGATGGCGCTACGCCACAAAATAGCTCAGAAGAGACAGCGAAGAGCGGCTGGCGCTTGCCCAAAGACTGTGCAGGCAGCTCTTGACTCAAGAAGGACATTGCATTCAAGGCGGATGCCGAAAAAGCTTGGCAGATAGATCCCTGGCTCTATTGAATAGCATCCGTTCAGGATAAGATGGCGAGCATCTCGAGTTTCATAATTGTCGAGATTTGCTCCAGGACCATGAATGTCGAGGAAGATGTTATGCCCTGTGCGGTGGGTGAAGTAGTTGCCAAATCCATGAGAGTCGATGACATATCGGCAGGCCATATCTACCTCGGCGCCTGGTATGGCACAGTCATGTTGAAGACAGGAGTCAATGAAGTGAATCGCCGTACTCTGCGCCTCTCGGACGATCTGGAAGATTTTTTGGGCAATTTCCGGAGGGGAGCGCCCTGTGAAGGCGACCTGAGAGAGATCCGCATATGGAGCATGGGGATCGTTCATCTTGCACCATGCATCGATGAGCACCATGCTGTTCGGCGTGATAAGAGAGTCATTGGAAGCATGGTGTGGAATAATGGAATTCGCTCCGACGGCGACGATCGGCGGGTGGTCGAAGATGGCCTTTTCGGACTGGATACTCTTGATAAGCACCTCTTGCAAGGCTCGCTCTGTCACCTGAGAACCTTGGGCTAGGCGTTGCTGGAGCCATCCCCATGCCGTTTCAAAGGATTGTTCTAGCACCTGAACAGCATTGCTGTGGAAAGCCCGTTGCGCTGTAGTACATTGGCCAACACGCGCGGAGAGAAGAGGCCAAGAGCTGACGATGCGAAGTCCTTGCCGCTCGAACCACTCTTTTGTGCTGGCGTCGAGGACGGCTTGAGAGGGAAGCAGCTCGGACGGCCAGTATTCCATAGCCACCGTCTGCCCATGCTTGAGAATAGAAAACAGAACTGCTTCAAGTTCTCGCCATGAAGAGTAGAAAATCGTTTTGCCAATGAAATAGTCCGCCAATGGCGCGTCGACGGTGTGGATGATTGTAATGGGCTCTCCGATAGGTGGCACCCAATAAAAGAAGCGACGCGTCCCGAATACCGAAGCGGGGAGGCCGAAGAGATCGAGTACCATCCGGTTTCGGCCTTTGTAGTCATAGAATAACCATCCATTGATGTGCCGATTTTTCCAGAGGGCCTCTTGCACATGGGCGACAACCATTCGTGATGTCATAGCAGTACACTAGGGTAACATGTTTTTCGCTGTGTATAATTTCCTTATAAACCAAAGGAGGGGCTATTGCCTAGTGCTATCGATACATCGATGATACGAGCGCTCCTGCAGCGCGAGTTCTGAGGATTGGCGAGGCATCGAAGAGGAGTGGGATAAGGTATGGCTGTGTACGCGATGCTGGAAGTGTGCCGAAGCCGAGGATGATAGCTTCTTTTCCTTCGCGGGAGGCTTTTTCGTACTGTTCGGCAAGCGTGGTGGCAGCCTGCTGCGATTGAGAGATGATGGTGAGGAGAAGTGCTGCTTGAATGCGGACGGTTTCTGTCTCATGGGTGAGGAGAGGGGTGAGAATTTCGTCGAGAGAGCGGCCAAACTCTTGGAAGAGAAACGTTGCTGCAGCAGCGGAGATCCCCCAGCCGCGATCTGTGAGCATCTTCTCCACTTCTTCTTGTGGAATGCGCTGCTCGGCATAGCACCGCAATGCGAGCAGCTGAAGCCGCAGGAAGAGATCTTGAGACTCTGGAAGCCGAGGAATGGCCGGATGGTGGAGAATGTGCGATGCTCGAAGCCAGCTGAAAGAGCCGTCCGTCCTCTCTTCGAGGAGTGTCGGCGTTGCGGAGAGTGCAGAGCGCAGAATGGAGGATGCTGCGGCTGCCTCTGCTCGATGCAAGAGGAGGTAGCAGGCGAGATTCATCTGTATGAAGGGATCATCCGTTTTCGCGAGCAGATTTGTTGCCAGAGGGAGTCCTGCCTCTCCAGAAAGGATGAGGCGAGAGGTGGCGAGCAGAGCCTTCTCCTTGGACATGGTGGTGATAGCGGTATCGAACCACATCAGGGCTTCCCTGCGCGCTTGCTCGTCGGATGAAATGAGAAGTGCCCATGCTGCTACGGAGGATAGGTCAAAAGATGCGGAGTTGAGATGCCGTTTCCACGCTGCAATCAACGAGGCGGAAGAATCGGGGACGAGAGCTTGCCACATGCCGAGCGTTTGGAAAGCGCATTTTTTGACGCTGGTCGACGGATCGGACAGGAGGGGGATGAGGCACGAAACTCCTTCGCATGTAGGAGCAGAGCAAACGGCCGCTGCTGCCAACGCTCTGATGGCAGGGCGAGAGTCGGAGACGGTGCACTTAAGCCAGGTCATGTCGATGCTGTCTGTGAGAGAGGCGACCAACAGCGCAGCCTCTATGCGGTCCTGCTCTGACAGCGTTTCGTCGACAAGGAGCGAGGAGATCTTTTCTTCGGCCTCTGCTGCCTTTTGAGAGGCGAGAAGCTGGGCGGCAGCAAGCTTGGCTTCTGGATCTGCTTGCTGCAGGATCGCTTCGGCTTGCTGTTGAATGGGGGCATCAGGATAGGAAGCGGCCAGCTGAAGCGCCATCAACTGTATCCCTTGATGCGAGTCGGCCATTAACCTTTTTAGGATGCGCATGCCACGGACGTCCTGGCTTTCTGCAGCGGCGAGGGCGGCCTCAGCGCGCATCCTTGGATGGTAGGATTGAGCGGCCGATTCGATGGTGGCCCAGGCGATATGTTCGACAGTGTGCCGAGACAGCAAAAGAGAGCTTTTTGTCTGAATCTTTTCAAAGAGCGCTCTCATCCCCTCGATATCTCCACTGTCGATCAGATAGTCGAAGAGCAGGGATACTATCTCTGGATTGTCCGTAGCATCGGGTGCTTGCAGGACCTGATCGAGAAGGCGGAGAGCTTCGCGAGTGTCATGGAGGGCAAGGCAGAGCGGAATCTTGTCCTTTGGCGAGGCATCAGCGGACAGACCACCAGCGAAGAAACAGATCAGGCATATGGATACTATCAAACACCGTGGCATGTGTTACCCTAATGAGCCTAGCGTCCTGCCCCCAAGGAGGTGAAAATGGAGGTGGTAGACGAGCTGTCCAGATGCTTTGCCGCTATTGGTGATCACTCGGAATCCGTCCTGTACCCCAAACTGCTGAGCGATCTTCCGGGCAATGATCAAGCACTCTCCAAGGAGAGCGGCGTCCTCGTCAGATGCAGATGCCAAATTGGAGATTGGCTTTTTGGGGACGATAAGAATGTGAACAGGCGCCTGCGGGGCAATGTCATGAAACGCGATGATGCGTTCATTCTCGAATACCTTGTTGCAGGGGACCTTCCCCTCGATGATCTGTCCAAAAATTGTGGTCATGGCTAGCGTCCTTGCTTGTCTTTACAATGCAATTCGAACACGCGGTTGAGAGCCGCGAGGGCTGCCTCTTTTGTCTTCCATACCGAGATGAATCGTCCTTTGTGGCAGAAGACGGCGCCGGGAATCCCGGAGACAGCGCTGAGGTCTTGATCCATGAGGCCTGCCCATGCGGCAGGGAGCGGCATGCGAACATGCATTCTATCGTCATTCGTCGGAGGGATTCCTCGTAATTTCCACTGGCCGGCGATGGGCATAATAATGAACTTGGCGGGGTGATGGTCACCCCCGAGTTCGAAGAACGCATCCATCCACGGGATGTGGTGTTCAAATAGGAGGTAGTTCGATCTCGTTTTCATTATTTGTCGGACTTCTGTACGCGCAGATTGATTGTAGTGGTACCGATCGAGAAGTCTTTTCAGATGGCCCTCTGTGAATTCCACTGCCGACACGTAGGCGCGATACAGCTCTTCGGCAGAGGCTTCGTAATGGATTGGGTTAAAATTTGAGATGACATGCGAGAACAGGCAGTACCCGGGCAACTGAGGGTCTTTCCCATTGTCATGAGCGTCGATACCTCGAATGAGGGCGTTGTTGAGGAAGTCCGCCTCTTTACGGGGAAGCAATTTCGATGTTTTCAAATACTCGAGCACCATGCCGGCCGAACTCAAAGGGCCTATGTAATCGACCTGATGGTGGTCAAAGCGTTTGAGAGCGGGTTCATAGAGGCCTCCCACGTCGCAGACATATTCACAGCGGCGAAGGAGCTCCGGATCTCGGGTCCGAAAGACCTTCTCTTTGTCGATACACCCGGTGAGAAGGAGCAGTGCGCATGCTGTGACGTCGTCAGCATGAAATGTTCCGTCATGAGTGCCAAATGATCGTGTGATGAGCTGCTGTTCTTCGTGCATTGTACCCCGACAAACTACGTACGCATTATCAGTAAATGGGGTTTTCTGGCCAAACAGAACGTTTTGCTGCAAGATAACTCTTGTGTGCTATAGTCTTTTGTCCTTTGTTATGGAGCTGCTGTAGGAGGAGGAGTACTTTTTGTGAGGGAGTATTTGTGAGGGAGTATACTGTATGGTAGATACCAAAGACCGTGCCGCCACCGCCATTCAACCACGGCGCGATCAAGATTTTCCAGAGTGGTATCAACAGGTCATTCGGGCCGCAGATATGGCCGAAAACTCACCTGTGCGAGGCTGCATGGTCATCAAACCGTGGGGATGGTCAATCTGGGAGCGCGTTCGCGATTACCTGGACGCTCGCATCAAGGCAACAGGACACGAAAATGCCTATTTCCCCCTTTTCCTCCCATTGAGCTATTTGGAGAAAGAAGCCTCCCACGTCGAAGGGTTTGCCAAAGAATGTGCTGTTGTCACCCACCATCGCCTCGAAGCCAAAGAAGGGAAGCTCATTCCCGTCGCTGAGCTCGAGGAGCCTCTTGTCATCCGCCCCACGTCGGAGACAGTGATTGGAGAGGCTTTTTCGCGATGGATCAACTCATGGAGAGACCTGCCGCTGAAGATCAACCAATGGGCCAATGTGGTTCGTTGGGAGATGCGCCCTCGAATTTTCCTTAGGACCACAGAGTTTTTATGGCAGGAAGGGCATACGGCGCATGCCACGGAAGAAGAGGCATGGCACGAGGCTAAGCTCATGCTCGAAGAATACCGAAAGCTTCTGGAAGATGTCATGGCAATGCCGGTTATCATCGGCAGCAAGTCACCCGGAGAGCGGTTTCCAGGGGCCGTGGATACGATGTCATTGGAATGCATGACCCAAGATAGGAAGGCGATCCAAGCAGGGACGTCGCATTACCTCGGCCAGAACTTTTCGAAAGCCTTTCAGATACGCTTTAACGCCTCTGATGGGAAGACGGAGTATGCCTATACTACGTCGTGGGGTGTCACAACGAGGCTGCTCGGCGCCATGATCATGGTGCACGGCGATGACAATGGGCTGATGCTCCCACCGAAAGTTGCCCCGTATCACGTTGTCATCATCCCGATTTTGACAAAGGCAGAACGCAATGAAGAAGTTCTCAAAGCTGCACAAACGCTGAAGGCAGAGCTAGAAGCGCGGTCCTTTGACGGCACTCCCATCCGCGTCTTTATCGATGGCCGAGATATCAGGGCAGGAGAGAAAAGCTGGATGTGGATTAAGAAGGGCGTCCCCCTCCGCGTAGAGGTTGGCCCTCGAGATCTCGACACCGCTTCGTGTAGCGTGGCAGTACGGGATGACCCCTGCCTGGCAAAAACTTCCATGCCCTATGCTCAGCTCTTGCGTACCGCCGAAGAGATGCTCGCTGATTTTCAAGAGCGGTTGTTTCAGAGGGCACGAACGTTTCGCGATCAACATATCCGCACGGATCTTTCTTCCTTTGATGAGATGAAAGCCTTCTTTACGCCGAAGAATGAGGATAAGCCCGAAATTCACGGTGGCTTCGTACGAGCAAAGTGGTGTGGAGATCAAAAGACGGAGGAGTTGCTCAAGGAGATGAAAGTTACGATCAGAAGCATTCCCTTCCATCAATCTGGAACAGAAGGTCGATGTATTATCACAGGGCAAAAAGCGACGCTCGACGCCATTTTCGCAAAATCATATTAACGAGCCATGTGCGCTGTTCCTTTGGGAGAATAGAGGAGGCGAATCTATCCAAAACCTCTTCACGCCTATGTCAGGGGCATATGGATTCGACGGATGTTCTATCGAACAAAGATCCAATGCCCTTGGACGTGTGCTGGCGTGGTCTGCGTTGGCTTCTTCTTTGTCCGTGCTGCCTGTAGCCGAGCGTCAATAGCCTTTTCTAAGGTCTCTCGCTGCCGTTGCAGTGCCGACCACTCTTCTGGTTCAAAGCGATCGATGTCATGGAGGGTATTGACAAGTTCTGTTCCATCAATGCCCAAGGAGGTAAACAGCTTTCGGTTTTCTTCCTCCATGGCAGCCAGGACTTTCTCTTGTTCGGCAAGAAGTTCGTCGTGTTGGTCTTCCATACCGTACGATCTCCTATGAAAAATATGATCTAGACCAGCAGCTTCTGGAATTGGAGCGTCCGGAGGGAAAACGGGCGGTGTTGTCGCGATGGTTCTCTACCCTGTACCATCGCGCTTCTCACGCTCAAATTTTCTCAGCGAACTTTTCGCAACTGCTGATACGTGATGACTATTGTGGCATTATAGAGCTTTTTCTGCACATGCTTGAAATAAAGCGCTTGGTTTATTATGAGCATCAGCTTCAGGAAATGCAGCATCGAGAAGAAAAATGGGCCATGGTTCGCCAACCCAGTTCGGAGATGGACTCGTGAACATGTACCTTTGGCTCTATAGAAGAGAAGAACATGGGAAAAAGATACGACGAACAGTCCATTCAAACATTAGATGCCCTCAGCCATATTCGCTTGAGGACAGGGATGTATATTGGCCGGCTCGGCGATGGCTCGCATCCTGACGACGGCATCTATATTCTTCTCAAAGAAGTTATCGACAATAGCATTGACGAATATATCATGGGTTATGGCCGCTCTATAGAGGTCACCTGCGATGAAGCGTCGCAAGTGATCTCGGTGCGTGATTTCGGGCGAGGCATTCCCCTAGGCAAACTCGTCGAGTGCGTCAGCCAGATCAACACTGGCGCTAAATATAATGATGATGTCTTTCAATTTTCCGTTGGCCTCAATGGCGTTGGCCTCAAGGCTGTCAATGCCCTCTCTCAGCAATTCGTTGTCAAATCTGTCCGCAACAAGGCGTTTCGGTCCGCCCGATTCAGCCGGGGAATGCTTGTCGAAGAGGAGATGGGAAAGACCCGCGAGCCAGATGGAACATTTGTACAATTCCTGCCAGATGCAGAGATCTTTGGGGCCTTTCGGTTTTCTGAGGAGTTTTTACTGCGAAGAATGCAATACTACGCATTTCTTAACTCTTCGCTGACCATCAGTCTCAATGGTCGAAAATTTGTCTCAGAACATGGTCTGCTCGACCTCATCGAATACGAAGTCAAAGAAGAGCGCCTCTATCAACCTCTCCACGCCCGTTCTACCTTGTGCGAGCTGGCCTTTCTCCATACTCCACACTATGGCGAGAGTATTTTTTCTTTTGTCAATGGCCAGCATACGTCAGACGGAGGGACGCATGTCCAGGCATTCCGCGATGGCCTGTGTCGAGCTCTCAACGAATATAGCAAGAAGGCCTTGCAAAGCGTCGATGTTCGCGAAGGGCTCATTGCAGCCTTCCTCGTACGCGTCAAAGATCCTGTCTTCGAATCGCAGACGAAAAATAAACTCGGCAATGTCGAGCTACGAACACCGCTAGCCCAAGAGGTCAAAGACCTTGTGCTCGACCTCCTTCATAAAAATCCAGAAGTCGCCCAGCGGATCATCGAGCGTGTGCAATTCAACGAGAAAGTGCGCAAAGAACTTCAGGCTGTGCGCAAGGAGATCAAAGAAAAACAGAAGAAGATCGCCCTCAAAATTCCCAAGCTTCGAGACTGTCGGTACCACTTCCACGAAGATATTCCCGACGGCGAGAGATCGATGATCTTCTTGACAGAAGGGGATTCGGCCAGCGCCTCTATCGTTGCCTCGCGAGATCCCATGACACAAGCTGTCTTCTCGCTGCGCGGCAAGTGTCTGAATGTCTTTGGCCTTCGCCTCGACCAGCTGTATAAAAATGAAGAGCTCTTCCACATGATGTCCGCGCTCAATATTGAGGCGGGTGTCGACGGTCTTCGCTATAACAAGGTCATCCTCGCTACAGACGCCGATATCGACGGCATGCACATCCGCAACCTTCTCATCACGTTTTTCTTGACGTACTTTGACGGTCTCGTCATGAATGACCACCTCTACATCTTAGAGACACCGCTGTTCAAAGTTCGGCGAAAAGATACCACCGTCTATTGTTATTCGGACGCAGAAAAAGAGCGAACACTGGCTACAATGCCAAAAGACGGCGTCGAAGTCACCCGCTTCAAGGGACTTGGTGAAATATCTCCGAATGAGTTTAAGCCCTTTATCTCTACACAGATGCGTTTGCAGCCCGTTACCATAGGACAGCTCTCCGACGTCCACCCTACCCTCGAATTCTACATGGGAAAGAATACCCCAGAGAGAAAGGATTTTATTATGAGTAATCTGATCCGCGAGGATGTGTAAGCCCTTATGCCTGAAGCCAAAGAGTTGATGCGAGAGAACTACCTCCGCTATGCCTCATACGTTATCCTAGACCGGGCGATTCCTGAGCTCGCCGACGGGTTAAAACCTGTCCAACGCCGGATTCTCCATACGCTGTACAAAATTCATGACGGCAAATCCCACAAGGTTGCCAATGTCGCCGGTCAGACCATGGCCTTCCATCCCCACGGCGATGCTCCAATCACAGAAGCCCTTATCTCTCTTGCAACAAAGGGATTCCTCCTCGACTGCCAAGGAAATTTTGGCAACATCCTCACGGGCGACCCCGCGGCTGCCGCACGCTATATTGAAACTCGCCTTTCAAAACTCGCTGTCGAGACGATGTTTAACCCGCGGCTGACGAAGTACATGCCTTCCTACGACGGTAGAAATGAAGAGCCGTTGGTCCTGCCAGCAAAGATCCCTCTCTTGCTTATGCAGGGCGCTGAGGGCATTGCCGTGGGGATGGCGACACGAATATTTCCACACAACTTCCAAGAGCTTATCCGTGCTGAAATTAACCTCATCAAGGGCCGCTCGACACGCCTCTATCCGGATTTTCAAACAGGCGCCCTGATGGACGTTTCGGGGTATCAGAACGGCCAAGGGAAGATCCGCCTCCGCTGCAAGATTGAAGAGAGGGATCCAAAGACCATTGTCATCAGAGAAATATGCCCCTCAACGACTACAGAAAGCGTCATCGCGTCGGTCGAAGAAGCTGCAAAGAAAGGGAAGATCAAGATCGAATCTATCCACGACTATACAGCAGAACGGGTCGAAATCGAAATTCACCTCCCGCGCGGCGTTTATGCCTCTGACGTCATCGATCAATTGTATGCGTTTACAGAGTGCGAGGTGACGCTGACATCTCAGATGGTCGTCATCGTCGATGGTGCGCCAAAAGAGACCACTGTCAGCGAGGCACTTGCCTACTATGTAGAGCGCTTGAAATGGTGTCTTACACGCGAGCTTGAGCTCGAACTCTCAGATATCAAACGCCAGATATTTGACAAGAATCTCGAAAGGATTTTTATCGAAAAGAAGGTGTACCAATCCCTCGAAAAAGTCGATGTCTTCGACAAAGTGTACGGCGTCCTTACCGATGCCTTTGAGCCATACCATTCTCATCTCTCACGGCCTCCAGTCAAAGAGGATTTCGACACTCTCCTCAAAATCCCTATTCGTCGCATTGCCAAATTCGATCTCGATAAAAACCGGGAGGAATGCCGGGCTCTTGAAGAGAAGGAGGCTGTCACCCTTCGTTCCCTCAGTGACATTCCTCTGTACACCATTCGCTACCTTGAATCGCTCCTCAAACGCTATGGAGCGGCTTTCCCGCGCAAGACGACAATTCAGAATCTCGATGTTGTCGACAAACGCGAAATGGAACGCAAAGAGATAGAAATAGGCATCGATAGAGAACACGGCTACATCGGGACTAAGGTGCAAGGGCCGGAGCGCCTCTCATGCACCAACCTTGACCGTCTCCTTGTCCTTCTCAGCGATGGTACGTACAGAGTCGTTACCATCACAGACCGGTCCTACGTCGCAAAGACAGGCGTCACCATTATGTGCTGCGGCGTTGCCGATAAGCAACAAGTGTTCACCTGCTGCTATAGAAACATCACCACCGGCCTCAGCTTCTGCAAGCGCTTCATCGTCAAGCAGTTCATCCTCGAACGCGAATATCGCTACACGCCGGAAGGGACAGAGCCTCTCGTCATCTCTACGGATACTTCTCCACTCCTCGTCCAGCTTGTTCCAAAACATCGCCAACGCCTCTCTGCTCTCGAAGTGAAACCCAACAATTTCCCCGTCCGCGGCGTTACTGCCCATGGCATTCGCCTCAGCACCCGTCCGGTTCTTGCTATCCAGAGGTGAAGAGGAGGCTCTCGTGCCAAACCATACAAACGTGATATCCCTTGAGGGAGAGATATACGGGAGGGGAGGTTATGGCAATACAATGCCTCGTAGACCATGGAATTGCGAAGAAGACAAAGATTTATATCGATGGCGAATGCGTCAAGATTGTCAGCCATCGCATTGTGTCCCCAAAAGATTTGGCGCGGAGCGAAGTCGGGGAGCAGTATCTAGAAAGGGTACGTGAGATGGAGCGACAGGGGGCCATCCGCTATGCCCTCCGCTGTTTGTCGCGACAATCTTTGCATTCCAAAAAACTCGAACGAAAATTGCGAGATCACTTTCTCGACGATGAGGTTATTGCATCGGTGGTGCAGTACTGCCGGAACGCAGCCTTACTCAACGATGATGAATGGATCAGCCACAGAACTCACAACTGGCAGTCGCAAGGCAAAAGCATGGCAGAAATCCACGCGCGCCTTCGCAAGGATCGCGTGGATAGCAGAGAGGTGCGGGGAGACGATATGGCTGCCCTTGAGCGTCTCATACCCAAAAAATATCCCCAACTCTTGGAAGCCAATACTCCCTCTCAAGAACAATGGAAAGCATTGCAAGCGCTGCAGCGGCGAGGATTTTCCTTGGATACAGTGCAGGATTTTCTTCAAAAGAAACAAGCTTTGGCTATGATGGGGCAATAGGTACAAAAGCGAAGAACAGGGTACACAACAAGGAGCTTGCGTTATGGGTACTGTCACGCCAGCAGGAAGAGGGGTCCCTGCCTTTCCTGAAAAATCCGTATTTAGTTCCAATGTGCAAGATCTCGCACAAAAGGTTCTCAAAGCTCTGCCTGAAGCGCAGCATCCTGCCTCTGCCATTATCCAGGAGCGGTTGGAAGAGCCTACGCTGGACGAAGTCGCAGCTGGAATTCCCGGTGCCTCGCTTCCTAGGATACGAGAAGAAGCTGAAATTAAGGGCCAAGCGGTTATTAGCGGTGCAAAGCAGGCCAAAGAATCTGTGAGAAAAACACTGCGTGGTGGAGGCCTTGGGGAGCGTGTTGTTACGAAGGGAGACGGTGGCTCTTCTGAGAAGGTGAAAAAGCTGTTCCCTAAGGTGTGAGGCGGTCATGCAACAAGTGGATTGGGATCCCAATTTCGAAGCTGCGGTGACAAAATTTCAGGAAAACGCGCTGTCAGCACAAGTCAAGGCTGAGTCCCTCCATCCCTTTGATCGAGAATTGTTTGTTGAGACGCTCAGGCAACAACTGCTTTCGTTTTATACAGACATTCAACGAGGGTACACCGTCCTTGCCCATACTGTTCTCGATCTTAGTGCCTCCGGTGTCGCTCTTGACGGGATGGCGCCCTTGGGGAAGAAATCGATGAAGGCAGTCAAACAGCTATTCCCGAGCCAAGAGGCGATTGATCGATTTTCTGATGAAGAATATGTCGCTCAATGGGCAGATGAAGGGAAGCCCATGTACCAAGCTCTTGGTCTGTCGACGCAAGCAGTGGCCATTATGTACGAGGCGGCCTGCTACCTTCTCAAAGAAAAGCGCGATGATGATGCCAGATCCTCCTTCCGCCTCCTTCTTGTCTTAGCACCGCATATGGCGGATTTTTGGCTTGGCTATGGTGTGGCCCAAATTCGACTTGGGCAACGCGAAGAGGCGATAGAGAGCTTAGAGAGAGCTGTTTCTCTCGATCCGCTGTCGCTGCAAGCACTGTTGTTTCTCTGCCGTGCGCTGGCTGAGGCCAATCGTCGTGGCGAGGCCGAAGCTCGACTGAGCGCTCGCATTGATGAAGCGGCTCGTATGGGCGATCAGGACCGGTACGAGCTCCTTGAGGCTGCGCGATTTGAGTTGGCGCGATTTACCTCGCAACCAAGGCCTTGAGAGTGCTGCAGCGATGGGAAAATCTTTGGTCGTTGCTTCCTAGGTCCTAGGAATGGTAGCGTATGTACGAATGGGTGGGTGATGGCTGTTTCAGGCTCAGATCATTTAGAGGCTAGGGAGACTTCTGGATTTGTTGAAGTCCCTCTGGGCGACGGCCCAACGGCGTTTGGCTCGGGCGTCGAGATGGTCCCTAGCTCTTCTTCAGAGATTCAAGGCAAACTTATCGGTCAGTCAGGGACTGTCCCTCCTCCGGTGGTATCATCCTCTGTGAACTCTTCACAGAACGTGCTGGTAAGGCTGATTGCGCGAGCTCTTGCTTGGGCGACCCGGCTTGCTTTACCAAGTATTCAAAAGGCCGTGCTAGCACAGAGAGCAGAGCAGGTAGGCGTAGTACGCTCGCACACTATTACCATCGGAAAGCACAGAGATCCTCCTGCAGCTGTCGCACAAACGTTTGGCGATGCGGCTACTGATCCGTTGGAACAAGACGGTCGCGTTTCGTTTCAGCCGAATCCACAAGCGAAGGAACGAGATGCTGCACTGGGGTTGAAACGGACGAGAACAATCCCAAAATCTGGGCGCACATTTGAAGAATCTTTTTCTGTGGCTGGGCAGGAGGCAAGGATGAAGATCTCCGTCATCGCCTCACGAGAGAGAACTCACAAATATGTCGAGAACAGGCGGGCCACACTTCGGAGCGAGGGCAGGGAGAGCGGTGAAGAAGCGACGGCATGCACGGCTATGTCAACTGTGTTAGCCCGGGAGTCCGATGCCGTTCATTCCTCATTTTCTCGGGAAGTGCTGCCTGGTCATCTGACAGAGCATGCCGTTGGAGAAGCTCCGAACATAACGATACGGGAGCTGACCATTGGGACAACAACAACGCGCAGCCTCCACTACGGAGCTTTGGGAGATCAGAGAAATACCGAGACCAGCCTACAGCAGCTTACTCTCGTTGTTGAAGGAAAGACCGGAGCGGCTGCGCGGCAAGCCAAAGAGGAATATCTTCAGACTCAAATCGCCCACAAGGGGAGGTTGCTTGAAGAACTACGCAAGAACAAACAGAACCGGGAAGAAACAGAAAAGAAAATCGCGGATCTGAAGGCACAAAAAGAGAGGGGAGAAGGCGGGAGATATATTGATAGAGAGATACAAAACTTCGAGGATACATTGCGCTCGATTGACGAGTTTATTCTTGTACAACAAGCAGAGCTGGAGAAGATCAAGGATGTTGAACGCGATCTCGAACACCTGCAGGATATGGATCAAGCGACAAAGCATCTCGACGAGACAAGGACCTTACTACAAAGCGAGCAAAAGAAATTACAAGACGCGCAGGCCAAGCTAGATTCAAGCAGCCCGGAATACGAAAAGATAACGAAGAGATTGGCAAACATCGCCTACATGATCGGAGAGTTGGAGAATCCAAGGAAAGCCTTGGTCCAGAGAAGGGAAATTGTCTACGCACAAATGACTACGGTGCTCGAACAGTACGCGGTGCTTGCCGCTCAGAATGGCAAAGTACAAAGCGATAGAGAGCTCCATATCGCCGATATTCGCCTTCTCAATCCACAAAAGCGCTCGGTCGATGCGATGTCTCAGCTTTCGATCAATGAAGGTCGACTGATAGAAGACGGAGCGCAAGCGTTTCGCGACTTCGACGGCATACCAGTTGAATTTACGAACCAGGGTTCTCCTTCCGTCGATCGCGGCCCGGATGGCAAACCTACAAAGGTGCGCCTTCCCTGCCCCGAAGGGGTCAACGAGGGGACGCAGTGTACTCTTCGCACCCATTTTGCCGATGTGCCTGTGTGGACAAAGAAACAGATGAGAACAGAGACCATTCAGACGCTTGCGCATCTGAATGCAGGAGTTTTTGACGATGTGACGAAAGGTTTGGAGTCACGCATTACTGAGCTGACGGGTTCCCCTAGAACTCCGGACGACGAGATTCAATTGAGCCGACTTCAATATAGCTTGAGTGCCGTGCAAGCAGCTAGGAAGCGAATGAAAGCCGGCGGCGTGTCATACGAAAATGCATCAGTATTGAAGGAAGCCTGTACGCTCTTAGGTTGGGAAACATCGCTGGGCTGCTTCAGCTGCAAGGATCGCGGCGGGTATGCGGGCCGGAAGGCCGCGCTCGAAGCGCAGATTCATGAACAAGAAACGCGAGCTCGTCAGTCCGAAGGCAAGCAAGCAGAGCGCAGTGAGCGCGCGGCACGCGATCTACGAAGTCAAATCCCCCGCGCCGTCGATACCAATTCATGCGAAATGGGCCTAGTTCGGTGGACAGTTCCTTCGAGACAGCGAACTCTTAAGGTGTGGTCTGGTTTCAAGGAAGTTGGCTCTGTCTCAAGAGCTTTTCGTCACTTGAGTCGGGCTTTACTGGATAAAAGGGCCTCTGACTGAACATTTCTCGCCTATAGGCCATTCCTTCCCTTCAATGGCCTATTTTCATGTAAATTCTTAAGCATAAACAACTTGGAAGACAAAACGTCTTATGTATACCCGGTTCCTAGGAATTTCTGAGTTTGTACTCTTTTTTGGCCTTTAACAGGAAAGAGGGGTATAATAGAAGTAGAGGAACGAGGAGGCGCTACGTGTGAACAGGAGTTCGCGGCGCCGGAGGTGAGAGTATGGCAGAAGTACCAGGTGTATCGGGAGTCCCAGAACAGCAGCCGCCAGAACAGCCAGTGCAGACACCGGGGAGTGAAGGGACTGTTCCCGCAACGCTTCCTGCGAATGCCACAATGGCGGATCTTGAGCGAGTTGCCAAGCCGCTTGCCGATGCGATCAAGATGACGATGGCGTGGAATATCTGTAGCGCGTCAAACAGGTCCAATCAGCGCATGCGTCAGATTCTGCGCGAAGCTGAACGTAGCCAACGAAAATAAGCGATCACAATACGAGCTCCTACGCACGTCACATGACCGATCAAACAAGCGACATGCATTGGCAAACAGCCGTGGTCCCTACTGAAGGTGCGGGACTACGGCTTGACGTTGTCCTCACAAAGCTCTTTCCTTTTTCACGAGCCGTTCTTCAGAGGTTGATTGAAGAGGGGGTTGTTTGCGTCAACGGTCGTGTGGAAAAGAAGCGGTATGTGGTTTCCGAGGGAGATTGCGTGGCGCTTTCCATTCCTCCACAGCCTGCGAGTCATATCGTTCCCGAGCCCATGACGTTTGACGTGATATATGAGGACTCCTCGCTGTTTGTCATCAACAAACCCGCTGGGCTTGTCGTCCACCCTGCTCCAGGAAATAGATCCGGCACCTTTGTCAATGGGCTTGTCGCTTGTTTGAAAGACCTTGCATGCTGCGATCCCGTACGCCCAGGCGTCGTCCATCGCCTCGACAAAGATACTTCAGGCGTTCTGATCGCAGCCAAGACGCCATGGGCCCTCAATGCCCTGTCTCAGCAATTTCACGATAGAACTGTGTACAAAGAATACCTTGCTGTTGTCGCGGGTTGTTGCCAAGAATCAGTGCGCTGCTCAGGACCTATAGGTCGCGATCCAAAGAATCGACAGAAAATGGCTATTGTCTCCACCGGAAAGCAGGCTCAGACAGACATTATTCCACTCCACTCAACGGGAGAGTGGACATTTGTCAAAGCCATTCCGCATACTGGCAGAACCCATCAGGTGCGCGTCCATCTTGCTTTTCTCGGATATCCCATCCTTGGCGATGCTGTGTATGGCAAGCGTTCTGCCAATGAACAATGGAAGGTGCGGCGCCAGCTGCTCCACTGCTGGTCGTTGACAGTGGTTCACCCTGAAACTGCCAAGCCACTGACAGTGAAGGCCCCTATGCCGTATGATATGGCGAATGTAGTAGGATACCAGTATGAAGGCGATGGTACAGCGAGTTCTTGAAGCGTCGGTGACTGTGGACGATACGGTGGTTGGAGCCATAGGGCGAGGGCTCTGTGTGTTCCTCGGCATTGGAGTGCATGACCAAGAAAAAGATGCTGCCTTTCTTGCAAAAAAAGTTTCCCGTTTGCGCGTGTTCCCAGATGCTGCGAGGAAAATGTCATTAAGCGTCGGAGATATCAAAGGCGAAATCCTCGTCGTCAGCCAGTTTACCTTGTACGGAAGTTGCCGAAACGGATGTCGTCCAGACTTTACGCAAGCTGCTCCTCCGCAGGTTGCTGAGCCTTTATACGAGATGTTTCTCAATGAAGTAGAAAAGGAACTTGGCTCTCGCCCTCAGCGAGGAAGATTTCGAGAGATCATGAGAGTTTCGCTTGTCAACGATGGGCCGGTTACCCTGCTCATTGATAGCAGAGAAAGCGTACAGTCGGTAACAACATAGGTTCATAAGA
This sequence comes from uncultured bacterium, assembly GCA_964409235.1. Taxonomy (GTDB): domain Bacteria; phylum Chlamydiota; class Chlamydiia; order Chlamydiales; family FEN-1388; genus CAINFV01. The sequence goes on from CAYPCN010000009.1 coordinate 28,029, forward strand.
GAGGACGGCCATGGCGCTTCGCCCCACATTGTGTGAATTGGAACAGGCCATACATGTGTGTACATCCTCTGCCAGCCATGGAGAGATTCAAACGTGGCAGGCGATGACATGGCTGTGGAACCAGTTATCTTGGTCAGCACGCTTCATGACCCATTTCGGTGCTTCTGGATTTGCGTGGTGGAAACAGCGGTACATCTTTCCTATTCTTTGTCAGGAGAGCATTCCCTATCTTGAGAAGTTTCTGGATGGCGACTGGACGTATGTAGAAGAAGAGTCGCTTCGACATGTGTTTCATTTTTGGGCTCCCTACTCTGCAAAGAACCCTGGACTATTCCCTCAAAGGATCTCGAAGTTTCTGTCTGGGCCGTGTCCATCGTTTCATACAGAACGAGACGCATGTCAAAGCCGCGTGGCAGGAGGAGGGGAGGGAGCGTCCTACTCGTGGCTAGCCGATGAAACGTTTGCTACATACCGATCGCGAATGAACGCCCTTGTTCGGCGAATTCCTCGGCGACGAACCGCTGATGTGAAACGAGTATGCCCCGCTGACAAACAGCAGGCAGGGGACCAGAATACCGAGGCAATGAAAGAGAAAGCAAAGAAATGCATCGAAGCCATTACGAGCGTACGAGATCAAGTTGAAGAGCTCAGCGCAATGATGGACCGGGATGTTGCTAAAGCCTTTCCTCTCAGAAAAGAAGGAGAGCAGATGGTCGCAGACCTTCAACAGTGTAGGGAAGAAGCCTTCTCTCTCCTTTTTTCTGTTGATGCGTTGCTCATGCAGTTCTCGGAGGAAATTTCGGCATGCCTTCCCGAACAGGAGGGTCGAACGCTCATCCACGATGCCGAGCAGTCTCTCACGAATCTGCAGAAACAACTGATGATGCTCCGATCACGAAGAGATCCTGTATGCTCCATGATCGAAGAGCATCGTGCTGCCATTGGCACCCATCTTCAAGCTCTCTCCCGGCTATTAGACCGCGTTCCCATACTCGAATCAGCACATCCATTTCGCCTCCATCAGACTCGTATTATTCGGCTTGCAAGAGACAAACTCAAAGGTTTTCGCGGAGCCATTAGCAAGGGGCCTGGGCCGGAGGAGACCCTCCGTCAGCTTGAATGTGAAATAGAGCGTGCAGCAGAGCTTGCAAAGGACTTTTATGACGAGGGGAGGGATATCGTCACCTCGCAAGAGCGGCTCCATGAGCTTGAGCGCCGCATTCAGAAGCAGCTTTCAGCCGAGCGTCATGTTGTACGTATCACTGAGCTCCGCGATCTGTTGTCTGAAGTACAAAATCTCAGGGAATCCCTTGGAGTGGCGTCGGATCGAAAGAGGCGCGTTGATCTGATTGATCAACATATTCGGGAGCTTGAACTGCAGGCAACATAGCCTGGGGGAGGGTCGGTCTTGCTAGTTCTCCTTGTGTCGTCTCTCAGGCGCACGCTGCTCCTAAGGGCCATTTGTGATGTGGATTTTTAGAGGAGAAGCGGGAGATTTTTGAATCGAGCTACCCCAAAGCCGACGAAGCCCATATGCTCTGACGTATGGGAGAGGAATTTTTGGGTAGGTTCGACTCGATCCTCCACAAGGCATGTCGCACATGGCTCAATAAGTTGCTTTTCAGCAAATATCCCGCTCCACTATAAAGCAGTGTTTGGACCGGATATCTATCTAACATGAGTTCTGGAAAACAAGAGGTCGAAACATGAAAGAGTTTGTTGCGTACATCGTGAAAAACCTGGTCGATCATCCTGACAAGGTTCGCATCAATGAAGTCGGGGGAACACAGACGCTGATCATTGAGCTGGCAGTTGAAAAGAGCGATATAGGAAAGATCATTGGAAAACAGGGAAAAACTATCAATGCGATCCGGACGCTTTTAATGTCAGTGGCCAGTCGAAACGGTATCCGTGTCAGTCTTGAAATTATTGAGGAGGGAAAGCCGAGGTCTGAACAGCCTGAAGCGTAACCTCTCATGATGGTTCCTTTGTCGTCTCCATTTTTTTGTATCCAGAAATGGATGAGAAGGGGGAGGATAAAGCAAAGAATTGTAAACAATGGCCTGATGGCGTGAGCTATGGAGGATGTATGTCACTTGAGAACGCAAAAGACAACCTAAAGGAGTTTGGCAAAGAGCTGGGCTTGGAAGGGTTGGAATTTGATGAAAACAATACCTGTATTTTAGGGATTGACGATGAGTATTCCCTTCACCTGACCTATGAACCGAACTCTAAGCGGCTGTACCTCTATTCACCGCTGCTCGATGGGCTTCCAAAAGACGATAAATTGCGCCTTCGCCTATACGAAAAGCTTCTTGAGGGCTCGTTGCTTGGAGGTCAGATGGCTGGTGGTGGCGTTGGCGTCGCTGTCAATGAAGAGCTGATCCTCGTACATTCTACGATTGATATGGAACACGCGCTCTCTTCTGCCCTGCGCAGCTATGCTCCAATCTTTGTCGAGATGGTGGAGAAATGGAGAAAAATCTGCCAAGAGATCTCAGAAGGCCGTGGTGAGGAAGCCGCAAAAGGCGCGGCCCCAGCTCCCGCAATGGGCGGCGGTGCGCGCGGCGGACAAGGATTCATTAAGATCTAACGAGAAGTATCGCCTGAAGTTCCTACAAAGAGAAGCTCCATTAGGGGCTTCTCTTTTTTACGGACCCGACTTTTTGTATTGAAGAACCACTGCCAGGCATTGACATAGGCGATCACACAGAGCCTTTTGCGATATGGATTCTTAGAGGAGAAGAGGGAGCGTTTCGGATCGGGCTACCCCAAGGCCGACGAAACCTATATGCCCTGACATATGGGTGAAGAGGCCTTTGCAGCGCTTTCGACGCTATCCTCCACAAGGCGCATCGCACATGGCTCGCACACTACTTCTGTAGGTCGAGAAATCGCTGTTCGACCACATTCCAATTGATGACCGACCAGAGGGCTTTGAGATAGTCGATGCGAGCACTCTTGTATTGCAAATAGTACGCGTGCTCCCATACATCGATGCATAAAATGGGCATCAGCCCCTTGGTGATCAGCAAATCGTGAGTCTCTGTCGTGAGAGGGATCAGCTGCTTGCGCTTCGTGCAGTAGCCAAGCCACCCCCACCCGGACCCCTGAATACCTGCACAGAGAGTTGTCATGACTTCAATGAACTGTTCTAGAGAGCCAAAAGCCTTGCAAATCAGATCTTTGAGAGCTCCGTCTCGAAGTACTCCTCCCCCTTTGTCCGTGGGAGCCAAGTTCTCCCAATACAGAGAGTGGTTGATATGCCCGCCGCCATTGAATTTGATAGATCCATTAATCACAATCTGTTGAGCGAGGTCTCCCCGTGCCTCAGCATCGCGAAGCTTCTTCACAGCGTCGTTGAGATTGTTGACATACCCTGCATGATGTTTGAGGTAATGGATCTGCAGAATCTCTTCCGAAATCGCCGGCTCTAATTCATTGAGGTCATACGGTAGTTTTGGCAGTTTATATTCGGACATATGTTCCTCCTCTATAGCTGGTTACCTCAGACAGTACGCTGATCAGCAATATCTGTCATCACGTTGAAAGAGCCATGTGCGGTGTGCCTTTTGGGGGACAGAGGAGGACGAGAGAAGGTTACATCATGCTGTCAATCGCTTCGTCGACCCAAGCGACGGGATGGAGGACCATGGCAGACCGAAACGAGTCGAGTGCCTTCGCATTTTTACTGGGGATGATGCAACGCGAAAAGCCCATCTGAAGCGCCTCTTTCACGCGGGCTTCAATGCGGGGAACGCCACGGACTTCTCCGCTGAGACCTACCTCGCCGATCACGGCGGTGTCGTGGTCGAAGACTTTGTTGGAGAACGAGGAAACGATTGCCAAGAGCAAGCCGAGATCGGCAGCGGGCTCCGCCACTTTTAGCCCACCGGTGACGGAAACAAACACATCGCTCTGGTGGAGGCGGAAGCGAGCTCTCTTTTCGCAGACGGCGAGGAGCAACGCCAGACGATTGGCATCGAGCCCTGTGCAGCGGCGTGACGGAGTAGCGAAAAACGTATCTGTGACGAGAGCTTGGGCTTCAATGAGAATAGGGCGCGTTCCTTCCATGATCGGCATAATGACGCTCCCAGTGGTTCCACGGGCGCGATCTTCGATAAACAGCTGTGACGGGTTTTTCACCTCGCAAAGGCCCTCTCCTTCCATCTGGAAGACGGCGATCTCATCGGTGGGGCCAAATCGGTTTTTGATCGAACGAATGAGGCGGAGATTCTGTTGCGCCTCTCCTTCAAAGTAGAGGACGGTATCGACTAAATGTTCGAGAATCCGAGGGCCGGCGATCTCCCCAGATTTTGTGACGTGGCCTATGATGAGAATGGAGGTATGAGAGGACTTGGCGCACTGCATAAGAGCTGCGGTGCATTCCCGAACCTGAGTGACCGACCCTGGGGACGAGGGAATTTCGTTTTTATATAGAATCTGAATGGAATCGATGACGGCAACATGGGGGCGGTATTCAACAAGCCATTTGGCTATAACGCCGACCTCTGTTTCATTCGAGAAGAATATGGCGTCGTTCTTCAATCCAAGCCGTTTTGTGCGCATGGCCACCTGCTCAAGCGACTCCTCTCCTGAAACGTAGAGGGCGCTGCGGGTGTTGCTTGCAATACTATGTACCAGATGTAAGCAGAGCGTGGACTTTCCAATCCCCGGATCACCGCCAATCAAGGTGAGAGACCCGGGTACGACCCCTCCTCCGATGGCTTTGTCAAACTCAGAAAAGCAGGTTTGATACCGGGGAGTCGGAGAGGATGCTATGTCAGCAAGACGAACAGGGGATCCTAGTTTCTTGGGGCCCAATGCTGGAAGAGATCGGGGGCTCGGAGGCTGCTCGATTTCCTCATGAAAAGAATTCCAGCTTGAACAAGACGAGCATTGGCCGCTCCACCGTGCCTGTTTGTGCCCGCATGAAGAACAGTACCAGACGGAATGGGCTTTCATTATGCCGTGCCTTGAGCAGAAAAACGATGTAGGGCTTGCGAAGCTGCTTGTTGTTCTGCTTCGCGCTTTGTCTTCGCTGTTGCTTCTCCGAGCAAACGTCCAGCGACGTACACGCCGATAGTAAAAAGACAGTTGTGAGGGGGGCCGGACACGGTGTGGAGCTTGTACTCGGGAAGCCCTTCCTTCTGCCTTGCCAGCAGCTCTTGGAGCTCGGCTTTGGCATTTGATGGCGTGATTTCAGCGATGGCATCGAAATGAGGATCAAAATGAGAAGAGAGAAATCGCTCGGCCGCATGCCAACCGCCATCGACGTAAATAGCGCCGACAATGGCTTCGAAGAGGTCGGAGGCGAGAGGAGGATGTGATTTTTCCAAGAGAGGCTGTTCCCCCTTGCCGACGAGGAGGTGGTGGATCAAGTCAAGGTGCGACATCATTGTTGCACAACTGGCTCGACAGACGGCTTGTGCTTTTTGCTTCGAAAGAGGCCCTTCTCCAAGATCGGGGAAATGCAAGAAGAGATGGGAAGAGACATACAGATTCAATACTGCATCGCCCAAAAATTCAAGCCGTTCATTGGCCATGAGGCCTGGCAGCTGGCATTCATTGAGAAATGAGCGATGGATAAAGGCCTGAGTGAGGATCGTTTTGTCCTGGAAGGTATAGCCTAGACGGCTTTCAATGGACGGTAAAGCTTCCTGTAGGGCTAGCATGAATGGCTCAATGGGTTTACCAAATGTTCTCCAAAGGAGTATAATCGTCGATTGAATTTATCAGTAAGGATCGATGTGAGAATTGTTGTCGGGGGAGAGCAGATCTCGTTTTTCGAACGGTTTGGGTACGTGGAGCTAGAATCGTTTTTTGACGAGCATCGCTCTACCTCTCTGCATCTAGCCGTACACGCAGAGATCGAGCGTAGAGCAGCCCAAGGCAGCGCCGCCTCTTTCGACGCTCTTGCACTGCTCCACGGCTATGGCCTAACATTGTCATCAGAGCACGTTCGGAAACACCTCCTCTCGTCTCAGCTCGCAACAGCCGCTTTTCATTTCGTACGAAAAAAGCCGCTTCGCTACGCCTTTGACCGCGTCTTGACGATCCCGGGAGCAGAGATTTCTTCAACTTTGGATGCGATCTCATCAGTCTCCCCGTTGATGATATCGGTGGTGATTGCGCTGACAGACTGCCAGGAACCGCCTGCCGAGCAACCTGTCCCTTATGAATATTGCTCCTTCCCCCAAAAGCAAGGAAGCGTCGCATTCCTTTCTCCAAAAACTGTGGTGCGCACGGCCTCAGCGTCCGCCGGCACCTACCTTCTCCTCGCCTATACCTCCGCCTGCCCTATATACCAATTTCAGCCGGCCGACCCACATACTCATTTTTTAAAAGGGTATGGCTATGTTTTTGGCGATCAATTGAAAGAGACAACCCATCCAATGGTCTTTCGATAATTGGCGGCGCGTCATGGAAGTGATCTTCGATACTATTGGTTCAGCGTCTCGACACATGGAGGTCGATAGGGAGCTCATGATGCAGGCAGACAGCCGCCCGCGCCTGCGTTTTTATGAGTGGGAGAGCTTTTGCATTACTACAGGCATCTTTCATGATCCAGCTGCTCTGGTACATCTCGACCGTTGTCGGAGCATGAAGATAGACGTGGCGATTCGGCCGACAGGTGGTGGCGTTCTCTTCCACGGCGCTGACTGTGCCCTTTCCATCTTTCTTCCGCGATCGGTCGTGACAGGCAGTGCTGAGGTACTGTGCCACGCTATCAACGAACGCTTGCTGTTGGCCATCAGTCGCTTCCTTCCACCTGAGCCAAAAGAGCGAGCGAAGATGTCACAGCACCAATGTCGATTTTGCATGTCTCAGGTGACGCCGTTTGACCTCGTGTGGGGCGGAATAAAGATTGGCGGATGTGCGCAGAGAAAGACGGCCGCCGGCTTGCTGCAACAGGTGAGTCTGTTTGTTGTCGCTCCAGATTGGGGGCGTATTGAGGCGTGTGTGAAGGATCCAAAAGAGGTGATCGACATGCAGGAGACGTCTCGGTCAATAGAGCAGCTTGCACAGCAGAGAATATGCCGAAAAGAGCTGCAGACGGCTATTTACTCAAACTTTGTCGAATGGAGTATATCGTACCATGGACCATCGCTATCCAGATGCAGACGCTCATCTTCTCCAACTGGGGACGCCGACACCTATTCCTCAGTCTCCTGAGGAAGCGGTGTTGGAAGTGATTCCAAACCGTTGGCCAGCGTCGGAGTATACGGTGCAGCTTCTGTGTGAGGAATTCACCTGTCTCTGCCCTGTAACTCGTCAACCAGACTTTGCGAAGATTATCATCGAATATCGTCCTGACCAGCTGCTGATTGAGTCCAAGTCGCTCAAGCTCTACTTGGGATCATATCGAAACATCGGAATTTTTCATGAGTTTGTGGTGAATGCTATTTGCCATGACCTCGTCCAGGTACTGCGTCCTCGACGCATTGAGGTGAGAGGGGAGTTTGCGTCACGAGGAGGGATTCGGATTATCCCCGTGGCGACATGGATTCCGCCTACATAAAGAGCCATGTGCGATGTGGATTTTTGGATCGAGCTACCTCAAAGCCGACGAAACCCATATACACTGACATATGAGTGAGGAGGTGGTTGATAGCTTCGCCTACTCTATCCTCCAAATGGCTCATAATCTTAGTCGTGCCCGGAGAGTCAGCATCAAGAGAGAATTTGGGCATCGCGTTGCTTTGTCAACCTCGAGCACCGCGCTTCTCGATCCTGAGCCATTTTCTTGGCAGTGCTGACATAGTTTTTTTAACATGGAGCGAATCTATATGACTGTTAATCTAAAGAATTTTTTCATCAGAGTCCCTTGCCCTATCCCTGACGGCATTGTGCAGGCGACGGAGCGATTGTTTACTCCTCAGACGGCGATTGCCTTTTTGCACACGACCGAACGGCAACTCGTGTGGCAAGTGCGGGCCGATGCGACTCGAATATTAAACGGTCTCCCGGTGATAGACAGTCGTGGGAGGAGGCTCCCGGACGATCATCCGAGGCGACAATATGCGATGAAGATTCAAAAACTCAGCGAAACAACCGTTGCGAATATTACGCGGATGTTTGAGAGCAAGATCGCGGAAATTTCGGCTATGGAGATGCCTCAAGGGTGTCCGACGCAGGAAGAGTCGTCTATTTCTGATTGGTTAGCCACGCGGTTTATAAAGGCATGGCGAATGGTGGTGGCAAACCCGAAGGTGTGCCAACTCCTCTCTCGAATTGGGGTTTCTGTGTCTGCTTTTTGCACGAAAGAAGAGGTTCCATTGCTTCTCGACACGATCAACATGGCGTGTGAGCAAGGGGGGGCCATTGTTACAGAAGTGAAATTTTGGGTGCGATACCATTTCTTTTCAGTCCTTGCTGAAGATATGCCTGAAGATCTTTTGCGAGGGATACAAGCATTGCCGAAGATGCCGGCCGCCGCTGATGCTTTGGCCCTAGCTGAGATTACGATCCCGTTGCCAATAACCAGGCAGAATGTTGCTCGCTTTTTACAGGATATTGATACCCGGGTCGAAATTGACGACGAGGTGACGACAGCGATAAAAAGAACCGTTCAAGCATACTTAGATGCGACCCTGGCTCAATCGCTCTGCAGCCCACCTCGTTCATCATGGTTCAATGGCCGATAATCTGCTCGAGAGAAACAATGACGTGATCTCTAGGGAAGGCATCGAAGAAATCGGCCTCTTCTAAATAGGAGCGGACACCCGGTTTCAATTCAGCTAAGAATAGGTTAACGTTTTTTGATTTGCATTGAGCAACAAATCTTTTCAAAGCATTGACAGCAGTGGAATCAACGAACGGTACCGAGCGCATGCGCATGATCAGCGTCGAGGGGAGGGGATCGAAATGATTGAGCACGTCCGCTAATAGATCGGCGACCGCAAAGAAAAAAGGGCCTTCGATTTCATACACTTTTGTGGTGTGAGGAAGGCTCATCTCCCAAGAGATATTGGTATCTGTATTTTTATCGCTGATACGCTCATCGGCTTCAATAGCCTCGAGCAGCTTCCCTGTTGTCGATTCTGAGCTGCGTTTTAAGAAGAGGATGATGGAGAGAAAGACCCCAGTTTGCACAGCGGTGTTGATATCGACAAAAACGGTGATTGCGAAGGTGACGAGCAAGACGAGTGCCTCTCCCTTTCCTCCTTTCATCACTTCCTTGAGCTGATTGACTTCGAACATCCTCCATGCCACGGAGACGAGGACGGCGGCGAGTGCGGCAAGTGGGGCCATGCTTGCCCAAGGGGCGAGGACGAGTACGAGAATCAAAATGGTAATGGCGTGAATGATGCCGGCCAACGGGGTCTTGGCATGAAGCTGCATGCTCGCCGTTGTCCTCGCAATAGCTCCTGTTGACGGGATGCCTCCAAAGATCGCTGAGCCGACATTGGAAATGCCTTGGCCGATGAGCTCGCAGTTCGATTTGTGGCGCGTTCCAGCGAGGCTGTCGGCAATGACGCACGCAAGGAGCGATTCAATGGCTCCTAGCAGGGCGATACCAACGGCATCAGGAAAGGTCTTCCGAATCAAGTCGAAGGAAAGAGGAGGCCAGTGGGGAGAAGGAAGGTGGGCGGGGATGACGCCGAATTTGGATTCAATGGTTTCGACAGGAAAATGAAAGAGGGTAGAGATAGCGGTGACAATGCAAATAGCGACAATGACGCCAGGAAATTTTTTGGAGCGTCGTCGAAAGAGGGAAATCAAGCAGAGCGTGGAGACGGCAATTCCCAGGGCGTAGTAGTTGATCGAGGATGAGTATTGGACAGCAGCCTTTAGCTTTTCAACCATATCCACAGTGGGGCGGGGGATCTGAAGGCCGAAGAAGTCGTTGATCTGCGTGGTGATGAGAACAATGGCAAGGCCGCACGTGAAACCGACGATGACGGGGTAGGAGATGAATCGAATCAGCCGACCGCAGCGCAGTACGCCAAGGAGAAATAACAGGATACCTGCTTGGATGGTGGCGCAGGCAAGGCCCTCGTAGCCAAATTTTTGGAGAATTCCGAAGATCATGATGACGTATGCCCCTGTCGGTCCCCCAATGAGGAAGCGGCTACCGCCAAAGATCGAAGTGAGAAATCCAGCGACGATAGCGGTGTACAACCCCCTCTCAGGGTCGAGGCCTGCACCTATGGCAAACGCCATGGCAAGAGGCAGAGAGATGACCCCAACTGTGATACCAGCTGTCAGGTCATGCATGAAGATGGTTTTGGTATATCCTTCTAAGAGACAGACAATGGATTTTGGGACAAAGGGAGCGATTTTGGGAGAGGAAAGCCATTCCTCAACCCGTGCTTTTAAGCTCATGGTAGCCATACCTTATGTTGCGACCTTTCGTATACCCGGATTGCTAGGGGCCATTTGCGATAGGCCCTTTGGAAGATAGAGTAGGATCTTTTTGGTCGAGTCTACCCACAACCTCCGCACCCATATGTCGCGGCGTATGGGCTTCGTCGATTTGTGGGTAGCTCGATCCAAACATCTCCCACTTCTCTTCTGAAAATCCACATCGCAAGAGGCTCTAGGGAAAAAGAAGGAGGAGGCGGACAAAAATTCGAACGCCGATATTGAGCGAAAGGAAAACCATTTGTTACGATCCACGGCGTTCCATAGTGTATGCAAGTTTCATGTGACGGTGCGACATCTCTGTGCCAATGGGGGAGAAGGAACGAAAGTGGTCGTTGTCCCACTGAATATGAACAATGATAGGGAGAGAGGGGAGCATGTTCACATTCTTCCGCCGTTACCAGCGGGCCATCTATTTCGTTATTACTGCTGTGATCATTCTTTCCTTTTCATTCTTCGGCACGTACTCTGCCTTTACATCGGGAAGAGGAGATGATCCTATCGTCTTTCGTGCTGAGGACGGAACGCGAATGACCCGATCTGAGTTTAACGATTACGTCCATTTTCTCTCAATGGATAGCCTTTCCCTAGGCGAAGGAGGAATTGCTTCTGGCAACCCTCTCAACGATGGCGTGCTTGCCAATGATATCATCGCTACGGGGATAGGAGAAGTTTTGGCCCGTCGGTTTTCGGACGATTTTCAGAATGAATGGCGAGCAAAAGTACATCGAGAGAAGGCGTTCCAGCCCTATCGTCATCCACAAGCGCCTTTTGTCAGCGCTATGCAGGTATGGAGCTATTTTGCCCCTGACCTCAAGGACGCTTTTGAACAATTTCGCGCCTTTACTTCCGATGACCCTGTAGCCATCTACCGCAAGAAGGCGGCGTTGTTCCTCGCCGAGCGCCAATTTCCCTCTGTTTTTTTACGGCAGGTCCTCGCATACCAACAACGGCAGTACGACTGGATAGAGCCCGACATCTCGTTAGAAAGCCGACCATTAGGACTTTTTGGATATAGCCAAGTCAGCGATTGGTTCGGATCGACATTTGTTGATAAGGCCTGTGAGTTTATCCTCCATACAGCCCGACGGGCCAGAGCAGCGGGCTTGTCGGTCGCTCCTGGCGAGGCGTTAGCTTCGTTGTACCAAAATGCGCAGAGAGCAGTACAACGGCTTCCGCAGAACAGCGGTATAACGGCTGATGACCTTGTGCAAAAGACCCTGCAGGCGTTCAACATGGACCAATCCAGAGCTCTGGCCATTTGGTCTGATGTGCTGCTCTTTCGGCGAGCGTTGATTGAACTGCCGTTGAATATTGTCGTCAACAAGCAGATGTACGAGGAGTATCTTCGTCAAGAATCTTCAGCCTGTGATCTGGATTGCTATCAGCTGCAGCCCTGTCTACGCCTGGCGTCGCTGCGCGATCTGTTCAAAGTTCAAGTGTGGATACAGAGCGTCGGAGATTTCCGAGGAGCGAGCCCCACGACCCTGCTCCCACCTTCGGCTTTTCGATCGGCAGAAGAGGTTGTTGGCAGTTGGCCCGAATTTGTTGAACGGAGATTTATTCTCAATATTGCCTCTGTGAGCTCTGATGAATTGGCCAAGAGAATTCGACTTCGAGACCTCTGGAATTGGCAAGTTGAAAACGGGAACTGGGAGCTGCTTCTCCAAGCAATTCCCGCTCTTGGAGAAAAAGAAGCCGTTGACCGCGAACACCGACTCAAGGCTCTAGAGCGTCTCAGCCCGCAGCTGAAAGCGAAGGCCGATGCGATTGCCAAAGAGCATATTATTGCTGCGCATCCTCAGTGGTTGGAAGAGAGCTTGTCGAAGGCCAAAATGGAAACACAGGCGGTCCACATTCGATTGAAAGAGGGCAAAATTCCCTTCGAAGGGATTGAAGATCGACAGGCATTGATCTCTCACCTCCTAACAGCGCCTGTAGGAGAGATAGCTCCCGCTCTTCAAGCCTACACGCAAGACCAAAAGCATTTTTATCGAATACAAGTACTTGATAGAGCGATGACAGATGATTTGGTTGCCCTTCCTGAGCTGATGGCAGATGGGACGCTTGATCGCGTGCTCGATCGTCTCTTGGAGACCTCCTATCCAAAGATTCGTGGTCAGAGGCCTGCAGAGTATCGGGATGAAAAGGGAGAGTGGAAACCCTTTGCTCAGGTCAAAGAGAAGGTAGGAGAGGCCTTCTACGCCCCTCTCCTCCAACAGCTAGACCAAGCGATTGCGACGTGGCGTGTCAAGCTACCGGCGTATTGCCAATGGGACGATCTCAAGAGCTCTCGAGTTGCGGTTCGCTTTTTGCCTCAACTTGCCTCTCTCATTGAGAAGATTCAGCAAGAAGGGGAGGGGAGTCCATACGTCACAGAGGCGTTAGCTGCTGATGTTGATCATTCTGTCCAGAGCCTGGAGGCGAGGCCTTTGGAGGACCTATGGCTGCTCGTTGCATCAAAACAGCGATTTGTGCGGAGCGAACGAGGAGAAAAGGTCCATTTTTCAGAAGCATTATCGTTGAATCCCGGAGAATGGATACTACCAAAGTATTCCAAAGAACTGGGCCCGTTTGCCGCAAAGGTGACTAAGAAGGATATCGAACCGTACGAAGAAAACCTGCGAGCCGCAGTCTTCGACGGCCAGCACATCCTAGGCCTCGAAGCCATTCGAGCGCGATCGCAGCAGCTTGGGAAAGAATTTTTTGGAGAGAAGAACTGAGTATGGCAGAGCGTCGTGCTGGACCCAATGGAGAATGGTTGGAACGAGAGGGAGATGTAGTGACGGTGGGGTTAACGCGTGCAGCCAAAGGCCAGCTTGGTACGATTGTGAGCGTTCATTTGCCAGCGATAGGGAGCATTCTTCAGCAAGGTGAGGTTGCCGTGGTGGTGGAGTCATCAAAAGCGGCGATAGACTGCGAATGCCCGATCTCAGGGACTGTGAAGACCGTTAACTTCTGCCTTCTCTCCACTCCAAATGTAGTCAACGAGGCGCCGGAGTATGATGGCTGGCTGTATCGTCTCGACCATGTCGATGAAGGAGAGTGGGACCGGCTCCCACCCCTTATGACTAATGATGCAGATTCTGTATCAGCGGTTGGCCTTAGACCTGTTGGGTCTCTTGTTGAGCCGTAGCGTCCTCTTTGCCTGTGGACTTCTCTATCCCGCACATGTCTTTGACCAGGCCAGTCCTTAAAAGGAAGATGCACGACGCAACGATATTGACAACGCCAAAGAGGACGGGCTGGAGGCTGTTCGTTGCAAAGCCTTGAGTTATTTGCTGCCCGCCCTGCCATAGCCCTGCGAAGGCAAATCCATTTTCTGCCGTTTCTGCTGTGACGGGCTCTCCTTTTGGGGTTGTGATGATTTTATAGACCACAATAATCCCGAGGCCGGCGAAGAAAAGAGGAGTGGGGAGGAAGAGCCTCATCGCTATGAAGGGCATGCTTTTGGTCATCGCGGCGACGGTAACCGCTGCCCAATGAGGAAGAACGGCATGGGTGAGGTCGTCGATCTTTCTTCCAAGCCAAATGATGCCCTCGCGTATAGCGAGAATCGACTGTTCTGCCCCATGGTACAACGCTGAGCCGACATAGTGAATGGCATTCGAAGAAACAGCTTGAATTTGAGCGCACATTTTCACGACCTCCGAGAAAAGAATGCTTCTAGTATGAAATGGGATGTGTAAAGATCGAATAAGGCCTTGTGTCTGGTTCCCTTGCTCACCAATGCCTACGAAAAGGAACAATGCCCTCTCGAGATGAGGCTTTCAAGAGGCTTTCTCGCCGAGGGTTCTTCCATGTCTTGAAGATCGTGGGGAAGGAGCTCCTTCTGTCCCGGTTTCCCTATGGCGACCATTGCCTCAACAGTAAATGTATTCGGAATGCGAAGATCGCGGGCGACGGCGTCATAGTCAAAGCCTTGCATGGCATGGGCGATGATGTTTCGGGCATGGGCTTCGATGGCAAGGCTCATCCATGCCGCGCCTGTGTCGAAACGAGCTGTTCTCGATGGTTTATTGTTTCGCTCGAAATTATTGCGAGAGATAACGAGGATGAGGGTGTCAGCAGCCCTGCACCAGGATTTGTTAAAGTCGATGAGAGCATTGAAGAGAATCTGCCACTCTTTGTCATCGTGGCGTGCATAGACGAAGCGCCATGGTTGGTTATTGTACGATGATGGAGCCCATCGAGCGGCCTCAAAGAGAGACATAAGTTCTTCGTCAGAAAGCCGTTCCTCGCTGAAGGCTCGCGACGAGACTCTCGATAACAAGAGAGGTTCGATTGGAAACGTGCTCTCTCTGTTTTTGAAGGTCGTCATCTCGTCCTCCTCCATGAGTTCTCTTCACGCCGCATTATTATACTGGACGCATTTAACGTACATGCTCGCGATCTTCTCTCCGAATCCGCTGATTCTGGAGAGAAGAAGTTGGAGGTTTTGGGTAGATTCGGCCAAAAAGATCCTGCTCTATCCTCCAAAAGGCACATCGCCCATGGCTCGTTCTATCACGAGTTGATTTCCGCATTGATTTGCGGTAGTATCACAAGCGAGAAAAATACAAAGCCATTTGCGGTAGGCTCATAGTACGTGCTCACGACCATCCACCCCACACCGATTGGCTACGGCGGTCCCTCGTGGCCGTCTCGCCGACCCAGTGCGGAGAGGGGGTTGTGAACGCGTACAGCTTATAAAGGAGTGTTTTTGATGGATTTACTTTCGAACTACCTCACAACAACTCCTGAAGCTTCGCGATCAAAAGCAGCCATTGCCGTATTGGCAGGCCTGGATCATATTTCATCATCCTCGCCATCAATCGCAAAAACCATTCTACGCGAGTTGCATGACCAGCGAAAATATTTGAAGATGATAGCCTCGGAGAATTACTGTTCGTTGGCTGTCCAACTAGCGATGGGGAATTGGCTCACTGACAAGTATGCAGAGGGGTTTGCGCACCATCGATTTTATGCGGGGTGCGATCAGGTCGATGCGATTGAAGATGAGGCGAGCTATCAGCTGAAAGAGCTTTTTAATGCTGAACATGTCTATGTACAACCTCACTCAGGAACAGATGCCAACCTCTTAGCCTACTGGGCCATTCTGACAACGCGCGTCCAAGCCAAAGAGCTCGAACGTCTGCAGAAAAAATCACTCGAAGACTTGACGGCCAAAGAATTTGAAGAGCTCCGCGAACTTCTCATCCATCAGAAGCTGATGGGCATGGCCTTAAGTTCTGGAGGGCACCTGACCCATGGCTATCGTCATAACATCTCGTCGAAGATTTTTCAGGCTGTGTTCTACGAGGTCGATCCAACGACAGGCTTGCTGAATTATGATGCGATTTGGAACAAGGCAAAAGAAGAGCGGCCCACTATCTTACTGGCTGGGTATTCGGCCTATCCCCGCCACATCAATTTTGCTACGATGCGTCAGATCGCTGATGATGTCGGGGCCACGTTTATGGTGGATATGGCTCACTTTGCGGGACTGGTGGCTGGCAAGGTCTTTCAGGGCGAACATAACCCGATTCCATACGCTCATGTCGTGACGTCGACGACTCATAAAACCCTTCGAGGGCCAAGAGGAGGTATTATCATCTGCAAAGAGGAGTTCGGCGAAGCGGTTGATAAAGGATGTCCCTTAGTGGAGGGAGGGCCTTTGCCTCATGTCATGGCCGCCAAAGCGGTGGCGTTCGAAGAGGCTCGGCGTCCTTCCTTCCAAGAATATGCTCGACGAATTGTTGACAATGCTCAAGCATTGGCAGAGGAACTGATGCGACAGGGAGCACAGGTGCTCTCTGGCGGGACAGATAACCACATGGTTCTGGTCGATGTGACAGGGTTTAATCTTACGGGAAAACAGGCGGAGCATGCCCTTCGTCAATGTCAGGTTACCTTAAATCGCAATGCCATTCCATTCGATACGAATGGGCCGTGGTATACGTCTGGCATACGCTTAGGTACACCGGCGTTGACGACGTTAGGGATGGGAAAGAATGAGATGAAGAGCATTGCCTCATATATTGTGGATGTTCTTCGCCATGCATCTCCCTCGATAGGGACCAACGGATCACCAAGCAGGGCGACAGCTGTGGTCGAACCAGCTGTTTTGAATCGGGTTCGAGCAAAGATCGATGAACTGCTGACGGCATTCCCTCTGTATCCAGAGATCGTGTTCCCGGAATCTGTGATTGCGATGTGAGGAACGAGTAAAGCCATTTGCAATGTTGGTTTTAGAGGATAGAGTAGAAACTACTCCTGGGGCTCCAATCCAGGGGTTGAAAGTTGGAGATCGATTTCATGCAAAAGCCTTCAAGTCAGCCAGCACTGGCAGTACCTCAGTTCGATCGGCTCGACGATACGATCGAGGCGACTCTCTTGGCCAATCGACGTCTGTTTATCAGTCGTCCCATCGATATGGCCTATGCTGAAGAGGTTATCAAAAAAATCTGGTACCTCCAATATTCCTCGCCTAAGGAAGGAATTACCATCGTGATCAACTCGCCTGGAGGGGCTATTGATGCAGGCTTTGCCATCTGGGATCAGGTAAAACTGACGTCTCTCCCCGTGACAACGCTGGTGACTGGGCTGGCAGCGTCTATGGGATCGGTCCTCGCTCTCTGTGCGTCAAAAGGGAAACGACTGGCAACGCCTCGAAGTCGCTTTCTGATTCATCAGCCGGCGCTGAGTACGACGGTAGAAGGACAAGCAACAGACCTTGAAATTCAGGCGAGAGAAATCCTCAAAACAAAGCAACAAATTGTTGTTCTGTACAGTGAAGCGACCGGCAAGACAACCAAGGAAATCGAAAAAGCTATTGATCGAGATCGCTGGATGTCGGCAGAGGAGGCTGTTGAATTTGGGATCGTCGATCGGCTTGTCACAGAGTACAAAGAGATATCGTAACAGCGATGTTTATTCAAGCTGTGGATAGATTTCTGGCGTATCTTTCGGTACGTGGGGCATCTCCACACACCATTAGAAGCTATGCAAATGATCTCTCAGCCTTTGGTGAATTTCTCTCACAAAGTGGTCCTAACGAACCTGTAGCTGACGATGCTCGTTGCATGCAAAGGGTCGATCGCAAGGCAATTCGGGCGTACATCATTGCCGAACGCGACCGCAATATTTCTAAGCGAACGGTTGCCAGGCGCCTCTCATCGCTGCGTTCTTTTTTTCGATACTGCCTTCGAGAAGGGGTTATTGACCAGAATCCCATGGAGATGGTTGACAGCCCGAAGCTTGACCACACAGTACCACATTCGCTCTCCTATTCTCAGGTAGAACACTTTTTCAACCTTCCAGATACGTCGACCCTCCTTGGATTCCGCGATCGGACGATGATGGAGGTACTGTACAGCTCTGGACTGCGCGTCAGCGAGCTTGCCGGCATCAACCGCAAAGACCTTTCCACGACAGAGCTTCTTATGGTCGTGCGCGGGAAGGGGAAGAAAGAACGGATTGTTCCTATCACGCAAAATGCCATGCAATGGATCACGAGATATCTCTCTCATCCTGAGCGGTTGGCGATCGAGACAGATCGCGAGGCAATCTTTCTCAACTGCCATGGGAAGCGCCTCACGACGCGCTCTATCGACCGACTGTTTTGTTCATACCTGGCCAAAAGCGGGTTTGCCGATACGATAACCCCTCATGTCATTCGCCATACCATCGCGACCCATTGGTTAGAGAATGGGATGGACTTGAAGACTATCCAGGTCCTGCTTGGCCATTCTTCAATGGCGACGACGACCATCTATACCGAAGTCTCTTCAGATCTCAAAAAGCGGGTGGTAGCCGCTCTCCACCCTCGAGCCTAATCAAAAGCTGCTGGTTGCGTCGGACGTTGTACCAATGCCCGTTGGCGGTACTCCTGTTCGCACGAAGAAGCTGCTGGCAGCGACGGCCATATTCAGGCATTCGAGGACGGAGCGACCTTCTAAGACGCCTGCTAAGAAACCGGCGTTAAACGCATCACCAGCACCTGTGGAACGCTTAGGGTTTTTGCAAAGAGGAACGTCGACAGTATAGCTTGAGAGTATGCCATTGTACCATGTGGCAGCAGCCACCTTAGGAGGGGTGTGAATAATGACGGAGGATACTTTGAGGAGCTGAGCAATAGTCTCTGTGTCGCGTTGAAGTGAGGACGAGGCCTTTTGATGCAAGGCGTGTATCACTTGAGAGCTTTCAGAGCGATTGAGCCCGAGGATGACATTGTAGTAGGTGGTGAGTTTTGAAAGCGTAGACAGCCCCCGTTGTAGATCTTTGATAGACCGTTTGGCTGGGTCGGCGAGGTCGACAAAGAGAGATTTCCTTGTTCCTTGTGTGCACAGATCGCGGTTGTCGAGAAGGTAGTCCCAAAATTCTCCAACCAACGGCAACATTGTCCAATTCACGCTGACGAGGATGTCGGCTTTTTGAACAGAAGAGAGAAGGAGATTGAAGGGAAGGCGACGCATTGCCTCGTGGAATGTCAGATCGTTGAGCTCGCCCATTTTGCCGAGAAGAATTTTTCCGTCGGTGAATTCGAGAGCGTCGGTGAGCCCGGGTTCCGCGAAAGAGTGGAGTACGACGCCTGACGATTGTACACTCTGGAACAGGGGATGGATGGTGGGAAATCCACACGTTCCAAAGAGAGTGTTCGGATGGCCAAGCGAAGCTAAGACCTTGCTGAGAAGAGGGGCATTTCCTCCTATCGACCGTTCTTGAACCACGCATTCGATATTTGTACTTTGAGAGGAGGCGGCCGAAATTTTCTTGGAAAAACGCGGGATAGAGCAAATTCGTTGAAAAGAGTGTGGACCTGTACGTCGGTCGACGCAATGCACAAGGGTGTCAATAAACCCATCAAAGCCTATCAACACCCTGGACGATTTGGACATTAGAATTGTGGCGTGAACTTCATTTCTTGGCCAAAGGCAATGGAATGGTTATTCCCTTGCTCATACCATTTATCATTGATCAAGACTTTGAATTGCATTGTTGAGAACGGACGCTCGCATTCCCAAACCCATTCGTTGGGACCGATGTTTTTCATTAAAACACCTTTATCCCATGATAATGAAGAGATGCCCTCGCCACGGATGTAGAGATTGTTGGTAAAGCCGCAGTCAATGTGAGCGATAATTCGCGTTTTTGTGGTCTTCGCCGGTTTTTGCTTTGGAAGGACTTCTGCAGCGCAGCAGGGTTCCATAGATGCCGCTTTGTGCTGTTTCATCAAGGTGGCTTCTGAGCAACATGTCGCCGATTTCTGAGACATTTCGGTGGTTGCTTTTGATTTCGAGGCCTTTTTCATAGCCGACATAACACTACCTCCGTTTCGATCAAGATCTTCCTTTTCCGGACTATAGGCTCGATCAAGATTTTCTCAAACATTTTTTACGTCTCTAAGGCTGTGGTGAGGTGGAGAAGGTATGAATCGAGAGACTTTTTCTTTGACCAGGTTTCCTCAAGGGATGTTGTGACGAGATCGCCTTTGACCTCGCCCACCATGACGCACGTTTTCCCTTCCATCAGCACGTCGATAGCGTAGGCCCCGAGCTTTGTCGCAAGGATTCTGTCGCGAGCTGTGGGAGAGCCTCCACGTTGGATGTGGCCAAGGACAACCACGCGATAGTCGCTTCCGCACAGGTGCTTGAGCTTGGAGGCGATCTCAAAAGCATTACCCTCGTGATTTCCTTCGGCAACGATGAGAATGCTCGACGTTTTGCCCCGTTGCTTTCCTTGCATAAGCCGTTTATGAATTTCTGCGAGGTCTGTATGGATCTCTGGAACCATAATTTCTTCAGCGCCCCCGGACAACCCGGCGTCGAGGGCGATAAATCCTGCTTCGCGCCCCATCACCTCGACGAGGAAATAGCGCTCTTGGGCGTCAGCCGTATCGCGGATTTTGTCGATGGCCTCGACAGCTGTGTTGACAGCAGTATCGTAGCCGATTGTATAGTCGGTTCCATAAATGTCGTTGTCAATTGTGCCAGGGACACCAATAATCTGGCCGTCCCAGATCTTGGAAAAGGAGACAGCTCCACGAAACGAGCCATCGCCGCCAATGACGATCAATCCTTGGACACCAAAGGCTTCGAGCGTCCTCTTGGCTTGTTGCAAGCCGTCTTCGGTTTCAAACTCTTTGCATCGAGAAGCTCGCAGAATGGTGCCACCTCGCTGAATAATATTAGAGACTGTTCTCGAGCCCATCTCATCGAGTTCTCCATAGATAAGCCCTCGATATCCTCGGCGGACGCCAAAGACAGTCCAGTTTTGGCTTTTTGCAATACGAACGGCGCTGCGGATTGCGGCGTTCATACCCGGGGCATCACCCCCGCTTGTAAGGATTGCCAATCGCATACAATACAACTTCCTCCATCTACGATGAAAAAGGAACATTGTCATCACCATAGGAAATACATGCAAGAAAGGCAAAAGTTTTTTACACTCGTATTTTTGGTAACAAAAAGAAGGTGGATGAATATGGAAAAAATGATCTCTCTTACATGCGCTCTTCTCTTGTGCTCTTCCATGGGTGTGGCTGCAAGCTCTTCACCATCGGACGCGTCGAGCGTAGCGATTCTCAAAGATCAAGCGGATGATACAGATCTCTACGCTATTCCGGCTGATACGAGTGAAGCTGAAGAGCATTTTCGAGAAAAACGCCTCGAAAAAATACAAAAGAGACTTCAACAGGATACGCCGGCTTCAGAAGAGGATCAGCCAAAGTAGGTGGGTCATCCATAGAGCCGTTCATGATTCCGGCATCCTATCAGCCGGAACCGAGCGGCAGAATGGATTGGCGTGGTGTGCTCTTTCCCATCTGTGGGAAGTTGGTATGAGAAGAACTCCTCATACTGCTCATAGGAAAGCTTGTTGCGCGCCGCGAGGAGAGCTTGATGCTCGCTTTGAAAGAGCGCTTGTCCATAGCCGGGCTGAACAATACCGCTGAAAAACTCGCCCACACACCCTGAGCCATAGCTAAAGAGGCCAATACGCTTTTCGGATAGGTTTTCGAGATCATGCTCCAACAAAGAGGCAAGGCCAATGTACAAAGAGGCTGTGTAGGCATTGCCCAACTGCCGTGAGTAGAGCAATCCTGATTCGATTTGGTTGCTTCTGATTTCGTCGTTTGGATGGTGCGAGGTGGCTTTGCACAAGCGTTCGTGTGCTTTCTCCGCCATCCGCGTGAATGGGATGTGGTAACAAAAGCGCGCATGGTCGGAAAACTGATGCCCCGACTGCTGGGCGTACTGCTCCCAGCATTTCAGCAGGGTATTGAGGTATACTTTTGTTGAGTATTTGCCATCCACCACAGCTTCATTGAGATAGTTAGGTCTCCAAAAGTCCATCACATGATCGGCCACGATCCCTTGATACGGTTCCAACGCCATCAGGCGCGGATTGAGAGAGAGCACCATGGCCGCTGCCCCGCAGCCTTGCGTTGGCTCTCCAGGGGTGTTGATGCCATACCGAGCATTGTCCGAGGCGATCAACAGTACCTTTTCCTCTGGATGGTGGAGTAGGTAGCTGACGCCAAGTTGCAAAGCGCAGGTGGCGCTGTAGCACGCTTGTTTGAGTTCAACGACGCGACACGAGGGAGAAAGCCCAAGTAAATGGTGGACCCAGAGCCCTGCGGCTTTTGACTGGTCGACGCCGGATTCTGTAGCAAAGAGAACGAGGTGAATAGATGCTTTGTTCTGTTCGTCGACGAGTGGCAATGCAGCATGTGCTGCCATGGTGACAATATCTTCATCGGGAGGCATGACGGACATGCACTGCTGCCCCAATCCCACAACGAATTTATCGGGATCCACGCCCCGATGAGCGGCAATAGCCTGCAGGTCTATGGCAAAGGTGGGGGTGTAGAAGCGAATGGCGTCGATCCCCACTGGCAGGCGGTGCGCTGGAGCCGCATGAGTCATCGTGATGCTACGCTCCTCTTTCCAAGGACATGTGGGACCTGACTAGCTCTCCCGGCCGTGTTTGAGCAGCCAGAAGATTCACTTCTCCGCACAGAACGGTAGCGGCGACGATTTCTGCTAAGCGTCGGCTGTTGTGCCCAGGAGGCTGTGCCTCTAAGCAACCAAGGCGGGCAAGCGCTTCTTGAGGAGCGGGGAGGCTCTTCCCTGATCCTATTGTCCCAACGATGATGCTGGGGAGAGAGACGCTGACGTAGAGGTCTTCGCCTCGGACTTCGGCATAGGTAATGCCCTGGGATCCTTCTACGATATTTGCAGGGTCTTGCCCTGTCGCAAGGTAGATTGCCAACAGCATGTTGGCGAAGTGGGCATTCGCGCTTTGCACTCCGCCGCTTATGATCGAGCCGAGAAGATTCTTCTTTGTGTTGAGCTCAGCAATTGCCTCGGGGGTGGTCTTCAATATTTTCTGGCAGATGCTTCGAGGGATCGTGACATCGGCAACAACGCTTTTGCCGCGACCCAGGATGGGATTGATCGCCGACACTTTCTTGTCGGTACATATATTTCCGGACACGGAAATATGCCGTACATCAGGAAATGTGGAGCAGATCCACTGTAACACTGCATCGGCGCCTTTTGTGATCATATTGTGGCCTGCAGCATCGCCCGTTGTACCGCTGATGCGAACGTAGACGCATGAGCCAACAAGGCGTACATAGAGGTCTTGGCAATGGAGATAGCGGCTGGTCGCATCGGCGACAGCGAAGAGCTGCGAGCGCTTCTCCTTCAAAATTTTCGATATTTCTTCGGCCCTGCGTGCGCTGCCGGCATCAAAGACTATTGAACGAGCCATCCCGTCGTGGGTAATGACAGCGGCGATTCCTCCTGCTGCACGCGTTGCCTGTGCCCCCCGAGCTACAGACGGCCACAATGGGGATTCAAATGTTGCCAACGGAACCTTGACCTCATATGTCCCCGATTCCCCACAAATGGCGATTGGGCCGACAAAACGCAGAGGGACAGGCGTGCAAGAGAGAGGTTTTCTTTCCATTCTAAGAAATTGCCATACATATCAGAAAACAAAAAGCATACTGCGATGCGCTTAACTTCGCTAGGAGTTTATTTGAGGTTTTCTTCTCGACCGAACTTCTGGGAACGTGTTTTTAGAATTTTTTCTTGCAAGGAGAGAAGGTTTTTGAGATAGAATTGATGGATAGAGGTCGAATGGTTCGCGGTTCTCGCGTTTCCAGGATGAGGAGAGAAATATGACAATCCCAGGTCCAGAAGTACCGCCGCAATCGCAATCGCTAGAGCAACCGGAGACGCTGCCTTCGATTGCCGAAGGTTCTGAACTCGAACAGAAAACCGGCAATATTGCGAAAACGCTCAGCCAAGGCGTATTGCCAGAGCGGTTTCCGCCTCTCTCTACGAGGAAGGCTGTACTGTTGAATTGCAGCTGGCTGCGCGACGTGCCTTCTGTAGTGGTTGAAGGGAAGATGCACTCTATTTTGCATCAGAAAGGAATTTCTGGAGGACCAGCTATTGGGGCTGAGGCGGTGGCCGTGCAACGCATGTTTAAAAACTTACAGCGCTTGGTGAAGTCCGGAGGACACGAATTGGGGCTGCCCCAATTCGAAGAATATTCCCCCTACATCGCCGAGTTTCCAAAAGTGAAGATTCTCTTCTCGGAGAAAGGAGCGACGGTTGTCGGGATTGACAAGGGTCAGCTGCACGCCTTGCTCCAGGTACTCGAGCAGCGCGATCCTCCCGTGTACGAACGACTAAGCAAGGTACAACAAGAGGGGAAACTGGCGGCTGTGTCTCGAGGAGATGCTGATCAGATTAAACAAATGGCTGATGATCGCTTCAGCGAAGTCGCTACTGAGCTGCAACAAAGCGTTCAAGGCGGCGGACAGACCTCAGAAGAAACCGAAGAAGCGGAAATTGGCAGTCAAAGCCTTGGATCCCCAATCACCGTGCGAACAGTGGAAGCGGCTGAGGCGAATGAAGTGGCGAAGACTATTCTGTTGCACATTGTGGCCTCTGCTCAGCAGCGACTGGAAAGAAGCCGCCAACAACGAAAAGAAGAGGCGCGGCGCGAGCAAGAAGAGATTCATCGAGACGAGCTGAAAAAGAACGAAAGTACCAAAAGAATACTTAGTGAAGAGATCCGCCATTTTGCTGAAAAGAAAGAGGCGGTTGCCCAAGAGAAAGGAGAGCAAGCATCATATCTTCGTATCCATACGTATGAAGAGCGGAAAAAACATGGTCTTCCTACGCCTCCTCCCGGCAGCCAGCAATCTGAATAAGAGACAATGCTTGGCGGAGCCATTTGCGAGCAGGATCTTTTTGCCAGAATCTACCCAAAGCTTCCTCATCTATATGTCAGAGCATATGGGCTTCATTGATTTTGGGATGGCCCGATCCAAAAGTCTGCACTTCTCCTTTACAAATCCGCATCGCAAATGCTCTTGGCGATTTCTCTCTTGACATCTTACGGAATACTCCCTACCCTTTGGTCGACGATCTTGTTTCCTGCCCTTCAACGATGGCGAGATAAAGAGTTGTTGGCGATGCCGACTTCCTGAGATTGCTGCTCCAAAGCCGCATCGTCTCTGGTTCATATAATAGGAATTTTTATGTCCGTTCTTCACGCGATCATTCCGACACTTATTCCAGTTGTCGAAATCATTGCGATCGCATTTGTTGTGTACCATTTGCTTTCGTTCTTTTGGAATACGAGAGCCATGGATTTGGCAGCTGGAACAGTTGTCTTTTTAATCTTTTTCTCCCTTGCCAATTGGCTGAATTTCCCCGTGCTTCAAACGATCATGCGGTATTTTGTAAATGCCGCTGTCATCGGGGTGTTGATTATTTTTCAACCAGAACTCCGCGTGGCTCTTGCGAAGCTGAGCATGAAGGGCAAAAAATATGAAAAGCTGTCAGAATTTGATAAATTTCTCGATGGACTATGTAACTCCGTATATCGAATGTCGGAACGCCGTATAGGCGCTATTATTATTCTCGAAAATCAAGATTCGTTGGATGAATATGCGTCAAAAGCGGTTCTTCTTAATGCACAGTTTTCATCTGAATTGATAGAATCGATTTTTATGCATGCCTCTCCTCTCCATGATGGGGCGGTCATCATTCGTGGGACAACGGTGTTGGCGGCAGCGGCGATTCTGCCTTTAGCTGATGATACCTCGCAAATTACTCGGTCCATGGGAACGCGCCATCGGGCAGGACTTGGTATTACACAGCATTCTGATGCGCTTAGCATCCTTGTGTCTGAAGAGACAGGGAAGGTGTCCATCGCTCGCGAGGGGATGATCACGCGCGGTGTTCGAGTTGATCGATTTAAGGGAGTTCTTCGCAGTCTCTTTACACCTCAGGACGAGAGTCCAACAATGCGAGCGAGATTGCAAAATTGGTTGGTGTCATGGAGACATTCTTAAAAAACATGTTCGTGCAGAACTGGCAACGGAAGCTCATCGCCGTGCTGGCTGCTATTGTCATTTGGGCGGTTGTCAGTTCGTCCATTACCTCGACTCGAGTATTTACGCGCGTACCAGTGCGGATCGTGAACCTCCCTCCCAATAAAACCATCCGCGGTCTCATGCCGGATGGCTTTCTCGATAAGCGAATTTCTATTACGCTGACAGGGACCAAAGATGTCATCGAACACTTGGAACCTCACGATTTTGAAGTGGTAATCGACGCTTCAGACAAAGGCAATGAATGGGTAGCCAAGATTACCAAAAACAACCTCCTGTGTTTTAACCCCGATATTCATCTGATCCGCGCTGTTCGGCAGCTGGTTCACTCAGAACTTGTCATTCGATTGTGTCCTCTCGTTACGCAGAAGATCCCCGTCTTTGTTCGCCTGCCCAAGCGCGAGGTGCCTGAAGGCTACCAGTTTCTCGGGGTGTGGCCTCAGAAACTATACCACCTCATTTCAGGTCCTGAGGAAGATATCAAACAATTGCAAGAAGAAGGGCTTGAATTGACATTTGATCTATCCCTTATTACGCCGGAACAGCTGGATACCTTACAGGTGGAAGGGCCTGGCGAAGATGAAGTGAGCTTTTTTATTCCTGAGGCGTGGAAGAAAGTTCGAATACCATTCCTCCACAATGCTGTCCAGTCGATCAATGGTCAGGAGGCGAGGCATCTAAGGATTGATTTCTTGCATAAGAAAGATATCTCTGTGGATTGTTCTATTCCTGTGAGGATGTTTTATCCTTTTGCCACAGTGAAGAATCTTAATCCATCAACACTCGTCCTAAAGCCGAATGCACTTGTCAAACAGCAGCATGGTGTTTTCTACATTGATAAACATTTGTACGTCAATTCGGTCAGCCGCCTGTTCCTCGATATTGTTCGTGAGAGATTGGAGATCGTGATCGTCTCTGTGGCGAAAGAGTCTAAACCATCGTTCCATTGGGATGTCCAGTTTATCAATTCGCACCAGCTGGAAGAGGCCTATGTGACGATAGCTCTTTCTTCTGAGTTTGATACTGATACGCATATTGGAAGCCCTACAACTCTTCGACAGCATCTGGCAGAACGCGAGAAATACCTGCGCTCTCGTTTTCGGGAGTACATGAGCAGCTTCCTCCTTTTCAGCGCAAAAGACACCCCATTATGCTTATCAATCACGCGAGATGGTGATGGAACCGTTGTTGTTGAAGAAGCCTCTTAAGATCGCCCTGATCAAAACAACGCTGCATTCATATGGAGGGCTCGAGAAATATTGTGTGCGCCTCCTTCGCGCTCTTGAAGAACGAGGGCATCAAGTGGCGATTCTCTCTACTTCGTCGCGTGATGATGTGCCTGTGGAACAGGTGTGCCGACGCCTTCGTCCTTCAGCTCTCAACCTTGTCTGGTTTGACTACCACTGCCGGCGATACGTGCGCCGTCATCATTTCGATGTCGTCGTTGGGCTTGACCGCCACTTTCTGCCTCTCACGCTCTACAGGGCGGGGAACGGCTGCCACGCCGCCTATTTGGCCCGCCGTTGTACAGGAGCATCGCTACTGAAAAGGGTTTCCTTGTTCCTCAACCCTCTCCATCTCCTTACCCTGTATTCCGAGCGCTGCACCTTTGAACGCCATCCTCCTGTCAAGATCATTTGCAATTCCCACTTGGTCGCAGCGGAACTCCTTCGCTATTATCCGAAAACCCCGTCCTCTCGCATCGCCGTACTCCATAATGGTGTGGAATGGGAGGAGTTTGCCCCTTATTTTCAACAAAAACTCTCTGCGCCCGCGGATTCCGCAGCGCCTCCAGAGCTGCTGTTCATAGGCCATGAGTGGGGCCGCAAGGGCTTAGACCGCCTTCTGCAGGCGCTCAGCCTGATCAAGGA
The DNA here is from genome assembly GCA_964409235.1 of uncultured bacterium. GTDB lineage: Bacteria > Chlamydiota > Chlamydiia > Chlamydiales > FEN-1388 > CAINFV01. Next base: position 55,668 of record CAYPCN010000009.1, read on the forward strand.
TCGACCCTTCCATCTTACAGCGGTTGGCAAGGAACGGCATCCAGAGGTGTTTGAGAGCCTTGCAAGGGCGTTGAATATACGAGAAAGAGTGACGTTTGTCCCAACAGCGCAAGCGCCCATGCCCTATTACCAAAGAGCGCATATTGCCGTACTTCCTTCGAGGTATGATCCATTTGCCAATGTGACACTGGAAGCGTTGGCGATGGGGCTTTTTGTCGTCACCACGACGGCGAACGGCGGTTCCGAGGTGATCACTCCGCGTACAAATGGCTTGATCGTTGATGAGATGGCCTCATCTCAAGAGCTGAGCGAGGCGATTGCCTTGGCTTTAGACCGCATGCAGGATCCAGCTCTTCCCTCGAGCATCCGTGAGAGCGTTCGTGAATATGACTTTTCTCAGACACTCAGAGAGTATATCTCGCTCATCAAATTGACGGTAAGGAAGCCCAGTCCTTGAGCAGGTGGCTGACCATTAAATTGAATTCTTGAAAAAACAGCCTTGATTCATGGAAACTGTGGGTGCCTAAACTCACGGAGGTCTCATGAGCCAGCCAAAGGGGAAAGTTCCGCCTCACA
>CAYPCN010000010.1:0-45097 GCA_964409235.1 uncultured bacterium
CCTCCTCATACCGAGAGCATCTGTTAAAAAAGTGCTTTTAATGATCAGTCACCTGGGTAGAGGCTCCGCCTTGCTTGGCAAAAAGGCTGTAAGTTTTTACAATCAGTACGTCTTTCTCCCATGCGGTCATGGCGGAATTGGTAGACGCGCTAGATTCAGGTTCTAGTTGGGGTAACTCAGTGAAAGTTCAAGTCTTTCTGGCCGCACATTTCTTCTCACATCCTATCCTTGCATATCCTACCAGCTCACCATCCCATCTCCGCCGTGGGTAGGCGAGACCGTCAAGATAGTACGATGCCCGACGAAGCTAATAGAGCCATTTGCGATGCGCCTTTTGGAGGACAGAGTTGGATCTTTTTGGCCAAATCTACCCCAACCCCTTCTCACACATATGCACTGACATATGTGTGAGAAGGGGTTGGGTCGCTCATCTCCCTCTTCTGCTCTACACATCCACAGCGCAAATGGCTCTATTAGTCTTGCTGTAACAGTGCTAGCGCAATGGTACGTTCCTTACTTTGCTTTGATTGTCCGATATCGATCATTATGCTGTGAATTGACACGCGCATGTACGGAGAGGTGTATGGTTTCTTCCAAAATCCCAGAGGACCGTTCTGCAGGTGGATTGAGGATTGATCCGGCAGATGTCGGACAAGAATTCGTACGAAGGGAGCTGATCGACTATCTCGCCCCACATGAGACGCACGCTCTTTTTCTCCTTGGAAATCTCTTAAACCACACATGTGCCTCTGAACTCTATGTTGCGAGACACAATGGGAGAATGATCGGTGTATGCGGCTATTACCCCGCGTTCCAGTCCTGTTCGATATTTTCCGAAGATGCAGAGGCAACGGAGGCGTTTGCACGGATCATGATGCATACCCATCCATCTGTCAAAACTGTGCTTGGGATGGCAGACATTGTCAAGCCCGCCTATGAGGTCTTTGTTGCCTCAGGCAGGCACTCAACGCGAGACCCCGAGGTTTTGTTCCTTGAATTAGAAACAGCAACTTGTGTTCCTTGTACATCGCCCGATGGAGTCGTCCGTCGCATGACGGAGAAGGATGTTGAGCAGGTGACTAAGCTTCAACGGCGTATTCACGGTATTCCCATGGAGAGCTCTCTAACAGAGCAAGAAAGAGCGCGCGTAGTGGCGAATCCAATGACGATGTGTTTTGACATCGATCAGAAAATCGTTTCCGTAGCAGCGAGCAATGGACGTGCTATCACAGCGTTTCAAATTTTGGGCGTCGTGACGGACCCTGCATATCGCCGCAGAGGGTATGCAAAGTGTGTCTGTTCCTCCCTCATTTGCTCTATGCGAGAGCAGGGAGGTACAAGGGCGATTATTTTTACAGGGAAGGACAATGTTGCTGCTCTACACTGTTATCGGAGCCTAGGCTTTCAGGTGACGGATCGATACTACGCTCCCTGGTTTGAGTGATAGGTCCCATGCCGTTGAACAATAGCAGTGCCAGGCAATCCAACCGCACAAGCGCAGGCTGCCCTTATGGCTGGGCCTTTGCTCTTAAGAAGGCGACGGCGTCTTCTCGCGTTTTGGCATTGCCATATTGAGCAGAGTGGGCAGCAAGATAGGAGAGCAGCAGCTGCTCTTCTTCTGGCTTGATAGAAGCCTTTAGGCAGCGCTCCAGAGCAGTGATGGCTCGATGCTGCCGGCCGCTACTAATAATCTTCGGCTGTACCGCGACTTCAAGCAGCCAGAGGCGTTCAAGGAGAGGGAGCTCTCTGGTGATCCCCTCAATGTCGTCAAGATGTTGCTCGCTCAGCTTATCTGAGCATTTCCCTAACATCTTAACCCATGCATGGAAGGCCCGTTCATTAGTGTTCAAATTCCCAGCTACGTCGCAAGAAATCAATGACCTGGCCGCTCGTACATTGGTCAGTAGCTTGAACATATCCCTTTCTAGCCTTTGTCCTTTGCCAACGGTGACCCATGACTCTTGAGCGTCAAGCCATGTTGGACGTTCGGGTGCGGCCTCATGAGACGCAGCTGCGGCGGCACTAGCCACTGGTTCTGCAGGTCGTGGTGGTTCCTCTACTCGTCGTAGTTGCTGTTTCGGTGGTGGTTCCTGTCTCTGTGGTGCTTCCGGCACCGGTACTGCTCGTGGCTTTGGTGGGGTCGCCTCCGTACGTTCCGTCTTCTTGGCTTGGGCCTCAGCATCTGACAGCGCGACAACATTCCGAAGGACCGTATCTCGGAAGGCAGCAAATGACGCGTACTGTTTCTCGTCAACTACAAATACCCCAGGGGTAGGTGTCGAATCTATCTCCAAAGTGTACGACTGGCTCTGTCCATCTTCGGTATACATCACCAGCGTATACACGTCGTTTGCCTTGTATATACATCCCACAGGCTTCCCAATGGCTTTGGCTGCGTTTTTCACCCGCTGTAGTAGCAGCTGGCTTTGAGAGCTCTCTCTTGTAAAGTACCTAGACGATGAGGCCCCAAAGAGATTTTTCACGCCCTCTACGAAGCGGTTTACACCACTGGACTCGATCTCTTGTTCAACAGCCAGATGTCGTTTGTGCTGCTCATGAACTTTGTCACAGCTGTATTGAGGAGTAAGCTGGTGTGCACGTAGAAATGCTTCGATCGTGTCGAAGCACTGATCATCTTTACGAATTTTCCACTTGCCTCCCTCATACGCTAAGCGTAGGGGAATGTCTTTCACTTGTCCATCGCTGTCGCACACTTGTACGACGAACTGTTGCTTGACGATTTCTGAGAGGGCCTCTGTCTTGCCAACCACGAGTCCTATGACAGCCTGTCCGAGTCCCTGGAGAAATCCGGATTTTTGTGGTTCTCGTGCTTGACTCACCCACCAGGCATTCGGAACTTTGATCTTCTGGATTTGGGCGTACACCTCTCGTGTTGGATCCTGCGTTCGGTATTCGGGATGGCCTTGGATCTCGCGGTGGACAAATTCTTGCCTCTGCTGTGCCTGAGCCTCCAACTTCTGAGGAGAGATGAGGTTCTCTGTGGAAACTCTCATTTCTCCCCTGAACAAGGCATCCCACGATTCATATGGCGGTTTCCCTGCTATGGTGAGCTTTCCAGGATTGCTCATGATGTCGACGACGAGCGTTTGCTCTCGTGTGCCGTCCCACCACGCAATCGTGGTCGAATTCGAACGTACCTTTTTGATGAAGTACGCAGGGGCTGCATACTTCCCGAAGGTTCTCACAAGGCTTGAGAACTCTTCAAATGAGAGCGTTTGCCGTTCTTTCTCTGTAACAATGGCGCTGCGAAGAGGAGCTGTTAGTTCCTGAATTTTTCGATATTCATAGGGGAATAACACTCCCCGTCCCCCTATTTCCTGCTGTATGTGCTGCTTCATGTCGCTCATCTGAGCGTGAGGTTGCAGTTCAATGTCTCTTCCCTCGTGGCAGATGAGGATGGTCCCAGGCCGTCGCGCTATATCAAGCGGGAAGGTTGTACATGTCGCGCCTTTCAGAATCGTCAGAAGATATTTCCCTTCTTTCTGCCAAGGGTGGCATACAACCATGCCTTCCTGGGCAAGGCTTTGTGCGTCAGCAGATGCAGAAAGCTCGCCTTCTACTTCCTTTTGCGTTGATTCTTTGATCTCCTCTCCCATTGCCCTTTGGAATGCTTCAAGGGCTTCCATCCCTTGGCGGCGCTTGTCTTCCGCCTCAGGGGCCCTGGCGGCAATATGTTGAAGATGACGATTGTGCACGAGTGTGCGCTTCAACCCATCGACAGTGGAAGAACGGTACTCGGCCTCGTTAATGTGTACGACGAACTCTCTTCTGGCATCATCACTCTGTATGGGGATGTCAACGGACCTTTCCCCAATGCCGATCTGGACACAGCCCTTGTTTTCCTCATCTGTTGGCTTGAAGAGGAATGTCACATCCTGCTCTTCTTGGGGCAGCCACGTTTTCAGCAGCTGGCCCTTCTCAACCAAGATTGTTTGATCGGCAATACATCTCTGTTCCAGGTTCTGTTGTTCTTTCGTCCACATCATATGAGGGACAAACAGTTCGTCAGAAACTTCGACACCGAAGAGCTGATTGATATTCTCCGCTAATGTTGTTGCGGTGACTACGACTCGCTTTTCTCCCTGCCCTTGCCGATAGAGGACATACGCAGCTCCCTCTTTTCGCAGATACCACGCTCCTTCCGGTAGGTCTGGAGGGACCTCTGCAACAACTCGTTGCTCAAGAGCGCTCACGAGCTTCGTATGCTTAGCTCGGGCTTCTTCTTGTCTTTGGCGGATCTGGTCGATCCGTTGCCCCAATTCCTCCCAGTCAGACGCGACGACTTTCTCGCCGCCAACAACGCCGTGAAATTTTCCTTGGTCAGTAAGTTCAATAGTTCCTTCTAAATCCTGCACTGTAATGCGGCGTTCCTCTAGAGAAACAGCCACCTTGTGCTGCTGAGAAAAATTATCGGGCAGTGTTTTTGTATATACTTCGAGGATGGCCTTCTGCACTTGAGATGCAACGTTTTGTACATCGATGACGGCTGTGGCAATTTCAACATACCTGGTTCCAGTAAAGAATCCGAAAAATCTTTTGACGTTGATGACGGCTTTTTGCCAAAAGGGGAGGCCGGCTGGATATTCATGGACGTGAAATTTCCCTCTTGTCTGCTGGAGCAGATCAATGGCGGAGTGCAAAATCTGCGATGAGGCAACAACTTGTGTACGTGCTTCAGACTCCTCTCCTCCCTCGCTTGCTACCCGTTGGATTTTTTCGAGCAGAGAGTTCATCTCGCTTTCAAGGGTCGATAGGGAGGTTGAAAATGGTTTCCAATTTCTCCTGGGGCCTTGCAGCAAACAGCTTCTCACGGAAGAGTTCTGAATCGTCATGTCGTTCAAGCGGGTGGTGGCCTGGCGCAACTCGTCTAGTATTGTCATACAACCTCCTCGTGGGGGAGAACCCAGTCCTGCATTGTGCAAATAGAAGCGGTACTACAACCCCAGTTCCTTCTAGTTATCAAAAAACATTACTATTGAAAATATTGCAACAACAATCGCGCGCCTTCAGTTGTTTATAAAATTTTACCTTTAATACTGGTTCACAGCAACTTGGGTTTGAAATGATCACTTCTGTTTCGATATACTCCCAAAATGGCTCTTACAGAGGAAATGATTGTGGAATTTCGGTACGACCCTCTGCTGATTCGTAATTTTTCAATTATTGCACACATCGATCATGGAAAATCGACACTAGCAGATCGGCTTTTGGAGCATACAGGCACGGTATCCAAGCGAGAGATGCAGGACCAGGTTCTTGACGCGATGGACCTCGAGCGCGAACGGGGGATCACCATTAAAGCCCATCCCGTTCGCATGATCTACCAGGCCAAAGATGGCCGGATCATTCAGATGAATCTTATCGACACTCCGGGGCATGTGGACTTCACCTACGAAGTCTCGCGCTCCCTGGCGGCGTGCGAAGGGGCTCTCCTTGTGGTTGATGCTGGTCAAGGTCTTCAAGCTCAAAGCCTTGCAAACGTTCATCTGGCCATGGAACGCAACCTTACCATTATCCCCATCCTCAACAAGATTGACTTGCCAACGGCCGACATTGAAGGGACGCTGCAACAACTTGAAGATTCGTTGGCCATTCCTCGGGAAGAGGTCATTTTATGCTCTGCTAAGGCCGGTATTGGCATTGAAGAGGTGCTCGAAAGAATTGTAGGTGGCATCCCGCCTCCCACAGTATCGCCATCGAATATCCTGAAGGGATTGGTGTTTGATTCTCGCTATGATCCGTATCGCGGTGTGTTGGTGTATATACGAGTCGTCTCTGGGCAGGTTCGCAAAGGCGATACCATACGCTTTATGGCGACAGACGCTGCGTATGAAGTCCTTGAAGTGGGGGTTTTCACGCCCACCCAACGCACGGTTGAGACGTTATCGGCTGGAGAGGTCGGATATTTTTCGGCCAATATCAAGGCGGTTGCCGACGTCAAGATTGGGGATACGGTCACGGGTGCTAAAGAGACAGCGGTTGCCCCTTTGCCAGGATTTACACTCGTCAAGCCCGTTGTGTTTGCCGGCATCTATCCCGTCGATTCCCAAGATTTTGAAGCTCTCCGCGATGCTCTCGCCAAGCTGCGTCTCAACGATGCGGCTCTTCATGTTGAACAGGAGAGTAGCACAGCGCTTGGCTTTGGCTTTCGATGCGGCTTTTTGGGACTGCTGCATTTGGAAATTGTCTTTGAACGGCTTCATCGGGAGTTTGGGCTCGACATCATCACGACCTCTCCATCGGTCATCTACCGGTTTACGCTGGACAATGGGACGACGATTGACGTCGACAATCCTGCTCGCTATCCGGATCCTGCTATTATTCGCATGGTCGAAGAGCCGTTTGTCATCTGCCATATCTTGACGCCGCACGACTATCTTGGAAATGTCATGTCGCTGACGCTCGACAAACGGGGAACATGCGTGAAGATGGAGACGCTCGATGCAAAACGACTCCTCCTCACCTATCGCCTGCCGCTGAATGAAATTGTCACAGATTTCGCCGACAGACTCAAATCGATGACCAAAGGATATGCCTCTTTCGACTATTCCTTTGATGAATATGAAAAGGGGGATATTGTGAAACTCGAGATTCGGGTAAATGAAGAGCCTGTGGATGCTTTTTCATGTCTCATCCATAGGTCAAAGGCCGAGGCAAAGGGACGCTCCTTATGTGCGAAGTTGGTCGAAGTAATTCCTATGCAGCTTTTTCGCGTTCCTATCCAAGCGGCTATTGGAGGGAAGGTGATCGCCCGTGAGACCATTCGGGCGCTTGCCAAAAACGTGACGGCAAAATGTTATGGCGGAGATATCACACGGAAGAGAAAGCTGTGGGAAAAGCAAAAGGAAGGCAAAAAACGGATGAAGGAGATTGGGAAGGTGAGCATTCCCCAAGGAGCCTTCATGAGTGTCTTAAAGTTACACAATGAGTGATTCGAATGGTGGCCATCTCTGCTCCAGAAACTCCTTTGAAAGATTTTGCCCCACAGGAGGGCCCCTTTTTCTCTGATGTGGATCTCCTCCCCCTTCAGCCTGAACGAATGCCGAGGCATGTGGCCATCATTCCCGATGCGAACCGTCGTTGGGCGCAGGCCCACTGCCTACCCTTTGTCAATGGCTACCTCGAAGGCGCTCAGACGCTCATTAAAACGTCCTTAGCTGCTAAGGAACTGGGTATCCCCGTCCTTTCTGTCTATTCTTTTTCGACCGAAAATTGGAAACGACCGTCAGATCAGATCCAGATGCTCATGCAGTTGTTTGATATGCATTTAAATTTCTACGCCGATTCTCTTGTCAAGGCCGATATCCGACTTCAGATCATCGGCGATGTTGCACGGCTACCGCCGTTCTTGCAAGCGACGATTGAAGATGTGACTGCAAAAACAGCGAGCGGTCGGTCGCTAGATCTCGTCCTTGCCATGAATTATGGAGGTCGCGATGAGCTTGTCCGTGCCTTTCGGAAGCTCGCCGCTATGTATCGCGATGACCACATCAACGAGATCTCAGAAGAAGCTGTGAGCAATGCCCTTGACACGCACTGCTTGCCAGACCCCGACCTCGTCATTAGAACCGGTGGTGAAGAACGGCTATCGAATTTTTTGCTCTGGCAAAGCTTTTACGCTGAAGTGTATACTGATTCGGCGCAGTGGCCGGATTTCACGCCCCACCATCTTCTTCGAGCGATCATTACCTATCAGTCTCGTTTCCGGAGATATGGAGGAGCGTAGAACATAGGTAACAACCTATCTTTAATAAATAATATATTTTATAGCATGTACCATGAGCACACTGTTTCATTGGCCATCAGCCAACTTTTGGCAACGTAGTATCACAAGTTTTGTCTTCATTGCGCTGACGGCCTTGTTGATTGTCTCGTCGCACCTTCCTTTTTGCGCTTGGTTTTTCATCCTAGGGCTTGTTGGCGTGCAGTCCATAGCCCTTTGGGAATACCTACGTTTGTGCCAGGCAAAGGGATTTTCTCCAGCCTCAAAATTGCTTAGATGGTTTTCTCTGTGGTATCTCCTCGTCTATGCGCTAGCCACGCTTTTCCCGCAGTTTGTCCATCTTCCAATGTTCCTTCTCTTCCTTGCGGCTGTGAGCACCCCCCTTGCGTTTCTCATCCACCAGCACGAGGCGATTGCCAACATCGCTCTCACGATCTTTGGGTTTGTCTATATTGTCTTGCCTTGTAGCCTGATCATTGACATCAACTTCCTACCGCGTCTTCCCTCGGGAGAGGCGACAGCATTTTGGTTGACGTGGCTTTTGGTGACAACGAAGGGCTCTGACATGGCTGCCTATTTTTCCGGGAAGCTCATGGGAAGGCATCTTTTAGCTGCCTCACTAAGTCCTAAGAAAACCATTGAAGGAGCTGTCGGAGGCCTTGTCGGCGCAGCAGCCCTCAGCATGGTCGTACCACGATACTGGCCGTATGATCTCCCCGAGTTGCCCACATCCACATGGATCACCTTAGGGTGTGCTATTGGTGTAGCAGCGATGATAGGAGACTTGTCAGAATCACTTTTCAAAAGAGATGCCGGCGTCAAGGATAGCAATTCTATACCAGGCCTTGGCGGCGTCCTCGACATTATCGACTCTATTCTCCTCACGTCGCCCTTGTTGTATGTGTATCTGAAGGTAATCGGTTTTCTCGATTTCCCTTCTTGATAGTGTATTCTAAGTGGCGTATAATGAGGAGTCATTCGATGGTGATCCTATGGAAAGAAAGCCTGAGGATCAGCTGACTCCTGAAGTACTGTCCGATGAAGAAGAACCTGTTACAGGCTATCTTCTTGACACTCGGGCGACCCAGATGGATGCTGTTCTGCTTGAAAAATTTGAGCAAGCTATTCACAAGCAGACCGCATCGTATCAACATCATAATCTCGCCAAAATCGCTATTGAGCATGACCCCATCGATCTCGCAAAAGCGTCAACACGGCTGCCGGTCAGCGCTCGTATCGTCGTGTATCGATGCCTGCCAGATATTGAAGCAAAGGCTTCCTTTATCATTCATACTACTTCGCCGACGCGATTAGCAATTTTTCGAGCTGTCCGGGATGAAGAGATCAAACAGCTGCTCGAACACATGCCGCCTGATGAGGCCGTCCCTGTGCTTGAGGATCTTCCGTACCGCCGATTGAAGAGGGTTTTCGAGCTCCTTGACGAGAGGAAGGCGCGGAGGATTGCTGCGTTGCAGCAACACCGCCGGCATACGGCAGGTCGCTTGATGACCAACGAATTTTTCGCCTTCTCTCTGAAGACCACAGTCGGACAGGTCGTTGAATATATCAGAGAACATCCTGGCGTTGCTCTGACAGGCTGGGTATTCGTCCTTGGGGAGGATCTGGAGTTGTTGGGGTATGTTCCAGATCGCAATCTCATCGTGAACGCCCTTGATATTCCTCTGCGTAAGCTGATGCGACCTGTCGTACATCGTGTTTCCCCAGATACCTCTCGCGATGAAGTCGTTGAGTTTTTTGAACGGTATAGTCTGTCTATTCTTCCTGTCGTTGACTCTGAAGATCGGTTGATTGGCGTGATCACCCAGGGCGATGTCGTGGAAATGATGGAAGAGATGGCTGATGAAACCATTGCCAGTATCGGCGGTACCGCCGAACGCCTGACAGAAGATGAACCGACGTGGCGGCGATTTCTGGCGCGCGCCCCCTGGTTGATCGTCACCGTATTCGCAGGCATGCTCTCTGCGACAGGATTTTCAATCTTCCAAACTCAACCGTGGTTTTTGGCTGTTCCCTTCTTTGTCCCACTGATTACAGGCATGTCCGGCAATGTTGGCGTCCAGTGCAGTACCGTTCTCATCCGCAGCATGGCAACAGGCGAAGTGACAGCGCGAACCGTCGGAACGGCGATCACCCGCGAGCTCAAAATTGGAATGCTGATAGGCCTGTGCTTTGGCATCATCTGTGGACTGGCGGCCTTTGCTCTTAATCACGCAGGATTGCCTCATACGCCGCTCGACCCCGCTCTGGTTGGAACCATTGTCAGCGCTGGCGTCTTTGGCGCCTGCTTCACAGCCTCACTACTTGGCACCCTGTCACCGATCTTTTTCGCCCACTTTCATATCGACCCGGCAGTCGCTTCAGGACCTATCGTCACGGCTTTCAATGATGTCTCTGCAACCTACATGTACTTTTTGGTTGCTTGGCTTGTGGCAAAACTTTTTGAGGCGGCAGGCTGAACCATTAGCGGAGTGGACGTTTAAAGGAGAATTTGGGTAGCCCGATTCAAAAAGATCCTCCTCTATCCTCCAAAAGGCACACCGCCAATGGCTCAGCGCCTCATGGTTAGTTGACCGAAGGGTCCTCTGGGATGGTCGACAGTGTGGCATACCGGCCTCCCATATGGAGGAGAAGTCTTCTCCACAGCTGGTCGGGCGGCGTATCAAAGATAAGCTCTTTCGTGGCCCGACATAAGTACCAACTGCCATCCAAGAACTCGCGGTCAAGCTGGCCCGAAGCCCATCCTGCATAGCCAAAGCAAAGGAAGACATGCGGTCCTGATTCATCCTCAATGAGCTCGTGGAGGAACTGAATATCTCCACCGAGGTAGACGCTGTCGGTCACCGTGAGAAGCTGCTGCTGTTCGGATTTTACGCTGTGTAACAGCATCATCTGATTTGTTTGTACGGGCCCGCCTGCGCGGATACTCACATTTTTATTGGCAGCTGTCGAGAGGTTGACAATCTCTTCTGGTAGCTCGAGCTCTAACGGTTTGTTGATCAACAGGGCAAAAGAGCCAGAGGCATTGTGTTCACAGATGAGCATGACGCCTCGAAAGAAAAGGGGATTTTCAATTTCAGGGCTAGCAATGAGAAAACATCCCTTGTGGACGGTCGTAGGCAGCGGCTCTGTCATAGTGGCTCGTCGTGCTCCTCATCCGGAATGTCAGAAGTCTCGGTAAGTCGTGCGTTGTGAACGGCTTCTGACAAGTTGTCAAGTTGCTGTTGTACATTGTAAAGGCCTTGAGAAAACGCTTCGCGCAAATGAGCATCGTCGCGAAGGCTTCCTCGATTGAGGGTGTTTTCGGCCTGTTCCAACATCGATTGTAACTCTGACATAATGCGAGAGATTTTCACAAATCGTTCTCGCGTTGAAAGAGGAAGAGAAGAGGAGAGAAGAGATGATTGTGCCTCCTCGCGCCGTTGCCTCTCTCTCTGCCAATCGCGGTTGGTATGAAAGAGTATGCCATAGGTGTTGATATCGGCAAGCAACTGCTTGGTGGCACGGGAACAGTCATAAAAACTGTCGTACAGACCTGGGTCTTTCATGAGTTTTGCGATGGTTCCTCGGCCTTTGAGTCCATCTATGACGGTCTGCGTCAGGGCATCGACACGTTCGAGTGTTGAAAGCGTTTTTTCGCTCATTTTTATGAGTTTCTCACCAAAATGGCCGCGATTCAACGATGTGAGCAAGGTAGTGAGTTGTTCTGACGCGTGGTAGAGAGAGTCAATAGCCTGATCGGTTTTCTGGGCGGTGATGGTGATCTCTTTCAGCACTTCTTCCGCGCTTCCAGACGGTGCAGCAAACAGAATGTCGTCAGGGCCTACCAGATGCAGCTCTTCGCCTTCTGGCACAGGCTTTGGGTTAATAGCGATTACGCGTTCGCCCATCAACCCCTCGGATTTCACGGAGATTTCATCGGATTTATAGACTCGAACAGAAGAATCAATGGCCAGCGTTATCTCGTACGAATAAATCGGACGAGAGCCCACAGCTCTGGCGTCAAAGACCTCTGGCAGTAAGAGCACTTGGGTTACCTCTCCGACTGGCTTTCCAGCAAAGGTTACCCGTGTACGAGGAGCAATTTTATCGACGTTTTGAAAGCGGACGTGGATCTCTCGCCCTGCGTCCCCAGGGGAGGGGTGGAGAAAAAGCAGGGCTCGAATCACAAGGGCTAAGGCGACGATAACGGTGAGTCCTATAGCGGCTAAATATCGACGATTCATACACCCCCTCGCGCATGAGCCTGTTGGATCAGATGGACAGATTCTTCGGGTACTAAGGCACTCGTAATGAACTGATGAAGGACGGGATCCAACGAGGAGAGAAACGATTCTCTCTCTCCGCTGATGCAGATTCGCCCTTCATGGTGAAGGGCAAAATACTCTCCAATGGCAATGGCCGTGACGATGTCGTGAGTGACGAGCACAGCAGTTCCATTGAGGGATTGTTGCGTCGATCGAATCAGCGCGGCTATCTGGGAAGCCGTAATGGGATCAAGGCCTGTTGTCGGTTCGTCAAAAAGCAGAATTTGAGGCTTATATACGATAAGTCGAGCAAGCGCTGCCCGCCGCTTTTGGCCTCCCGAAAGTTCGGACGGTGCCTTTTTTTGGTATCCTTCTAGGCCGACATTATACAGCGCTTCATCGACTTTGTCTTGAATGTCCTGTTCTGAAAGCGACGAAAACGCGTGGTGATGGCGAAGGGAAAAAGCGATATTTTCTTCGATGGACATAGAGTCAAAAAGCGCCGAGCTTTGGAAGAGCATGCCAATTTGGCTCAAACACTCTTTGCGAGCTTTTGCAGAGAGTGTTTGTAGGTCCTGCCCGTGAATCTCGATCTCCCCGGTATCAGGGGCTTCCAAACCGGCAATTTGACGCAAGAGAACGCTTTTCCCTACACCGGAACGCCCAAGAATAACAGTGATTTTCGAGGATGGAATATCGATAGTAATGCCCTTTAGGACTGGGACATTATCATATGATTTCCACACGTTATGAATTCGAATCAAGGTTGCTCCTAATTAAACCCAAAAATATACCAATACAGCGCGTTAAGGAAAATCGTCAGTAGGAAATTGGCGCCGAGAATTGTGGAATAGGCGATGACGACGCTTGCGGTTGTGGCCCGCCCAACACCGACGGCGCCTCCTCTCGTCGATATCCCTTCGTAACAGGCGATAGAAACGACTAGGATGCCAAAGATCCATGACTTTACGAAATTCGAAATTATGTCATACCAGGTGATATAAATCTGAATTGGGTCGAAGAATGTTTGTGTGTTCATGCCGTACAGCTGTGTCGCGATGAACCATCCTCCAAAAATCCCGCAGGCCGAGCTAAACACAGTGAGGATTGGCATCATGATGATCATGCCGATGTAGCGAGGGACGACGAGATATTCTCCTGGATGAACCCCCATGCTGGCCATCGCGTCGATCTGTTCGGTGACGCGCATGCTGCCTAGCTCCGCGCATATGGCGGCCCCAACGCGCCCGGTAATAATAAACGCTGTGAGCACCGGGCCGATTTCCACCAACATAGACTTGGCGACCATCAGCCCCGTTGCCCCTACGAGACCTTTGTCAGAAAGTTGGAAGAACGATTGGGCGGCGAGCACCATGCCAATAGCCATACCTGTAATGCAAACGAGGGGAAGAGAGCGCACGCCAATGTCGTACAGCTGAAAGCTCACTAAGTCCCAGCGGGGCCTCTGCGTGAACATAAGGAACAGGGTCTGGCATACCATCACGACATAGCAGCCAATGGCGACCAGCCAGTCTCTCACAGGGGTAAGAAGATATTTCTCTAAAAATGTACTCATAATGTGCCTTTGCTCTCAAAGAAATCAGACGCCACTTAGTTGTGTCAAGCGTAAACTCACCTGAGCCATGTGCGACGCGTTTGGATCGAGCTACCCCACAATCAACAAAGCACTTATGCCTTGACATATGAGTGAAGAGATTTTGGATAGATTCGACTTTCTCCTCCAAAAGGACACGTCGCGCATAATTCTAGAATGAAAAGGAGGAACAAGGCATCATTCACAGCCTCGAAATATTCAAAATTGGTGCGCTCTATGCAAAGATCTGCCCTTCCCATAGTTGTATTCTTGTCGCTCCTCATTCCCTGCCTGTTGTCGAGTGGCATTCGCGAATGCTCTTCAATTCAAGAAGTCGTTTCAGAAATACAGCCCGGAAGCCTCGTCATCTTCGATCTTGATAATACCCTCATGCGCCCATGCCAAACGCTCGGTTCTGATGAATGGACTCAATACTATGTTTCAAAACTGGTCGATACCGGCAAAGGCGAGGCAGAAGCGCTTGAAGAAGCCATTGGCCTTTTGCATGCCGTCTATGCGGTGACCAAAGTGCAGCCAATGGAAGAGACCACAGCGGCTGTGATCTCATCACTGCAGCATCAGAACATCCCCATCGTCGCAGTGACAAGCCGCTCTTCCCGCGTTGCTTCTATAACGATTCGACAGCTGGCCTCCATCGGCATAAACTTGAGCCTCACAGCCCCGTCTCAAGCGTATTTTCCTCTCGTCGATACCAAGGAAGCGGTCTTTGATAATGGAATTGTTTTTACGACGGGGAAAAGTAAAAAATCAGCGCTCTTAGCATTGTTCAAACAACTATCGTGGATGCCAAAGAGAATTGTCTTCCTCGATGACAAGGAACAACATGTACAGGATGTGTGCTCGCTTGAACAACAAGGGATCGAATGCGTAGGCCTGCGGTATGGCCGTGCCGATGAATATATCAAAAAGCTCGACCCGTACATCTGCGATATCGAACTTCAATCCTTCCTTTCCACCTTGCCCGATGCGCAAGCCGAGAGCAACCACGACAGCACGCCGCTCCTTGTGCCATCCTTGTGAGCATCGGCCTATTCAGTATAGTACAAAGCTTCTTTTGTAGACGTCGCTGTAGGTTTTTTAAAATCTTTTGTGAAATTGCAAAAAAATTGGTCCAATTCCCGAATTTAGCAATTTCTTCTTTGCAACAAATTGGTTCGGTTCAGTAAGTTGCCGATAAACCCTACTATGGTGTTGAGGGGGTATCGTACATGTTCCTGTCCCCATCCCTCCTCTCTAGAGTTGAGATGGGGACAGGAACATGTGCAAGGTTCGGGCCATTTAGATTTGCACGCTTAGGGCAGTGATACATGCATAACCCGCGGTCTTCGGAGCATCGGCTTGAGAAAATTGGTACGGCGCATGAAAAAGTGCGACGCATTCTCAGCGATCATGTGGGATATGTTTTGGTGACATGTCGTCCTACCACGCAACCTGGAAGGCTTGAAGTAGAGGTATCCTACGAAGGAGATCCCGATCTAGCATCGTATCTCGTCGATGGAGCTCAGGGATACTTTGAAAATGAAGTACAAGTGAATGAAATATGAAATTTGATGGTTTTGAAGCTCTTGCTCTTCATCGTAGAAGTGTTCGATCTTTTAAGCCGGACCCTATTTCGCATGCTCTTCTTGAGAGATTGCTGCGCATCACTCAGCATGCGCCTTCAGGATACAATCTTCAGCCTGTGCACTACTATATCATCAGACAGCAGCAGATCAAAGAGTCCATTGTTCACACCTGCCTGGGGCAAAAACAGGTTCTCTCTGCGCCAGCAGTGGTGGTATTTGCGGCTGATAAACAGGGTGCCGTTCATCACTTCGAAAAAATATGGGGCGAAGACCTTGCAAATGGCGCTGTGACAGAAGAAACGAAAGATATTACTCGACATATCATTGACATGAATTTTTCCACAGGTCCATTTGGCTTTGGATGGCTTACAAAAGTTTTACTCGCTCCGATGATCCGTCTGTTTTCTCCCTTGCCCGCATTGCCGGTCGTCCATCTCAGGGCCTGGCTACAACAGAATGTGGGGCTTTCTGCTATGATGTTCATGCTTGCGGCAGAAAGCGCCGGATTGGGCACCTGCCCTATGTCTACCTTTGACGAACGTCGCTTGAGGAAGATAGTCGGTATTCCACATTCGTTTCACGTGCCTCTCATCGTAGCTGTCGGCTATCCAGCGGAGCGACCTCCGGCGCGATACCGCCTTCCTCTGGAAGAGGTTGTTCATTGGATGTAATTGAGCCATAATGGAGGATGTTTTCCATGCCAATGCTGCCACTACGCGTTTTGCTGGACTATGCCCGCGATAAGGGATTTGGCGTCGCTGCTTTCAACGTGAATAACATGGAGCAGATCCAAGGCATTCTTGAAGCTGCTCAGGAGATTCAAGCGCCAGTCATCATTCAGGCCAGTCGAGGGGCTCGGAAATATACGAATGACGCCTTCCTTCGCCATTTGATGTTGGCCGCTGTGGAATTATATCCCGACATCCCTATCGTTCTGCACCAGGACCATGGCAATAGTCCGCAAGTGTGCATCAGTGCCATTCGCCAAGGGTTTACCAGCGTCATGATGGACGGCTCTCTCGAAGAAGATGGCAAGACCCCCTCTTCGTATGAGTACAATGTCAACGTGACTCGGCATATCGTTGATGTTGCCCATTCTGTTGGCGTCTCTGTTGAAGGAGAGCTAGGGACCATTGGCTCTATCGAGAAAATGGCCGCTGGCGAACAAGAAGAGGGGCATGGGGCTGTTGGCAAACTCACCTTAAGCCAGCTTCTCACAGATCCAGATCAAGCTATTGACTTTGTGCTGAGAACAGGCGTTGATGCCCTGGCCGTCGCCATA
This sequence comes from uncultured bacterium, assembly GCA_964409235.1. Classification (GTDB taxonomy): domain Bacteria; phylum Chlamydiota; class Chlamydiia; order Chlamydiales; family FEN-1388; genus CAINFV01. The sequence continues at coordinate 16,472 of CAYPCN010000010.1, forward strand.
GGCACAAGCCATGGGGCGTATAAATTTTCCAAAGAGCCAACGAGTGAAGTGCTCGTCATCGACAGGATTCTCGAAATCCACCAGCGCATCCCTGATGTCCACCTCGTCATGCATGGCTCGTCCTCAGTGCCGCAGGACTTGCTTCAGACCATCAACAGGCATGGCGGAAGGCTCCGCCAGGCGTGGGGCGTTCCGGTGAATGAAATCCAGCGGGCAATCAAAGCAGGGGTTCGGAAAGTCAACGTCGACACTGACAACCGCCTCGCCATGACCGCCGCCATTCGCACGCACTTCTTCCAGCATCCCGAGGAATTTGACCCGCGCTCGTACCTCCAAGAGGCGCGCAGTGCCATCAAACGCCTCTGCCGCGAACGGATGGAGCAGTTTGGACAGACAGGCCATGCTGCTGGTGTCCCGAGAATTACCTGCGAAGAGATGGCAAAGCGGTATGCGAATGGCATGTACGGCGATAATGCTAAACCGAGACGTATTTCAGGGTAAGGGAACCGCTGTATGGGGGAGGCATGATTGGCCGGAATGATGACTGTTGGTGCGGCAGCGGTAAAAAGTGGAAAAAATGCCATTTCCCTCACCTAGCAGGGGGAGGGGAGTCGTTTGCCGATCTCTCGAGGCGCTATGCCAAACGGTGGGGAATTATTCTCAAAACCCCTCAACAGATCACTGGGATACGGCGAGCCAACCATTTGGCAGCCCGTATTCTTGATGAGATAGCGTCCTTAGCGAAAGAGGGGGTGACGACCAATGACCTCAACAACGCTGCTCATACAAAAATCCTCGCTGCTGGCGCGACTCCAGCTTCCCTCGGCTATGGCAAGCCTCCGTTCCCAAAGAGCATCTGCACGTCGGTCAATGACGTCATTTGCCACGGTATTCCCAATGATATCCCCCTCCGCCGCGGTGACATTCTGAATCTTGATAATGCGGTCATTCTCGAGGGGTATTTCGGCGATTGCAGTAAGATGGTGGCAATCGGTCCAGTGTCAGCGGATAAAAAGCTTGTGTTCGACACGTCCCTCACGGCGTTGAAAGCGGCAGCAGCTATCCTCAAACCCGGTGCGCTGATCTGCGATATAGGAGATGCGATCTGTGATGTAGCCGAGCGAGCAGGGTGCAGTGTTGTCACGCAATTTGTGGGCCATGGAGTCGGCGTGCGCTACCATGAGCCTCCGCACGTCCCGCACTGCAGGAATGATATACGTATCCCTCTTGTCTCTGGCATGACATTCACCATAGAGCCGATGATCAATTATGGCAGCCTTGATATGAGGATCGACCCGGTGGATCAATGGACGGTCAGAACCGCTGATGGTTTGCCGTCAGCGCAGTGGGAGCACGCCTTCCTCATCACGAAGGATGGCGTCGAGATCTTGACGCCGTGGACAGAGACTTCTTGTGAAGTCGAAACGTGATGGCCATAAAAAGAGGAAATTCCTTCCTAGCTTTGTTTTCGGCTCGTGCAGCAGATCCAGTGCTGTGCTTTGGCGAGCACCACTCTTCAATAGTCTCAATGGCAAACCCAGCGGCATGGCTCATTGCTGTGTATTCAGAAAGAGGAACGTGAAAAGACCATGTTGTTGACGATCCTTTTCCAGGATGGGTGACAATTGGAATACGTTGTGGCGTCATATACGAAAAGAGCTCTCGCGTCTGTGCTTTCGTTTTCTCATCGACACGCCATCGGCTCTGGCGAGGAATGCGGAAATATGGATGGTTGATGACGAAGACAGCGCGTCCCTCGTCCTGAAGAGCGTTAGCAAGCTCTTCAAAAAGTACGGCCGGGTGTTCAATATTTTGTAGGACGAGCAGGCAGGCAGCATGGGAAAATGGGGGGAGGGTATGGAGAGGCCACGGGCGGCGCGTAAGATCAGCGTGGAGGAAAGAGTGGTGGCGAGAGGAGCGATACCGTTGAGCGGCGCCGAGCAATGGCTTGGCGATGTCAAGGCCTACATACTCAACGTCGTTAGGGATGACACGCGATAGGACGCCCTGGCCGCATCCCACGTCAAGGAGACGATCGCCAGCCTGGAGCGCGAGCTGGCGAAGTACGTTGGGAAGAATCACCTCGCGGTGGTAGTAATGGCCTTTCTCTCCAACGATTGAGTCATACCACGCGCTGGCAGACTGCCATGATGTCGTTGGGTGTTCTTTTCTCATGATGATGCTCGCTTGTTGCATCGAGTATACACGGTTTTGGAAATACTGTTGCACGAAACCGCTCTCATCGCTACACCTGTAGCTGACAGGAGGTGGGCAATGCCAGAGATACCAGCAGCGATTTCTGAAGAAGCACGCAAGAACGTACAAGCATGGCTCGAAGGTCCGTATGATCCTGACACAAAGAGGGCAATCATCGAGATGGGGGCTACAAATCCCGATGCTCTGGAAAATGCGTTTTATTCATACCTCTCCTTTGGCACCGGAGGGATGCGCGGGCTGATGGGGGTCGGCCCGAACCGGATGAATATTTACACCGTTCGGCAAACGACAAAAGGCTTGGCGAACTACCTAAAATTGCAGCCAGGTGCCAAAATGCTGCGCGTTGCCATCGGATTCGACTCCAGGAAAAACTCGCAGCTCTTCGCCCTCGAGGCAGCTCGTGTGCTGGCAGCGTCCTCTATCGAAGCGTTTCTATGTAAAGACCTGCGTCCAACGCCCATGGTCTCGTTTGCCTGCCGTGCTCTTGGCTGCCATGCTGCTATCATGATTACCGCTTCGCATAATCCCGCAGAATACAACGGCTACAAAGTCTATTGGTCCGATGGCGGGCAGGTGTTGCCGCCTCATGATACCGGCATTATCAAAGAAGTAGAAGAGGTCCGGCGTGGAGGGCTCATCCCTGTCTCACCAGAGCAGGACCCGTACATTCACATCATTGGCAAGGAGATGGATGAAGAGTATCTTCAGGCTCTCCGCTCGCGCATCTTGTGGCCGGATGCGGATAAAAGCTCGCTGAAGGTGCTCTACTCATGCCTCCACGGCACCGGGGGGACAGTGGTCCCGCAAGCGCTTCGCCAAGCAGGGATTACGAATCTGTCGTTTGTCAAGGACCAGATGGCGCCTGACGGGGCATTTCCAACAACGCGATACCCAAATCCAGAGGTGGAAGAGGCGCTGCGGCTTGGCATAGAGATGATGATGGCAGAAGGTCTTGACCTCTTCCTCGCCACCGATCCAGATGCGGATCGGCTTGGGGTCGTCGTCAACCACAGGGGCACTGCCCATATTCTCACTGGCAATCAGATTGCGTCTATTGCGACGGAATGGATCTTCCGCCAGCAGACGGCGCGCGGCCTGATGCCTTCACGGCCCGTGGTGGTCAAGACAATAGTGACCACACCGCTCGTGAGAAAGATCGCCGAATCGTGGGGAGCCACATGCTATGATGTGTTGACGGGCTTTAAATACATAGCCCAGAAGATGAATGAGTGCGAACGCACGCCTGAGATGGGGCAGTTTGTTTTTGGTTGTGAAGAGTCGTATGGGTATTTATACGGCACACACGCTCGCGATAAAGATGCCGTCATCAGCGCCTCTCTTCTCGCTGAGATTGCATGGCATCTGAAGACAGAAGGGAAGACGCTGGTGGATGCTCTCCATGACCTTTGGGAGAAATACGGCTATTTTGACGAGTCGCAAGTAACGTGTGCTTTTGGCGAGACAAAAGCAGGGCGTGATCGCATGGCTGCTGTGATGGCGGCACTAAGGTCGAACCCGCCGCAAGTCTTTAATGGCACGCCGACCGTAGCCTTTGAAGACCTCCTCGCCAATACCTTTCAGGGTGATCCGGTATATCGCGTCGGAGCGACGCTCCCTCAAGCTGATGTGCTCTTGTTTACGTTGAGCGATCTCTCGAAGGTGATCATCCGCCCATCTGGCACGGAGCCAAAGATCAAAGTCTACTGTATGGTGCCAGCTTCCCAAGGACATTCGTTAGAACAGGTGCAGCAAGCCACGCAGCAACGTGCAGAGAAGCTCAAGCTTTTCCTGAAGGGAATGCTCCAGTAAGCTAAAAGCTTTACACTTTTCCTCCTAGCCGCTACAAGAAAGATGCATGTTCACGATCCTATCCCAGCACGTTTGAGTATCGGAGGGTGTAATGGAGCCTGTGCGTTCTGTAGAAGCAATGTCAGTAGCGCCTCCAATGCTTGTGTCTCGTGGTAAGCGTCTTCACCGCCTTATGAGAAAGCCACTCAAGCCTTTAAAGGGGGCAAAGGAGCTAGGAGGTGTTTTTCGGCAGGTTGCTGGAATTGCTGGCCTTTTCAAAACCCTTTCAAGGTCATTGCAGATCGCTATCAACGTTTCGAAGGGGCCCAACATCATTTTAGGGCTTGTCTCTGCTAAATATGCTGTCGATGATGTGAGGAAGATTATCGACAGAGGAAAGAGGCCTGCAGACCGCTTTAAAGCCTCTTTGCAGTTCATTACGCATTTAGACTCCGTTGTCAAAACCGTTGCGACCGTCTGTTCCATCCTTGCGGCAGCAGGCACTCTTACAAAAAAAGCCATTCAATGGGTTCCCATCTTCAACATGATAAGCTTTGCTGTGGGGTTTATTTCCCTAGGGCTGAGCGCACAATCTGTCCACAAAGGACGAAAGTTGGTCAATGCGTTCAACGCGTGTATGAGAGAGTTTCAAAACGCTGTGACGTCTGAAGCTAAAACTGCGGCCTTGGCAAAAGCGCTTGATGTCATTGAAAAAGAGGGTATACAGCCTCTACGCAAGCAACTGATGATCTCAAAGAAAGGGGGCATTGAACTTACCAAACGCGTGGATGCCTTGCGAGAACACATTACCGCTGGGTGCGTCGTTGAGGCTGATGCGAAGTTTGTCGAGCTCTTAGCACGAAGGGCGAAGACCCAGCTGCGGTATAAGGCCGCGGATCTCTCCTGTACAGTGAGTGGTATGGTAGGAAGCTCCATCTTGTTAGCCCCTGTCCCAGTGGCTGCCCAGGTCACTGGCGCGGTCATCCTTGCGACGACGGGCCTGGTGTCGTTGGTGACGTGGGGTGGCCGGTATTTCTTTGTCAATAAAGATCCCTTTGATGAGCGCTCGAAAAATCGAGCCATGGCAATCCTCGATGAGTTGTCAAAGGCGCTGAACGCGGTGAGACAGCGGCTGCATACCTTTGCTCTCGGAAGAAGAGCGCTTCCAGCCCGTGTGTAACCCTCAGAGTTTCGGGCTATGGCATTCTCTCGTGAGAAGTTCAATGGCTGTGGCAAAACTGTCATCGCCGCTTATATGGCGATAGAGCTGTAGTTGGCGAAGGACCATCTGCTGCTCGTAGTGAAAAGAGCGTTGCATCCACCCCTTGGGACGTAAGACGATCTTCCCGGTGATCACATGTGCGCCAAGAAGCCACGACCGTGGATATGGAGCGTCGAGGGCAAGATCAAAATGGCGGAGAGCTGCCTGTGCTCCTTTTGTCATGCAGAGCACGCATCCATAGACGAAAAACAGAGGGCTCGCTTCATTCTGCAATCGCTCAAGAGGGAAACGGCTGAGGAGTGTTTCAGCATCAGCCAGGCGGTTGGTCGATAACAACGACTCGACAGACAGGGCTGCCAGGTGTTCTTCTATTGCCGGCGCCCAGATAGCATCTCCTTTGATGTCGTACAGAGCCATCGCTTCTTCAAAGTGCTGTTTTCGGACCGACTGTTCCATCAGCAAGAGGAGAACATGAGCTTCCAGTTCTCCAGGAGGTGCTTCGAGCAGGCACTGCCGTGCAGCGAACACCCTCTCTTCAGGGGCTTCGAGGAGGAGAAGGGCGAGGCAGCGAAAGAGATGCGTATACCGATCCTGCTCATCCGCACAGAGGAGCTGGCGCCACCGGGCGAGGCCATCGCGAAGCAGGTCATACTGCCCAAGCGTTACAAAGAGGAGAAGGCAATCGACGATATGTGTGATCGGAAGCACTGGTGTGGCGATGAGCTCTTCAAAGATCTCGCTGCCGACATAGGGCTTTTGCAGCCAAAAGGCCAGAAACAAACAGAAGCGAGCAAGGCGCTGAGGCGCCTCTCCGTCGTCAATCCTCGATAGGAAATAGGGAGGCACTTCCCAGTTGCGGTTGAGGCTGTCAAAGAGCTTCATAGAAGAAGGCTTGGCCACTACCTCGGGAAGGAATCTGAGGACAAAACAGATAAAATGGTATGCAGCAACGCGGTGTTGTCGTGAACTCTCGTGCATTCTAAGAACAACATGCTCTACAAGCACGCGAAGAAGAGGGTGGTGTTTATATCGTCGAAAGGCGAGCTCAAAGCATTTTACTTCTTCTTCGAACTCTCCCGTTGTCTGATAGACAAGCGCTTTTCCAAGATATTCCAACGGAGCGCCCGGCGTATGGCGAAGTTTTTGGAATTCATGGCGAGCAAGGTCGAATACCACCTCTTTTTCTTTCGGTTCAAAAAGGCGCTTGCCCTGCTCGAGAAGGGTGATCCCTGCGCGAAATAGCGCATCTCGTCCTTCAGCTCGTCCACTAAACGAGGCGCCGATCCTTCGGTATTCTGCCAGTGCGCGGTCATACTGTTGACTTGCCAAGAAGGCGTCAGGCACTGACAGGCAGTTGACCATGATATTTTGACTGCCTATGCTGACCACCATAGACTCCACGTCGCAATCTGCATCTTGCGTCAACACCCCGACGTGCGTTCCAACGACGGGAATGTGGCTTGTATACACAAATTGCTGCACGGAGTTGATCGTCAGCGCTATCGTCTGTCCTACTTTGTCGATGGTGATGCGGTATGACACGTTTGGGGACAGCGAGATATCCGGAGCTTCAAGGACGCAGGCTGACGACCGTAAGAGCATTGTCGAACGCGAGGTGCCGTGAGAAGAGGCGAGCCAGAGCCAGTAGCCGTCGGTGAGGTTATGGCGTTGCACTGCACCCGGAACACCAAGAATAAAGCCGATGCCCTTACTATGCTCTTTGAGCTGCGCAGAGACGTCGAGGCGAATGTTCTCCGAAAAGCTCTCCTTGGAGATCATCAGGCTGAACCAATCAGCGAGCTCAGAAGAGCGGGTGATGGCTGAATGCTCGGCGATGAGAATGTTTTCTTGGAATTCCCAGTCGTTTTTATCCTGCATTTTCAATGCTTTGGCTGGGTACCACTCAGAACGGCCTTCGAGGAAGTTTTCGATGTGTGAGATCAGTTCATCGCAGCTGTCATATCGATTTTCTGGAGCGGGCTCGAGACATTTCTTCACAATCACCGACAGCGCTTGTGGGACATCGCGATAGGGAGCCCGTACCTCTGGCGGCACAAATTCTTCGAGGTTCCAATTTTCGAGGAACGATTTCATGCTCTTCCTGGCAAACGGCATTTTGAGCGTGAGGATCTGATAGAGGATGACACCAAGAGCGTAGATGTCAGTATGCACTGAAGCACTTTTCCCCTGAGCTCTTTCAGGCGCCATATACGGCACCGTGCCAACGGGCTTGCCCATGCGTGTGAGGCGCCTGAGATACTCATCATGAGGCGTGCCTTCAAGGGCCGTTTCCTCTTCAGTCTCTTCGAGCAGCTTGGTCAACCCCCAATCGAGAATGATAACCTGTCCATACGTGCCAATAATGACGTTCTCTGGCTTCAGATCTCTGTGGAGCACTCCCCGGGAGTGCGCATAGGCTACAGCTTGAAGGACGTTTAAGTAGATGCGAATGAGGGTGAGGATAGAGGTCTTATGGTCGATGCTATCTTCGTCCTCCTCTTCTACCGCTGTCTGGAGGATTTGTTTCAGTGTTTGTCCGGCCACATACGGCATCGTATAATAGACAAGGTCATGCTCAATGTGAATGCTGTAGATGGGAATAATACAGGGGTGAATAAGCTGGCTGGTAATGCGTGCTTCTCTGATAAATCTCTCGCGAAGCTGAGGGCTGTTCACAAAGTCAGGGCGAATTCGTTTCAACGCGACGCGGCGGCCGCACACAGTGTCAAACGCGAGGAAGACTTCTCCCATGCCTCCTCGGCCGATGCTCTTGAGCAACAGATAGCGGCCAATGGTGCCGACAATCTCGTCTTGTTTTGGGGCGTGCTCCTTCAGAAGAATCGCCTCTTGGTCAATGGCAGCAGCGGCTTCTTCAGGACGTAGACGCGAGCCACAGTAAGCGCAAAATTGGAGAGGATGCTTCCCTTCGCGCGTTTCATCGCGTTTAAAGACGGCGTGACAAAACGCGCACCGTATCTCGATTGTCTTCATCGTGGTCTCTCCCGCAAATATTTCCCTGTCGGAGTTCGAGCTTGCCGCGCTATATGCATTGGGGTGCCGCTTGCTATGACTTTGCCGCCGTTGGGACCGGCGCCAGGTCCTAGCTCTACAAGCCAATCGCACGCTGCGATGAGATCTATATTATGCTCTACGACGATTACTGTGTGCCCCTCTTCTTTACGACTGTGCAGCTGCGAGATCAATCCTCTCACCTCGTTGATATGGAGTCCTATCGTTGGTTCATCCATGAGGTATAGCGTTGCCGCCGTTCGGCGCTGTGCCAGTTCGCGTGCGAGCTTAGCACGTTGCGCTTCACCTGTTGATAGTGATGCTGTTTCGGCGCCAAGGCGGAGATCGCCAAGGCCCATGGCCATGAGACCATCAAGGTACCGTGTGATCTTTGGATGTCCTGCAAAGAGTGTTCGCGCCTCTTCGATCGGCAGCTGGAGAATCTGGCCGAAATTCTTCCCTTTGTACAACACTGACAGGCTTGATGGATTCAGCCTCAGCCCTCCGCACGCTTCGCATGGCACGCGGACTGACGGAAGAAAGTGCATGTCAACCCGCATGTCGCCAAGACCATGGCAGCGCGTGCACATGCCTCGTCGGTGGTACGCACTAAAGCGCGTCGCGTCGAGACCTTGGGCTCTTGCTGATGGGAGCGCCGCGAACAGCGCTCGCAGGTGGGGCGCCAGCCCCATAAAGGTCGAGAGATCAGAGCGTGAGGTATGAGCGATAGGTTTTTGATCGATCACCACATACTGGTCGAACTCGTCAAGGCCAGAGACAAAGGCTGAGGGCTTCCCGGCAAGTTCATCCATCAAGGCTGGTTGAAGAACATTGAAGAGCAGTGTCGATTTTCCGGAGCCACTCACGCCGACGATGCCGATGACGGCTTGTGTGGGCAGCGTGCATGCGACGTTCTCGAGGGTATGGCAGGTTGCGGAGCGAACGATGATCGATGGGGCAGAAATGGCGAGCGATGAGCCGTCGTTGAGGATAAAAGGCTCTGCGAAGGCGCTCATCGTAGGACTCGACAAGTGAGGAGGGGGGCTTCCTTCCGCTACAATCCTCCCCCCATGGCGTCCGCCGCGCGGCCCAAGTTCGAGAATATGATCTGCACGATGTATAAGCTGAGGGTCGTGTTCAATGACAGCAATAGTGTTGCCAAGAGCCTTCAGCCGATGGAGAACTGCAATAAGGCGCTCTGTGTCCTGTGGATGGAGACCTGCTGTCGGCTCTTCGAGAATGTAGAGCAGCTCCGAGAGTTGCGAGCCAATCTGCGAGATCAGGCGGATCCTTTGGGCTTCGCCGCTTGAGAGAGAGCTCGCGCACCGATCCAAGCTGAGGTATCCAATTCCTAATTCGTCGACGAGACCGAGGCGGTAGTCTAGTGCGTCGAACACCCTCTGAAGAGGCTTTTCAAGAGGAGAGCGGGCAACGGCGTCTTTGAGAAATTGCCGTGCCTGCGACATGGGCATGTGGCAGATGTCGGCAATCGAAGCGCCGCAGATCGTTACATGACGAGCTAAAGCGTGTAAGCGCGTCCCTTGACAGGCGGAGCATGGCTGTGTTGTGGCTTCAACACCGCGTCCATGGCATTGCGGGCACATTCCGTGCGATGTGTTGAACGCAAATGTCTGCGCTGTGATTTCTGGGTATGATTCTCCTGTTTCGGCGACTGAAAATGCAAGGTTGAAGAGCCTCTCGCGATCCTCTTGGAGCACTACAAGTCGATTTCCACCGATACGAGCCGCCTCCGCAATGGACGCAACCAGCCGCTGTTTCTCCTCTGCGATTGGCCGAAGGCGGTCGATGATGACCTCTATCGATACTTTTCGCCCGGCACGGAATGGAGGAAGCTCTTCTTGAGAGGTGTCCACAATCCTGTTGTTGATTCGAAAGCGGCTATACCCAATCTTCTGAAAAGCAGCGATCTGCTGAGGGGCCGTTGCTGCCGATGCCCGTTGGCACGGGGCTACAATATAGACAGGGGAGGCACTGCCCTCACGAAGGATCACGTCAGCCACATACTCTTTTGTCACCGGGCGGATTGGAGCTTTGGTTTTCGGACAGTGCGGAATTCCGCGTTGTGCCCAGAAGATTCGTAGGTACTCATAGATCTCCGTAAGCGTGCCGACGGTACTTCGAGGGTTCGAGGCCTGTTCTCGCTGTGTGATGGCAATGGCAGGGGGAAGGCCGTAGATGGCGTCAACACTAGGGCGTGGCATTTGTTTGATAAAATGCCGAGCATAGGGAGAGAGTGATTCTATATACTGCCGCTGGCCTTCAGCGAAGAGCGTTTCGACTGCTAACGAGCTTTTCCCAGCGCCAGATGGGCCAATGATGGCGATCAGCTGCTCCTTCGGCAAAGAGAGGGAGAGGTTTTTCAGTGTGTTCTGGCACGCCCCTACAATCTCTATACAGCCCTGCGTACGGTTCTGGCGCGGCGGTGGTGTTGGTGAATGAGGCTGAGGGGCAAGTGCGAGGCGCAGCGCTCGCCCTGTTGGTGTGTCCAACTGTGCAACCTCGCTCGGATGCCCGGCAGCAATAATCTTCCCTCCGTCTCTACCAGCTCCAGGCCCCATATCAATGAGGAAGTCAGCCGTTTTTACCAGGTCCATGTTGTGTTCAATGACAACGACAGTATCCCCACGGCCGACAAGGGCATGGAGCACGTCGACCAACCGCCTGATGTCGTGCATATGCAGGCCTGTCGTCGGCTCGTCGAGGAGGTAGAGCGTCTTTCCTGTCGCTGGCTTTCCTAATTCGCGGGCAATCTTCAGCCGTTGCGCCTCCCCTCCAGATAACGTTGTCGCGGGCTGCCCAAGGTGAAGATAGTCCAAGCCAACCTGGCAGAGGATTTCCAATATCGCCGATATTCGTGGGAAGGGCGCAAAGAAGTCTCGGGCCTCCTGGCATGTCATATTCAGCACATCGAGAATTGACTTGCCTTTATAGCGAATTGACAACGTATTTTCGTTAAAACGACGACCCTCGCACGATGAGCAGGTGGTCCACGTCCGTTCGAGACTGTCCATATCAACGGCTATGACACCCATGCCAGCACAGACGGGGCAGATGCCTGATGTGCGGTCCATGACAATGTTTGGAAGGGGTCTGCAACCCCTCCCAGTTGGGCATTTCCGGGCCTTAAGGCCCTGATTCATGCTAAAGTGGTCGGGGGTATAGCCCATTGCCTTGCTTGCCGGAAGGGAAGCAAAGAGCGTTCGTATGTCGTCAAAGATGCCGCTGTAGGTCACCGGGTTTGAGCGAGGTGTCCTGCCAATGGGCGTTTGGTCGATGTGGATCACCCTGTCAAGATGGTGGGCTCCTGTGAGAGATGCGAACCTCCCCTTCTCTACGTTGCTGTGCATGAGTCGGTTTGCAAGGGCTGGATAGAGAACCTCGAAGATGAGCGAGGATTTCCCAGACCCGGAAACGCCAGTAATGGCAATACACCTCTCCAGAGGCAGCTCGACGTCAAGATTGTCGATATTTCGATGGCGGACTCCTCGGAGGCACAGTTTCTTCTTCGTTGCGGCCTTTTTCTTCTCGTTGGGCGCAATGCTCTTTCTTCCAAAGAGGTAGTCAGAGGTAAGGGATCCGGCAACTTGCTCAAGGCTGCTGACCGAGCCTTGGTGGAGGAGCTCTCCGCCGTACATGCCAGCTCCTCGTCCAAAGTCGAGAATCCAATCCGATGCTCTCATCATCTGCGCGTCGTGTTCGACGACGATGACGGTGTTCCCGCGGTGTTTCAGTTCGATCAGCGATGCGATGAGTTTTTCATTGTCATGAGGATGGAGGCCTATCGATGGTTCGTCGAGAACGTACGTAATCCCGACCAACGAGCCTCCCATGTGCGAGGCGAGGCGGAGGCGCTGAAATTCTCCTCCGGACAATGTTGTCGCCTTCCTGTCGAGTGTTACGTAGCCGAGTCCTACCCGTTGAAGGAAGGAAAGCCGTGACTGAATTTGCGAGATGGTTTCCTTGGCAAACGCCTCTTGAGGCGTGAGCACGATGGCTTGAATCCACGCCAGGGCCTCGTCGATGGTTTTGCTGACCAGTTCTTGGAGTCTCATCCCTCGAAAGCGCGCAGCAGAGGCATACGCTTGCAAGCGGCTGCCGTGGCACTTTGGACAGGCGGAGAGAGGGCCGTGGCTTCCTCTCTTCCCCTTGGCACGAGCCCCCCTCCGCTCATGGCATTCTCCAAGTCCTTGACATTCAGGGCACATTCCTGCAGGGCTGTTGTATGAGAAGTTGTTGGGCTCTAATGGAGGATAGGACCTGCCGGAGACATCTGAATATGCATACTCAGAAAAAAGCTTTTCTTCGCCGTCGGTGTCGATGACCGAGATCAGTCCTTTGCCTACTTCCAGGGCTGTGTGGCTCGATTCGATGAGGCGCTGTCGGTTCTCTTCACACACTTTCACCCGATCGACAACGACGTCGAGGTCGTGAGATGCTGCTGGGTCGACGTCGCCAATCTCGTCGATAGGCGTGATCAGGTCATCAAGGCGGACGCGCGAAAACCCTTTTTGTGCGAGCTTTTGCACTTCGTCGTGGAGCGTTCCTCTTTTCTTTTTGGCGATGGGAGCTAAGAGTATAAGGGCCTTTCCAGCGTAGCATGAGAAAAGCTCTTCGATGATCTGCTTTCTGCTGATGGCTACCAATGGTTTGCCGCTCTCTGGGCAGTGAGGGATGGCGAGGCGAGCATACAGAACTCGCAGGTAATCGTGGATCTCTGTCATCGTTGCGACGGTGGATCGAGGGCTGCCTCCAGACGTCTTCTGTTCGATGGCAATCGTGGGCGTCAATCCAGAGATGGATTCCACGTCAGGCTTCGGAAGATTTCCTATGATTCGCTTCGCCTGATGGGAAAGAGAAAGAACATACCGCCGTTGCCCTTCGACACAGAGAGTGTCAAAGGCGAACGAGCTCTTTCCAGATCCCGATACGCCCGTTAGACAGCAAAGGACGCCATGAGGAATCACGGCGTTGATCCCCTTGAGATTGTGAACAGATGCTTTTGTTACCGATATCTGATGATTCGACATTAATGTTCTTTCACGATTCTAGACGCGAAAAATTATATCGAATTTATTTGCTTAATTCAAATGGGCTTTGAATAAGTTCTTTCATGGTTTTTACAAAGGACGCGGCATCTGTCCCGTCGACAACTCGGTGATCGCCGGAAACCGTTAGTGTCATCACCTTGCCGGCCGTCACTGAGCCGCCTTGTACTACAGGGGCATCGACAATGGCGCCAACGGCGACATTAGCCACGTGAGGTGGGTTGAGGATGGCGATAAACTCATCGATGCCATACATGCCAAGATTGGAGAGGGTACAAGCCCCGCCAAGGTATTCCTGAGGTTGTAGCTTCCCTGCCCGAGCTTTTTCGGCCAGCATCTTCATCTCTTGCGAGATGGCTGTCAGCGATTTCTCTTCGGCATGGAACACGATAGGCGTGATGATCCCTCCGGGCATCGACACCGCCACAGCAATGTCGGCATGGTCATGGACAAAGATCTGTTGGCGATCTGGGAAAAAGCTGCAGCGAAGAGACGGATGCTCCATCAAAGCGAGTGATATCGCCTTTATGAGCATATCGTTGACGGTGATATGGAGTCCGGATGCTTTCAGCTCCTCTCGATTTTTGACAAGATCCCCCACTTCGATGGTCGACGAAACGTAAAAATGAGGGATGTTGGCTTTGGCGTACTGAAGCTTTGTGCCAATGGTCTGTCGTAAGGGAGTGATGGATTCAAATCTTCCTTCCTCAGGAATTGGGAAGGTCGGAGCCTGCGGAACGGAGGGGAGCGTGCGCCGTTCCAGATCGCGACTCATAATGCGCCCGCCGGGCCCTGAGCCCTTGATGCCCGCCAGAGAAATCCCTTGCTGTGCTGCTAACTTCCGAGCCAGTGGCGATGCGTGGATGCGCTGTTCTCCCCGAGAGATGGTGGTGGTGCTCATGACGAGAGGGCGAGATGGCGGGGGAGCGGCGGCACTGCTTTCTATGACCACGGGTTGGGGAATATACCCAGCAGTAGGTTCGTGTTGATCAGCGGTCAGGACCGCTAATGGCTGGCCAACAGCGACGCGTTGCCCTTGTTCGATGAGAATGTCTCTGAGCCATCCTGGATCGGCCAGGTGATGTTCTATGGTCGCTTTATCAGTGGCAATTTCTAGGATGAGCTCACCAGAGGCGACAAAGTCGCCGACGGCTTTATGCCATTTGGCGATGGTGCCTTCGGTCATCGTAGGAGATAGCTTGGGCATGCACAGGGTAAATGGCATAGGTGTGAGTTCCTCTTTACAGCGACAGCGTCTGTTTGACGGCCGCGAAAATTCTTTCGATCGTTGGAAGCGTTTCGCGCTCTACGACTTTTGAGTATGGCATGGGCGTTTCCCTCTGACAGACGCGGCCTAAGGGAGCGTCGAGATCGTCAAAGCACCGCTCCTGGATACGAAATGCCACTTCACTGGCAATACCGGCATATTGGTGCCCTTCTTCGACGATGACGCAGCTATGGGTTTTCCTGATAGAAGCAGCAATGGTCTCAAGGTCAAGGGGTTTGATGGTTCGAAGGTCGACCACCTCGGCATGGATCCCTTGCTGTGCTAGCTCTTCGGAGGCGCGAAGGCACAGGCTGACCATCCGTCCATGCGAAATAAGGGTGATGTCGGTGCCTGGCCGCTTGATATCCGCCTTTCCGATGGGGATGAGATATTCTTCTGTAGGGATTTCCATCGTATCGCCATATTGAAGCTCGCACTCGAGGAAGAGAACGGGATTTCCGCATCGCAACGCCGATGTGAGCATGCCCTTTGCATCATAGGGAGTCGATGGCGCCATGATGATCAAGCCGGGAAAGTGCGAGTATGCTGCTTCGACCGCATGGGAATGTTGACAGGAAACTTGTGCCGCAGCTCCGTTTGGGCCACGGAAGACAATAGGCACTGAGAAGCGTCCTCCAGACATGTAGTGGAGTTTCGTCGCGTTAGAGATGATTTGATCGAAGGCGAGGAGAGAAAAGTTAAAGCTCATGAATTCAACGACAGGCCGCAATCCCGTCATCGCTGCTCCGATGCCTATGCCAGCAAAGGTTGCTTCACTAATTGGGGTGTCGATGACGCGTGTTGGGCCGTACTTGTCGAGCAACCCTTTTGTCACTTTATAGGGGCCATTGTAATACCCGACTTCTTCGCCCAGGATAATCACACGATGGTCTTTGGCCATCTCTTCGTCCAGTGCCTGACGAATCGCTTCGCGCATTTCAACAAGCTGCATTGGCATAGGTTATTCTATCTCCAAGGGAGGGGCGAAAACGCCTTCTTCTAATTCTGCGGGGTCAGGCCAAGGATCTGCTTCTGCTGCTGCTGAGGCTGCAGCGATCTCATCGCGGCATGACCGTTCCATGGCGGCATACATTTCTTCAGTGAGCCATTGCCGAGAGTAGAGATCGTTCTTCATGATGACGATAGGATCGCGTTCCATGCATGCTTTGAGATGTTCTTTGGTGCGGTACAGTCCTGGGTCTGAAATAGAGTGCCCGCGGAAGCGCTCTGTGTGGCATTCGACGAGGACAGGTCGTTGCTCTTTGAGGATATGGCGGTGCGCTTCTGCAAAGCCGGCGTAGCACTGGAGCAGGTCCATGCCGTCGAGTCGAAGGTAGCGGATGTCATAGCTTTTTGCCGCCTCTTCAAAGAATTGGTCGTACTTGGCCAGCGTTCGGCATAGCGGCGTTCCCATGCTCCACTTATTATTTTCTACGACGTAGAGGCATGGCAGCGACCACATAGAGGCGATGTTCAGCGATTCATGGAACACTCCTTGAGCCGCTGCTCCGTCGCCAAAAAAGGAAATGGAAATTTCGTTCTCTTTCTTGAGGTACTTACAGGAGAGCGCTGCCCCAGTGGAAACTGGGATGCCTCCGCCGACTATGGCAAATCCTCCGAGCATCTTGCGACTGTACAGGTGCATCGACCCCCCACGTCCGCGAGCATTGCCGGTAGCACGTCCATATAGTTCTGCGAGCAGCGAATGGGGGGTCTCTCCGAGGAGAAGAGCAAGAGCGTGACAGCGATACGTCGTCAGCCACCAATTTTCGGTGCCGATCGCTTTGACAGCGGCTGTCTGAATAGCCTCTTGACCAATATACAGGTGGAGAAACCCGCCGATTTTTCCTTGTTGATATCCTGTTTCTGCCCGGAGCTCGAACTGGCGGATAAGGAGCATCTGACGGAACATCGCCAACAGCGCCTCTTTGCCAAGTTCTGAGGCTACAGCATCAGCGTTGGCACAAAAATATACGGGTGATGGGTGCTGGTCCGTCATGCACGACCCCTTACAAAAAGCAAAGTCACAATGCAAATAGCACAAACATTCCTCTCTCTATGATCGAGTACGCCAGGGAAATAATTCAATGGTCCAGAATTGAAAATTTAATTTTATTGTGGTAGGAGTACAAGAAAAGAACGAGCAGTTCCCGGAAATTCAGCATCAAAAGGGGAGATCCATGACAACAACTACGCATACGTTTGATCCTACGACCGATCCCTTTAGCGTCACGTACGCGGCTCTCACAACAGGGAAGTCTTCTTGGAGTGGTGGATTTAAGTGCATTACGATCAATGGGCAGCCAGCTCTGACGTACTTGACGATGAGTGAAATGACATGGGGAGAGTACTACCAGTTCATGAGGGGGATCGGGGATTTTTCTGCGACGAGGATTGCGGAGGTGCTTACCGACGATACGGTGATCGCTGGAATTCGCAGGTGTTTTGTGTCTCGAGTCCTATCGTCGTCCAACAAAGCGGACATCGTGGCGGTGATCGAACGAAATGTCCAAGCGGTATTGCGAGCGGCTCGCCGACCCCAAGATGATGCAACAGAGGTCCAATCGCACATGATTGGGCAATCGCCGGTGGCGAGGTCGAAGGTGACGGAAGATGTGGCCCTGGCGAATCTGTTTCAGACTGAAGCCGCAGTGAAAGACATTACAAAAATTGTGGACATAGCCGAGGCAGCCCAAGATCCTGCAACAGCGCAAGAACTGATTGCAGAGGTGTTTTCCTATGCGCTCCCTGATGCACAAGCAACAGAGGAGATTGATGCGCAGATCGCACGTGGGATGGGCATATTATTAGAGAATAGAACTTCGGTCGAGCAGATCTTTCACCTGTTCGAAAGCGGATATCCAGCGGGTATCGATGAGCATGAGAAGCTACAACGTTTTATCCCGCTTTTTATACAGAGCCTGTCGTTGGTGCAGTATCCTGTAGAGGCGCTGCAAGCTTTTTTAACGCTGTTGAGCACGAAGGCGCAGGGATCCGCTCAGACGCTTGAGTTGGTGAACGCGGCCCAAGATTTTGTAGGGGCGATAGCAGGCAGTGGAAAGAAACATGAAGACATTTGCCACGTAGCCCTTCCGCTTCTTCAGAAGATGGTATGCACGTGGCCTTGTGAAAAGGGTAGTGAAGGGGCAAAAACGATCAAGGCCTATGCGGACGAATTTCGGAGAACGCAGGCATATCTCGTTCATGGCCAAAAGCAGAGCCTTCCTGGCCTCACGTCTTTTGCGACGCTTCTT
The DNA here is from genome assembly GCA_964409235.1 of uncultured bacterium. Classification (GTDB taxonomy): domain Bacteria; phylum Chlamydiota; class Chlamydiia; order Chlamydiales; family FEN-1388; genus CAINFV01. Next base: position 34,295 of record CAYPCN010000010.1, read on the forward strand.
TCCTCCTCACAGATTGATGTCCATGACATTTTTGCCCTGCGCCCCTTTTCGGAACGAACTGGTGACGAAGCCAAAGATTTCTCTCTGTTCTTCCACCATGTTGTAGAAGCGGCGAAATTTTCTGGTGCTCCTGCTCTTGTCCTCCACAAGGCACTCCCTCTCCTAGCGGACCATGTGCAAGGAACGGAGTATCAATCGTTGGTTGAGGATTTGGACCTCTTCTTGCCGATTTTGGGGGAAGATGTCTCCATTACTCAGAACGCTATCATTCCTCTTCTTAAAGAGATCGTGCCCAAGACTGGCAAAAAGCCGACGGTGGAACCAGAAGAAGCACGCAAGAAGATAGCAGAGGCTGTCTTCACCTTTGTGAAGAGCTCAGCTAATTTTAGCAAACTCCTTGAGCGATGCCTGCCAATTTTAGAACAGCACATTCCCGAAGAATATGGCGCGCTCATGAACGATGTTCGCCGACTACTGAGCGTGGACAAAATCCCTGAAGAGGTTGTAAAGAGGATTATCGTCCCTCTCCTTGAACAAGTGATCTCAATTGGCACAGCTCCGCAGATAGACCCATCAAAGGCGTGTTCGCTCATTGCTGATACGATCTTTGTACTCCATCAAGACCAAGAAGCTTTAAAAAATTGCGCGTATGGCTCTTTTGAGGAGGTCTGTACCAAGATCGAAAATGCCGCAGTAGATATTCTGCAGCGCGCGAAAGCGCACGCTATTCAGAGTGTCCATGAGCAAGCTAAAGACTATAAGGGTGCTTCTCCGGTCTTTGCGTGTATGGCGGTGTTTATTTTCTCGCTCGGCTCATGGTTAGCGCTTGATGGGGAACACGTGAATGTTCATTTCTTGCCGAGAGTCCGCGAGGTGTTTTTTGGTGCCAGAGGAGAGACAAGAAGAAGGGAAGAGGCGTCCGCTCCCTTGGCGCCAGACGATCGACAGATGCTCGATCAAACTCTGCTCTCCCTTTCTCAAGCTCCTGATGCCCATTACCATGAGATACTGCAACGAGCAAAGGTTCCAGCGATCATCCGAGGGTGGGCGGCCTCGTCGTAAGCAAGGGGACCTGTGTCACCGGCGCAGGAAGTGCTCGGCATCGGCAGGCGTATAGGCGACGCGCATGTTGGTGTCTTTATCAAACCGTACCTGAATGGCAAAATAGGGGAATGGATGGCGGTTATCGCCATTTCGCCCTTCATGAGGCAGGTAGAGCTTGATGAAAATCTCCTTGTTCATCCATGGCTTTGTCGTACTATCAACCTCCTTGTCATAACGCTCAAATTCGGTGTATGCTTTCCCTTCGGCCGCATATCGAGGATTCGAATGGTAGAAAGCAAAGATGGCATTGAGAACCACTTCGGGGTTGCTCTCGAGTTCGGCGACGTAGAATGATACTTCAGCGCCGATCAGATGTTTGGATGCCTGATTCTTCGGCGATCGATCGACATAGCGGTTATGAGCCGGACATCGATGGCCCGAGGTGATGATAACCGGCTTCCCCGTCGCGGCTTGGATTTCGTTGACCAATTCGATCAGGATCGGATAGATGAACTCCTTGCCATGGCGGATGGGGAGGCTGTGTGAGTCGGCGCCGTGGCAGTCGAACAGATTTTCCACGACCTTTCCATCCTTGAGGATTGGGATGGGTGGGTTGAGAGACGAGCCTTTGCAGCGAAAGTATTCCTTCGTGATAGGCGAGATCTTCCCTGTTACTGCGGATTCCCATGGGTAGGATGGCACAGGCTCTGTTTCCAGTGCGGACGGAAGAATGGAGGTGGCGTTAGGAGCGCGGTAGATGGGGGATGAGGTGAGGGGAGAGCGATGGTGGTGGCGTATTAGCTTCTTAGAGGCTGTGAAGCCGAGGAAGCACGAGAAGAGAATGAGAAGAATCACGCCGAGAACACGTGCCATATCGCATCAGAATAGACGATTGAAGGATCACTCTACATGGTAGGGAGTTTTCATGCGACTCGAAATCGTTGATGGTTCAGTAGATCTTTTTCTTTTTGACCTCGATGGCTTGTTGGTAGACACCGAGCAGCTCCATTGGACGGCGTATCAAGCCATGTGCCAGCTCTTTGGGTGTACGATGGACTGGGACTATCCAACATACCTTCGCGTTGCCGGAGGCTCAGCAGATGGCATTCAGCAGCGTCTTCGCCGAGAGATGCCGCAGCTCTTTATCGGGAGAACGTGGGAGGATCTGTATGCCATCAAAAAGGAAAAGTTCCTTGAACTGCTAGCCTCGTCATCGATTCCTCTGATGCCAGGTGTCGAGCAGTGTCTTTCTGATCTCGTGCGCCTTGGCAAGCCGATGGTTGTCGTGACCCATTCTCCTCAAATTGTGGTGGAAAGGGTGCAAGGATCCCATCGTATTTTTGATTGCATGGCGCAGTGGATCAGCAGAGAGATGTACAAAGCGCCCAAGCCTGCCCCTGATGGGTACGCGACAGCATGCAGCAGGATGAACATAGCTCCAGAGCGAGCTGTTGGTTTTGAAGACACCATTCGAGGGATTGACGCTTTGCTAGCGGCGGGCGTCGTTCCAATCCTCGTCAATGCGCATGACGAATCGGCACGGCGATATTGCTGCCAAAAGGGCATTCGCGTTCTATCTTCGCTTGCCGATCTGTTGTAGCTAGGGACGGTGTGTACGAGAAGAATTTCTCTTCAATGGGGTTGTACAACCCCATCCGGATACGAAACACGGATGAGAAATAGTCCCTGGGCGGGAGCGGGGGGTGCGGCACGTCGGCGATCCCGTGAGAGGAACACGTCGTCAATATCGCTTAAAGGACGCTTTGAGCTGGCAATACTGACCAGCATCCCGGTAATATTTCTGACCATCTTGTACAAGAATCCATTGCCCTCAAACTCAAGACGTAGCCCTGTAGCCGTTCGCACAACATCGAGTCGTCTGATCGTTCGCACAGAGGTTTTCTTGATGCAGCCATGTCCGGGAGTATTCGCATAGCCTAAGAAGTCATGTTCTCCAAGAAAACGTCGTGCGGCACGTTCGAGAAGATCGATATCCACATGCCGGCGGTAGTGCCATGTGTACGATCTGTCAAATGGGAGAACGATATCGTTGCAACAAATGTGGTAATGGTATTCCTTGCCAATGGCTGACATTTGGGCGTGGAAGTGGTTGGGGGCCGATGCTAGTTCGAGGATGCGAATAGAGGGAGGCAGCAGTCCATTTAGCGAGCGTTTCACTGCCTCTTCATCGATATGTTCGGCTATGCGAAAATGGGCCACTTGTCCTAGGGCGTGCACTCCAGCGTCGGTCCTGCCAGCCCCTATCACTCGTGTCTGTTCACGCGTGATAGTTGCCAACGCTTTTTCGATCATTCCCTGAATTGACTCGTCCTTGGTTTGTACTTGCCACCCTGAAAAACCTGTTCCATCGTAGGCGACGACCATGCGATACGTTCTCATGGATTGGCACGAGGACGTCATTGTGAAGGCTCTTCATGATTGGCTATGCGGTGCGTTGCAAAGGATGGAGTAGCAGGCGCAGTGCCAAAGAGTGAGTGCGCCGGGGCTTCGGCACGGGCCATTCCTCCGCGCATGAGTTGGAAAAGCACAATTTGAGGAGGGGCGAAGAGGCGGAAGGGAAACGTCGTGCCTACTCCTCGGGTGACGAAGACCGTACGCCCTTCGCGGGGGTAGAGACCGCTTTTGAGAGATTTGTCGCGAAGTGGCGTGATTCGTTCCCAAAGGAAGGGGAGGTTTACTTGTCCTCCATGGGTATGGCCAAAGAGGAAAAGGTCTCCGGGAAAGTACGACAGTTGGGAGAAGGCATCCGGACTGTGCGAGAAGATGATGCCTGGAAGGCGAAGGTCATAGCCTTTGAAGGCGGTTGTTGGCGAGAGATGCCCTGCAGTGATATCTCCTAGTCCTGTCAGGTTGATGCGATGGGTTCCTTGACCTATGTGCACCGTTTCATTGTCAAGGACGGTGACATGGTGGTCAGCGTAGAATCGTAGGAGCTCTTTGTTGAAGGCCAAGGGAGCCGCAAGTGGATGCTGACGCGAGGATCTGGGGGCGCCGAACAGTCTTTTGAGGCCTTGGAGGAGTGGATGGCCATTGGGGTAGCCGCATACAGACGCTCCTTCAGTGTCAAGTGTGGAGTATTCTGCATAGTCGTGGTTGCCAAGGCAGGCAAAAATGCCGAACGGTGGATTGAGGTTGGCAAAGAATTCAGAGGCAAGATCTGGGCGGGGTAACCGAGAATAGGTGAGGAGGTCTCCTGAAAAGAGGATGAGATCTGGGCAGAGGCGGGAGATCGTTTTGCGAAGCCGCCGAAGGAAATGCGCCGACGAGTAATGGTTAATATGAAGATCTGAGAGAAAGAGAACCTTCATTCCGTCAAGAGAAGGCGGGAGGTTGGGAAAACACAGCCGGTGGCGAGAGGTGAAGAGAAGGCGCGGTTCGATGAAACGAGGATAGATGCCAACAATCGACACAATACAAAGAGCGTCAAACAGCCACTCAAACCATGATTTTCTGTGGGGTGTTGCACTGCCTACTTTGTTTGAGAGGGTCAAGGGAATTCCATGGTTAGTAGAGTGTGAAAAAGAATGAAGAAGCCCCTCAATATCGCGAGGGGCTTTTCATGGGCCAGGTCCGATGTTATTTGTTGACTTCTTTCAGGTGAGAAGACACTTTTTTCGTCATTTGGAACATGTCGATTTGTTGATTTCCTACGACGCGACCCAATTTTTGATCTGGGTTGATCTGCCGTTTTGCTTTGGAGTCTTGGAGTTTATTTCTCTTGATATAGTCCCAAAGTTTTTTCGTGACTTCCGTGCGTGGCATAGGCCCTTTGCCGACGATCTCTGCTAGGGCATCACTCACTTGAACAGGTCTCATTAAAGCTGACTGCTTTTTCATTTTCGTTCTCCTTGCGAAGTTGGGATAACACCTAAATGCGTACTGTTTTTGATAACCATCACATGGAATATCTTCAACACAGATTTTAAAGCCCGCTTGGCAACCCGTGCGTCTTCTAGAGGAGTATGCAGATTTTTCCTCTTTGAGGCACGAAGAAATATATAGATCCCTGGCTCCCGTCCTACTTTTCTCTAGGAAACTTAGAGGAGAAGAGGGTACGTTTTGGCAGAAAAGTAACGGAGAGGAAGAAAGAATGGCGACAGAGGATTCTGGAGAACAAGAGACCCGTTCGAGGTTGTTTCGAGTGCTGCAGAACGTAGAGGCGCTTCGCACATCGTTGATGCGCTTTATGAGTCTCGATGAAAAGGTAGAATGGTTGCAGAAGGATAAACGAGTTGTCGACGCCTTCACGAGGTTTCCTGAAATAGCATATGTCTTGTCTCAGGGCAGCGTGGACGAGGCCTTTGTCCTGGCTGTATTGGTAGTTCTAGGGCAGTTTGACTCTCTTTTCAGTGGGTTTGAGGCGCTTGATAATAAGCTGGAACGCCTTAAGACTTTGCTTGATCTTCTCGTTCATGCTGAGCGGTTTTACCGACCTATTGGAGGACTTTTAGGCTATTACGAGCAGGTGTTGCGATTGCTCGCCTTTGGGAAGGATGAGCGGCTTCCTGACCTCTTCCCTCCTCCTGTGTGCGACATGCGTGAGAAGAACAGCGAGGTGTGGCGGTATTGCTATGAGGGGGCATTGCGATTGGGTGAGTCAGCGCAGATCTTTGTGGTTGGTGGTGCGGGAGAGAGACTTCGTCTGATCGACCCAGAGACGAACGAGCCTCTTCCTGTTGCTAGGTGCATCTTTGGGGGGAGAAGCCTGCTTGAATGGCTCTTCCGCGATCTTGAAGCGCTTGAGTATTGGCATTACAGGGTCTTTGGAAAAGAGATCTCTGTCCCTGTAGTGTTGATGACGTCAAAAGAGAAAAATAACGATACGCAGATTGAGATGATCTGTCGTGCACATGCATGGTTTGGGAAGTCTCCAGACGATATTTTCAGAATTGTCCAAGACCTTGTTCCTGTTGTGGCTTCGGACGGCCAGTGGGCATGTACTGGACCGCTGTCGTTGATGGCTCGTCCTGGAGGCCATGGGGTGATTTGGAAGCTGGCCAGTGACAGTGGAGTTTTTGATCATCTGGGACGTCGACACATCGGTTTTGCGGTTGTTCGTCAGATCAACAATCCTTTAGGGGGCACCGACCACACGCTCATGTCCCTCCTTGGGAAGGGAGTGTCTGAGCACAAGGCGTTTGGTTTTGTCTCATGTCCTTCCAAGCCGGGTTTTGCGGAGGGGTTAAACGTTCTTGTTGTGAATCGAGACGGGACCGCTGGGATTTCGAATATCGAATATACCAAATTTGCGGCGTTGAAGCGGACCAATCCTCAGCTTATGGAAGGAGGATGTCCAGCCAATACCAACATCCTTTTTGCGAATCTCAAAGAGGTGGCGAAGGCGTTAAAGAAACTCCCAGTCCCTGGAATGGTTGTGAATGCGAAGTGTGAAGCGGAGATTGTTGAGGGCGGCAAAACGATACGCCGTCCTGTTGCGCGCCTTGAAGCGATGATGCAGAACATTGTGGATGCCATGACGGTTCCTGTGCACGACCCTCGCGCCGTGTCTGCGCTTTCTCAGTCGCTTCCTGTATTTGTAGCGTTGTACGCACGCGAAAAGGCCATGTCGGTGACCAAGCGTTCTTTTGTCGAAGGGGAATCTCCCTATGAAACCCCTGAATCGTGTCTCTATGATTGGTATCGAGCTTGCCGAAGGCTGTTGGGAGAGAGCTGCTCTTTTGTTGTCCCTGAAGAACAGTCGTTGGAGCAGTTGCTCCAACAAGGCCCGAATATTGCTTTCTCCTTCCATCCAGCTCTAGGGCCACTGTGGGAGGTGATTAGCCAGAAGATATCGGGAGGAAGGCTTTTTGCTGGCGCGGAGTTAGAATTAGAGATTGCTGAGCTTTTTGTGAGGCGCCTTTCAGTACGGGGGACATTTCGGTTGCTTTGCGAAGAGGTTGTGGGGAGGAATGACGACCATGGGCGGCGCCGCTATCGCCAGGCTGTTGGAAGAGCACTCTTAGAAAACGTCTCGATTGAGAATGAGGGGTTGAGGCCTGCTCCTCTGTCCGAGCATCTAAAGCGAACTGTGGAGCGCGAGTCGTCCTGTACGATACGCCTACTTGGCGTTTCGGAGCTTGTGGCTCGCGATGTTGTTATCCGAGGGCATTGTACACTGACAGTACGCGATGGAACGCGAGTGACGATACGCCAGAGTGCCGATGGTGGTATCGACATTATCGAAGAACCCTATAGTGCTCCAAGCTGGCAATACGCCATTGAGTGGAAGCCTGATGCTGCGCCGAAATTGTCTAAAGTTGACTCGCCCTCTTCTCTCAGCAGATAGATCGGTGGGTGCCGAACAGTACATGGCTCGACATATACGCTGCGTTGCTTCGCACTTCTCGATTTCGAGCCATGTTCCTCGCTATCCTTGTTGGCTAGATTTCTAGTTCTTATGATGGTACTACGGGAGTGACACTATTGAGGAATGGGGGAAAGACTCCCGTAGAGCCGAGAAGAAATCCGCCTGCACTTGCGATGAGGACACCTGCAGCAAGAAGAGCTATAGAGAGGATGTGGTTATCTACGGTTCCTGAAAGCCTAAGAGGGAGCATTGACAGTCCGAGTAGCTCGAGAGAGATCCCGACTTTTGACGTGAGGAATTTTGCTGTCAATGCGAGATATGGTTGGATGATGGTCCAAATATTCTGAATTTTTGCGGCGATGAATGTCACAGCGGGAGCTGCAAAGTTACGCACTGCGAGGAACGGTGTTTCGAGATGCTCGAAGACAGTGCTGGCGAAAGGTATGTTTGGCTGGACAGTGGACATATGATACTCCTCACGGTTAGTACAGATTGAATAAGCCAACCTTTACGAGCCATAGTTCATATGGCTCTTTTACAGCCTCTGGGGGTACGGAGAAGGTGTGCATGTGCCTTGCCTCCTTGTTTTCCAAGCATTTCGAGAGCACTCTCTCAAAAGAATCTTGATACGTACTAACCAGGGCGCGGCCATCTTATTGGCATGATATAAAATAAATCAAGCGATTGGCGACGGATGCGGCAGTTTCCTGAAATTCGCTGTCACCGGAGTTTCAGGGAACTACTGACAAAAAACGTATTCCTTGAAAGGACCGACGCTTTCTCTGGGTGCTCTTGCAGGACGAGTGAAGGTTGGTTGATCGATAGGGCGCGAGAAAACTCAGTGCTTTGGGGCTGAAGTGAATCGTGCCTCTTACAGTAAATTCCTTCCCCCAGCTATGCTTGCCTCACGGTTGAGGGAGCAGGTGGCTCTCGGAAGAGATAGCCTGGGTATCCAATCCCTAAAAGCCCTCGTTACACAATTGCGTGTGCCTAAATAGTAGTCGGTCCCTTGCAGCGGTGAAAGCTGCTCTTGGGAGAAACCGTCTACTCCATCTGAGGGAGTATTCACGATGGCAAAGACGGCCATGTGTATCCGTCCTGTGGGGGGGGCTAGGGCAAGCGTGTATGGCCATCGTGGAGGCGTGTACGACACGAGCTCCTGTCTGTGATTCTTCGCGTGGGGCAATAGCTCAGCGGTTAGAGCTGCGGACTCATAATCCGTAGGTCGTAGGTTCAATCCCTACTTGCCCCACTCTTTCATACATGGCTGTGGGCATGGTTTAGCTTGATGGAATAGAACCCATTGAGCTAGAAATTGTCACCGCGGTGCAATGGCGGTGCAACGAAGGACGTATCGTGGGATATTGGAGGAGAACGAGATCCTCTTCCTCCATTCTTTGTTTCTCTTCCTTCCTACATCTGCAGACATGGCGGCGAATCTGAAGTAACTCGAGAGAAGTTTAAAAAGGCTAGCGGCAAGATCGCTGAGCTATTTTGTAACAAATCTTTCCGGGAGGCTGTGGCAGAGATAGCCTCGAAGAAATAATGTACATACTCAGATGTCCGAATCGTCGTCGTTCAAAGGGGATAGACTTGATTCTCTCGGTGATTCCATCGTCTTGTTTCTTGGGCTGGTATCGTATCATAGACCGGTTTGTCCCCCAAGAGTCTGCTTACGCGCCTCTCGCTCATTATATGAGAAAGTGCTAGCACCTGCGGGAAATTCTTAGCTCAAGAGTGCTCTATATCATGAGATATAACCGAAAGTTGTCTTGACTTCGGGGCCCACCTTACTGTGCCCATAGGGTGGGTTCCTGTCCTTCGATTTCACTTAGTCTTTTCTCTCGAGCTATTTTTTTGTACCCTTTGTTTTTCTGCTAGTGCTGCGGCTTTTTTCTCTGCTTCAAGATGTTCTCTGTTTTTCCTTACGAGATCTGCTTTCTTGAGCAGTTCTCCAACTGTGCGCTGGTTACCTTTCGCCGTTTTGTCCTCTCGTAACGTCCGCCATATTTTAGTAAAACGGCTCACTTGCTGAAGCGCTGCGGTTTGATCGCCCTGCATGCTGCCTGCTATAATATTGGCTAGGAGATCATCCCTCTCATTTATTGGAAGTGTTGCAATCCAAGTGCGCAGATCCGCAGCGCTTGGGGTGATGTCTTCTAATGAAGGGCTGTTGATAGCTGCTGCATCAATGAGATCTGGATCAATTCGTAAGAAATCGGCGAGATTAGCGAGAGTAGGACTTAAATTTTGCAGGCCTGGAGGTAGAGGCGGTTCAATCTCTTTTTTGTCATATTCATCACTTTGTAAGCCCGATAGCCAACCTAAATACAAGCAGCGCAAGTCGCCCCGGCCTAAGTCTGTGCGTAGGCTTAAAAAGGGCGTAAGGTGTAGATCTTCTTCCCAGCCGCCGCCATTCTCGCTTTCTGAGAGAAAATCCAATATCACTTTATCGCTGCTAAGGCGAACTGAAAAGTGATCTCCATTGCAGTATGCTTTCGCAGTTTTGAAGTCTAAAAGAACGGAGGGGAGTCGCAGTTTTAAGATGTGAGTGCCCCAATTGGCGTAATAAAGGAATCCATCGAAATATTTTTCCACCCAACGATCTTCGTCTCCTTTGAAACTTCCCCAGGAGTACTCATTGGTAAAACTATGCGGCGTAATCTCAGCGCGCGTTGAGAATGAGCGGAGTTCGGTCATTTCTTTATCATTCAGCGGCCGATCCACGGCTTGAAATTCGTAGTACTGGTACTCGCTCATATGCAGATCCCTTTTATCCCTGAGTCTTCCATTGAAGTTTTCGATGCTTCCGTTTTGGTACGGCTTCCCAGGATCGAATATAGTTCCACAGGGCTATATTCTCATGCGATCATTTCCAGACATCATTTGCGTGCTGTTCCATTGTCGCTCAAAATCATCTCAGGCTTTCCTCCTTCTCTCATAAGCCCATCGAGGATATCCACAACCCTTTTGTCGCCAATGGATGTATCTACCTCGATCCTCAAACACTCTCGAGTAAATACATCCATAATTGTCAAAAGGCATAGTTTCCTTCCGTCTTCGAGAGCATCATGCACGAAATCCAGAACTGATTTGGCCTACAAGGGGGCATCGTTGCCCATAGGATCCCAATAGCCCCCTTACGACCGCCTAGTTTGGTCTACACCTCACATCACATACCAATTGAAAACCACAACACAATCCTGCTACCATGTTGTTGTGGACAGTGAATCACTGTTGTCAAGTATTGAGAACCCGCGGACTTACTATCCGTAGGTCGTGGCTCAATCCCGAGTTGCTCCGCTTCTTTTCGCACGGCATGCGAGCGGGAGCCTTCATCAAATTGACGGCAAGGAAACCCAGTCCTTGAGAACCGGGAGGAATTGCCGCTCCCTAGTATTGTGAGTAAAAACGGTTTCTGCCAAAATTCC
>CAYPCN010000011.1:0-43217 GCA_964409235.1 uncultured bacterium
CCTAAGGAGGGGCTTGTTCAACTATTTCCAAACAACACCCTCACAACGTTCTTTCGCCCATAGTACAATTTTTTGAGGAAAAGAAAAGCTCCCCAGGGTTTCCCCTGGGGAGCTCGGGCGAGTCCCTTAAGAATCACGCACTATCGGGCCAGATTACTTGATCTGAGCGATGGTGTCGATTCTATTACGCGCTACAGGAGCCAAGGTGTAGTTCTTCAGATCTCTTGGCGTGAATACTTCGTTGCCAATGATTCCATCAGCAAGTGTGTATTCGTTGGATGCTGGACGCCCAAGGCTAAAGATCAGGCGAGTAAACGCGCCATTGCCCCAGCCACCGAGATATCCACATTCCAAAGCCAAGCATCCGAGAAGGTTGAAACGCAAGCCATAATTCAACTTCTTGAACGAGTTGCCATTAAAGCTCTTGAAACATTTGCGCCCAATTTTTTCTTGGAACCATGATCTGCCAAGCAATACCTGGGTCCATGGAAGACCTGGGAAGTGGAAGGCAAGATCAAGTGATGTGATGTCGCAACGTTTGCGATCATGTTTGAGGAAGCTGCGCGCTGGATGCTCTGAAACATGCATCTTGTACCATGTACGACCCAAGGTCAACGTCGTATATTGGGTAAGCCATTCAACGTAGGCTTGGGGCCCACGGAAATGGAGGTGATGCAGGTCAAAGTCACGATGCGAAATGCCGATGCCAAACATGTGATCAGCAGAAGCGACCAGTTGACGATATCCTACGCCAACGTTGTACGCCCATTTTTGCCATTTCGCTGTGCCCACGCCCAAGAACCCGAAGAAGGTGTTGTGCAGGTCATCACTGCGGCAGATGGGTTGGACTGTATTGATGCTCCACAGATCATACAGTCTATGCTTTTCAACGAGTCTGCTTGGCAATCTTCCGAACGTGACTCCCAAGTCGATGCGAGATAGGATGGTCTCATCCCGCGGATTGGTCGGAGTCATGCACAAACATGACTTCACCTTGTCACAATATCCACAGCTCTGTTGCGTTGAAGCATCTGCCGACCAGACTAATGCTGGAGAGGCAACCAGAGCTAACAACGAAATAAAACGCTTCATAACCACGAACTCCTTTCAAGTGCGTTTTTAAAGGTCTCAACTTAACCTCTAACTTCCCGTGATAATTTTTATCAAGTTCAAACTTTTGACTGCTGTGCAATCTGCCACAGGCGCGGGAAAATTTTTCGGCGAAACAAAACATACATCGGGCACATCGCCTTGCCAACTACAATACACGATTATTAAAACAATGCAACAGTTCTTTCGAAAAAACGACCCCAGGGCCATCTGAGAAGGCTGAAAATGGAAGATTACAACAGTTCATCTTCAATCCATTCTCTTACCACTATGGAGCAACAATTCTCGGTTGAGAGTTTTTCCAGTTTTGCGTAGCATAGTTGTCAACCCAGCATAAGTTTCTGGAAATGTAGCCGAGAACGAAGGTCAGTCCTCCGTTTCGAGGTTGAATTTCCAGGGGCTGATGCAACCCAGGAAAGTAAAGGAATAGCTATGGTTCGCATGAGCAAACCAGAACGGAGACGCCATGTCAGTTTCAAACGGCCGTCCGTTCCCGGTCAAAAAGGTCCCTCAAAGCAAACGGTAAGAAAACTTCATGTGAACGCTCTTAGTGGCGATCAGGCTGTAGCAGCCTTTATCCCAAAGATTTCATAGGTGAATTGATATGTCTCGTCACGCAAGCTTCGGTCGTTCCAATAGAAATGTGAAAAAACGCAGTGTCATGAAGCGGTATGAGCGGATTGATGCGTTAAAAAAACTCGGTCGCTGGAAAGAGGGCGTTCATCGCGTCACAGGACTTCCAAAGACGTCCGCAGGCTAAATCTGATCAAACATGTGTCGTGTAGACGTATACAACCGTCAACGTGAGGTTTTCTTTCGAATACCCGTAGATAGTATTGAAAAGCTAGTTTTCGCTGTCCTAGAAAGTGAATCAGAATGTGTGCATAGCCTTTCTATTCACTTTCTCAGCGACAAAGCGATGCGTCGATACCACAAACAGTTCTTCGGAGATGCATCGCCGACAGACTGCATGAGTTTCCCTCTTGACGACGCTCGCGATCATGGAATACGCCATGCGGGCGATATCTTCGTTTGTCCATTAACTGCAATCCGATACATCCAAAAAAGCATCTTCAAAGCACACTCGTTGCATGGACTTGTCAACGGAGAAACGCTCTCAGATGAGTTTGAAGAGCTCTTTTGGAAAGAGATCGCGCTGTATATTGTCCACAGCGTACTGCATCTGTTTGGATATGACGACACATCTCCTGCGAGCCGAGCCCTTATGCGGCGGCAGGAACGGCGCGCTCTCGCCCTGCTCCGCAAACAACAGATTGTATTGAGCGGAACTGTCCGACTCCAAAAGAGCCATTTGCAATGTGGATGTTAGAGGAGCAGGGAGAGATTTTGGATCGAGCTACCTCACAACCGACGAAGCCCATATGCCTTGACATATGAGTGAAGAGGTTTTGGGGAGATTTGGACAAAGAGATCCTAGCAAATGGCTCCAAAAGAAGCGGTGACTCTTTTTGAAGGTATCGGTATAGTGCGGACACCACCATATAAGCCTGGGATACATTTTTTGTAGTATATGACACCTCTAGAACCAAAGACATTATTGTTTGCCTTTTTGGCTATCGCCTGTCTTGTTGGGCTGTTTTTCGTCAGCGCCCTCAATTTTATTGCCCAACTCCAACGGAAGAGTATTGCTGACCTCCTCCATCGCTCCCCTCCCCTCTTTTGGAAGATTCACAATCGCTTGTTCCCATCTACCGGGATGAATGGTTTTTTATTTTGTGTTACTTGCGCCCGCATCATTCTCACGGTCTTGTACGTCCTCTTTTTTTGTACTAGCCTCTTGCACACGCTCTCGCTCGCCCAATTTTTTCAACACTATGCTTGGTCGAGTCCGATACGAGTGTTCGAAATCCTCTGCTTCTTTCTATTCCTCTTCACAACGGTCATCGTTTTTTCCGATCTCCTTCCAAGAATGCTCGCCTTTCTCTCCTCAAATACTCTTCTGCGTTTTGCTCAAGGCCCTGGAGGGTTATTTCTCTCCCTTCTCTCTCCGCTCACAACCCTTGCCTGCTACGTCGTTCAACTCGTCTCCCCTCACGGAGCATTCTCAACCTTTACCGACCGTAAAGAAGAGCTCCTCGAATTTTTAGAAGGCCTTGAAGGATCGTGGACAGATCATGATAAACGCCTCCTTCAATCGGTCCTCAACTTCAGGAATCGGATTGCCAGAGAGATTATGCGGCCACGCGTAGGGCTCTTTTGCATCCCTGAAAACCTTGGTCTACAGCAAGCCGCGGAACTGCTCCAACGCGAAGGATATAGCCGTGTTCCTGTATACCGAGAGACCATTGATACCATTGTCGGCATTCTCTTCTATAAAGACGTGCTTTCAAAGTATGCAACTGCTGTGGATGCCGGAGAAGACCGCAATGCACTTTTGTCATCATCTGTACAATCTCTTGTGAAGAAGGTGTTCTACTGCCCAGAGACCAAGAAAATCGCCTCCTTGCTACAAGAATTCCGAAAACGGCAGACACATCTGGCCGTTGTCGTCGACGAATATGGAGGAACGGCAGGTCTTGTCACGATTGAAGATATCCTTGAAGAGATTGTTGGAGAAATCGCAGATGAATACGATGAGCAGGAAGCGCTCTTCACGCCCGCCCCTGGCGGAGGATGGCTCGTAGACGCCCGGATGAATCTTCTCGATGTTGAAGAAGAATTAGGAGTGAAAATCCCTCAGGAAGAGGACTATGACACCCTCGCCGGCTACATCTTCTACCGCGTCGGATCAATCCCCCAAGCAGGATTGGTCCTGCATCACGACAATTTTGAAATTGAAATTCTCAAAAGCAATGATCGCATGGTGGAAAAGGTGAAGATTACCCCTATCGCCCTCCTTCCTGAAGGAGAGCTGTCTTCTCAGAATGATCCCAATGTGAATTTCTTCTAAGAGATCGCATATGGATTTTTCTGTTATCGGGTATGTGTTGAGTGGAGTTGTCGGAGCCCTGTTGCTATGGGTTGTCAATACGGCACGCCTTGGGTCGTTTCGACAGCATGCTCTGAGCATCCTTCGGCAAGCCGAACATGAGACCGAGCAGAAAAAAGCAGTGCTGGCCCTCGAATTGAAGAACCTTCAATGCGAGCATGAAACAAAGCTCAAACAGGAGCTCAGCAAATTAGAAACACACGCACAGCGCCTAAAGAGCCAAAGAGAGCAACTTTCGCGAGATACCGAGCGCGTGAAGAAGGATCAATCTCGTCTTTTGGCAACGCAACGCGAAGCAGAAGAATATGCCCGCAAGATAAAGGAAGAACATGGTAGCGCTCAGCGCACTCTCGAGCAAATTGCAAAGATGTCCTCCGAAGAAGCTCGCTCTACGATTCTCCAAAAAGCTAAAGAAGACTCATTGCTGGAGTTAGAGAGAAGTAAGGCCTTGTGGCTGCAGCGTTTTGAACGAGACTGTTCTGCCCGCGCTGCGAGCCTCCTCGTATCCGCACTAGAGAGAAAAGCGCAAACGCTAACGAAAGAGACATTCCTCACTCCGATTCCTCTCAAAGACCGATCTTTTATTCCACGATGTATTGGCAAAGACGGGCGCAACATCCAAACGCTTGAAGAGCTGCTGCAAGTCTCTCTGATCATAGAAGAGCATGTCCCCCGCCTGCTCGTCAGTGCCCATGATGGGAAATCGAGGGCTATTGCCAAGACCACAATCGAACGCCTCATAGAACAAGAAAAGGTGACACCAGTCACGATTCGAGACGCCCATGAAATGGCCTTAGCATCGTTCTCACACGATGTTGTTGAGGAGGGCAGAACTGCGCTCAAAGCATGCGGCTGTCTTGCTATTCTTCCTCAAGAGATCCATGGGATCGTAGGGCAGCTCGCCTACCGATCTAGTTCTGGGCAAAATGCCCTCAAGCATTCTATGGAAGTATCGGAAATGATGGGCATCCTTGCCGAAGAACTCGGATTACGAAGCGACAAAGCCAAGGCCATGGGGTTGCTCCATGACATTGGGAAGGCGCTCTCTCCAGAATGGGGATATACTCACGCTGCTGCAGGAAAGGCCTTTTTAGAAAAATGGGGGGTCGATAGCGACATTGTCAACGCTGTGGCTGCCCACCACGGCGAAGAACCGCAGCACACAGAAGAAGCTCGTCTGCTCCCAATTAGCGACCGTCTTTCAGCCCAACTACCCGGCGTTCGCCAGCAACAAGACCCGCCCTTTTTAGCCATGGTCCGCCAATGTGAAGAGAGAACGAAGAACCTCCCCAACGTCCTCTCAAGCTGGGCGCATTACGCAGGGAATCACATCGAACTCGTCGTGCGGCATGCTCCGATGGAGCAAACAACACCGTTTCTCTGCTCACTTCAGGAAGCTCTTGTTGCAGCGAATCTCCCCATCCCGGTGAATATCACTCTTGTGGAAAAAGATCACAGGAGACTTTGATACAACGAGATATATTGATTCCCCGGAGCATTCCAGCTGAAATCTTGTTGCATACCGCGCTGCATGAGAGCTCTCCACCCTTCTTTCTGTTGATACAACGCCAGAGCACGATACACAGCAGCTGTGCAATGCTCCAGATCCGGAATGTCAAACAAAAAGCCATTTGACGTTGGTTCGTCCTGTTGCACGTCGACAATGGTATCGGCCAGCCCCCCTGTTCTTCGGACAACGGGAATCACACCGTATTTTAATGAGATGAGCTGCGTGAGCCCACACGGCTCGAACAACGAAGGGGCAAAAAAGAGATCCGTTGCTGCATAGGTGCGATGGGCAAAGGCCTCATCGCTCATCAAAAACACAGCGCCGCGTCCGCAAGCGCGAAGCTTTCGATCGAGATCAGAAAACGTATGTTGCGCTTCTGGCTCCGGGACAGATCCAAGGACAAGACATTGAAAATTCAGCTCTTCCGCTTGCGCAAACAGGTCGTGCATTAGAGAGATCCCTTTCTGCCGGACAAGTCGAGCCACAGAGGCAATTAACGGCGTGTCAGGACGGAGAGGAATGCCAATCTGAGAGAAAAGACGGGCTTTACTTTCCAGCTTCGCACTCGCCACTGACTCCATGCCATCAGACAGCCCGTACCGCTTGAAAAGATAGGGATCAATTTTGGGATTCCAATAGGCATAATCAATCCCGTTTAATATCCCCACAAACTTTTTGCCAAGACGGGTAAGAACGCCATGAAGCCCTTGGCCATGCTCTTCGGTCACCATTTCACGAGCATACGTTGGAGAAACGGTCGTCGCAGCATCAACAGTCAGCAAGCCAGCTTTGACCAAATTAGCACACTGGTACACGGGATCATTGAGCATCGATGGATCGGGAAGATCATGGGAATGGATCCCTACTCTTGGTATCTCGCCCCAATGGCACCGCCCTTGGTACTCGAAATTGTGCACCGTGAGAACAGATCGGCAAGGGAGACTTCGCTGAGCTATAATCGGATACATCGCTGGCAAGAGCGCCGTCGGCCAATCGTGCACATGGAGAATATCGATATGCCGATTGGTCGCCAGCAACCAGTCAACGACGGCACGGCAGAAAAAGAGAAAGCTGGCCACTTCGTCGTCATTTCCGTATATCGTTCGCCGACTGCGAAAGAACCCGGATTCCGTATCCAAAAGGGCCACGGAGATATCCTTGTGGAGCCGAAAATACCTCACATATGCTCGTTGGCGGACGCCGTCAAATAGAGTATCAAACCAGTCGGTGCGCCCTTCAGACACGAGGTGCTCGCCGTCAATCATTCCATAGAAAGGAAGCACAGCGAGAGCGTCATGCCCTTTCCAAGAAAGCTCGCGAGTCAATCCCATGAGGACATCTCCAAGCCCACCTACCTTGGCAATCGGCGTCATTTCAGAAGCAACTTGAAGAATCCGCATCGCTCATAGCTCCCTACATAGCGCCGTTTTCAAAGAACGGGCGCAGTTGAGGTTCTTTCATAGCCGTTTGCGATGTGCCTTTTGGAGGACAGAGCAGAATCTTTTTGGCTGAATCTACCCAAAAACTCCTCACCCATATGTCAGGGCGTAGGGGCTTCGTCGGCTTTGGGATAGCTCGACACAAAAGGCACATCGCAAATGGCTACTTCGTCTTTTGAATCAATAGCAAAAGAGATCGAATTCCTCAATTTCCAGATTCCGGCGGCATTGAGAACTAAGAGGCAAAACCCCACGCATGTCATCACTGAAATCGCTTGGCGGCTTTCAACGAAGGAAAACGTCAAAAACGCTACGATCGCATAGACATAGTACAGCCGAGGCCCCCAGCCTGGGAATAGATGCCGAATCGTATACATGCCTGTTGAAAAATAGGTCATGATCACTGAATAGCCGAGGAGGGCGAGAAAAAATGGCATGAAAATATCCATGTGTGGGAAATATTTCCCCAACGACGCTTGTACGAGTAGCATTGGATCGACATTTTCCGTCCACGTTCCCGTGACCAATACGAGTAGCACGCTCATCGTACAGACAAAAAACGTATCCATAAACACTTCAAAGATAAGCAGGCTTGCCTGCTTTGTTGGAGTCGTGGCCGAGCTGGCGCTATGGATGATCGAAGCATACCCTACTCCGATATCGGAGCTATAGCATCCGCGTCGCACACCTTGTGACATCGCCATCAGGACGGTGCTGCCGCAGAAAGCCCCCTCTGCTGCTCGTACCGAAAACGCTGAGCGCACAATATCCATGAAGATAGTCGGCAGGCGGTCGAAGTTGGCACACAACACATATGAGCCCATAACCACATACACAGCAACGACAAAGGGAACAAGAAAACTCGCAATAAGGCCAATGCGACGAAACCCCCCCCTCTCGACGAAAATCACGATTCCAAGGAGCGTTCCCGCTGTTAGCCATTTGCTCACGCCAATGGCCTGCGACGTCGCAGAAGCGACCACCCCAAATTGGGAAATTTCGACGCTATACAAACAGATCAACAGGCAGAACAACGAAGCAGGCCACGAGCTACCAAACGCATCCTTGAGAAAAAACATGGGGCCACCGCGGACAACGCCATCACTCGTCCGCCGCCGCCGCGACATGCCAATGTAGACCTCTGAGTATTTGATGAGAGCGCCGATGATCGCCGTAACCCAAATCCACACGAGGACTCCAGGCCCACCAATCTGAACGGCAGCGGCGACGTAGACCACGTTGCCAATCCCCAAACTCCCCCCAATAGAAGCAAAAAATGCGCGTATCGGATGAAGCGTCGACAACGACTCTCCCTCTTGACGACCGAAAGCCGCTACAAAGTTTCGAAAGATCGCGGGGAAGCGTCGAATCTGCACACATCGCGTTCGCCATGAGAGATACAGCCCCAACAAGACGACAATAGGGATCCCAACGTACCCCCATACAAAATCTTCGACCTGCCCGAGCAAATGAAATACGTCGCGAATCATGAACTATCTCTCATCAACAACAAATATCGAGAAACATTATAAAGGAGAATTGTTAAAACATCAATTCAATCTGCTGAGGTCCGAGAAGCTCTGCAACAGGAGAGAAGGTCTTTCGGTGAATGGGGCATGGTCCATGTTGGTGGATTTTTTCAATATGAAGCCTGGTGCCGTAGCCCTTGTGCAAAGCAAAGCCATACTCTGGCCATTTTGCGTCGTATTCGCGCATCATCTGATCGCGCAAAAATTTTGCAATAACCGAAGCAGCGCTCACGGACGGACAATGGCTATCGCCTTTGACCACAGCAAGACAAGGCATGGAGAGTGCCGCTGGAATTCGATTACCATCAATGACCACCATCTCTGGAGGAGTTCTCAGCCCCTCCACAGCCTGGCGCATCGCCTGAAGACTCGCCTGTAAGATATTGATTCGATCGATCACCTCGTGATCAACAACAGCCACGGCATACTCAACCCCCAAGCAGCCAACGAGTTCATGGTAGAGTCGGCTGATATCCTCTTCGCCGAGTACCTTACTATCTCGAAGTCCTCGAAACGAGACGCCATCGGGGATCATACAGGCACAGGCAACCACAGGCCCAGCAAGAGGCCCACGGCCTACTTCGTCAACGCCGGCGAACCGACGGATACCCCGTTTTTTCAATTGGCGTTCCAAGGCAAAGGGCTTTTTTGTCGCGATCTCTCGAAGATCGCTCTTTCGCCCTCTTGTACGCGCAAACAGCTCAAGCTGGCGCACGAAAATGCCTATGCGGAGGGTTGTTCAGCAGGTTCTTCTTGCATCTCTGGCGCTGCGGCTTCTGCCTTCTCGGCAACCGTGTACCGGCCTTTTACTTTGGCGGCCTTGCCAGAGGTCCCTCGTAGGTAATAGAGCTTGCTGCGTCGTGCTGTTCCATGGCGCACAACTTCGATGCCAACGACAAGGGGGCTATGCAGAAAAATCAGTCGTTCCATTCCCTCGCCATATGCAATGCGGTGCAGAGCAATGGCCTCTGAAATCCCCGTTCCTTTTCGGGCGATACAAGTACCACTGAAGCTTTGTACACGCTCTTTCCCACCTTCCTCAACAATTCGAATGCTCACTTTCAGTGTGTCTCCGACGCGAAAGGGAGGGATGTTTTTTTTCAGCTGCCCATGCTCTACAGCCTGAATATACGCATTTCTACCCATGAAGCTCTCCTTGCCAATGGCTCACAAAACGAGGCGATATCGTACCACAGAAAAAGGAAATCAATCTAGTCATACCATCTGCCGGCCACGAAACGCCCTGCTCAACGTTCCTTTGTCCACGAATTCAAGAGGAGTCCCCACCGGAACGCCAGCCGCAAGGCGCGAGAGGGTCACGGGAAGGCCTTTCAGCTCTTCTTTTAAAAATCCCACCGTCGCATCGCCCTCTAACGAAGAGTCGATAGCGAAGATCGCCTCTTGAATGTTCTCATTCGCAATTCTGGTTTTTAAACGATCTAACGCCATCTGCTCAACGCCTCGGTGATCGAGTGGAGAGAGGAGATTCCCCAAGACGAAGTACGTCCCGGGAAACTGCCCAGTAGCGTCAATGGCATAGACATCTTTTGATGTTGCTACAATGCATACCGACCCACTCTGTTGGCGTTCAGAGGAGCAAAATGGACAGGGCAGCGATTCGATGTGCACGCGACAATCAGGACAAACCACAATACCGTGAGGAAGATCGAGCAACGCCTGTGCAAATTCACGCACTGCCGCCTCATCCCATCGAGTCAGAATATCAAACACAAGCCTCTCGCCGGTCTTCCGCCCAATGCCCTGAAGGCGGCTAAAACAGGCGACACACCGATCAAACGCTACTGGATATCTCATCATGCCCTTCCATACCGTTTGGCAACAATAGAGAGACAACGGTATCATAGAACGGTAAAACCATGGTACTTAGATTCATAGTATGGTAAAAAAATCTCCTGCTGTTATTCAC
Source organism: uncultured bacterium (assembly GCA_964409235.1). GTDB lineage: Bacteria > Chlamydiota > Chlamydiia > Chlamydiales > FEN-1388 > CAINFV01. The sequence goes on from CAYPCN010000011.1 coordinate 10,466, forward strand.
AGCATCGCCTCCTACCTCCCAAAAAAAACGTTAACAAATCATGATCTGACCAAGATGGTGGAGACATCTGATGAATGGATCTGGACGAGGACGGGCATTCGGGAGAGGCACATTGCCGCAGAGGATGAGTTTGCCTCAACCATGGGCACGCAAGCGGCCCAGCAAGCCCTGCTCAAGGCCAACTGCCCCCCAGAAGAGATCGACCTCATCATTGTGACGACCATGACTCCCGACTACCTTTGCCCATCGACAGCAGCCCTCATTCAACGAGATCTCAAGGCCATAAAGGCGGCCGCCGTTGATATCAGCGCTGCCTGTTCCGGCTTTGTGTACGGCCTTTCAATGGCCAAAGCGTTTATTGAATCGTCCATGTATCAAACGATACTCCTCATATCAACCGAGAAAAACTCCGCCTTTATCGACTACACCGACCGAAATACCTGTGTGATCTTTGGCGATGGCGCTTCGGCATGCGTCATTCGTCGAGGGGGCCACGGCCTGGCGATCAGCGTGACGCACCTAGGAGCCAGCGGCGAGGAATCAAACCTCATCACCATTCAAGCAGGGGGCTGTCGGTTGCCGGCCTCTCCTACAAGCCATAGCGAAAAACTCCACTGCCTACGAATGAATGGGAAAGAGCTCTTTAAACATGCGGTCCGCCGGATGGAAGAGACCATCAACATTTGCCTCGATGCCGCTTCTGTTCCGGCTTCTGCACTACGCTGGCTCGTGCCCCACCAAGCCAATATTCGCATTATCGACGCTGTTGCCAAGCGGTTTTCTATCCCACCAGACCGCGTCGCCATTACTATTGACTCGTGTGCCAACACCTCCTCTTCTTCCATTCCGATCGCCCTATCAACCCTTCAGGAGACAGGGAAGATCGCTCCTCACGATCTCCTCCTGGCCACGGCCTTTGGCGGAGGGCTGACGTGGGGCTCCGTCCTTCTCGAGGCAATATAACACTATGTCACACCACAGATTGTCACTGCTGTTTCCAGGGCAAGGAGCCCAGTATGTCGGCATGGGACGTTCGTTCTATGACGCATACCCAATCATGCGAGAGATCGTCGAACAAGCTGACGACATCCTCCAGCAAAACCTTTCAAAGACTATTTTCGATGGGCCAGAAGCAGCTCTTACCGAGACAAAAATCGCCCAGCCAGCCATCTTTGTCATCTCCTATGCAATTCTCGCAACACTACGCCATCTGTTTGATCTCCCCCTTCCTATGTGTGCGGCAGGGCTAAGCCTTGGAGAGTACACCGCGCTGACAGCAGCGGGTATGCTGACATTTGAACAGGCTCTTCCTCTTGTCGGGCTTCGCAGTGCGCTGATGCATGCGGCGTGTGAAGAGACAAGAGGCACGATGTTGGTGATCTTGGGCCTCTCTGATGAGCAAGTGCGGACCATGGTCGATGATCTTCGCATGCCGAACGATCTGTGGTGCGCTAATTTCAACTGCCCAGGACAGGTCGTCGTCTCAGGCACCTATGCAGGGATTGCGGCCGCCGAGGCGGCTGCCAAAGCGCTTGGTGCCAAAAGAACGCTGCCCCTGCAGGTCCATGGAGCATTCCACAGCGGGCTCATGAAACAGGCTGAGGAAGGCTTGACGGCAGCCCTTGCTAAAATACCTATCACCATGACCGACGTTCGTGTTGCCATGAACGCCACAGGGACGTGTGTGGAGACAGAAAGCCAGGTCCGCTCGCTGCTCAAGCGGCAGCTCACCTCAAGCGTCTTATGGCATCAATGCGTCCGCACGTGCGAAGCGCAAGATGTGACTTGCTTTCTTGAGATCGGATGTGGGAAAACGCTCACAGGATTGAACAAACGCATTGGCGTCGCCGTTCCGACGATAGCCGTTGATTCAACCGACGATCTTCGCTCAGTAGAAGCTTTTCTTGCACGAGGCACCAATGACTGACGAAAGCCCTCAACAACTTCTCATGGGAAAAACGGCACTGATTACTGGAGCAACATCGGGCATAGGCAAAGATATTGCCCTGTTGTTTGTGCGCCATGGCGCGCGTGTCGTTGGTGTTGGCACCAACCAGGACAAGGGGAAGATGCTGCTCGAAGAGGGGCGCGCTCTTGGACGCGAAGACTCGCTCTTCTTTGAGCAGTGCGATATCTCAAAGCCTGAACATGTCAGCCGTTTATTCGCCAATTTTTTCAATCGGTTTTCCACGATTGATATTTTGGTCAACAATGCCGGTATCACCCGCGATGGCTTATTGATGCGCATGCCTATGGACGATTGGGACGCGGTCATCAACACGAACCTCACCTCCTGTTTTCTCACCTGCCAGCATGCCTGTCGCCCAATGATGAAAGCCCGGAGAGGCCGCATCATCAATATCTCTTCTGTCGTTGGCCTTTCAGGCAATCCCGGACAAACAAACTATGCAGCATCAAAAGCTGGCATCATTGGATTCTCCAAATCTTTGAGCCGAGAAATCGCCTCTCGCAACGTACTCGTGAACTGCATTGCGCCCGGCTTCATCGAGACGGGGATGACCGACGCCCTAGGGCAAGAGAAAATCGCAGAGGCCACGAAGCACATCCCCTTGGGACGAATGGGAACGCCTCGCGATGTTGCCAATGCGGCGCTGTTTCTCGCCTCAGAGATGGGATCGTACATCACGGGACAGGTGATCGTCGTCGATGGAGGTCTCTTCACAGGATAAGCATACACCATGACGCGGCGCGCATTTTCTGTTCTCTTGCTTTTGGCCTTCTTAGATTCAGCCGCCTTTGGAGTTGTCTATCCTCTGTTCTCCACGATGTTGTTCGACCCGCAGTGGCATTTTGTTGCTCCAGAGACAACGGCCACGATCCGTGGATTTTGGCTTGGCGTCTTCATCTCAGCGACGCCGCTTGTTGCCATGCTCGTCTCCCCTATTATTGGGAATCTCTCGGATACGATCGGCAGGCGCCCCGTCATCATCTTCTGTCTCTTCTGCGGCGCTCTCTCATGGCTTGCCGCCGCGTTGAGTGTTGCCGAGCATTCCCTGTATGGCATTGCGCTGGCTCGGGTCACTATGGGGATTTCTGTGGCAAGCTTTGGCGTTGCCAACGCTTGCATCGCTGATATCAGTGCCGATCAGGAAAAAGGGCGCCGCTATGCCTGGATGGGAATGGCATTTGGAGCTGGCTATGCCATAGGCCCTCTGATGGGAGGGGTGTTTGCCGGAGAAACGGCCTTCTGGTCTGAAAGCTTGATTCGGCCCTTCCTTGTCTCTACAGGTTGTACGATGGCCAACACGTTGTTCATTTTTCTCTGGTTGCCTGAGACGCTGTCCACACCTATAGCCCACCAGTCGCGCCGCCTGTTTGCCAAATTCCGAGAGATTGCCCAACTTGATTCCCATGTCCTTTCGCTCTTGACCGCCACATTTTTATTTGTGTTTGGCTGGTCTTTCTACATCGACTTTATCCCAGCGTGGTGGGTTGAAAAGTTCCACATGACCACAACCGACGTCAGCCTTTTCTATGGATATGGAGCGTTGTGGTATGTCATGAGCTGTGGATTTCTGGTGCGGCCTATGCTCCGTCGGCACAACCCTTTGAGCATCTTCTTCGCTGCTGCCTGTGCCCTGTCTGCATGCATCTGGGTACTGCTCATCGTCAACACACCTACGACATACTGGTGGATTCTTCCCCTGCAGAATATCGCAGCCTCTTTTCTCTTTCCCGTGGCCGCTACCGCAATCTCTATCGCAGCTCCCAAGGACCATCTAGGGAAAATCATGGGCTATCACACCTCTGCTGAAACACTCGGCTTTGGCATCGGTCCACTGACTGCTGGTCCTTTCTTGGGACTCCATCTGCTGATGCCCGTGGCTATCGGCGGCTTGGCAGTTCTCGGCGCCGGAGTGGTCGCTGCGCGGCTGAAGCAAAGGCTGCGACGCTAAACTCTTGACGCCTCTACAACCAGTGGTTTGACAACGCAAAGTGGGCCTAAAGAGCCCCATCGCGAATGGTTCGAATTGTTTCTTGCTCCTTGATCATTTTGACAATGTGTGCTATTATGAGTCACTTTCACACAATCACAACGTATAGGTGTAGTCTCCAATGGCTGATGATACGCTAAAAAAAGATGTTGTTGCGACAATTGCCGAGCAATTAGGCGTAGACGTGAGTGAAGTCACCGATGAAAAATCATTCATCGAAGACTTAAACGCTGATTCGCTTGACCTCACAGAAATGATCATGACACTTGAAGAGAAGTTCAATGTTGAGATCGCTGATGAACAAGCAGAAAAACTGAAAACGGTCGGCGACGTCATCTCCTTTATCAACGCGAAAAAAGCCGGTTAACGCCTCCCCTTCTTCTCAGGGCAGGTAAAGCACAACCTGCCCATTCCCATGATCCACATGCTCTTGCACTTTGAGTCTTGCCACTCCTGGCCTTCGGGCAAAATCTTCGAAAATTTTCGACAAAAAAAAGGACAGAACCCCACTGCCTTGAAGCAAAGAGTTCTGTCCCTGTTGGAGAGACGTTAACGTTTTGAGAATTGGAACCGTTTGCGAGCGCCAACGCGGCCGTATTTTTTTCGCTCACGCTTCCGGCTGTCACGGGTTAAAAATCCCGCTTCTTTGAGGGAGTGCTTACACGTTTCGTTGTCTTTGACAAGAGCTCGAGCTAGTCCGAGACGGACAGCTTCACATTGAGCATTGATACCGCCACCTCGAACGCGGACAATAATATCAAGCTGAGTTTTCTGCCCTGCTTTCTCAATAGCTGCGAAAATGCGATTTCGATGAAGCTCGCTGGGGAAATACACTTCAAAGGCTCGCCCATTAATGTCGACAGCTCCCTTTCCTTCACGAATGCGGACTGAGGCAACAGCTGTCTTTCTACGACCAGTAGCGGCTTGTTCTTGCATATACTCTCACTCTTCTTAGCAATTCACAATGATCGGTTGCTGAGCAACCATCCCATGTTCACTTCCAGCAAATATTCGTAGTCGCTTCATCTGTTGGCGAGCCAACCGCGATTTCGGCAACATTCCCTTCACTGCATGTTCGATGGGATATGTCGGATGGCGGGCGATCATGGTTTCATACGAAACCGTTCGCAGGCCGCTCATCGAGCCTGTATAGTAGCGATAATTCTTCCTGGCTTTCTTAGGTCCTGTCACAGCAATTTTCTCTGCATTGATGACAATGACTCCATCGCCACAATCAGCAAAGGGAGTAAAATCAGGTCGATGTTTGCCTCGCAAGATCTTCGCTACTTCAGCCGCAAAACGGCCAAGTGTTTTCCCTTGGGCATCTAATACAAACCATTTTTTCACTACCTGTTTTTGACTTCTAAAGGTAGTGGTATTTCCTTTATCCATGTTTCTATCCATTGCAATGTAATGAACGCGCGTGAAACATACTGTCACGGCCCACAACTTCCTGACTGTTTGAGCGAACATCGTACCAGAGACCGCCTAACAACATCAAGGGATTTTAGGGGCAGCCATCTGCGATACGGATTTTTAGAAGAGAAGCAGGAGATTTTTGGATTGAGCCACTTCAAAATCGACGAAACTAATATGCCCTGACGCATGGGAAAGACTGGGCTGGGTAGATTCGCTACTATGTCTTCGGCGAAGCACGCTCTGCTTCGGCAAAAGCTCTCTCTAGATCACTTCCAGCAAACGAATGTTGCTGTCGCGCAACAAGGATCCTTTGAACCGTTTCTTTTAACGAGCTTCTTTTCGCTGAATCAAGAGTCTTAAGATACTGAACAAGAGCTCCATAGGTATTGAGCAATGGATGCTCTTTGTCCTCAAAAAATTCAACATCTCCTCGTAGTACTTTTGTAGTAGCGATATGCTGCATCACAGCAACGACATGCGTAGGCTGGGGCTTTTCTCCTTCGAAATCCCCCAACGCATAGTTATACGTGAATACTGCATGTCGCTCATTGCTGTGCAATGTGGGAAATAACCGTTCACCATCCAATCTCGATCCATATAGTTCAACAACCTGACCAGTCTGCGTATCCACCACCAAAAGGGTGCGATCAATGCACTGTTGCGCAGCGGGAATCGTTACCCTTACTCCTTCGACTTTTTCCCAAGGGCGAATTTTGCCTTTCGATGCTGTGACAGGAAAGCAATTTTCGGTAAATACTTTCCCTAGAGGGAGAAGACCGGTATAGTCTGTAAGCCGATGTATATCCGGTGGAAGATCCCCTTGTAGTAATTGAGGAACCGTTGCCTGTATTTCTTGATGCGGGAAGGCTCCTTCATCAGCCACACTCTCCGCCCCAACTTCTGCCTCCTCTACTTCCTGCTCTTGCTCCTGTTCTTGTTCTACTTCTTGCTCATTACCGCTCTCGCTAGTCCCTTGCGACACCGTGTCCGGGAGAACGAGAGGCTCTACTCGCCCATACCCATACCGGACAAGCTGGTCAACGGCTGGGGATTTTTCACGGCGAGTATCTGACAACTTTGCCTGAAGATACAGGTCACCGTCCTTCAGCGTCTGACACGCTATCGTGACAAGAGGAGTTCCGCTCGTTTCAATCGTCGTCAAAGTCTTCTGTGTCCCCTCCAACGCCTCGTCAAGCCCTTGTAAAGAACTTCTAACATCTTGTAGAGCTCGTGACACTCCCCCGGCCAACCATGATGCGATTCCAGTGGGAGTAGCTTTTTCGACAGCACGTTGATTAGCCTGTATCTGTTTACGAACGTCGGTTATATCCACACTCATTGTGCGACACACCTCCTGGAAAGGAGCGAGCGCGTCGATACGTAATTCTTGGGCCGTCTTCGAAATATCATCGAGCTTGGCAAGCATCTCTCGAATTTCCTTTTGCTTTGCTTGAAGCATTTCTGTTTTCGTTTGACTTTCCTTGAACGACGCCATAGCCTCATCGATTTGTTCCTGCCCACCTAGCACCTTACTAATCCGGCTTGCACGATGCGCCGTCCGCACTGCTTCGCGCTTCGTCGCAAGTTCGCTTTGAGCAGCAAGAATCCTCCCAATATCTTTATCGAGTTGGCCTAAGTGGTCCCTCATAGAGGCAACAGTAGTCGGAATTCTGGCCTGTGCTATGTCCTTGTTCTCCTCTACCGTACGGACAGCATTCTGAAGACGCATACGTTGGCTCTCAACAAGAGCGTCAAGAGCCTCTGTTGCCGTCTGTTCTCCCTGAGGACATGCAGCCTCTAGCACGCCCACAGTAGTCGAGACAACGTAGAGATCTGTTCTGAGCACGTCGTACATCGCTTCTCGAACTCTGTTATGCTGATGAAATCCACCTTCTCTTCCAGCACGCGAGACATCTCGAAGAGCCTGTTCGCCAGTCCGTTTTAATATATGTTTAATCTTTTGACGTTCGGCCTTGTAATTCAGCACCTTCAACTGCCGTGCTTCGTTCTCCGCCAGCACGGTTAATAAAGCATTGACAGAAAGTTTTCCTCCTCCGATTAAGCGTTGTTTCAGCTCTGGAGAAAGGATGTACCGGACCTTCGCTTTTCCTTTTGTCAGGTTTCTCTCACGCATCACCCCCTGTTCGAATCGAGACCAATCAGTATCTACGTCCAGAGTGACAAACTCTGTAACACCAGCTGTTGAGGATCGTTCAGCGCCTCGCGTATGAACATCATCAAAAATGGTGATACGCTCTTTTAAGACACGAGGATCATCAGAAGGCTCATACTTGACCTCTTTAAAGCCTTCTCCCTCACGCATCAACATCACCCACCTATCATCGGGAGTCATGAAGACGACATACTTGACGTCCTTTTGTTGCCTGAGGAGATTTTCTGCGATGGTTCTCGGAGAGACGCCTGGGAAGAATCTGCCAACATCTGAGATACAATCTCCCCCATGCATCTGGTTAGCGAGCGTCTCATATAGGCTGTCCGGAGTCCATTCTTCCGGTAGCTCTATAAACGTTGACAGTCCCTGAGCGGCTTCACTCTCCAAAAGCCATCGAATCACTTCGCCATGGACACCTAGCTGCCGCGCACCTTCTCTTCGAATCTTATCTGGAAGAGCATAGCAGCCTGTGTCCGTCCCCGAAGATCCGCTGTACGACTTCACCATATTCGGAGGGTCTTGCGCATCACTGACGATCTTCTCTTCACTCTGACGCAAATCACTGAGTACCGTATCTCCCAAAAACCGTAGCAACAGCTCGGGCTTCTTGGTGACCTGTGTCCGAACAGATTCTAACTGTTCATCTGTGACCGTAGAAAGCGTCGGTCGAGGCTCTTCCAAAAAATCCAGAAACTGACTTTTGAATATTCTGGCCGCCTCCGTGTCGTCCAGAGAGAGTGTTTCTCCTTTTCGAGAGGCTGTAAGCACTGCTTTCAGCGCATCCTCTTTGGCCTTGATGTATGCCGCGCGCACTTGCCCTAATGAAAGCCCTCTTTGAACATAATCTAAACACGTATATACCAACCTTTCCAAGTCGTTGCCATGTTGAGAACGCTCTTTTGGCTTATCACTCCCTGCATAGGGAATCACCGACACATCATCATGGGCGCGCCCGTAATTGACACCCCCTGTCTTGGAGAGAGCACCCTCAGGCGTAAAGTTTTCCCAAAGAAACTTCCGCGCCCATGCAATCTGTTGAAGAACTTCTGGCACGGCTTCTTTATCTTTATAGGCGTCGAAAAGAGTATGATATCCCTTGTTAGCATCTTCAGCCTTCTTCCCAGAAACTGCAGGGGGGAGAATATAGGCAATAAAATCGTCTTCAGAGAGCGGGACCAGAGACCCTCCCTTCCGCTTGTATTCGGCATACAAAGCTTTGGCAAGTTCAAGCAACGCTTGTTTCCTCTTTTGAGGATCCATTTTTGCCTGTTTGTTCCCTCGAATCGCCGTTCCCAACTCTTGTACATTGCCCTCTGAGCCAATAAGTAGTTTGGAAAAAATGGTCAGAATAGCGTTGCGTTTTTGGGGATCTATTTCTCGAGATGCGCCGTACGCATAGTTCTTTTCTTGTGTTGGATCACAGTCCTTATCAAGCTCATCAGCCATGATGGCGACATGGCTAACCATGAAATCCCAGATGTCTTCCATGATGTCGATTTCAGCATGCAGCTGTTCTATTTCTCCTTCTAGAGCCTTCCACTCCTCTGAGTCTTCGGCCATATTCTTTTGCTGCAGGCGTTTCTTTCGAATCTCCTCATGTTTTAAGTTCTTCGCCAACTTAAAGCTTTGAAGGTCTCCCTTGGATAGGTCAAGACGACCTTTTTCCACGGTCGTCTGAAGCAACGTGTGATGAAGATAAAGAAGAGAGCGCTCATCGGTAGGCACCCCTCGATCAAAATGGAAGTCAAAGACCATTTCCCCAAAGGCATTTCTCGTCGTTCGTGCATACATAAGACCATGTTCTGCACGCAACGGTTCAAGAGTTGACACTCCAGATAACGTTCTTCCATCTGCTCGAAATTGGGAGATGATATTGCGAAGAACAGTTGTCTTCCCACCTCCACACATCTCCTGTTTGAATCGGTTCTCGATGCATAAGTTTTCTCGCACAACCTCTATCTGAGATTTTCTACAGACAAAGCCAAGGTCATACTCTATTAAAAGAAGTGTGGGCGCAAGAGGATCGGTCTTTACATTGTATTGCCATTCCCCGTTCAATATCGCCTGTATCTCTCTACTCCCACGTAGATAGTCCTCGTGTGAGGCGTCGGGCGGCAATTCCGCTTCGATCTCTAAACAGCGCTGCAACTGTCGGGCTTGAATAGAAAGCTGGAGATATTTTCCTAGCGCATCTTTTAAGCCTATTTCATCTTCTGCTGTAATCTCGACGCCCAGGCTTTTCAATCTGTCAAAATTCCCATTCTCCCCATAGCATCGCACAGCTGTGTCAAATAACGTCTCCGAGAAGGATCGTCCCACTCTCCGCACTCGTTCCTGAAGTAAAAGAACTCGAGGACCCCCCTTTTGAAGAATTTTAAGACATGCCCGCCGTTGTTCTTCAGCAGCAGCGCGCTTTGTATCTCTCAGCTTTTGCAGAAAAGAACGGAGCGGCTCCCTCTTACCTGCGCACACCTTTTGGTCTGTGCGGGCAGTTCCTGTCGTCTGTCTGCCTGCCGCCTTTTGTATGACCTGAGGAAGATCTGGAGCCTGCTGGATATGGACCTTAGCATCGTCACGCAATCCTCTGTCTATTTGTTGGGCATACGAAACTTCCCCTTCTTTCGGGATAGTCAGAACCGGCCCTACGATCTCAGGAGAGAGTTTCGTCCCCCCCCCCTCATCCTGCTGGACGGCCTCAAAATACCTCTCCCACCCGCCAAGTTCATCCTGGGAGAACAGTCTCGTGGGAGAGGGCTCGCCCAATTCTGGACGCGGCCTTTCCACGACTCCGGCTATTTCCTTTTGTAGCCTTTCGATAGCCGCTCGTAGCGCGAATTTCTCTCTGATTTCGGATAGTTTGAGAGACTGCTTTAAGAATGAATCCGCTGTTCCTTGCTCTTCAGAACTACGTGCAGCAAATACACGCTCAAGCTGTCCCTCCTTTTGTAGGAATAGCAATTCTCGTAGTGAGATATTAAACGGTTTGAGAATCTGATCGTTAAAATCCTTCCATATTTTTAACTGTTGCAAAGTTTGAAGCTTTTCAACTTGAGAAAGGAACCCTTGATGTTCAAGAGAATCCTGAATATCATGGTTTAGCCTCTGTAACTGCCCGTTAACCTCGCAGGATAGGGGCCAAGCGACGCAGATACTGTTATACATCTCTTTTTGCAAGGCAAGATGGGGCATTGATTGAACTAAGCTGGCGAATTCTCCCTCCGATATTTTCCCCGTCTTATACAGCCAAATAATTGGAAACCGTTCCTTACATTTCTCCTCACGATTCCTTTCTTGTAACGAAGCAGCCCAAGCATCTAGATCGTCAGCTTTTTCTTCAAATATCCCCTGGAGTAGTTCAGAGACATTGTGTGCCATGTCCCACTTGTCTGGGGTTTCTGTGAGAGCATACAAAAAGGAGATCATAGAACTCTCTTTGAGCTGCTGCAGGCGCCGAAGTTCTAGTTCTGTCAACGCCATCCCTTCAGGAAATGAGCTTTTGTTGCGATCCACAAGTGTCAGAAATCGATACGCCTCAAAAGATTTCTTTTGCCCTGCGACAGAGTTGGATTCTACGTGCTTCCCTGTAAGAACCGGCTCCATGAGGAAGAGTCGGGCTCGAAGAAGGATAAGCTCAGGGCGATCTTGAGGGAGCTGATCGAGGTGACTCTTAATCCACCCCAAAATTTCCTGCCCCTCTGCACCTAAAGTTCTTTGCAAATTTGCCTTGTCAAGGTAGAAGAAGGCATCTTTATAGTTTCCTTGCGCCATCAGCGAATACGCAAGATAGAGGTATCCCTCTGGCTGTTTCTTTGGGACCAGCCCTTTTATTGGGTCTATTTCAAAAACATATTGCGGAATTGTCCCTCCAGTAAACTGAGGAACAAATCGCTGCGGCAGATCTCGCCTAGGTGGTGGTGGTTGTAAGCGAACCCGAGGCATGATGAGCTGTGCAGGTTTACTCTCATGTTCTAAGAGATGATAGGAATGGAATCCAGGATGAAACAGTCCTTGAAGTTTAGACAACCCTTGCTCCACAGCCGGATTGCCAGAGTCGCTCTCGGAAGGAATGCTAGGACTGGCATATAGCTCAAGAGACTTGTCTGAAAGAAAATACCCAGAGCTTTGCTCTGAGCACCACCGACAGTTGGTTGCATCCCAAACATATGCGTAGGGTGTGCCAGACCGTATATATTCAATACGAGTAGGCTGCTTCCCACTTGTAGCATACGCAATCACGTAGCCTTGTTGCTCTATGTCACAAAAGTGTTCAAATTCGCGACCGCCAAGAACATTCACAGCCGTAGTTGGTTGCGTCCCGCCATTTCCAACTTTTTGCAAGGAGCGTACTTGAAGCGAAGGCAACCCTGAAAGCTGTGCTGTGTAGAGGACCTGACCCCCCTGTTCAACAGACAACTCTTTTCCATCTTCACGCACCCAACACGCTCCTTGCGAAAGGACTCTCGGAACCACATCAAGAGGCTTTGCTTTTACTGCAGGAGATGCAGCAAAGAGAGACGGTTCATATTGAAACCACTTGTTCCCCTTCCCTATCTTCCTTCGATAGATCCTCAAGACGCCATCAGTGGTCAGAATCAACCGAAACTCAAGGCCTTTATCCGGAACTTGACGAGAATATTGAATCCCTTCAAGAGGCTGGGTCTCTTTTGCTTTCGCAGGAAGGACAACGGGAGATGCCGTCCATTCACCTGTTCTCGCGGTAGAACCAAGGATAGACTCGAGGGCTGAGAAAGAAGAGACTTCAGTGACAGAAGGAGGCAACACCTCCCTGCGTTGATTATTTTCCCAAATTTCAAATCGAGAAAAATCAATTTGGTACGGCCCATACACAAACACAAGCCCGCTCGACCCTACAGGAGCCAGATCGGCTTCCGGTACTGTTTTCCCCAGGGATTGCAATATCTTTTGAATAAACGCTTTCTGGCCGGCCTTTGGTTGCACCTCAGACAGAATGTCAAGAGAGAGTTCTTGTATCCTCTGTTCCTTGAGAGGATCTCGTTCCCGATACCGTGAAGGGGTACTTTTTAGTTTGAAGAGCCGTGTAATCTTTTGCTCCAAATCAAGCCGCGGACTCATCGCATCAATCAGCAACATCTCTTGGTAAAACATTCTCGAACAAGAGTGTTCGATAGCAAGAGCTTCAAATCGAGAATCGGTGATGTCCTGCTGTATGTTTTGTGGCAGCACTTTTCCAGCATACATCACTCGAAGAAGACTCAACAGTCGTAGATAAGAAGAAATATCTTTTGTGTCTTTGGCTTCGCGGAGCATTACTTCGATTTGTTGTCGAGCCCTGTCTTGGACATCTTGAGGAGCCGTATTGAATGTTGCATTGCGAAAAAGGTTGCGTTCGATAAGACGTAGGATCGCTGGACCGTACTCTTTATCACCTAAGAGCGCTTGATTCGCTTTCAGGAAAGCAAGAGTATTTGGGATGATTGTGTGAGGGCCTGTTTCCATCAATTGCATCTGACGAGAGGTGGGAAGATCAAGGCCCAATATTCTGTCGCGACCCTGTAAGATTTGCCATTCTGTTCGCCCCTTCATACGATGCTCGCGAAATGGCGAAGACCATGGACGGTCTGGTTGTCCAGAATCATTAACCCCCTTGCTCGTAGCATCGCGTTCTGGGCATTCTGCGACGACCTGTTCAAAACAGCGTTCGCGCAACAGAGAATCTTCAATCGGAACACCGTTGCGGTCAAAGGATCCCATATGCTCAAAATCGAACCGTGACCCCAGCAGATAATCCTGTAGAGAATCATCCAGATCAAAAATCGATAGGTCCCACGGTTCAACAGCTATGACGTCACAATCCATTGGCCCAGATTTTTTTATCGTAAAACATATTGGCCCGTCATGTGCACGCAAGAAATCAGGGATTTTTTGAGCCATTTTCTTGTACGCTATTTTCTGCCCTGCCGCATATAGATCGTCCATACTTGCTCCGCTGACATCCTCACGGATGACGTTTAACATTGTCAAAAAACCCCTCCATGTGTACGGCACAAATGTTCTTGTTGGAGCAACAAATGTTTGCAAAAGGAGATAGGATTGGCGCAGGTGAACAAGGTGAGGGGGAACCAAGTTGGCAGATCCATCGACATCTTGAGCTACTAGATTTACTAATTCTCTGTCTGACGATTTTGCATACCCCAGAAACAGCGCCCGATCTCGACTTTGCAGAGCAGTGACTGTATCATCACTTGTTTGACAACCGCCCGAGCCGCACCACATTCCACGAACTAGCGTTTTGTCCGATAGCTCCTTAAAATAGGAAAGGATATCGTTAATATCTGCCGCTGATTCGCCGAGGCTCAAGTACGAATTTTGTAGTATTTTCTCTATTGGGTGAATGTCGAAAACAAAGTCCTTCACGTATGGATCGTCTTTCAAAGATTCCGCGCATCGTGCTATTTGATCTTGAAGCATGAGACTACGAAGAATAAAACTGATATCTTCAGGCGAGGGAGCTATACGGCCAAGACCATATGAACAACGCTGGAGTAAAAAGCCCAGCGCCTTTATTTGCTCCATCCATTCCTCGGCCTTGCCCCGGGCTAATAAACGATCTATGCCGTCCAATTTGAGACTCTTGAGGGCGAGAAAGTCTTTTCTCAACTGGTAATGGAGTACAGCATATTGTCTTTTCTTTGCTAATCCCTCCAGCATTGCTACATGCTCTTTTAACTGCGCCGGGGTCCCTGATGTCATAATCGCAGAGATATCGCTTGTTTGAGGAGGAACAAGGGGGGTGATGGTTTGTGTTCTAAATGAAGATGGGGCTATCATTGGCTGCTCAGGCTGGAGAGGAGCTGAAAATTGAGTTGAGACACTCGAAGTGCCCTCCGTGCCTACAGGGAACCTCTGTTGCTTGTCAATTTTCTCAATTTCACCGAGAATATCGCCAAGATCATCCTTAAGCGGTTTGGCCTCTTGAGGTAATCCTCGAAGAATCTTGTCTATCTGCGTCGCCATGAAACTGCGAAAGTCCTTATCCTCAATGTGATCTGCCGACTTCTCCCACAGTGATAGAAAATACCGAGCGCGCAATATCTGTTTTTGGGCCTTATACACATTCGGTTCGACGACGCGCAAAAACGCTCTCCCAAGTTGGGCTTCTTGAAAAGCACTTGCCTTTCTGGGCTTAGCAACGTTTCCCCGCGTAATGTTTGCTTGTGGCACAGACTGTTTTCGCTCCGCCTCAGTCGGCTCATCGTCAGCGCCAGGGCTCGTCCCTTTCAGAATCTGAAGAAATATTTTGAGTGTCGACGGTTTTTTACCCTGCGATTGCGTGGATTCAAAACCAGAAAGTGCCGATGTGTACCGATCAATTTGTTGTGCGAGATCCTCGTTAGAGATCTCGCGCGTTGATTCAAGATAGGATTCTCTCGCCTCCTCCTTTTTTTTACCTTCAAGGGCTTCAATGCCTTCCCGCACTTCTTCTCTTTCCTCTTTGGGCTGCGGCGAAGGAGCAGGAGCAGCCTCAGAAACAGGAGAACGCTGTAGCAGCTTCCCGCTAATATCAATAGCTCGAAGGATGTACCCTCCTGTCTTAACCGATTTTTTCGTAATCTCATAGATCATGGGCAATGATTCGCGAGTCTCTGGATTCCACACACCCCCAGGAATGTACAATTTTTCATCTGTTTTCAACTCCTCAAGCTCGGCTACTATTTCTCCATTCAGCTTCTTTCTGGCATCAGCACGTTTCTGAGGCGATGGGATATGGCGCAAGGTTTCTATAGAGCGCTGATAGGACTCAAGTTTCCGAAGCCTCTTTATAGTTTCAGTCAACGTGGAATCTGGATCTGGCCGGGCCTCCATAGTGTCTATCCAAATTTTTAGCACAGACGAAAACGTCAGAGAAGAGAGAGTTTCACGAGACGCCTCTTGGCTATCAGTCGGAAATAGTCTGTCAAGAAGACCTTCGTCTTCCGAGCCAAAAAGCTGCATGATAAATCGAAGTTCTGCTCTTTCCCTTTCTTTTTCTTTGAGTGTACGGTGCGTCACAAACTCAACAAAACGTGAAAACGCGTTGCGAAGAGCAATCAACGGCTGCAATAGAGAAGACGCTTTGGCCGCCTCTTGCGGGGACGTTTGTCGAACGGCTTGGCGAGTTCCGAGCTTCCTCACGGTAAAATTTGAATCAGTGGGTAATTGCTCCTCAATTGTCTTTTTGCATAAGTCTGTTATCGTCTGTTGCTGAAGATTCTCTATAGCCTTTTGCTTGCCTTGTATACGAAACCACTGCCCCCCATAAAAAACGTCTTTGATATCCAGTCCCACACTCTTCTCCTTTCAAAAGATTTCTCGAATCCGAGAAGGTATTGCAAACCATGATTTCAAGAATTTTTACGCCAAAATCGCCTAAGAATTTCGCTAGCCTTCTAGAGAGAGTGGTATCAGGTAGGATAAAAAACCTCAACAGTATGGAGGTGCCGAGAGCCACGAATGTAGCGCGTACGGTACGATTGTACATGGTGGCGACACAACGCAACAACGCTATCGAGCCATCGCCCGCTTTCCCCTCTCAACGCTGAATGGCCATGAACCGCTGATGAAGGCAAAAACCGTTTGAAGTCCAGAGCTAGCATTCTTTACAATTGTCGTCCTAGTTGAGCCATTGGCAATGTGCCTTTTGGAGGATAGAACAGGATCTTTTTGGCCACATCTACCCAAAACATCGCAAATGGATCTAGGTTTCTGCATCTTCAGGCATATCTATGAGAACTCTACAGACCTTTTACATCAAAACATATGGCTGTCAGATGAACGAACTCGACAGCGA
Organism: uncultured bacterium; assembly: GCA_964409235.1. Classification (GTDB taxonomy): domain Bacteria; phylum Chlamydiota; class Chlamydiia; order Chlamydiales; family FEN-1388; genus CAINFV01. The sequence goes on from CAYPCN010000011.1 coordinate 26,823, forward strand.
GGTTATGAAGGGGATGCTCGAACAACGTGGCTTAACGCGCACAGAAGACGAAACAACGGCTGATCTCCTCATCTTTAATACCTGCTCGGTTCGCGATCTCGCCGAGCGCAAGGCGTTGGGGAAACTCGGCAAACTCAGGGCAGCACGCGCCGATCGACCCGTCATCGGCATCACAGGCTGTATGGCCTCCGCAAACAGAAGCAGACTCCTCGACAAAGTCCCCTATATCGATTTCGTCATCGGGACAAATAACATCCACTGTCTCAACGAAGTTCTCGATCAAGTGCTCACCACAGGAGCTCGCGTCGCACGTGCCGATGCCCAATTTTCGACAGAGCTCGACTACTCGGTTGCTCAGCGCGATGACCCAGTCAAAGCGTGCGTGTCCATCATTCGAGGGTGTAACAAGCACTGCACCTATTGCATTGTACCTCACACCCGAGGCCCTGAAGTATCTCGACCTCCGCATGATATTTTTGAGGAATGCCGCCAGTTGGTCGACAGAGGGTATCGAGAGATTTGCCTCCTTGGGCAAAATGTCAACAGCTATGGAAAGGACCACCCAGAATGGGGGGTTCTGTTCCATGATCTTCTCTACCATCTCGATGCTATTCCAAATCTGGCGCGACTCCGCTTTCTCACCAGCCATCCCGTTGACATTTCACGGGAGTTGATGCTGGCCATTCGAGACCTGCCGACAGTCTGCGAATTCGTGCACTTCCCCCTTCAGGCCGGCTCGAACAGAATTTTACACAAGATGCACCGCATCTACACGCGAGAGGAGTACGACGAAAAGGTCGCCGCTCTTCGAGAGCTTGTTCCCCATGTGGCATTGGGTACCGATATCATTGTCGGCTTTCCAACAGAGACGGAAGAAGAATTTCAGGAAACAGTCCGAGCGATGAAAGACATCCGCTTTTCCACGGCCTTCCTCTTCGCCTATAGCCAAAGGAAGGGGACACCGGCGTCTCGATGGAAAGATGATGTCTCAACACAGGTCAAAAATCACAGGCTCCAACAGCTCCTCGAAGTCCAAGAAGAGATCTCCTACCAAGAGATGTCCTCAATGCTCAACCAGACGGCCGAAGTTCTCGTCGAAGGGATCAGCATAAAAGAGAGATCGATGGTCAAAGGTCGTACGAGGACATGGAAGAACGTCGTGTTCCCCGGTGGTACAGAGCTCATCGGCACCCTTGTCCCCGTAACGCTGCACAGCTTCACGAATCAGACCTATATTGGAGCCATGCCCTCGTCAACTACAGCGTGTCGCCAAGGAGCGTGAGAAACTCTCGCTCATCCATCGTCCTGACGCCAAGCTTCTTCGCCTTTTCGAGTTTGGACCCAGGATCAGCGCCAACAATGACAAAGCTCGTCTTCTTCGACACGCTGTCCGTCACTGTGCCACCGCACGCTTCGATACGGCGAGCGGCCTCTGAACGAGGCATGGCCGCCAACGTCCCAGTCAACACCACTGTCGACTGGTTGAACGGACTCCCTTCAACACCTTGGCGCTTGGCGACTACTTGAGGGGCAACGCCGGCATCGCACAGCCGCCGAATCTCGTCAACGAACTCGTCGTCGTTCAGAGCCTGTTCCACAGACGTGGCCACCTCGTCGCCAACGCCTTCTATCGTCAGGAGAAACTCCTTGGTCAGCGCCATAAAGCCTTCTACCGTCTCAGCCCTCTGCGCAATTTTCTTCGCTGTGCCAGCCCCGACGAAACGAATCCCCAAAGCGAGAAGAAAGGCATCGAGCGTCGGCGTTTTCGCCTTTTGAATCCCTCTGAGAATCCTTTCGGCAGACTTCGTTTTGATGCCTTCGAGTGTCAGCAGCTGCTCTTGCGTCAGCCTGAACAGGTCGTGCGGCGCCCTCACATATCCCTGGGCATAGAGATGACGAATGAGCCGCTCTCCAATATTTTCGATGTCAAGGCCCTCTTTGCCAACAAAATGGACGAGGCGTCGGATGATCTGCTCGCTGCATGCCTGATGATTCGGGCATCGCCATGCCACTTCTCCCTCTTCCTTGATAAGCAGCGTGCCGCATGAAGGACAGGCCGTTGGCATATGCCATTTCATCTGGCGACTGGGAGCATGGCGATCGCTCTCCACAACCTTGGGGATGACATCGCCGCCCTTTTCAACGAGCACCATATCTCCGGGACGGATGTCCTTTCTTTCAATCTCCTCAGCATTGTGCAGCGTAGCCCGTGCTACGGTACTGCCGCTGAGCTCCACAGGCTCGAGCTCAGCCACGGGAGTGATGACACCTGTCCTCCCCACCTGCACGACGATCTCCTGTAGTCGTGTCCACGCTTGCTCAGCGCCGAACTTCCACGCAATAGCTGTTCGAGGATGCTTCATCGTCGGCGGAATAGCCGCTGCCTCGTCAAGATTGTCGAGCTTGAAGACAACGCCATCAATGACAAAGGGCAGCTTCTCACGAAGAGCGCGGATCTCATCCTGAAAGGCCATCATCTCTTCAATCGAATGGACTATTCGAAAGGGAGGCATCGGAAGATGTTTCATCGACAGATAGGTCGGCAGCCCAAGGTGATGAAGAAAGGAGAACAGCTCATGCTGGTACTGCACGTTCACAGGATGCTGACGGGCAATGCCGTAGAGAACGCACTCCAATCCTCCGCGCCGCGCCAACTCGCGAGAGTCAAGCAGCTTCAGGCTTCCGGCCGCAGCGTTACGGGGGTTCGCCCACAGGGGTAGGCCCGCCTTCTCCCGTTCTGCATTGATACGCGCAAAGTTGGCTTTCGGAAGAAATACTTCCCCTCGCACTTCCAACAGCTCAATATCAGTCGCAATTCGCAATGGCACGTGATGAATAGTCTTAAAATTTTGCGTGATATCGCTCCCCACCTCACCGTCGCCACGCGTCACGGCACGAACAAGCTGGCCACGCTCATAGGTCACTGAAATCGCCAGACCGTCCATCTTCAGCTCGCCAAACAAGTCCACCTTCGGCGTATCAACGAGGCGGCACACGCGATCATAAAACGCCTCGAGCTCCTCTCGAGTAAACGCCTTTTCGAGAGAGAGCATCGGCTCCGCATGGACAACCTCAGCAAAACCTTCTAGCGGCCTTTCTCCAATTCGCTGGGTCGGAGATGTTGGCGACACCCACTCAGGATGCTCGCGCTCTGCCTTCTCGAGCAAAGCAACGAGAGCGTCAAACGCCTCATCGGAAATCTCAGGAGCAGCCTCTTGAAAATAACATCTGTTGTGATGCCAAATCTCGTCACACAACATCTCATACTCTGCTTTCGTCCGCACAGTTCGCATACTACTGCCACTCAACTTCGTAGATTGTCGTAGCGAGAGGAGCAAGAGAAATCTCCACCTGAAAGAAGTTGCCACTATGATCCGCATGGCAACAGGCATGGCCATGGGTCTTGCCAGAACCGCCATACTGGGTATCATCTGTATTCAGCACTTCGGTCAGACGGCGAACGTGTTTCAGAGGGATCACATAGCGGTCAAAGTAGGAAGGCGTACAATTATGGACGCAGAACAGCGCTGTTGGACTGTTCGGCACTTTGCGCAAGTACGAGATGACGCTGTTCGATCGATCGCTGAAGTCCACCCATTCAAACCCATGAAAGGAAAAGTCGTCAGCAAACAGAGCTCCGTGCTGCCGGTAGAAATGATTGAGATCGCGAATGCACTTCTGCACACCATGATGGTAAGGAAACTGCAGAAGAAACCACTGTACCTCGCCGCCAGGCCACCATTCATCCCACTGGCCGATCTCGCCGCCCATGAACAGCAGCTTTTTTCCAGGCTGACAGATCATATAGGAATAGAGAAGGCGAAGGTTGGCAAACTTCTGCCAGAGATCGCCAGGCATTTTGCTCAGCAGACTTCTCTTGCCATGCACCACCTCATCATGCGACAGCACGGAAACAAACTTTTCAGAGAAGGCATAGAGCAGCCCAAAGGTCAGCTCATTATGATGATATGAGCGGAAGATGGGCTCCTTCTGAATGTATCGCAGAGTATCGTTCATCCATCCCATATTCCATTTGAAATCAAACCCCATCCCCGAATGGTCCAAAGGATGGGTGATAGAGGCAAACGAGGTCGACTCTTCAGCAATGGTCAGAACACCCGGATACCGTTGGTGGATGATCGAATTCGCATGTCGGAGAAATTCTATGGCCTCTACATTTTCCTTACCCCCCCATTGATTGGGGATCCATTGCCCCTCCTCACGTCCATAGTCAAGGTAGAGCATGGAAGCCACAGCATCGACGCGCAGGCCGTCAATATGGAACAGATCGAGCCATGACAGAGCAGAGGCAATGAGAAAGTTTCCAACTTCGCGACGGCCAAAGTTAAAGATCAGTGTATTCCAATGGGGGTGAAACCCCTGCCGAGGATCTTCGTGCTCGTACAACGCCGTGCCATCAAAACGAGCAAGAGCAAAATCATCAGTGGGAAAATGCCCAGGAACCCAATCAATAATGACGCCAATGTGATGCTGGTGAAGGACGTCGACAAAGTACTGAAAGTCCTCAAAGCTTCCAAACCGACTGGTAGGAGCAAAATATCCCGTGATCTGATAGCCCCACGACTCATCAAGAGGGTGTTCAGCGACAGGCAAGAGCTCGACATGCGTAAATCCCATCTCCGTGCAATACGCAGCCAGCTCTTCACCAAGCTGACGGTAGTTCATAAACATCCCGCTGCACCGCTTCCACGAACCAAGGTGGACTTCGTAGATCGCCATGGGCTTGTGAAGAGTTGCGTGGCGTCGCTCCTCCATCCACTCCTGATCGCGCCATGTATAGTTGACGGGATCGACGACGACAGCCGCCGTCTTAGGTCGCATCTCAAACCCCAATCCCAAAGGATCGGTTTTGATGCGGCGATGCCCCGCTTGGGTCTCAATTTCGAATTTGTACAGCGCTCCAGCAGAAAGCCCTGGCACAAAGAGCTCCCACACTCCCGAGGATCCCAATGAGCGCATGGGAAGTGCCCGGCCATCCCAATGGTTGATGTCGGCAACGAGGTGGACGCTCTTGGCAGAGGGTGCCCACACTGTGAAAGCAACGCCATCAACACCTTGATGGCGCATGAGACGCCCTCCGAACTTTCGGTACAGGTCATAATGCGTCCCTTTGCCAAACAGATAGAGATCCAGATCGCCAAGCGTCGGCCAAAAGGCGTACGGGTCATGAGCGAGCAGCCCACCAGTGTGGAAGATGCGATAATCGTGAGGAGAGATTGAAGACGGCACAGGGACTTCAAAAAGGCCAGAATGGTGTATGCGATGCATTTCTACAATGTAGCCGCGGATTTCAATGTGCATCCGCTCAGCTCCTGGCCGAAAAAGTCGGATCACACTATTCCCAGAAGCTGTTGTATGAATGCCAAGCACGCGGTGCGGATCATGGCAGCCCAAGGACGTCACGTACCCGACAATCTGTTCTACTTCTTCTGGAGAGGAGAGCTTTCGCTCATGTTCAAAGAGTTTCATGGGATCTCAGCGGTATCTTAAAGATTGCAAACATTGCACATATATCAGGTTGAAAAATTGTCCAAAAGGTACTGTTTACCTGCTTGAACTTCTATTTCAGCGCCTAGGCGCACCACACGCTTTCGGCACCGTTCTCCAATACAGCGCAGCGTTGCCGTCGCAGCTTGAGCGTTGACCGTTACCAGGCTGTCGCTATTCGCCCGGAAAAACAGCCTGCGGACGTTGCCCTTCCTCCATTCAATATCAACCTCATGACCTGTCGCCATGCTTTGTCGCAATAGCAGCCCACACATAAGCTCTTTGGGAAGACAAGGAAGAATCGTCACGACATTTCCGCTTTCTTGCAGAAACAGAGACTTCAGCAGCGTGCATAGACGTAGGTGGATCTCAGTCAGCGCCATTTCATCCGGAAGAAGAGGAATGGGATATCCCATGAACAGGTCATCAGACCTCTTTGGGACGAAAAACCCTTCCATGCCAACCCGAAAATAGGTAGCAAACGCTGGGAGGATGTCGAACGTCTTTTTCTGACGAACAGCCTCTACAATGGCGCCATACAACGTCTCCGACGATTCAAGCGAGCTTTCATCAGAGAGCCGTGATTGCTGATACCAAAAGGGCAGAACTTCGATCATGTTTGGGGTGTCACCTATTCGATCCCAAGATGGGGCCTTATGGCAGCCCAAGAGGAGCCGTGGCGTTGGAAACTGCGGGAGAGAACATGGTGCTTCAACAAGTGGAAACGCCTCCCCCTTTTGAATCTCGTGCACTACGTCGAACACCTCGAGTTTGATCGTGCCGCTGAGCGGTTTCAAATAGATCCCACTCTCAGAAACAAAGATGCGATAGCGAATGAAGCCCCGCGCCCCGCGCCCTTCAATGTGAACGACCTGGCGCATTGAGTCGATGAAGACCGTCCAATCAGAAAGAGGTCCAAATTCTGGAAATGCGATGTGCTTGACGCATTCGAGGTCAAACGGACGACACGCAAAGCATCGCAACGCCGAGGGAAACGCCTGCAGCACATGCCGTGTTCCTGCTAGGTGGATCTTCGCACCTGGCCGATGGGTAAAGGGAGGGTGGAAAGGAGGAGGCGTACACTGGTGCAAGCTCATGAACCGTCCTCATCAAGAGTGCCGAGGAGTCCACACGTGGTATTTTCTCGCAGCGCTACCCGTACAAATTGATTTGAAGGCAACTCGACGTTTGGCAACAAGACCGGCAGGCCATTCTTCGTCTGCCCTTGGACATAGCCGTCCGCATTCTCTGTCAAGATTTCCATGGTCCTTCCGACAAAAGCTTCTCGAACCTGATACGCTATACGGTCGCTGAGCTCCAACACCTGTGCTTTTCGTTCTTTGATGACAGAGAGGGGCACCGTATCAGTACAGCGCGCTGCCCGCGTATGCGGTCGCTCGCTGTACGGGAACATATGGACCTTCAGAAACTGTACCTCGCGGATGATGTCCAGCGTCTCCTGAAAATCTGTCTCCTCCTCCCCTGGAAAGCCAACGATAATGTCAGTGGTGAAGGTACACTCTGGGCAATGGTCTCGAAAGTGGGCCACCTTCTCCACATACAGCTCTCGAGTATACAGACGGCGCATGCGCTGTAAAATGCGGTTGGATCCTGATTGAAGCACGAGGTGAATGGAAGGACAGGTGGCGCGACCATAGGCTAAGACGTCGAGGAGCGAGGCATCGACCTCATTGGGGTTGATCGAGGACAGGCGTAGCCGCTTCACACCGGGCTCTGCATCGACCTGACGGATCACATCCGTGAGCGTACGCCCGCTGTCGACGTAATCGCCAATGTTCACACCTGTCAACACAATCTCCTGATAACCGGAGGACACTAACGCACGAACCTCATCGAGGATCGAATCCATCGGCCTCGACCGCGACGGCCCTCGAAGATATGGGACGGTGCAGTACGAGCAGAAGTGGTTGCACCCATCTTGGATTTTGACAAAGGCGCGCGTATGACCGTCAAAGCGCGCGATGGAAAAAGGCCCAACCGCTGCACCTGGAAACAGCTTTTGGATAACAGTCTCTTTTTCCTCGCTGGCGATGACATCGGTAACACCTTCAATCTGCGCGAGGGAATTGGCCTCCTTCTTCGCCAAACATCCTGTGATAACAACGCGACTTCCCTTGTGCCGGCTCACTAGGGATCGTATGGCATGTCGCGATGAGCTCTCGGCGCTCTCCGTAACAGCACAGGTATGGATGAGACACAGATCAGCGACCTGACCGTCAGCGGCAGGAGCGTACCCCAGTCCTTCCAGTTGGTGTTTAAACGCTTCGGCTTCGTACTGGTTGGTGCGACAGCCTACAGAGGCAACGACAAAGGTCTTTGAGGTAGTATGCAAATGTTCTTTCATCGAGATACTCTAACAATACAGAACGCGTAGGATACCGCACATACCACCTGCTGTGCAACCTCTACTGTCAGGGCATATGGGATTCGTTGGTTTTTGGGTAGCCCGATCCAAAAAACCTTCCTCTTCCCCTCTAAAAATCCACATCGCACATGGCTCAAATACATTCTCGCCAACCTTCTTTGGCGCTCTTCGAATGCTAGCGACCGTTTTATAAAAAATATCTTGACGCTTGGCAGCGAGAAAGCCATGGTTATAGAAAAAGCACATACTGCAAAGGAGCTATCGTAATGGAGTCAAGAATACCAGACTCGATTTCTCGGCCACAGAGCACCCCCATTTCGGACCAGACTCCAACAGCACCACAGCAACAGACAACCAAAACCGCAGGCAAAATTGCTGATGCCATAGGGACGTGTTTTTCTTTTTTCAGGAAAGGACTCTCAACGATTCGGTTTTTCTCCAGAAAGAGCCTTCCTCCGGCTCCGAAGGGACAGCCTTCATTCGCACAAGCGGCAGTAGGTAGAGCAGCCAAAGAACAAGAAATTCGTCAAACCCTTCAGAAGGCTCCAAATCCCCCTCAGATACAGCAGCAGCGCGATGAGACGAGGAAGATTACAGAGAAACAACAGATTAAAGATCATGTATTCGATCCAGGAACAAACTTATTCGACCTTCCACGATTGAATATGTCGCACGATAAGCTTTTACCGCGAATTGTCGACGCCTATAAGAAGGCTATAAGAGAACATCCTAACGATACAGAGGCTGCTCTGCAGGCTCTCCCGAACAAATTAGTTACACTCGGTCTATCGAATACGGAATGTATAAAAGCCTGTCGAGATGCAAGACAGAGATTCAACGAGATGAAGACCGAAGTTCAGGCTGAAATTCAGGCTGAGGAGCAGTGGCGACGAACACAGTCAAGAGAGCCCCAGCCACCACCATCGTACCAACCACCAAGAGACGCTCTCGCACTGCAAAGACCGGCACAAAAAGCCGAGACAGCACCCACACCACCACAGACACCGTCCTGGATGGAGCCAGGCGTAAATGTTCATGAATATTTCACAGCACAAAGAGCCCTCGCACCAGGAATTCTTGACGCCATTCACACCGTATCTCGCTTTAGCAAGATGGAGGACAAGTCGGAAGCTACTCTTAAAAACTGTTTGCAGACACTACGGCAGGAGCTTCAAGACAATAGGAGAGTTTCTCAACAAGTTCGAGAGAAAATACTAAAAGACACAGAACAATATTTACGGAAAAAATATTCTATATAGGTCAGGGAGATGTCACACTGACCCAACGATCTCAAGCACAAGCTGATCACAATGGGGCGACAGGGCAAACCAGCGAAACCGCTCAAGGACCTCTTGCTGGATCTCTTTCCACTGAAATGCTGACAGAGCTCCTTGGGTCATGATTTCGGACGCCGACGCTTTCAATCCATACAACACTAGATTAAAAAAAACAGACACCGCATTGGCTTTGTCAGCAAGAGGAAGATTCGGCTGCGGAACTACGCTGTGGATAATGCCTCGTATGATGCGTTCGTCTCCCGCCATTGTATCAATAAGTGTGTCAAGGCCACGCTCATCGTGATGAGACAAAGACATATTCGCCACGTTCGAATAGCGTAACAAAGTATTGATCAACAGGGACTCCAAAGACACGTTCCCCAAGGCCCTTCCCAACAGTTCCACGGCCTTCCAAGCAATGACTTCTGTCCTCAATTGTGAGCCTAGCGTGCAGAGGCTCGGCATAAAAGCGCGAAACAACGGCAACAAACAAGGCTGTAACCGCTGTGTAAGAGCTGAGAGAGTGGTGAGCTTGGGCCCTGCTTTTGAAGGAGGACTCTGGTCAGTCATCAACTCGTACACCATCGAATACAGCCAATACAGGCAGTCAATTTTCACATCTCGGCGAAGGCCATGCTCTTCAAGCCAAAGGCCAACATGAGGGAGCGACGTATCAAGCAGCTCTTGAAGCCTGGGCAGAAAGAACGATCCCCCCTGTGGGAGATACAAAGAGGCCGCCCCATCAGGCACCACAATAGACAACAGCCGCGCACAGGCACGGGAACAGGGATGGGGATGAGAAGGTACCAAAAGCTTTCGAGTTGTTCGCTGAAGGAGATGACGCCTCGCTCGACGTTCTTTTTTATCGTGGATGTAGCGCGTCCTCTCCTCGAGAGAAATATGCCACTCTTCAATATACTTAGCGGCCATTGAAAGCCCCTGGATACCCCAGGCCACTTTCTCATCAAGAGACATGGCATCAAGAGAGCGAACATACGGAACAATCCGCCCCAGAAGCAAAAGCAAATTCTTCTCAAGAATCTCGACAACGCCTTTTTTCCCAAGCAACACAATCGCCATTTTGACGCTCTCGTGTCGCACAAGTGGAGTCGCCAGAGAAAAAAAAGGCGAGCGCTCATCAAGCGTCCCTTCGATCGCCTGAAACAACGCCTCTCCTAACTCGAGCGAAGCGGAAGAGAGACGTTGGAGAAGCTCTCCTCCGCGAGGAGCACTCCTGAGAAGTGCTACCGCTGAGGCCACCTCATCGGCCGGACTACTCACCAGCAGCCTCCGCTCGCAGAGGGACGTCCATCACATAGCCACCAAGCTGCTGGGCATGCACCAGAGGCAGCTCAACGTCGATCACAATGTCGTTCTCTACGTAACTCTGACTGAAGATTGTTCCATCGCGAATGATGCCAGCCACAATGTTGTACTCACTTTGTGGAATGCGAACAACGATGCGTTTGCGGCGGGTCTTGAGCACCTCCATCATCTCTTCAAACAGAGCGTCAAAGCCTTCACCCGTCAATGCCGAGACTTGAATAGCCCGAGGATAGGTCATACGAAGCTTTTGTATCATCGCCCGCTGATGTGAGTCGTCAGAAGCCAGGTCAATTTTATTGATGACCGTAATGATAGGCCGGTCTTTCGCCTTCAACTCAGAAAGCACTTCAAAGGTCGTCTTGGCCTGCTCAAGAGCAAGTGGATGGCTTGAGTCGATGAGATGAATGAGCACATCCGCCTCTACGGACTCTTCTAACGTACTTTTAAACGCCGCTACCAGCAGGTGAGGCAGCTTGCGAATAAAGCCTACCGTATCAATGAGCAATATCGGCTGGTTGTTAGGGAGCACAAATTGCCGCGTGGTCGTATCGAGCGTAGCAAAGAGCATATCCTCAACAAAGACATGAGCATTGGTCAAACTATTGAGCAGAGTGGACTTCCCAGCATTGGTATAACCAACGATGGCAAAGACGGGGATGGCGGTTCGCTCGCGGCGGCTTCTCTGCGTTTGACGGTAGCGCGCCACTCCCCTCAGCTCATCTTGCAGTCGCTCGAGCCGGCGTTTTAACGCCCTCCTGTCCATCTCGATCTGCTTTTCACCCTTCCCTCGCAGATACCCGCCGCCAGAGGCTCCTCCTCCACCGCCAGTCTGCCGAGAAAGATGGAGCCACATGCGCTTGAGGCGAGGAGCAATGTACTGAACTTGTGCCATTTCAATCTGCAGCTTGGCCTCGTGCGTCTTCGCACGATCGGCAAAGACCCCAAGAATCACCTCTGTTCGATCCATCACCGGAAGACGAAGCGCCGTTTCTAAATTGCGCTGCTGGACAGGAGAAATCTCATCATCGAAGATAACGACGTTGGCTCCCGATGTGGTGATGCGATCTTTCAGCTGAGCTAACTTCCCCGAGCTCAGAAAAGTCGCGGAAGAAAAGTCGCGCACCAACGTACACCATCGATCCACTACGGGAATCTTGTGCGTCCTTGCTAAGAGATCGAGCTCATTAAGATGATCTTGGGCTATAACTTCTTCTTTACCGGTGCGAAAGACACCAACGAGCAGCGCCTTCGATTGCTGAATGCGCTCCCTGTCATACCACGCATTAAAGTGAATCTCTGCAGACCCCTCATCTCGTTCTTTACCCTCCATCGCGACCCCTATGTGGAAAATTCTACTTGCAGGCCATCGTACGCCAAGGAGACCCCCCTGGGAAGGGCTTCCTTGGTATAGTCAATATCATGAGAAAGATGAATAAAATACGTGTTTTTTGCTCCAACTTTTTGATGAAAGGCAAGCGCCTCTTCAATCGTAAGCTGCATCTTCGAAGGCATACGCCAAGCAGCGCTGATCACCAATACCTCTAGATCGCGAAGATGAGAAAAAAGCGCCGTGTCATACTGCTTGATATCGGTGATATAGGCCAAGGAACCCACGCGAAACCCAGTGACAGGCATGTTCCCCTGAACATAGGAAAAATACTTTACCTCTGTTCCACCAATATCAACTGTTCCTGACGGAGTTTCTAATACATGAAACTCGAGCATTGCTGAGAAGTTCCTCTCTTCGCCTTGAGGGGTAAAGAGGTAATAGAACAGCTTTTTTACATTGTCAAAGCTCGCCTGCGATAGGTAACAAGGGATCGCCTTATGGGTGCGAACGTTATACGCACGCAATTCTTCAAGGCCTCCTATATGATCGTAATGCGTGTGGCTGATGAGCACCGCTCTCGGCTCACGAATGTCATACCGTAATGCCTGCTCACGGAAATCCGGAGACACATCGATGATGAGATCTTTGTCGTCTACTACGATTCTAGCGCTGCTTCGCAGGCGGTTGTTCTTTGGATTTTTTGATCGACAGACAGTACAGCCACAGCCTATCATTGGAACACCTGCAGATCCTCCTGTCCCAATAAATTGAATACGACCTGGCTTCATTATGTATACCGCTGGAGATTCTGTACGTTACCGTACGCAAAGAAAACAAGATGTAACAAACTATTGCATTTGTCGCAATGTACTCTCGAGATAGAGATGGCAGTCTCACAATGGCAAAAAATTTGGCAGCGCAACATCACGAGCGTGACCGCCTTGTTGGATTTCTGCCACATCATGCCGGCCGACCGTCAAAATATCGTGCTGCACCCGTCATTCCCAATAAGCGTTCCAGAGCGCTTGGCGAACAAGATCGAAAAGGGAAATATCAACGACCCGCTGTTCCGTCAGTTCGTTCCATGCAAAGATGAAGAACAGGATACGGCAGGCTTTGTCCCAGATCCTCTTGGCGAAGCTTCGGCACAATGCACTGACAAGCTCCTCCACAAGTACTGCCGGCGCACCCTGATCCTCACAACCCAAGCATGTGGCATGCACTGCCGATTTTGCTTTCGACGACATTTTGCGTATGCTCCAGAAACGGCTGAGTACGAAAAAGAACTTTCTTGGCTTCGAGACCATCCAGAGATTGACGAACTGATTTTAAGCGGTGGCGATCCCTTCGCACTGCCAACGAACCGTCTAGAACGACTTGTGGACAATGTAAACGGCCTTCCCCAGATACAGCGCCTTCGCATCCACACGCGATTCCCCCTTGGCATCCCAGAACGCATCGACGACGGGCTGCTCCAATGCCTGCGAAAGGCATCACAACGGGTGGTCATCGTAGTCCATGTCAACCACCCCAGAGAGCTCGACAAAGAGGTAACGGACTCACTGTCGCGCCTTCGGATGCTGGGCATTCCCCTCCTCAGTCAAACGGTACTGCTCCGCGGCGTGAATGATACGATCGATACACTTGAGGCATTGGTGGTCGCTCTGGGAAACGCGGGGATTCTTCCCTATTATCTCCACCAACTTGATCACGTGCAAGGCACCGCGCATTTCCATGTGGACATCCGCCACGGCCTGCACCTCATAGCACAACTCAGAGAGAGGGTCTCTGGATACCTCGTCCCGCAGTACGTTCGAGAAGAGCCTGGAAAGCCATGTAAAATGGCACTATCCCATTCTACGAGCTGAAAGCCATTGGATATAGCGGTCAGCTTCAACGGCGATATGGATCATGAACAACAAGAGTGGCGCTTCAAACACTGAAAAAGCAGCGGCGCGAAAGATAGAGGCAGCAAATTCAATGCCCTGCGGAAGCCCTTTCATCGTCCATGTGGGAGTAGCCAAGTAAAAAATGATCGTGGGCATCATCCCAAGAATGAGCAGCTTCAGTCGAAGAGCCCAGTCGCGGACAAGCAGGCCGCATATCTCCGAAAACAACCCCTTCCTCTCTATCGCTGGCGTTTGAGCGAGGATGGCCGCCACAGTCAAAAGAATCAATATGTGGAGGGCGAGAATCCCACCCATGAGCAACGTGAGAATGCCAGGCACCCAAGAGAAAAAAAGATAGACAGCGCTGCCAAAAACAGGGATCGCCTCAATACCACACCAGACCGCAATAAGAACGCCTAACAAGAGCTCGACAATAGCAACAGAAAGAGCATAGAAAAACAAGGCGACGGAATGCTTCCACCTCTGCTGAAGAATTTCGTGGAAGGGCATGAGTTCATGGCCAAAGCGCATGCTCAGGCACCACACCGCCAACGGAACCATGGCCAATACCACAGGGAGCAGAGCAAAAGCTGCTGTCAGAAAGAGCATGGGGAGGCGAAAGACGCCGGTAAACCCTCCAAGGAAAACTCGAAGGATAAGCCAAAAAATAGCGGATACAAACAGACTACTCGCGGCAAATGCGAGCGCAGCGGAGCTTCGCATCGTTCGCCCGCTTCTTGCCACCATGCGTTCAAATACTCGTTCATCCATTCGGCACTTCCTTCATGCAAAATGTATCCATAGAGCCATTTGCGATGTGGATTTTTAGAGGAGCAGCGGGAGATTTTTGGATAGATCCTGTCAAAAATGTCCCTCTCTACCCTCCAAAAAGCACATCGTACATGGCTCTCACAATAAATGGCGAACAGCCTCTCGCTCTTCGATCAATTCTTTTTCTGAACATACAACCTCTTTCCACAACACGTCCGATGGTCGCAGCGAAGGATCGATCGAAAGGCCGTGTTGGCTCGCCCTGCATGGAAAGGAGAATACGAGATCCGGATCAATTTCGTACGGATTATCTTCACTATACACCGGCATGGAGGCTAGCATATTGTCTTCGCAATGACCTGTAAGAATGCCCATCGCCGAGACGGCAGCCACAGCTGCCGAAGCGGCGGATGACTTCCCTCGGACTTTTATGATGTCAGCACCTCTCTTCCGTACAGAGGGAAGAAGCGTCGAAACAACCCATGACTCGTCGATATATGAAGAAGCCAATGTCGTCTTCACCATCGTTGGCCCAATATCGGGCACGAGTGTTGAAGAATGATTCCCCCAGATAATCACCGGCGAGACATCTCCAACGTCAACCTCTGCCTTTTTAGCGACGATAGCTCTCGCACGAAATTCATCAAGCCGCGTTAACGCCGCAAACTGACGAGGAGAAAGAGAAGGAGCGTTATGAAGCGCAATGAGACAGTTCGTATTGCATGGGTTCCCCACTACCAACACGCGAACATCTTTCGTTGCTGATCTATCGAGCGCTTGGCCCTGCTGCTTGAAAATAGCACCGTTGGCATGCAGCAAATCCTTCCGCTCCATCCCGGGGCCTCTCGGCATAGCACCAACAAGAAACGCGTAGTCCACATCTCCAAACAGCTCAAAAGGATCAGAGCCACAGCGAACCTCATGCAGAGTCGAAAAGGCACAATCTTCAAGTTCCATTTTCAACCCGGCCAGCTGCGGAGCCAACTCAGGAATTTCAAGAAGATTGATGCTGAGCTTCTGGCGAGGGCCGAACACCCCCCCACTTGCAAGCAAAAAAGCGAGAGTATACCCCACATTCCCGAGACATCCGGTCACCGCACAACGAAGGGAATCCATAGCTCCGTCCTCTCACTAGCTAGCAGCTTCAGGAAATTCCACTGAAGAGACACGAGATTGAAAGAGGCGATGCCCTCAGCGTGGCGAAGCAGCACACCACCCATTGCCCACTCGATGCCGACTTTCAAGGAACTGACACTAATTATATAGATTTTATTTGGATAACATGAGCGCCATTTACATTGCAATAGAGGGAAACGCCTGTTATGATCGTTGCCATCGTTATCCCCACTTTTCTATGAGACGTTCATTTTATACACTTCATGCGCTCGCTGCTACTCTCCTCGCCTCTCTGTTCCTCCTTCCTTCGCGCATGCTTTGGAATGCGGTCGACACCGCATGCACTGCTACACTCAACGCCTCGATCGTTGGCCACCCTTTGCAACAAGCTTTCTGGGCCGTGGCGAATATCAAGATCACCGATATCTTTGGCGCCTCTTTCCTCTTAGGCTGCTTTCTGCTCTACATCTCCGAAGCAACAGGGCAAGAGCGGCGAAAAAGAGTGGCCCAACTCCTCTATACGCTTGTATGGTTTGAAATCAGCATTTTAGTGTGCAAGCAAGGCCTTACTCCACTCTGTCAATATTTTGGACTTGCAAGGCATAGCCCGACAACGATTATGCCACCCACCATCATGCTGTCGGAAATTGCTCCATGGGTAAAAATCAAAGATAGCTCATTTTTCTGCTTTCCTGCGGATCATGCCTGCATTGTCTTTCAGTGGTGCAGCTTCTTATGGTTTTTCGCCGGATGGCAGCGAGGCTTCTTTGCCTTTCTCTTCTCCATCCTCTT
>CAYPCN010000012.1:0-42333 GCA_964409235.1 uncultured bacterium
GAGAAATTGGGTGTCTTATGAATCATGCAAACGTTGAATGTCAACTAGAATTTTTGTATTGAGTTCCGAAGCGGTTGTGGTAGACTGTTCGCATGACTTAAGAGAGAGGTGTGATGTGAGGGCGTGTATTCTTCTTGGCTGTCTCTTCCTCTGCGCGTGTTCATCCCCCTACGTCGCAGCACGGTCGTTTTATACCAGCCGAAAAGACTTAGCTTCCTATGTCCTTGACACACCTGATCCCGAAAAGACTTCGATGGGTCTTGGACAGCTAATATGGGTGCGCTGGAAAGCCCCGCAAACCGATAATGACCTCGTGATCGATGCAACGCTGCGTTTTACAGATGGCTCTGAAAAAGCTATTTCCTATTCTCTTGATGGAAAAGGCGGATGGCTAATGATCGAAATTCCCGCGGAAGAGCGGCAACAAAGGGGAAGCCTCCTAAGCTACAAAATCATATTGCGGCACAACAAAGAAATTCTCGCCTCTACCCAACATAAGCTTTGGGTTGAAAAGGTTGAAATAATGGACTCTTAATTGTAAAATCTTGCCTTTAGCAACAACTCTATTTTTATTATGTCATATAATCTCGATCGATTTATTAGACCCGTTAATCCGGACGCAATACCTTTTTTCCGTTGGGTTCAGCAAGACACAGATGTTGTCCCCTACGCACGACGGTTATATCGAGATGGCCTCTGTCAAGCACTCTTTCACAAGACATTCGACGAAAGTTGCTCTCAAAGCGTTTTTTCCTCTCAACCTATCGGCGCACGATCGTTGTCCAATCCAGCGCGCTCTACGCGGCCTAAACCTCCCCCTCAGTCGTTGCGACTCCTTGGGACATTCCCGCTGAAAATTTTAGATGGCCCCGGCATAGAAGAGACGGCCGATCTCCCTTCTCGGCTGCTTTGCCCTCTCTCAAATGACACGTTTGTGGCCGCATGTGGAGCCGGAATTCACCAGGTCCGATTTAACGAAGATGGATCATTCCAGGCAACAGCTCTCGTCGACATAGAGAGCGAGCTAGAGATGGCCGACGAAGACACCATAATCTCCCATGTCGCTGTGATGGATCCTAGAGTCAATTCGTTTCTTACGGCCACTACTCGCGGTCAGCTCTATCACATCGTTGGCCCTCACCTCGTACGCACTATTCAAGACGAAGAATCATGCCCTCCTGTTGCCGACATGTTTTCGCACGATACGTCAACGTTTGTAGTTGGATACCAAAATGACACGGTACGAGTCGAGGATGTTCGAACACGACGCTGCCGCGAGCTCTCCTTTGCCGATGGAGCTACGCACATCGCCCAACTGCCAAACTCTGAGTACTATGCTACGGCGTCTGAGTGTGGACTTTCCGTCTTCGACCTCCGCTCCACTCAGCGACCAACGCAGTTCAGAGCTACGTCATCGTTGGTGACCGCTCTTGCATGGCAGTCGCTCCCCCAAGGGCGATCGCTCGTCGCTGCCGTCCGCGGTTCCTCGCCCACCCTTGTCGTCCACGCTATGGATGCCACGCTTTCTCCTCGCACCACAGCGAAGACATATGGCATCGTGCGGTCCATCCTATGTTCGAATCAGGAGCCATCCATCATCACTCTTCGAGAACATAGCGAAAAGAAATGCTGTATCGTGTGGCACTACGCCCCAAACCAGCCGTATCAGATTGAATGCATGGACGTCGGGCAGATCACGACCGGCGACACCCCCTCATGCGCGGCTTTAGAACCCAATAACCACTCGTTCATCGCGGCGTTCCCTGACGGCGAGTGCTTTTGTTACTGGCCTCTCGTCCGTCCAGCGCCTCGATAAGCGCGGCAAGACATCTCTCTGACGCTGCGTTCGCAGTGACGTCCGAACAGAGTGACGTTAGAGACATGCTTTCCAGTCTTCACACTCCTCTCGAGAGAGGAAAAGGATCCCAGCAAAGAACAGCACAATGATAAACCAGCGGGCCATCGTCGGAGGGATAAGCCCTCCGTCAACCGTACCCCAAGGTACTTCTGGAGCGTTTTCTACCAATGTCAGCCCCATGCGAAGAAATGCGGTCGCCCCATGAGCGAACAGCTGCGGAATGATGGGGAAAGGATAGAAGAGCACCGCGAGGAGGATGGCTGGCATAGCGGCGGAAAACAATGCGGGAATGAGAAGATTATACACAAAGCCTAAGAGCGAGAAATCCTGCAGAAAGGCAAGTTGATAGGGACAAACGACGCACGACACAGCAATGAGCAGCGACAGTGCTGGCAAAAGCCATTCAAGAGCGAGGAGCGCAAGTTGGTCTGATCGAGACCAGTGGATGACATCGGCCATCTGCCGTTGAGGGAATATCCTACGAAGAAAGGAAAGCACGGGTCGCGAGAAAAACACGATGGCAGCAGTGGCTAAAAAACTCAGCTGAAACCCAATTGAGATCGTGGAGGCGGGATCATAGAAAACAGCGACGATAAGCCCCACGCCCAGGCTGTTGATCGCTGATGTCCGACGGTTCAGCAGCACCCCTCCTAACAGCACCGTGGCCGCACACCATGCTCGGACAACGGACGGCAATGGGCCAATGATGAAACAATAGAGCGTCAGGACGAGCATCGCAACCAACGCTCGCAGCTGAGCTCCAATTCCTCGACACAAGAATGCTGTGAGAGCCGCTACAATGCCAAAATGAAACCCAGAAACGGCAAGAATATGTTCAACACCTGCTCGATGCATGGCCTGTTGCAGAAATCGGTCTTTTCCTAATCCAAAGGCCAACGCCCCTGCAACCTGA
Source organism: uncultured bacterium (assembly GCA_964409235.1). Lineage (GTDB taxonomy): Bacteria > Chlamydiota > Chlamydiia > Chlamydiales > FEN-1388 > CAINFV01. The sequence continues at coordinate 2,772 of CAYPCN010000012.1, forward strand.
CGAATTTCTTGATCTGGAAACAGAGTGACGAGCCTCTTCCTGAACATATTGCGGGCTCTCACTCGCCATTCGACACACGACATCGTCTTCTGAAGCACTATGGCTTTCTCATAATGAGGCTTCACGTGAATTTGGAGCTGGTCATCGACATGGATGCGGGCAGGCATCAGGTAGAGAGTCCCGCCAAGGAGAGGACAGGGCGAAGGAGCGTATACTGGGACCCCAAGGCCCTGGACCAGCGCCGCCCCATCAGCCGTGCGAAATCGATGCACATGCAACATGAGTTTCCACAGTGGACGCCCGTGAAGCGTTATGAGAGAGCGATCGCTGACCTCTACGACGATCTCTCCGGTACGTGGTGAGAACGGCTCTCTAGGTATGTGCACCCGAAGAGAGGTAACAGCCGCGGCAACGGCCATTATAAGGAGAGCCCACCCACAACGCCGATACGGGAACAAAAACAGTAGAGCAAAGAACAGGGGGAGATCTGCGGCTGACAGGAGGTGGAAGTTCAATGCCGCTGAACTGCCAAGAAACAATGCGGTACCGACAAAGAGAGCAGGATGACGAGCCCAAAACTCGTCAATCCTGCTGGCCAAAGCGTTCACCTTAGCTCGCTGTCGGCGAACGCTTTTCAGATGGGGAAGCGACGCCCCCTTCTTCCCAAGAAAGCCCCATCTCTTCTTCTAGAGACAGAGGTGTGGCCGTGTAGAAATTTTCCTCCCGAGGAAAACGAGAAGATTCTTCTGCAGGCTCATTCTCTGACTCATGGAGACGAAGAGGGACAATCGGAGCGTCGTCATCGTCGACTTCTTCCTTCTGTTCTTCCACAGGGTCGCGAATGTAAAATGCTCCTTCGTACTGCTTGTTTCGTCGAAGACGCTCAAGATCATCGCGAATTAACGTCGTAGGAGGAGGAAGGACTGTTGTAAGTACGGGAGGAACAGTCGCCTCTTTGGCAATCTCACTGGCCGATGACGACTCCGCGAGCGGAGAGGTGGGCTCTAACACTGGCGGAATCACCACCTGTGGAAGATCGCCCTTCGCCTTTCCCTCTCGAATCTCGTCGCCGCTACTCTCTTCACGGCTGCCACGACGGCGTCTCTGCCCGCGACGACGATCGCGACGACGATCATGGCGTCCTTCAATCACAGAGGAAGAGGGTGCTATAGCCTCGGCTCTCTCTTCTTCGGCAACAACGTCCTCTCCTTCTGGTACCGATGCCGAAGGCTCTTTCAACGGAGCTTGTGGTGGCACCACCTCTTTCTTCTCCGTTTCTTTATGCGACTTTGGCGTCTCACGATGGACGGGTGCTCTCATCGGTCCCTCTAACGAAGCCGCTTTTAAGGGAACACGACCTTCGCGCACTTCCAACACCTCATAGTCCGAGGCAGGAACCATAAACGCTCGAGGTCGTTCTAGGTTTCGAAAGAAACAATTCGTGCCGAAGGACACCACTTCGAGGGCTTCGACAATATATTCTTCTTGCCCAGGGACTTTGCTATTGCGCACGACGATGCGACAGCCATCCTTAGGCGTGATAACAGTTTCAACAATAGGTTCGCGTGTATAATCCACTCTATTTCAGATCCTTGTCTTTGAGCTTAGCCACGTTCACAACCCCAGCTTCGAATTGGATGAGCACGGCGGTCAAAGTGGGACGATTTCCGATGAGGCCAATAGCGGATGACTATTGGTGAAGGGGAAAGCGCAGCAGATTGGCCACCACAGCCAGCTAGTTCAGAGCATATGGTCGTGAACATGGACAAAAATTTCACTCTTATTCTTGAGATGCCATATAGCTGATGAGATCAGCAACCCGTTCGGAATAGCCAAGCTCATTATCATACCAAGCAATGAGCTTATAGAAATTCGAATTCAAGCCGATACCAGCCCCCGCATCAAAAATAGAAGAATGTAGATCTCCGATAAAATCAGATGAAACGACCTCTTCGTCCGTATACCCCAAAATTCCTTTCATGCTGCCATTGGCCGCTTCTCGCATTGTAGCGCAGATGGACGCATAATCTGTTGGTTTTGTAAGGCGCACCGTGAGGTCGACCACCGACACGCACGGCACAGGGACGCGAAAGGCCATTCCAGTCAGTTTGCCTTTGAGTTCAGGAAGGCAGATCGAAACAGCCTTTGCGGCCCCTGTTGAAGCAGGGATGATGTTTTGACCTGCACCACGTCCACCGCGGAAATCTTTTTTCGATGGACCGTCGACAGTAGGTTGAGACGCTGTCAAGGCATGGATGGTTGTCATTAACCCTTCTTCAATACCATACGTATCGAGAAGAACCTTGCACACAGGTGCCAGGCAGTTGGTCGTACACGACGCATTCGAAACAATGGTATCTGTATCAGGGTTGTACTTCGTATGATTCACCCCCATGACAAAGGTGGGGATATCTCCCTTAGCAGGCGCAGTAATGATAACCCGCTTGGCGCCAGCAGAGAGATGCTTAGCAGCATTCTCAGATGAAGTAAATAAGCCTGTAGACTCGATAACATAGTCAACACCGAGATCGTGGTAAGGCATCAGCGCCGGATCTCTTTGATTAAAGACGCGAATGGACGTCCCATTGACCACAATGGAGTCGGACGTCGACGTCACTTCTCCCGGATATCGACGATGGGTGGAGTCATGTTGAAAAAGATAGGCAAGATTGTCGGGAGGGACAATGTCATTCACAGAAACGACTTTCACATCATTTCGTTGTAAGAGGCACCGTAGGACAAGACGTCCAATCCTCCCAAATCCGTTAATCGCTACTGTAACGGCCATATCGCGATTCTCCTCTGCTGAGCTGATGCAACCTTTTCACTGTGAGAGACTTATGCATCAAGAGCAACCAATGTTTAGAAACCCATTATGAATCCACACCATACCGTATTTGGGTCGTTTCTGAAAAGGATGTAGAACGGCGAACCATTTGCGATATACCTTGTGGAAGATAGAGTAGAATCTTTTTGGCCGAACCTCCGCACCCATCACACCCTCGTGCAGCAGCTCCTTGGGTAGGGGGATTCGTTCACCAATAATTCCCGAAAATTCAACCGAATGGCTTGAGCTTGAGAAGATGGAACATAAACCTCTTTGGAGCAGCCTCACAAGAGCCGCTCCATAGGCCGTGTACGTTCTGTTACGCTGAAAGGAATTCAAGGGAACACTGCGATCCTTGATCGCCAGTGCGGGCTACAGGGAGGCGCGTGATGCGCGTATACCCGCCATTCCGATCTTGAAAACGTGGTCCAAGAACATCGAACAACTTTTCAATGACCCTTCGATCGATGTTGTAGGAGGAAGTATTCCCCGCTTTCGCTGCTCTGCGCTCTTTTGCAGTCAACGCGTTAAAGCGAATCATCAGATCCCCAACAGCCCGACGCCGGCTTCCCAACGTATTCTCCTTCGCCAGTGTCACCATTTGATCCGCAAAACGCCTAAGCTCTTTGGCCTTCGGTATAGTCGTCACGATCTTTTCGTGATAAATCAACGATTTTAACATATTCGCAAACATACATCGCCGATGCGACGACGTCCGACTGAGTTTGGCTCTTCTCTTCGCGTGTCTCATAAGCTATTTTTTCTCTTTTTTACTCTTGCGTTCTTCGATAATCTCACGAATGCGCTCTTTTACATTTTCGCAAGTGATTCCAAATCGAGATAGATCCATGCCAAGGTTTAACCCCATGTCCAAGAGCTTCGCCTTGATTTCATTTAATGACTTCTTCCCAAAATTTCGGAATTCTAACATCCTTTTCTCAGGGATGCACACGAGCTCTGCAATCGTATCAATGTTCGCGCTGGAAAGACAATTTGTCGACCGAACAGACAACTCTATCTCATCGATGCGCAAGATCAGCTTGTCCAAAAGCCGATCATCATCTCCAGTATCGCTACGGGGTTGCTCAAAGAGAAGCTCATGCTCTTGAATTTGCGTAAAGACTTCAAGGCTTCTCATTAAAATCTGCGCAGAAAAGGAAAGAGCCTCAGCAGGTGTCAGTCGACCATCTGTCGTCACCTCCAGCACTAGCCGATCATAATCCGTATCCTGCCCAACACGCGTATTTTCTATTGCATAGTTGGCCAATACGACAGGAGAAAACGAAGTGTCGAGGATAATCTCCCCTTCCATCCGATTTGAAATTTGATGGCGTTCAGCACTGACATAGCCTCGACCAAAGCCTACTCGGAAATCAATTTGCCGCTTCATCGGCTTTGTCACAGTAAAGAGCACTAACTCTGGGTTGACCACCTCAAAAGGAGAGCTTTTCATAACCTCGCCTAATGTGATGGAAACCTTGCCGCCGCGCTGATCCAACAACTCCTGCGAGACTTCGACAACAGAGGTGACAAAACGAGTGTCACGGCTGACATGGGTTTCATCACTCGCAAGACGTCGAAGCAACGCCCCTTTGATGTTCAGGACAATGTTGGTGATATCTTCAACAATGCCTTCAACAGCCATAAACTCATGAGGAACCTCTTCCATACGGAATGAGATAATCCCCGGCGTCTCCAATGACGAAAGGAGAACGCGACGCAGAGCATTGCCAACACTATGGCCAAATACTCTCTCAAATGGCTCAATAATAAACTTCGCATAGGTAGGAGTCGCTGTTGACTCCTCAACCTTAATTCGACGAGGCCTTTCCTGAGCGCCGAATTTCACCAGCATGTACAACTCCTGATCGAAAGGTTATGTTCGACGTATACCCCAACAGATGCTCTCAGAAAGGGTATGAAGACAAAAAACCGCACAAAATATGAAACGCTACGCTCTTCTTCGTTTGCGAGCTCGGCACCCATTATGAGGCACGGGAGTCGTATCGCGAATAGCTGTCACCGTTAGCCCAGAACTCATCAACCCGCGCACGGCCGGTTCACGCCCCGCTCCGGGTCCTTTTAAATTCACTTCGATTTCTTTCATCCCTTGAGCAACAGCGATCTTCCCAGCATCTTGAGCAGCAACGGTGGCCGCAAATGCCGACGATTTGCGAGATCCTGAATATCCAGTTTTCCCAGCAGAAGACCATGCAATCACCCGGCCAACAGGGTCTGAAATGGCAATAATCGTATTGTTAAACGAAGCTTTGACATGCGCCACTCCTATCGGAACATTGCGCACAACCTTTTTCTTCATCGCTTTCTTTTGAGGAACAGTCGGCTTAGTCGTATTCAAAGAGGATCTCCTTCTACCACACAATTATTGCTGAGGTGCTTTCTTCTTGCCAGCGACCGTTCTACGCGGCCCCTTCCTAGTCCGAGCATTTGTTCGTGTTCTCTGCCCACGTACAGGCAATCCAAGTTTATGCCGCATTCCGCGATAGCAATGGATGTTCACCAACCGCTTGATGTTATTCTGAACCTGTCGACGAAGATCCCCTTCAATCGTAAACTCGGCTTGCAACAAATTCGTAATCCTCGCCACATCATCTGCCGACAATTGACGCGCACGCATGTCAGGATTCAACTTCAGCCGGTCGATAATCTGCCTGGACAAGACCGGGCCTATGCCATATAGATATCTCAGGCCCACTTCCAAACGCTTGTTATCTGGAATGTCAACGCCTACTATTCGAACCATCGTCTTCTCCTGGAAATTAGAAGATCCTGAAAATCGTATCAAAAAATCACATTTGCAGCAATCGCTCACGGCTCTCAACGAAATTTCGGCCGCCGCATAAATCCTTCGTATCGACGCATAATCAAATGAGAGTCAATTTGCTTCATCGTATCAAGAACAACGCCAACGAGAATCAGCAACGCTGTTCCGCCAAAAAAATAGCTAATCGTTGGAGATACACCCATGACCTTCCCAATAATCGAGGGAAGGATGGCAAGAGCTGCTAAAGAAACGGCACCTATCAACGTAATCCGATGCATCGTCTCTTCCAAATATTCCTGCGTATGTTTGCCTTGTCGGACTCCAGGGATAAAAGCACCGTTCTTCTTCATTTCAGAGACAATCTGATCCGGATGAAACTGTGTGGCAGTCCAAAAATAGGTGAAAAAAAGAATCAATAGCACATACAGCAACAGGTACAGTGTGGATCCCGGAGAAAGAGAATCAGCAATCGTACCAATCCAATTTCCTGACCCAACAAACTGTCCTAGCGTCGCCGGGAACATCAATAGCGATGATGCAAAAATCACGGGGATGACACCCGCATAATTCACTTTGAGAGGTAAATACGAGCTGCCCACGCTTTGCACTTCGCGCATTCCCACGATGCGACGAGCATACTGAAGAGGAACCTTGCGCTGCCCTTGAATAATGTAGATCGTCGCTATTGTGACCCCAATAAAAAGTGCTATGAGAACCACAACAGAAAACACAGAGAGTTGCCCAGGTCCTGGGCTATCAAGATTCAACTGCTGAATAATCAGCCCAATCGTCGAAGGCAGCTGAGAAACAATCCCTGTGGCAATGATCAAGCTCATTCCATTGCCAATTCCCTTTTCGGTGACCTGTTCCCCTATCCACATCAAAAAGCAAGTTCCCGTGGTCATCGTCGTAATCATGATCACATAGAAGAGCCAGGGAACATCGAACAACCGCACGGCTAAAAGATCAGAGGAGACAATGCCTGGTTGCGAAATGTTCATCTGCAGGGCAAACCGAGCAAAGAGCGCGGACTGAATAAACGCCAAAATCAGCGTCCCAAGACGGGTCCATCGATTGATCTTGCGGCGGCCATACTCTGGATTTTCGCGAACCTCTCGCTGCAAGCTGGGAATTAACGCCACGAGAAGCTGAAAGATAATCGAGGCAGAGATATAGGGCACTACACCAAGTGCAAAAATCGTCATCTGCGAAAAAGCGCCACCACTGAAGATATCAATGAGCTGAAATAGGTTCTGACCACCGCCTGTGGCATGACGAAAATACCTAAGGGCAATTTCACCATCAATGCCAGGAACAGGAATAAACCCACCAATTCGGTAGACGAGAAGCATGAATAGTGTGAACTGAATTTTCTTCATCAGTTCACTATTCTGAAAAATTCTCTCTAAAGTCTCTTTCATACGTTATAAGAAGGCTGCCGGCTTATTGACAGCTTTAGAGCATGGTATATGAAATTCCAGCGTGATCTAGCTTCTCTTTCGCACTGGCAGAAAAAGCATTCGCTTCGATTGTTACCTTTTTCGTCAGCTCACCAGATCCTAAAATCTTGAGCCCAAAGGTCGTCCCTTTTAACAAACCCTTTTCGCGCAGGGTCATCACATTGACTGTCTCGCCATCGTGGAAGAGCAGATCAATATCTTCAAGGTTAATAGAATCTAGACGGCGTAAAAACCGACCACGAGTAAACCCTCGTTCCGGCACCTTGCGATACATGGGCAGCTGACCGCCTTCATAACGAGCTCTTGATTTCCAGCCAGAACGAGAACCAGCGCCTTTGTGACCCCGCCCACATGTTTTCCCTAATTTCGATCCTATTCCGCGGCCTCGGCGTTTGCGTGCCTGTGCAGGACGGGACGTATTTTTAAGTTCATTGAGCTTCATGCGTCACACCCCTTGCCTCAAGAATTGCCTCGCGCGGCATCAACGACTGAAGAGCTCGAAAGACCGCTCTGACTTGATTCACCGGATTGTTCGAACCATAAATTTTGGCTACGACATTCTCAAATCCAGCAAACGTGAGCACTGAACGGATCTTCGAACCCGCAATAACTCCAGTTCCTTCGGGCGCAGGCCGCATCACAAGAGTCACGCCATCCCACTTTTCCTTTACATCGTGGGGAATAGTAGCCCCTTCCATGCAAACGGAAATCATGTTCTTTTTTGCTGCTTCGCCGCCCTTGCGGATCGCATCAGTCAGCTCATTCGCTTTCGCAAATCCATACCCAACGCGTCCCTTGCCATCGCCAACCAAGATCAACGCAGAAAATGACATCTTCTTTCCACCTTTGACCGTCTTTGAACAACGGTTGATGAAAAGAACCTTTTCCATCAAACTCGATTCGGAGCCTTCTCTCCGTCCGCCATCAGCACCTTTTGCCATCGTACCTGCCCCGCATTTTCACACTTATGCCCTTTCTCGTTAGCACCGCAACCCCTGCTGCCGCACTGCCTCGGCCAATTCTGCTAAAACCCCATGATATTTAAATGGACCTCGGTCAAAAATCACCTGCGAAATCTGGAGAGATTTCGCCTTTTGGGCAATCTGCTCGCCAATCAGCCGAGCAGAAGCTTTTGATTTCTTGGCTAACTCAGTCCCCTGATTTGCCTTTCCACCGGTCTGCGCTGAGGCAAGCGTTATGCCGTTGACATCATCAATCAACTGAACGTACAGCTGTTTATTTGATTTCACAACGCACATACGAGGCCTACTCGCGCTTCCCTTCAATTGAGAACGAACTCGCAAGGCGCGTCTCAATCGCACGTGCACGGCTTTTTTATTCCCGATCTTCATTCAACTGTTCCTTCTCTACGGACTACCGGACCACGTTATGCAGCTTTCTTTGCCGTCTTGGCAGCTTTGCCAGCCTTCCTGCGAACATACTCGTCAACATAGCGAATACCCTTGCCTTGGTATGGCTCAGGAGGACGCTGTGCTCGTACCTCTGCAGCAAACTGCCCTACGGCTTGCTTATCAATGCCGGAAATAGAAATCTGGGTGTTTTTCTCGACCTTCACGTGAATGCCATGAGGAATCTTGAGCTTCGTAGGATGAGATAAGCCAACCTGTACGTCAAGAACAGAACCTTGTACAGCAGCTCGATACCCTACCCCAACCATCTCAAGCTTGGTCTCAAAGCCAACGCTCGTTCCAATCACCATGTTCTGAATCAAAGAAAAATACAGCCCATGAAGACGGCTCATCTCTTTCGAGTCATCATCAACCGACACTCGAATCTCATGGTCTTTCTGAGATACATGAATCCCCGAGCATAGATTCAACGTCAATTGACCCTTGGGCCCTTTGACCGTAACTACATTATCCGCAACTCCGACTTCAACCCCTTTTGGGAGCACAATCGGCATCTTCCCCTTTCGTGACACAGCTCTCTAGTCTCCCACTCTTACCAAACGTAACATAATACTTCGCCGCCTATCCCCTTTTCTCGGGCATTCTTGCCCGACATGATCCCTTGAGGGGTCGACATCACAGCCAAACCAAGCCCATTCATCACCTTAGGGATTTTATTGGAGCCGACATATCGACGACATCCTGGCGATGATACTCGGGATACCCCACGAATAACCGGTGTTCGCCTTACACCATATTTCAAAAATACGCGCATCTTGGGACACCCATCCTCAGTGCGCACGAGAATATGCTCAATAAAGTTAGCGCTCTTCAGTACTTCAGCCATACGCTGTACTGTTTTGTTCCAACGAATATCTGCATACCTCAATTTTGCGGCAGAAGCATTACGGACACGCGTTAAAAAATCTGCGATTGGATCACTCTGACTCATCAGTTATTCTCCACACAATCTCATGATGCCCAACCGGATACGACAACGGGCAGCCCTTTAAATGGAATCCCAAGCAACCGCAACAGCTCGATACACTCATCGTCTGTTTCAGCACTCGTTACAAACGTAATATTCATCCCCTGTGGACGCTTTACGAGGTCTAAGTTCAACTCCGGAAAGATCAGCTGATCCTCCAATCCCAAGGAATAGCTGCCCCTCCCATCGCACCGGACAGGAAATCCATGAAAGTCGCGGACTCTGGGCGCAGCAATATTACAAAATCGGTGTAAAAAATCATACATCCGATTGCCACGCATCGTCACTTTCAGCCCAACCACTTGCCCTTTTCGCAATTTAAAATTGGAAATAGCCTTCTTCGCTCGAGTGAGAATGGGCTTCTGCCCAGTGAGCTCAGCAAGCTCTCTCGTAAGATCTTGGACCGCATTCTTATCTTTTGCCGCCTCGGCAATACCCATGCTAATCACAATCTTCTGTAAGCGAGGAATCCTCATGGGATTGTTATAACCGAACTTCTCAAGCAAAGCCGGCTTGATCTCTTCTTCGTATCGCTTCTTCAGCCTTGACATCGCGCAAGATCCTTACTTCTTTGACCGTTTTATCGAACGCCAAACCACTGTCTGGCCATTCTTACTATACACAAGCTCTCGCTCGCCTTGATCATTAGTCCTTGTCTTCAGCTTCAAGGGATTTCCTTCTTCATCACATGCACACACATTGGAAATATGGATCGGTCCTTCGACGTTCAGCCTTCCCCCTTGCGGATGCGCCTGAGATCGTTTCACGTGGCGGACGCGCATATTCACACCATCAACAATGACGCTATCCCCAAAACACGCTGCCACCGTTCCCTTTTGACCTTTCGCATTCCCTGCGATGACAACCACCAAGTCACCTTTTCGAACTTTTTTTAACGCTACTTTTTGCCCGTTCATCATGACGTCCTCTTTACGACCTAAATCACCTCTGGTGCCAATGAACCGATCTTGCCATATCCGCGATCCCGGACTTCCCGGGCTATGGGCCCAAAGATTCGCGTTCCACGAGGATTCCCTTTGTCATCGATAATGACACAACTATTTGAATCAAAACGAAGGTATCCATCTTTGCGGCGGATATACTTCTTGGTCCGAACGACAACGGCACGAACCACTTCTCCCTTCTTTACGCTGGCATCTGGTTCGGCTTCCTTGACACTGCAAATGATAACGTCGCCAACACCGGCATATCGGCGCTTTGACCCACCAAGAACCTTGAAGCACTTTACCTTCTTAGCCCCCGTGTTATCGGCAACCTTCAGTTGCGTCTCCTGTTGAATCATGGCTCCATCCCAACACTTATTCTTGTTTACTTCGAAATGTTCGACACGACTCTCCAACGCTTTAACTTTGAAAGAGGACGCGTTTCCATGATCATCACTTCGTCGCCTTCTTTCAACGCGCCAGATTCATCGTGGGCATAACACTTCGACGTACGAAGAACCACCTTCCCGTATTGTGAATGGACAACCGAACGGCTGACGCGCACGACAACGGTATTCTTCATCTTATTCGAAACTACAACACCCTTGCGAAGTTTTCGTTCGCCACGAACACCTTCCTGAATCATATCACCTTCACTCTCGTCAGATCGTTTGTTATAAAAGAGGCTCACGCAACGATTGCTGCAGTTCCCGCTCTCGAATAATCGTGAGAATACGAGCAATTTCTCTTCTCATCACACGAATCTTTGCGTGCTGCTTCTTTTCTCCACCCGTCACAAGAATACTACGAGCCTTAAATAGGCTACGCTCAAGCTCGTTCTTCGTTTCCAACAGCTCGGCATCCGATTTTTTTCTCAGCACAGAGGCTGTCTGTTCGCCTTTCACTGTTCTTGGCCCCCTTTACACTCTCTCTACTCGTTCCACGAATCTCGTCTTCAACCCAAGTTTAGCAGCCGCACGCCGCAACGCGTCTTGAGCCAACTCTCGAGGCACATTTCCCACTTCAAATAATACACGACCCGGCTTGACTGGAGCGACATAATGATCAACGTTGCCTTTGCCCTTACCCATTCGTGTTTCAGCTGGTTTCTTCGTCACCGGCTTATGCGGGAAAATTCGAATCCAAACTTTTCCTCGACGGCTAAAAAAGCGCGTGATGGCAACGCGGCAGGCCTCAATCTGTTGAGCCGTTATACATCCTCGTTCCAACACCTGGATTCCAAACTCGCCAAAATCAATAAATGTCCCAGCTTTGCTCAACCCTGTGAGGTGCCCCTTACGAGATTTTCTAAACTTTGATTTCTTCGGCATCAAGGTCATTGAATTCACGCTCCCGCTGCTGCTGTCGTCGTACCAATGGCTTCAGTGCTCACATCAGTCGTTGGCTTCCGGCGAACAGTACTATATTCACCACGGTTGATCCACACCTTGACACCAATGGATCCATAGGTCGTTTCTGCACGACCATAGGCAAAATCAATGTCTTGGCGCATCGTCTGCAAGGGGATCACACCATCTTTATACCATTCACGTCTCGCAAGCTCAGCGCCACCTAGACGTCCAGTGACCTGTACGCGAACCCCTGGAGCTCCCGCCTCTCGGACACTTTGAATAGCCTTTTTCAAGGCTCGGCGGAAAGGTATCCTGCGCTCAAGCTGCTTTGCAATCCCATCGGCCACAATTTTGGCATCAAGGTCAGGCCGCTTAATCTCTTCTACTTCGATCCATACTTCCTTGCCGGTGAGCTTCGACAGCTCTCCTCGAAGAATATCGATCTCACTTCCCTTCTTCCCAATCACCAATCCCGGCCTTGCCGTATGGATGACAACCTCAATCTTATCGCTCATCCGTCGAACTGTGATCGATGACGTTCCTACACAGCAGGCTTTCGCCATGAGGTACTTTCGGATTTTCTCATCTTCAAATACAAGCGTCCCAAACTCTTGTTTGTTCGCATACCACCGAGATTTCCACTGGCGGTTCATGATGAGGCGGAATCCCACTGGATTCGTCTTCTGTCCCATTCGTGCTCCTTACGACGCAGCAACTACAACCGTAAAATGACTCATTCTCTTCAAGAAGGGATGACGACTTCCACGACTTCGCGGTTTTGACCGCTTCATTCGAGGCCCCTCATCCACACGGACTTCTTGAACCACTAAATCTTCGCGACGTGCATCGCCTTGCGACTCCGCATTCGCCATTGCACTACGCAGTGTTTTGACCAATAAACGCCCTGCCTTCAACCCTGAGTACCGAAGCTGAAGCTCAGCATCCTGTACCGAACGACCTCGAATAAGCCCAGCAGCAAGCCGAGCCTTGCGAGGACTGATACGAATATATTTTGTCACAGCTGTGTATCGTTCCATTCCTTCCTACCCTGCTGTTGCAACGGCTTTCTTGATGGGATGCCCTTTGAATTGACGCGTCGGCACAAACTCTCCTAAGCGATGACCAACCATGTTCTCTGTTACATACACAGGCTGATGCTTCTTGCCGTTGTGCACCTCGAACGTGCCCCCAATCATATCGGGAATAATCATCGATCGACGAGACCACGTTTTTATCGTTCGCTTTTCCCTCAAAGCGCTTACCTCTTGCACCTTTTTCAATAGGTGATGGTCCACAAAGGGTCCTTTCTTGAGCGATCTGGCCATGGTTACTTAATCCTACGATCCTTAATGATAAAGCGACTTGATACCTTGCGCTTCGCACGCGTCCGATATCCTTTAGTCTGCATTGCCCACGGTGTTTGTGGAATATAGCCATTATGCTTCCCTTCACCACCACCATGTGGGTGGTCAACAGGGTTCATGGCCGTTCCACGGACTGTTGGACGAATGCCCATCCATCGCTTTCGGCCAGCCTTCCCCTCATCGCGGACATTGTGTTCGGCATTTGACACGACGCCAAGCGTCGCGCGACACTCTTCGCGAACAACTCGCATCTCTCCAGACGGCATTCGAAGCGTAGCAAATCCGTTGTTTCGACCCATTAACTGCGCCGACAACCCCGCAGACCGAACCATTTTTGCCCCGCCTTGCGGCTTCATCTCGATATTGTGGATCACTGAACCAATGGGCATAAGCTTGAGCGGCGACGTACTGCCAATCGAAAACGAAGGATTCGTATCACTCGAAATAACGACGTCTCCCTTCTTCAATCCTTCCGGGGCAATGATATACCGCTTTTCTCCATCTCGATAGTTGAGCAACGCAATGAACGCCGACCTGTTAGGATCGTACTCAATTGAAGCAACCGTCGCCGGAATATCGAGTTTATCTCTCTTGAAATCAATGAGTCGGTAGAATCTCTTGTGTCCGCCGCCTCTGTGTCGGCATGTAATATGGCCGTTATTGTTGCGACCATTTGTTCTCACTTTTGGAAGGAGCAACGATTTCTCTGGCCGAACTGTTGCTCGCGTTTTGCCAACGCGCGTCAGCTGATTATTCGTCGGAAGGAGCAATCGCCTTGTTCCTGGTGTGACTGGTCGAAATTTTTTCATCATAGCTTTCGTTTCCCTTCAGATGCCCTTCACTCGATCGTGGTACCAACAGCAAACGTCACAATCGCTTTCTTATATCCAGATTGTACACCTGGGTTCATGCGCCCCCGACGATTGCGTTTCTTCGGTTTCACTGTGATCGTATTCACAGCAAGCACCTTGACATTTTTGTCCGCATACATTGCTTCAATAGCATCGGCAATCTGTGGCTTATTCGCCTTCCCATCGACGAGAAACGTATACTTCGGTGTTTCGCACCGAGCCACACTCCGATTACTCGTGGCATCTTTCAACTTCTCTAGAACAGCAGCCTTCTCTGTCAAATATCTCTTCTTGATCACCTTATACGGGCTATCCATGGTCATGCACTCCTCTATCTCAACCACTGCTCAAGTTCGACCAGAGCCGCCTGCGTGACAACCATGGAATGGGCCACCGCAACAGCATAGCCATCAATATCTTTCACAAGAGAAAACTCAACGCCAGGGAGATTACGCACGCTCTTCTTCACCACGTCATGCCTATCTGAACCAACGCTGACGAGCATTGGCTGCTCCTCTGTTCCCTGCTCAATGTACGACCCTTCGCCCAATACCAACACACGACGATGAAAGCCACATGTACTCAACAGAGCTTTCATGGTCTTCGTCTTAGGAGCTTCCATGTCAAACGCGTCGACAACTACCATGCTTCCATTTCGGATCTTTTCTCCAATCAGCGCTCGAATCGCAGCCTTTCGCTCTTTGTGATTGACGCGAAGATGAAAATCAGGCTTTGGCTTTGGCCCGAATACTCGTCCACCACCTCGATACTGAGGTGCAACCAAAGATCCTTGACGCGCTCTACCTTGACCCTTTTGAGGATGAGGCTTCTTGGTAGAATGCTTCATCTCAGATCGGGTTTTAGTACAGGCCGTCCATTGACGAGCATTGGCTCGCAACGCAACAATATACTCTTTGACAAGCTGTGAATGGGTCGTTGCCTCAGCCAGCACATCGCCGACTTCAACCGTTCCAACCTCTTCGCCTTGTACGTTATACTTCTTTAGTGACGTTCCCACGTCTTCCCCCGGAAACCTTAATTCTTCATCGCATCGCTAACGATAACAATACTATTCTTCGCCCCTGGAATCGAACCCTCAACGAGGACTAATCCCTTCTCTACATCAAGAGCTACGACTCTCAGATTTTGAATCGCCACCGTTGTATCGCCCATGTGGCTCGCCCTCGGACCACCAGGTAAGCAGCGTCCAGGAGTTGATCTCATCCCCGTCGACCCTGCATGGCGGTGGAACCCCGAGCCGTGCGAAGCCGGCCCACCAACGAAACCGTACTTTTTCATGACGCCCTGATAGCCTTTCCCTTTCGACGTGCCCCTGACATCGACGTATTGCGCCCCTTCAAAGAGCGAGAGAGTCAACTCCTGCCCCAATTGATATTGACTTGCATCATCCACTCTCATCTCGTGGAGATGTCGACGAGGAGCTACAGACGCCTTTTTGAAATGACCAACTATGGGTTTGGAGAGACGCTTTTCAATGGTTCGTGGGTCGCGAGTCTCTATTTTCACCGAAGCCAACTGAATGGCCTCATAGCCATCTTTCGCACGCGTTTTCAACTGAGTCACGACGTTTGGCTCGATGTGTATTACAGAGCATGCCACGGGCCTGCCATCTCGATCATACACGCGTACCATGCCGCATTTCTTGCCAATCAACTTTCGAACCATGCTACACCTCTGACTCCACTTCCACTTTTTCTGGAGTAACGTTCAGCTACCATTTCTGCCCCTAGTTTGCACATTCCACTGAGCACATTCTCTCACGGAAACCAATGCATCGTTGGAAAAGATGAAGAGCTGGTAGGGACAGGCTAACAAATCTCTCGCATTTTTCACAATTCAAAACACTGAATTGAGCTATTTGCGAGGTGCCTTTTGGAGGATAGAGCAGGATCTTTTTGTCCGAATCCACCTCAACTCTCCTCACCCATATGTCAGGGCATATGAGGCTCGTCTATTTCGTGGTACCCCGACCCAAAAACCTCCCTCTTCTCCTCTAAAAATCCACATCGCAAATGGCTCGTGAATTTCGCCTCATTGCGACGGGGACTTCCGCTTGCCCGTCTGCCTCGTGGTCGATCTCTTTTTGATCTCGATGACAGACCCGTTTTTCAACACCCGTTTTCGCAATACTTGTGACACATCGGCATCACTGCTCACCTGCACATACTCAAGGATTTGGCGTGGTTTTGCACCCTGCTCAAGCACCACGGTCTTCGGCTCAAGAACCGCACCAGTAACGTACACCGTTGTTGTGTGTTCATAGGGCACGACGACAACTTCTCCATTGTGCAAACAACGGGCGCCATCAAGCCCCGAAGTATCGGCCCCTTCACGCATGGCGATACGGGCTAGCGCATCATCAAGAGTTGCCCCCGATTCAACGCATAGTTCCTTTTCGCACACAGCTCCTACAACTCGGATTGTGATCGTCTCGACACCAGGACACGTTCCTTGTCTTCCCGCCACGGCAGCGGCGATTCCAATGCCGGCCAAAAGCCCTAAGAGCAAACAGGCCACATGCCGTTCATACGGTCTAAGCTGAGAGACAGAGGAGTTCATGTGATGCATCGTTACCATAAAAAAGGCCAGGCATGGATCTGCCTGGCCGCGAGTATTGATTCTTCAGCAGTATCGACGAAGAATCTCTTTTTATTCAAAGACCTGTGCGCCGTCTCGAGCCTGCGCCTCTACCCTCTCAAACTTATCCCAATCCATCTCATCATCGCCGACAATGCCTTGCAGCTCTTCACCGCCGATACCAGCGTCGTCTCCTTGCGCGCAAGACTGTAATGGGCCTTCGATCCAGTAGGTCTTCTTAAAATATTTCGCCAGCGAAAGCGTCGATCCAATGGCCAACGAAATCGCTGTGAATATAACGTGCACGCCTGGGATGTTCGACAGAACGGCAGCGGCAATTTTAGCTGTGTCGGAGGCCACCTCGAGAACGTGGTCGACGAGTAGGCTTAACTTCAGCCGATTTTTTTCGAAATATCCACCTCGAGCCGCCTCTTGGACTATCTGCCTAACGGTATCGGCCATATTCAACAAGGCCGCTGTGACGCACGATACATCGCCAATACCCTTCAAGAGATTGAACGGCTTTCCCCACGTTACAAATTGAGCTGTTGAATCCTTCACCCAGCTATCCAAAACGTTGATCGTAGAGAGCCACCTTGCCGTCGATGCAAAATCGCCAATAAGATACATGCATTTACTGGCAATCCGCAAAAGGTTGGGGAAATGTTCGCTAAAAGGCTTCTCCCATCCCGCTTTCCCAGACACAATGTCTGAAAGGCGACTGATAAAGGTCCTCGCGCTGATAAACTCTGTAATCTGGGAAACATGCTCAGCAATCTGTTTCAAAGGGAAAATTTCCACAAACGGTTTGAAGATATCATTGACCCTGTTGATCAGTTTTAAGAAATCGGACAATGGATCAACATTTGCCAGTACATTTTTAGGACCATCAAGCAACCAATTGCCGACAGTCTGAGCCGTTCTTGATGTCTCCCACGCGACATTGGCTGCATTTCCTACCACGGTCATAAGAACCTCCATTTTTATATAGAATATGCCTTAAAGACATCACCTCGAACGACTCTCGGCCCATCTTTGGCATTCAGAACAACAGGCAAAGCAATCTTGTACATAACCACACAAGGCGGTCTTTCCTAATAAAGATCAATGAGTGCACGTACTCAACGAGCCATGAGCGATGTAGATTCTTAGAGGGGAAGCGGAAGATTTGTGGATCGAGCTCCCCCAAAAGGAACATCGCACATGGATCTCAACAATCCTCCTTCCAATACAGTTCCTTAAAAAACTTTCCTAGCGACAGAGTAGACCCCACCGCTAATGAAATCGTAGCCAGCATCGCTGGCACCCCAGGGATGTTGGCGAACACAGAGGCTGCAATTCCTGAGATATCGTAGGCAATATCGATGCAATGATCGAGGAGCCGGCCCATCGTCAAGCGGCCGCCGCTCCACGATCTCTCTACTACGAACTCTTTCACAATCAACCGAACCGTATCCGCAATATTCAGCAACGACCCTGTAATACAGGAAACGTCTCCAACTCCATCGAGAATAGGAAATGGCTTGCCCCATGTCACTATCTGCGCCGTAGCTGTCTTGGTCCACTCCCCTAAGACATGAATGGAAGAAAGCCACCCAACGACTGCTCCTATATCTCCTACGAGAAAAGCCACTCTGCTCGCCACCTGCAAGAGATTGGGGAAGCTCTGCGAAAACGGGGATTCCCATGCTGCCACACCCGACAGAAGGTCATGCAGACTTCCAACAATATCCCGAGCGGCCACAAAATCGGTAATCGCAGTCACGGCCTCCGCTAAGCATTTGACCGGAGCGATCTGCAGAACTGGCTCAAAAATCGCTTCCACTCTCTGCACCAAGCTCAAGAGATCCGATGTGGCATCAATATCGTCGAATATGTGCCTTGGCCCATCTATCAGCCACAAACCAACATCGTGAACAACCCGTGGTAGGCCCCATACCTCTCTATTCACACCCTCAACCACTGCCATGTCTTCCTCCTCATCCTACGCAACCATATGAGACGTGCGTCGTTGGCGTATCTCTTCAACACGATGTGGCGGGGATTATTGAAAACCAATCAAATTATCGCTAGCATTTTGTCAGAGCCACGCTCAATATGGTTTTGGCCACAATCTCCAATGGTTCTGGCAGATTTTCGAAGCTCTTACAAAACACAAGTTCGACAAAGAAACGATTAAGAATGGCCGAAATAGCGCTTCGTGTACGTCGGATTCAAGCTTAGAAAAAGAAGAGGTCTGCCAGAGGAACCCCTCTGAGGAAGACCGATGAGGCCATTGTTGCTCGCCCTTCGAGCTGAACCTGATCAAGAACAAGGGTCCCAGAAGGGGAGCAAAGGCCGAGAGACCCATCGTCGAGCACTATCCACCGTCGGTATGGATCGGTGACAAACACATCGACATGGCTTTTGTACACTTTTAGACGTCGTCTGCCCTCTCGATATCGGACCCAAAAAAAGGCCCCTGGATGCGGAGAAAAGGCACGTATTCGATCATGAAGTGGAAACACTTCTTGAGATGGATCGAGCACTAAATCTTCAGCGATGATCTTGGGAGCATATGTCGCTTCTTCGTGAGATTGTGGGATGTATTCAACGCGGCCAGTTTCAAGCAGATCCAGCGTTTCTGCAATGCCCCGCTTTGCTAGCTCCAACAGCTTTTCAGTAAGCTCCCCAGCATTCATGTTTGGGCCAACATCGCAACCCATTTTCCATACGATATCGCCGCTGTCCATGCCCTTGCTCAATCGGAAAATGGTAATCCCTGTCCGCGTGCACCCATCAATCAAAGCGCGCTGGATTGGTGCAGCACCGCGATAGGAGGGCAGCAAACTGGCATGAATATTATAACAACCAAGAGGAGGCACCCCCAGAAGGGCGGGCTTGATAATTTCTCCATAGGCGACGACGAGAAAGACATCGGCCGCAAACACCTTGATTTGGTCTTGGAATTCCGGCAACGAAGCCTTCTTGGGTTGGAAAATCGGGAGCGAAGGAAGCAGTTTTTGTGCCATGCGTTTCACGGGCATCGGCTGGACAGCCTGGCCACGGCCCTGAGGAGCATCGGGCTTCGACACAACGGCCACAACTTCATGATGTGTATGCAGCACCACGTGCTCTAAAATGGAAGCCGAAAACTCCGACGTTCCCAAAAACACAACTCTCACTCGTCGTTCTCTCCCTCTTGGGTTCTCCTCTGACGGCCACCATCGGAGATCAGGCCCCGTTTTGTAGAGCGACAAAATTCCACAAAACGCTGAATTTCAGGAGTAGGCTCAAGCTCGTTCTCAATCTGAGCAAGAGCTTGCGCAACTGGCAGGCCAGAACGATACAGGATTTTAAAGGCTTTTGCCAAGGCTACACGAGATTGCAGTGGGAACCCATAGCGACGAAGGCCGACAAGATTGAGCCCTCCAAGCCGATATGGACTACCAGCTCCTATAGTATAAGGAGGAACATCATGGGTAACGCGGCTCATGCCTCCCACCATCGCATGACAGCCGACACGAGCGAATTGATGGATAGCAGAAAGACCGCCAATGACGGCCGCATCTTCGACGGTCACATGCCCTGCAAGAGTCGCATTATTGGCTAAAATCACCCGATCTCCCAAAACAGAATTATGGGCTATGTGACAGTAGGCCATGATAAGACAGTTGTTGCCAACGCGAACGGTGGTCCCCTCTCCGCATGAAGCATTGATCGTGACGAATTCGCGAATGTCGCAATGTGAGCCAATCTCAACAAACGTCTTCTCGCCCCTATATTTTAGATCCTGGGTTTTCGTCCCTATCACCGCCCCAGGCCAAATGACAGTCCCCTTCCCAACGGTAGTATATCCATCCAGATACACGTGGGCCTTGATCACGACACCGTCTTCCAAAATCACATTCGGATGAACAACAGCATAGGGCCCGATTTCGACGTTCTCTCCTATGTGCGCCCTCGTATCAACAACAGCAGTAGGGTGTATCTGTGGCATCTTCGATGTTCCTTTCAAATCTGATCTTTTTCGACAAGGGCAAAGCTCATCTCTGCTTCAGCCACCAATTTCTCATCGACGTAGGCTTCTGCGGCCACTTTCCCGCCTTTCGAACTGAGATGCAAAACAGCGGCCTTTAATACCAACACGTCGCCCGGCTTCACAGGACGCCGGAATTTCGCGCTGTGCACGCCTAACAAAATTGCAACTTTGCCGCGATTATCTCGCAGGTGCACCAAAATCCCTCCTGTCTGCGCGAGAGCCTCTAAAATAAGAACCCCGGGCATGAGCGGAGCTTCAGGAAAATGCCCCTGAAAAAAGGCTTCGTTGATCGTCAGATTCTTCTTTCCAACAATGGTCCCCTTTTGAAGATCAAGTTCCACAATCTGATCGACGAGAAGAAACGGATACCTATGGGGCAGAATTTTTACAATCTTCTTCGTATCCAGCATGCTAGGCACCAAGGGTTGCTCAGGAATAGACATCAGGTATTCTCCGAAGAAAGATGTTGGTACAGTTTTTTGGCAAACAGGCAATTTGACGCGTGCCCAGATCGGACAGCAATGATATGCGCCGTAAAGGGAATACCGACAAGACTTAAATCCCCTATTAAATCGAGTATCTTGTGTCGAACGGCTTCATCAGAAAAGCGCAGGCCTCCCTTGGAGATAAGAGCCTTGTCTTGGACAACTACAGCATTTTCGAGGCTCCCCCCTCGAATGAGGCCTTTATCCATTAACACGGCCAGTTCATCATACAACGCAAATGTTCTACATGGGGCAATATCCTGCCGGAACCCATCCGACGAGACCTCAAAAGAGAAATATTGACTGCCAAGAGGAGATGCATTCGGGTAATGGAGGGTGTAACTGATGCGGTACGTCTCGCAGGGAAGTGCCACCACGTACACATCATCTTGGCTCCACCAGACAGCATGCTTTAACGCGATGATTGGAATACGCGACAATTGGGCAACAATGCCAGCGTCGGTCAGCATTTCAACATACACATCAGAACTGCCATTGCCAGCTGGAGGCTCGATTCCAGAAATCTCAATACATAGATTATCAATCTCAAAAGCCCGAACCGCTGCCAGGACATGCTCCACTGTATGCACCTTGGCCTCTCCCACAGCCAGCGTCGTCCCGCGCGCGGTCCCTGCAACGTATTCCACGGTCGCAGGAATGACGGGCTGCCCTGGCAGGTCGACGCGACGGAAATAGATCCCCTCCCCCTCTTTTGCCGGGACAAAGCGAATCTCTACCTCTTGCCCTGTGTGAATCCCTATTCCAGCATATGCCTGAGACGTCTGTATTGTGTGCTGATCCCGAAATAGACTCATTCACTCCTCAAATAGTGTTTCTCAGATCATACTATAGCATTCGAAATCTTCTCCTCCAAAAATCCGCAGCGGAGAGATCCTTTTTGTTTTTGCATGAAATCTACAGATCATCAACACTCATACCCATTAGGGTATATGGTCACGACCCCGATGAGGGTATGACCATACACGCATCGCATGTCCACGTTTGCGACTTTGGTTTAACCCCCAGGTGTACTATGACATACGTAAAATCTGTTGATGACCGAACGTTTAGCGATATCATTGCCAATGGCACCGTCCTCGTAGACTTTTCTGCGAGCTGGTGCGGCCCATGCCGGATGTTGACGCCCATCCTTGAGCTTCTTGCCGAACAAATGAAAGATAGCGTGACTGTGATCAAAGTGGATGTCGATGAGTCTCAATCGATCGCCATGCAGTACGACATTTCTTCGGTGCCAACACTAATTTTGTTCAAAGACGGCGTTGTGAAGCAACGCATCGTTGGCTTAAAAGATTTAGCAAGTCTCAAACAACTGATTCAAGAGGCATAAGCAAAGAACGTACCTGGCGCCAGGCCCACCCCCTCCGAAGCGGGTGGCCGTAATGACCGATCCGCTACGTACGCCTCGAGCATGTAGAGCGGCGATGTGGGCATTCAGCCCCACATCGCCAATGGTTCACAAAGAAGGTCTTTCGAGGATTCCCGCGTTACTCTTCGTCTGAAGCATCGAGTTCATCATCGACATCATCATCGACGTCATCGTCGGTGTCATTATCCAGATCATCAAGACCTCCATCCTCATCGGAGAAATCATCCTCTAAAGCATCATCGTCGTCGTCATCTTTTGGTGCGGGGGAGACTTTCGTCAATTCAATATCAAAGATCAAAAGCGAGTTTGGTAAGAGCTGCCCTGACGTCCCATATCCAAGCTCTGGATGGATAAAAATTCGCCGTTTCTCTCCAACTTTCATTCCCATAACGCCCTGACGGAAGCCAGAAATCGTGTGATGCAGGTTGATAGAGATTGGCTCCCCAGACTCGTATGAATTCCCAAAAGTCGTCCCATCCAGATACTTCCCCGTATAGTGAAGCACTGGCATGGTTGTCTCTGTCACTTCCTCACCACTGCCGGGCTGGAGGACCTTGATCTGCAGTTTTCCTTTCTCAAGTTCGAGAACGCCCGGCTCTTTGGCATTTTTCGCTAAAAAAGCATCGGCTTCTTTGAGGTTTTTCTCCGACATTTCTTGAAAGGAGACTTCTTGGACTGCAGCAATCGCCTCTTCATATTCTTGCTCGGTCATTGGGGAGGGTTTGCCAGCTTTCGCGTCATTCATTCCTTTCATCACACTGGAAAAATCCAGACGAAGGATTGGATTTTCAAGACTTTTGTAGATAAAATGTCCGTATGCTTCTGAAATACGAGCGATATTTTCCTTTGAAAAAATCTCCTCCTTGTTCGGTTTGGACGTCTCTTTTTGCGGCGTTTGCGGCGCCTTCTCCTCAGCTGGCAAGAAGACACCCGAAACCATCATCAGCGCAGCCAAACAGCCAATTCGATACAAACGATTCATCATAATGATGCGAAAGCTCCTTGTGAAATGTGAAAAAATCCTATCGTTCTACTGTAATTCCCAGCTCTTGCAGCTGATCACCCGTCACTTCGGAAGGAGCGACCGTCATCAGATCAATAGCCCGGTGATTTTTAGGAAAGGCTACCACATCGCGAATATTGTCAGTCCCTGCGATGATCATCACAATGCGATCTAGTCCCAAGGCCATGCCAAGATGTGGTGGCGTTCCATATGTCAACGCCTCGACAAAAAACCCAAAGCGAAGGCACTGCTCTTCCTGAGAATATCCTAAAAGCCGAAAAATACGCTCTTGTAGCCGACTATCGTGGATGCGTTGAGAGCCCGAGGAGATTTCAAACCCATTGAGTACCAAATCATAGCCAAGCGATCGAACGGAGAGAGGATCTTTCTCGAGACATTCTATATCGTCGAAATGCGGCGAAGTAAAGGGGTGATTCTCTGGTTCGAGCTTGTTCCCCTCCTCGTTCCACGAAAAGAGCGGGAAATCGACAACCCAAAGCGGTTCATAGCGAGTTGAGTCAATTACGTGGTGGTCTTTCGCTAAGCGACGTCGAAGCTGGTCTAATGCTTGCAATAGCCGTTTTTTGGGGCCGGCAAGGATAAAGGAGAGATCTCCCTCTTCCATCTGAAAGCGTTGAATCCACGCTCCGTGGTCTTCCGGTGCTATGTATTTTACCACGCTCCCTTGGAGTCCATCTGCTTGACGTCGCATCCAAGCGAGACCCTTAAACCCAAGCTGCGCCACAAGCTGCTGATACTCATCTATCGACTTCCGGGTCAACGCGGCTCCTCCCTTCAGAGTTACACCGCGAATCTCTCCACGTGCAGCAAGAACCTCGGTAAACGGCGTAAAGGACGTTCTGACCGCCAAGTCCGTAGCATTGACGAGCTCCATCGAAAATCGCACATCGGGTTTATCCGAACCGAATCGCTCCATACATTCTCTGTAGGTCAACTGCTGAAAAGGAGTCTTGAGCTCCACTCCCTTGCACTCCCGAAAAATTCGCTGCAACACGCGTTCCACGATGGGGAAGAGCTGCTCCCTCGTTGCAAAGCTCATCTCAATATCGATCTGGTGAAACTCTGGTTGCCGATCAGAACGAAGATCCTCATCTCGACAACAGGTGGCAATTTGAAAATACCTGTCCAGGCCCCCCATCATCAGCAGTTGTTTATACATCTGCGGCGATTGCGGAAGCGCATAAAACTGCCCGCGGTGCACTCTCGACGGAACAAGATAGTCCCGCGATCCCTCTGGTGTCGCCTTGCTGAGCATAGGCGTTGTCACCTCTATAAATCCTTCTTCGCTAAGCGCCGCCCGTGCCGCCTGCATGGCTGAATGTCGGGCCATGAGGTTCGAGAGGATGCCTCCCTTGCGCATATCCAAATAGCGGTATTTCAATCGAAGATCTTCGTGTGGTTCTATCGTCGCATCTGCGATTGCAAAAGGAGGGACAGCCGATTCTGACAATACCGTCAGCCTCTGAGCTCGGACTTCAACGAGTCCCGTTGGAATCTTGGTATTCGGACTTTCTCGGAGGACAATATCGCCTTCGATTGTCACAACAAACTCATTCCCCAACCCCTTGGCTTGATCGTAGACCTCTTGAGGAGAATACCGGGGGTCAAAAATAACCTGCGTCACCCCATACCGGTCTCGAAGATCCACAAAGATCATAGCGCCAAGGTTTCGGATTTTATGGACCCACCCAGAAAGGACAACATGCTGTCCCTCATGTGTAGGACGCGCTTCACCGCACGTCATCGTTCGAAAGAGAGGTGCCATGGTATTCGTCACTCCTTAATGATGCCGAGAGTTGAGAAGGTGAACGAATACATCGAGCTCATCCAACGCCACTTCGGTTTGAGATCCATCTGCAAGGTACTTCAGAGAGCCCTTGCCGGTCTCCAACTCGCGCTCTCCAAGGACGAGGAGCCACTCAGCTTGTGCTTCCGCCGCTGCCGATATCGCCTGCTTTATTTTCTTTCCGGAAAAATCCACAAGCGTACGGACAGACCGCCGGCGCAGGTCCTCGGCCAATGTCAGAGCTTTTGACCTGGCCTTTTCGTCGAGTGGGAGGACCACCAACGTGAGGGATGGAGCCTCAACGCCATCACAAATCCCCTCTTTCAGCATGAGGTGAATGATTCTCTCCAAGCCACAGCCAAAGCCTATCGAAGGGAGGTCAGGACCTCCAAGCTGCTTGAGCAGACCATCATACCGCCCACCACCACCGACAGTATTTTGCGTGCCAAGCTTCCCTGAGGTCACCTCAAAGACTGTTCTCTGATAGTAATCCAGCCCTCTGACAAGCTGTGGAGAGACGGCAAATGGAATGTGTAATGATGTGAGTACCTCTTGAACTCGTTGAAAATGGGCAGCATCAGCAGGACTCAAATAGTTCAATATAGAAGGAGCGCCTTTCACAATCTCTTGATCCCCCACATCCTTTGAATCCAAAATCCGAAGGGGATTTTTCACAAATCGACGTTGACTGTCTTCAGACATGGAAGAAACATGTGAAGAGAGATAGGCAAGGAGGTCTTTTCGAAACTTCGCGCGGCATTCGAGATCTCCGAGAGAGTTGATATAGGCTTTTAGATGTGGAAGCCCTAGTCGATGGTACAGCTGCATCATCATGGCAATCAACTCGGCATCTTGCTCGGCCGCCCCCACGCCAAATACTTCGACGCCAAATTGATGGTGCTGGCGGAATCGCCCTGCTTGAGGGCGTTCATAGCGAAACATCGGACCGATATAAAAGTATCTCAGGGTCTGCACTGGAGAAAAGACACCTTCTGCCACTAAGGCTCTGATGACAGAGGCAGTCCCTTCCGGTCGCAGCGCTAGGTGACGACCTCCCCGGTCTTCGAACACGTACATCTCCTTTGCCACCACATCCGTCTCATCGCCGATACTGCGGACAAAAAGCTCAGCGCGCTCAAACATCGGAGTCCGAATTTCTGAAAATCCATAGTCAGATGCCAGTTGCCGACATACAGTCTCAACGTGCTGCCACAGGTGAGTTTCCCTCCAGGGGTCATTTGGAACTCTGGGAAGAATGTCAAAAACCCCTGTGGGCGATTGAATGGCCATAGAAAAAACCTTATGCTCTTCAAACACAAGTTGCTACAAATCTCGTACTGTCGTGGTAGCAATTTAATCGAAGCTTCGTAGTTAAAAGCAACTATGCTCTCTATGCGAGCCGTTTGGAGGATAGAGCTAGGATCTTTTTGACCGAATCTACCAAAAACCTCCTCACCCATATGTCAGGACATATGAGCTTCGTCGAGTGTGTGGTAGCTCGATCCAAAAATCTCCCGCTTCTCCTCCAAAATCCACATCGCAAACGGCTTCATGAGCGCATGTGATGCTCCCATTCTAAAAATCCTTGACAACGGATGAAAAATAGGAGAAAACATCAACAACATTTTTTCTGGAGGCGCTCATGAACTCTCTGCGATGCTTAGCCTTTTGTTGTATCTGTGGAGTTGCTGTAGGCAATATTGAAGCTGTTTCCCCGCCCTTTCTTCACACAAGCTCTATTGCGCAGGACCAAACGGCTGAAAAGGGGGTTCTCCGTCGAGGTCCAAAAGGGCGTCAAGGACATCAGGGTCATCGGGGCCCTAAAGGAGACACAGGACGCCAGGGTTCTGCAGGCCGTCAAGGGAAAAGAGGGCGAGCCGGGAAGCGGGGTCATGTCGGTCCGACAGGCCCGACAGGACCTATAGGCCCCACAGGCCCCACAGGTCCTACGGGCGCAACAGGCGCAACAGGGGCGACAGGAGCGACGGGAGCGACGGGCCCCACAGGACCAACAGGGGCGGATTTTATAGCAGCGTATGGCAGCGCATCGCTCGTCGGTGGTCTAGGTGTGGAGATTCAGCTCGCCCCGTACACAGTACCTCTAAGCAATGCGAGTCCAGACCCTCTGCCGTCCCAAATGACTTTTGATGGAGGCTCGCATTCGTTCGAAATCGGGGCAACAGGCACGTATGCCATTGACTATTTTCTCCAAGCGGTTCATGGGGCCACTGGATCTCCAGAAAGTACGCTGCTCAGCTCACCATTGATCATGGAACTCGTGATCAATCAAGCTGGGATCACTCCTGTGCAACATGAACTCGTGCCAGTACCAATTTTCGCAGCGCCGTGGACCCCGCCGCCTCCATTGACCTTTTCCTATGTGGCCCTCAGTTCTGGAACTGGACATATTGTCCGACAGCTCATCCCGGGGACGACCGTACGGCTGCAGATCACCCAACTGCCGATCGTTGAGCTTGAAGGAGGAGCTACGGGAACTCTGCCAACGTATTTAAATGCCTATGACACGAGCGTTCCAAATAAGATTGTGGCCAATGTTTCAATTCACAAAATCGATTAAGAGTAGCTTTTGCCAATGCCTGTACCAGACAACTCTGAGGGGATCTATGAACCGATTACGAGGCCTCGCACTGCACTGTATTTGCATTTTCTCCTTATGTACAGTTGACGCGGCAGAACCTCCTTATACAGACGATCCCCCACAAGAAACAGTCTCCAAATGGCATCGCCTCATAGGGCGAAGGGGCGCAAAAGGGCGCCGAGGCAAGAGGGGAAGGCAGGGGAAGGCAGGTACGCGCGGAAAAAGAGGAATAGCAGGGCCTCGAGGAGTACCGGGAGCTACTGGCAAAGTAGGTCCAACGGGGGACGTAGGGCCTACAGGACCTACCGGACCTACAGGGCCGACAGGGGCGGCGGGAGTACAAGGGCCGACAGGAGCTACTGGAGGCCTTGGCGCTACGGGACCGACAGGGCTTGATGGCGCCCATGTTGCCGCTGCCTTTGGCAGCGCTATTCTCCCTGCCCCAACAGGGCCTTCTGAGGTTACCCCCCTCCCGTATACCATCCCAATTCAGAATACGGATGAACCGCTATCTTCTATGAGTTTTAACATCGGCACCAGCACATTCACCATCGAGACAGATGGGGTGTATGCTATTGACTATTCGGTGCAGATTCTCTTCCCTTCAGCCGAATTCGAGTCGTTTTCAGGGCCGCCGGCCACTATCAATGTCTTCTTCTCAGGAGCATCCTCTCCAGTAGCGGTTGCGAATGAGCTTATCCCTACACCCATTTTTGCTGCTGAGAGCGCCGAAAACTACATTGCTCTAAGTTCTGGCAAACGGCATATCGTGCGCCAACTGACAGCGGGCAACACGGTTTCTCTGATTCTCAATTCGCTCCCGACACAACTGCAAGGGTATTTTGCTCAGTATGGAGAAGAGGCTTCGCCCGTAAAGATCGTTGCTTCGCTTTCTCTGTACAAAGTCAATTGATCCATACTCGTGCGCTGGTGGCGATACGAACATCCTCCCACAGTGGCCGCCTGGGGGGAGGCCGTGAACATGGATATTCCAGCCTCTTGTGGCTACGAAGAGGCTGGGGGTCTGGAACGGGGTTATTGTTGCAAGGGGCGCGCCTGCACAGAAGGAGCACGAGGGACAGCCATCGTGCTAAATGACGCTATGAGCTCCTTCACCGTCTCGGCCAGCGCTGGCTGTGCAACAGGTTTGGGGCAGCATGCCGCTTGAAGGTTGCTGATGCATACGCTAAAGGACGTACAGCAGGACATGACGAGTGCCAAACGGGCCAGCACTTCATCAAAAATCATCTGAACAACACCTTGAATTTTCAGCATGAGAGACTGAATTTTTTCAACCGTTTCAGTGAGGGTTCCTCCCAATTGTCCCAGAGAGGCGTCTCGAACATACTCACCTGACTTGGTAGCTGCAGGCGCTTGTTGTGCAATTGGACTAGACATAGATCGTCCTCATACTATTACTGGTACATAAAACATGCCCGAATGGGGCAACACACAGTGTCTCTCATACGGGCGATGAAGCGTACATGGTACCGATAGAGCCGTGCGCATGTACCCTTCGGCCACACTTTGTATCAAAGCCATTCATTTGCGAGCAAGTAATAACGAAATAACCTTCCGGCCGTAGTTAAAAGGCTTTATTAATCATAAGACATTGTTTCCTTAATACAGCCTTAACCATAGCACAAGTTTTTTTGATATGAGCTTTTTGGCATACTCCAAGAAAGCATCAAGGAGGCGGACCGAGAAAGGTGCCGTCGATTTCGACGCCTCTATCTCATCCTTCGGCGAACTTTTGCTACCGCGCATTAATATTCGAAGCGATGGTTTGTAGCAGTTGGTTTAACGCGGTGAGCATGCTTGTCGCTGATTGATAGAATTGTTGGTACACGAACATGACCTGTTGAAGTTGTTGGCGTTGAGTGTCGTTCAGCGCTTGAGCGGCGGTGATGGCGTTGTTCAGGTGCGTTTGATATTTCGCTTCGTTCTGATTTTGGAAGTTTTGGACCCACGTTTCGATCTTTCCAGCTCCTTGGAAGTCGAGGAGCACGCGTTGTAACTCTGTGACAACCGACGAACCAACTTGCGGATCCACATATTGCTGTGCTTTTGCGATCAGAATTTGAAGGTTCTCGATGATCTGTTGCCACCCATCAGCGCCGTTAAACATTCCTGATACAATGTCGACAAACGCCTCTGGTGCTGTGCCACTGAACGTCAAAGATCGTGGTGCAAGTTGGTAGAGTGATTGTACCTCTGGATCTTTTGGATCCAGTCCAGCATCAAGAATAGAGACGATGATTTGATAATCAAGTAGATCCTGTTGCGTCAGGCTATACTGTGCTTGGACAGCAGGATCGTGTACATCAATGCCTAGCGAATGCAGCGTCATCAGCATGGTGACAGAATCAGCACCCAGAGGAAATGGGTTTGCTCCTTCGGTTGAATAAGTGGGAGCTGGAAGCCCTGGAAACAGAGCTCGGAGCTCGCTTATGGTTGTTGGGGCCCCTGGACTGACCATTCTCATATATTGAAGGATGACCTGTTCTTGGGCATTAGTAATGCGATAGTTCAACTTTGTAAGATTATCAATGCGAGAGAATCCACTGGTGTTCGTCTTGGTCAAGACTGGAGATGAGCCTGTGGTGAGAGCAGTAATGAGGCTGAACAGATCTTCGTCAGAGGCAATAAGGTTCCACTGAGCAATAGTTGTTATAGGCCGGTGGCCCAGCCCTTCATACTGCAACAAGTCGTGAGCCTGTGGTTGTGGTCCAACTTTTTGCAAGTACTGCAGGACTATTGCCTGTTGGGCGGGAGATAGCGAGTACGCGGATGCAATGGTAGCTGGGATCTCTGTGTACCATTTGGTGTTGGTAAAGGAGACACTCGCGGCTTCCGATGAATTGTTTGTCAACTGGCGAATGAGAGCAAGAAATTCTTCGTCAGAATCGATGCAATTATACTTCGCTTTAAGGAGAGGGTCTGTGTCAAAGAGGCTTGGGTCGGCGATCCCCTCGATTGACAAGATTGCATCTCGGAAAATATCGCTGTTTATGAAAGTAGAATATGTAGCAAAGAGCGCTTCATCGAGGGCAAGATCACTTTCGGGGAATGCGACACTGCCATCGTCGAGGGATTTTTTCTGAAAGAGCAGAATGTTGCTCGTGTCATATATGTCCGTGAAAATTTTGTTCCCGTACATATCTGTCTTATCTGCCAACGTCGCTGTTGAGCTCCACGGAATGGACATCTGTTCGAACCATTCTTGCTTTGTCGGGATGGAATGAGTTGACCGCACAGGATATGTCTGTATGAATGCGTTCAGAGCCGCTACTTGGTCTGTATTTAATCGATATTTGTCAGCCATCTTCTGTAGTAACTGAGGGAGCTCAGGGTCAGCCGAGTAGGTATAAAACTCATACAAAATAGCACAGAACAGGGCGTAGAGCTGGTCATCTGTTGAGATGAGATTCGCCTCAGCCAGCAGCCGTATATCAGTAAGATCATCATATTTATGAGCGTACAATGGATTGTGCGCGCCGAATAGACGGTCAACGACATTGAAAAACCCCGCATCAGGCGGTGGGTCTCCCCACAAGGGGTGTCTAGCGAATGCGTAGTCGACAAGTTCCTGTACTGTTGGTTCGGTAGAATGCTGATCATAGTACTCTCTGTATTCGTCAATAATGGCTGCTTGCTCCTCTGTAATACTATACAGATTTTTGCCTTCTTCTGTGATACCGGGGTATCCTGGGTATGGTAGTATAAATCCTGCTTCGCGCATTGCGCTCATGAGAGCCATGAACTGCTCGTCATTTGCAATCAGGTTCAGGCGACCAATGAGCAGAGCATCTGTCGTTGGACCAATCGAACTTACAAACGATTGAACGATCGAGGGTCCGAAAGATTTCAAATATTCCAGTGCTATTGCTTGTGTTCCAGGAGAGAGCGTGGCGATCAACGCTTTGTCTGCTGGTGACAAGTTGGCTAAGTCCTCTTCACTGAATGTTGGGAATACGGTGTAGTTTATTGTGTTAAAGGAGTTGAGGATCGGCAACGACGTTTCTGGATTGATGACGGTTGTTAAGGTTTTGAAGAGAGTGATGAGGCTGTCGCCTCCGTCAGTAATGGCAGTGCTGTATATATCTCCAGGTATCGTGCCAATGTCGCTCAGCTGTGTTATCACTTCCGCACCACTGACTTCAGCTCGGGCAACGTAATCGGCATACGATGTTTGCTGAGCTGAGGTTGCTCCTGCTGGAAGTTCTGTCAGCCCCGCTTTACGACTGGTCTGAAAGAGCGCAAACAGATCGCTGGCGTTGGTGTGACCTTCATAGAGAGTGTCCTCAATAGGAGGCTCATAGGTGTCTAGATAGTCCTGAAAACTTGTTGCATCCAAAGCTCCATAGAACTGTTCCAACGTCACGATGGCATGGTATCTATACCTGTGAACGAATTCTGTAAGAAGCGCTGCAGCTCCTTCGGATAAGTTATGGGCAGCGATAAATTGGGCACGTGTCGATGGTTGCGACCATATGTCTTCGCGGTCCGCAGAAGGGATGGCAGTAAAGAACTCCATGAGCTCTTCATCACTGCTAATACAATTAAAATCCTGCTGAGTGAAAGGATCTGCCAAGTCGATGCCTTGATATTTGAGCAAAGTCGCAAGATCTGACGGAGGGTTGACCAGCTGCAAGAAGTGAAGCAATAAAGACATTAATTCAGCAGACGATAACTGGTATTGTACGATCACATCCTGTGGAAGAACGGTATATCCCTCAGTATTGGTATAATCAAGGACCGCTATGCCTTCGGAATTAGGCATCATCAACAGATACAGCAGACTGCTATGATACAAGTCTTCTGGAGGAGACGCTCCAAGCGATGCGTATATTTCACCAATAGTCGTTGGAGGAGCTAGCAGGCCAGCTGCTTTGCGCGCATAGGCGAGAAACAGCGTTTCCTGCGCCTCCGTCATGCGGTATTTTAGAGCGATTTCCGGCGGGATGGCTGTCCAGTTCTCTGTGTTTTCGACAGTCAGGATCTCTTGGTTGTAGAAAGCTTTGAACAGATTGATGAGCTGAGCATCCGTTGCAATGAGATTATACTCAGCCTGTACCAGAGGATCGTTGGTATCGAGGCCTTTGTTTTGCATAGCTAGGAGTGTGATATATTTGCTCAATTGGCTTTCTGTAAACTTCGGCGTTGTTCCTAAGACCTGGTCACCAAACGTCTGCTTTTCAAAGACGGCGTAGTTTGGGGAAGTGGAGTTCAAGTGCTGCAAGTTCATGAGGAACTGCTCTGGGTCTTTCTGGTTCATCAGATCCTGGAGTGCGTTGAGGTAGGAAAGGATCTGCTGGTTTAAATTTACGGCTGTCTGTAGTTCGTTCATTCGCCCATACAGAATTTCGTTGCCGCTCGCGACGTAGTCGACCATGAGCAACTGTTGGATCGATTGGGATTGAGTGGAGTAGTCGCCAGCAATGACAGCATTCGCCGCAGCCGACATGGCCGTAGAGAGCACAGACCGAAGGTTGTAGATCGGCGTTGGGGATAGGTCATCATTGCGAATGGTGGTAAGAAGACCTCCCCACCCCGCAGGAGGCGATATCGTACCAAGAGGATTCAGGCCAGCTGCGCCCATCGTGCGGATCAGGGTGTCGAGCCCCTGTGCCATATACCGACTCATCGTCGAGAGCGTGGTGAATGGGCATGCTAATGGATTTTCCTGTTGCATGCCATGTTCATCGACGTATTTATACCGCGACCAGGTGTCCAAAGCGACGAGCGCCTGCCGCACCTTCTCAAACACTTCCTCGGCCGTCAGCGCTTCGCCAACACCTCCTTCCGGCGTCCAAGAACGCCCATCCAAAAGCGCGTATTGGATGATCGACATTTGCTGTAGGTAGTACGCTTGGGCTTCTCGAGTGATTTCAAAATCAAAAACCCTCTGTTCCGTTACTGGAGGGGAATTAGGGTCTAATTGTGTAAGGAAGGTCACCATGGTTTGGTTGGACGCCTGTACACCAGAACTAGATGAACTCATAGTCAATCTCCTCTAGGTAAGAAGCGCCCGCTTCCTTCGAGAGTTCTCTCCGGAAAGTGACATGGCAATGCGAACGCATGCTCAGGCCCATCGATCGAACCGACTGCAAGGCCCCAGAAACAAGCCAGCTTTTTGTCTTGCTCTCTACTTGGCAGTATAAATTTTTTTAAATAAAAAGAGAAATAAAAAAGTAAATTTATACTTGATCTCTTCAAGACCAGAGCTTGAAGAGATCAAGTAACGTACTTAGGCAGGAACAGATTCGAAGTCGAAGATGAGCGGCTCTTCAAATTCGCGCTCTATGAATTTCTTCACTGTGCGATGGTGTTCAAAGCCGGTTCCCCCCGGGATAATATGTCCCATGATGACGTTTTCCTTAAAGCCATGGAGAAAATCCGTCTTTCCACTACATGCGGCCTCTGTCAGAACCCTCGTCGTATCTTGGAAGGAAGCAGCAGAGATAAAGGAGTCCGTGCTCAACGACGCCTTGGTGATGCCAAGGAGCAGCGGAGAGCCTTGCGCCGGCTTGCCACCTTCTTTCGCTACTTTGGCATTTTCTATTTCAAATTCGCGCCGGTCGACTTCTTCCCCATACAAGAAGCTCGTGTCTCCCGCATCAGTGATGCGAATCTTCTTCAGCATCTGACGAACGATGATCTCGATATGCTTGTCGTTAATATCAACGCCCTGAAGACGGTAGACCTCTTGAACTTGGTTGACGAGATACCGCTGCAATTCGCGTACACCGCAGATATCGAGGATCTCGTGTGGAATGACAAGGCCATCCGTTAGCTGCTGGCCCTTGATGACGCGGTCTCCACGCTGCACAACCAAGTGTTTGGTGTGCGCAATCAAATGCTCCTCTTCCATTCCAGATACTTCGTCTCGGACGATGACAACGCGTTTTCCTTTCTGCACGCCACGGAAGTCAATAAAGCCATCGATCTTGGCAATTTCAGCGGAGTCTTTTGGCTTGCGAGCTTCAAACAGCTCGGCAACGCGCGGCAGACCACCTGTAATATCTTTGGTCTTGATGGCTCCTCGAGGAATGCGAGCAAGCGTTGTGCCCGCTTTCACCACATCCCCTTCTCTGACACCAACAATAGCGCCGGGAGGCAGGGCATAGGTGCCCACGAGATTGTCAAAAGACTTCTCGCCATAAATAGCAATCTGAGGATGGAGTTCTCCGCGATGGGGCTTGACGACCAGCTCTGTCTGTCCAGTCTGCCGATTCACATCGTTCTGCGTTGAAATCCCTTCGACCAAGTCATCGTATTTGACGTATCCAGGGCGATCGCAAATAATCGGGATGTTATGCGGCTCCCACTCAGCGATCTTCGTATCAACGGCGACACGCACCCCTTCTTCAAAGAAAATCCGCGTTCCAAGCTCGATCTGAAAACTTTGTAGCGGCTCTAATGACTTTGTTGACAAGAGCTTCTTACACTCTTCGAGAGTTCTACCCTCATCTTTCATAATGTTGATAGACCCGTGTTTGTTCAATGACACCCACGAGCCATCTTCTGTTTTTACAACGCGAAGATCAAGGAAGACGAGGACTCCACTGACTGTCGAAACGAGTTCTGGCACGCCGCCAGCTGAGGCGATACCACCTAAGTGGAACGTCCGCATGGTCAACTGAGTTCCGGGCTCGCCAATGGACTGGGCAGCGATGATGCCGACCGCCTCTCCAAGGCCGACAGTACGGCCATTGGCTAGATTTAAGCCGTAGCACTTCGCACATACGCCTCGACGCGTCTCACACGTCAGCACAGAGCGAATTCTCACGCCTTCGATCCCGGCATTGTCAATAGCCTCTGCCTGTGCCAGCGTCAGAATATCACCTTGCCGAGCGAGAATGACATTTTTATCTCCAGGAAGGTAGATGTCATCACAGCACGTTCTGCCATAGATACGGTCTTTCAAGGGCAAGAGCTCTTCTTCCCCCTGTTTGATGGCCACCACATCAACACCGTTGAGCGTCCCACAGTCTCCTTCGGTGATAATCACATCCTGCGCAACGTCGACAAGTCGCCGTGTCAGATACCCGGAGTCCGCTGTCTTCAAAGCCGTGTCAGCAAGACCCTTACGAGCACCGTGAGCTGAAGTAAAATATTGAAGCGGCTCGAGACCTTCGCGGAAGTTTGCTGTGATTGGAGACTCGATGATCTCCCCAGAAGGCTTTGCCATCAAACCCCGCATAGCACCAAGCTGCTTGACCTGAGATTTGTTGCCTCGAGCACCGGAGTCCATGGCCATGAACAAAGGGTTCAGGGTGAAGTCTTTGACTTGACTTAACAGGCGGAACAGCTCTTCAGAGACAGTGTCGGACGCTTCAGTCCAGATAGAGATGATCTTCGAATGGCGCTCGCCCTCTGTGATCACACCATCTTCATACTGTTTGCGAACTACAGCGCACTTTGCTTCAGCCTCTTTCAAGACCTTGTCCTTGACGTCCGGAATACAGATATCTCGAATTCCAATGGACATCGCAGCACGCGTTACTTCTCGGAACCCAAGGCTCTTGAGGTTATCAAGAAACTTCACCGTCACCTCAAGCCCCACCTTGCGATAGCATTCAATGACCAGCTCGCTCAACCGCTTTGACGGCAACGAATAGTTCTGGAACCCAAGTTCTTGAGGAACGATGGAATTGAAGATGACCCGCCCCGGCGTGGTGTCAATAATGCCGTCCGTCGTGCGCAGCTTAATGCGCTCGTGAATGTGCAGGCCGCGGCCATTGAAATCCAGCTTCCCAGGCTCGCGCTTTGGGTCATCCCATAGAAAACTTCCGCTTTCATGCATGGCACGCAATACTTCATGAGCATCGCGAAACAGCTTTGTCTTCTTCCCGTGCTCCTCAGGAATGTACAGCGGGTCAAGCATAAGGTAGTACAAACCAAGTGTCATATCCTTTGAAGGAATGGCCGATGGCCTTCCCGAAGAGGGCAGGAATATGTTATCAGGCGCCATCATCAACACTTTGGCCTCAATCTGGGCTTCTATGGACAATGGCACGTGAACAGCCATCTGGTCGCCGTCGAAGTCGGCGTTAAAGGCCGTGCAAACGAGCGGATGCACCCGAATCGCCTTCCCTTCGATGAGGACAGGCTGAAAGGCTTGGATTCCCAATCGGTGCAACGTCGGAGCGCGGTTCAACAACACAGGATGACCAGCGATGATCTCTTCAAGGACGTCCCAGACTTCAGGGTCTTGCCGCTGAATCTTCTTCTTCGCCGATCGAATAGTGTAGACACAGCCAAGCTCTTTGAGACGACGGATGATGAACGGCTCAAACAGCTCAAGCGCCATGATCTTGGGCAGCCCACACTGATTGAAATGCAATTCAGGACCAACGACGATGACGGATCGTCCTGAGTAGTCCACCCTTTTTCCGAGCAGGTTTTGACGGAATCTCCCCTGTTTGCCCTTGAGCATTTCAGCAAGAGATTTCAATGGCCTATTACCAGCACCCATGACCGGATGTCCGTGGCGGCCATTGTCAAAAAGCGCGTCGACCGCTTCTTGCAACATTCGCTTCTCATTGCGAATGATGACTTCTGGTGTCTTGAGCTTGAGAATCGCTTTTAACCGATTATTTCGGTTGATAACGCGGCGGTACAAATCATTTAAATCTGAGGTTGCAAACCGTCCTCCGTCAAGAGGGACGAGCGGCCGCAAGTCCGGAGGGATGACAGGAATGCAAGACATCACCATCCACTCAGGGCGGTTATTCGACGACAAAAAGGCTTCGACAATCTTTTGACGACGCGCTATCTTCATGCGAGCTTGCATGGACTTTGTCTTGCGCAGCTTATCTTTGAGCTCAGCGAGAAGCGCCTGCAAATCCTCAGTGGCCAAAAGATCTCGGATGGCCTCCCCTCCCATGCGAGCCTGAAATGCGTCCTTCCCCCACCTCTCTTGAGCCTCTCGGTATTCAGCATCGTTGAGCAGCTGCTTGCGAGTCAGCGTTGTCCTCCCGGGATCAACGACAACGTAATCTTCGTAGTAGATCACGCGTTCGAGATCGGCCGTCGACATCCCAAGAATGCTGCCAATACGCGAAGGAGATGTTTTAAAAAGCCAGATGTGAACAACAGGGACGGCCAGTTCGATATGCGCCATTCTTTCGCGACGCACTTTGGACATCGTCACTTCGACGCCACACCGATCGCAGACAATTCCCTTGTGCTTGATCTTCTTGTATTTACCGCACGCGCACTCCCAATCTCGAGTTGGTCCGAAGATCTTCTCGCAGAACAGACCGCCTTTCTCAGGTTTAAACGTTCGGTAGTTGATGGTTTCTGGCTTCTTCACTTCGCCCCGCGACCACTGATTCCGAATGACATCGGAAGAAGCAATGCGAATGCTCAGTTTATCAAATCGGACATTGAAGGCCTCTTCATCGTACCGACCGAACCGACGACGCTCGAACTCTTCTTCGTCAAACTGAAACGTCTGCTTAGCCGGTGCAGAGTGAGCCGGAGTCTCTTCCTCAAGCTCAACCTCCTCTTCAAAGCTCTCTTCAGACACGATTTGCTCTTCGTCGGACATGGATAGCCCCTCAATAGTTATCGTTAGTCATACGCCATGATCGTACATGGCTCGTTATGCTGAGACCTTTTCTTCGACAAACGCCTCTGGAACCGCTTCTGGGCGCACATCAAGGCACAGCCCTTGCATTTCCTTAATCAAGACGTTGAATGATTCCGGCGTCCCGGTTTTTAAAAGGTTCTCGCCTTTGACGATCGTTTCATAAATGCGCGTTCGACCCGCGACGTCGTCAGATTTCACTGTGAGAACTTCCTGTAAGAGATGGGCAGCACCATAGGCTTCTAACGCCCATACCTCCATCTCGCCAAATCGCTGACCCCCTCGCTGAGCTTTCCCTCCCAGCGGCTGCTGGGTCACCAATGAATAGGGGCCAACAGCACGAGCGTGAATCTTATCGATGACCAGGTGGCTCAGCTTCAACATGTAGATGTACCCGACAACAGCTGGGCGGTCAAAGCGCTCGCCAGTACAGCCATCGAAGAGACACATCTTGCCATCCTCTGGGAATCCTTGTTCTTTCATCATCTCCCAGATCTTCCACTCAGGAAAGCCCTCAAACACAGGAGCCTTGACGTATATGCCTGCTTGATGAGCCACAAGCCCAAGATGGGTTTCGAGAAGCTGTCCAATATTCATACGAGACGGCACGCCGAGAGGATTCAAGACCAACTCTACTGTGCGCCCATCGTTCAAGAACGGCATATCTGCCTCCGGAACGATATTGGAGACAACGCCTTTATTACCATGGCGTCCAGCCATCTTATCGCCAACCATGAGCTTGCGCTTCGAAGCGATATAGACTTTGACCTGACGAATGACACCACTCTCCAATTCGGTGTCGCCTTTCTTCGTCAACTCAATGCCCGTCTTATATTCTAAATCCAACTTTTGCAACTCTCGTTCCGACTCTCGGAAGATCGTCCGCAACTCCTTCCACAATTCGTCTGGCGGCAAGATCAAATCATCACACACTTCTTTCTCGAGAGCACCAATGGTCTCAGGAGTGATGAGTACACCCTCTTCGACCAAAATCTCGGCCGTGCGCCGATGGACGACGGTCGATGGTGCGGTCTCATTGAGAAGCAGAGCACCAATGCGATCTCGACGATCAGTTTTAATGTGGC
>CAYPCN010000013.1:0-41249 GCA_964409235.1 uncultured bacterium
CGAACTTCCGGATCTGAGTTCGCTTACCAAGCTTGAAGAACTCTCTGTCAGCGAGAATTTGCTCACTGCGCTTCCCAATCTGAGTTCACTTGCCAGTCTTCGAAGATTGTATGCCGAGCAGAACCTACTCACTACACTCCCGGATCTGAGCTTGCTCGCTAATCTTCGAACGCTCTATGTCAGCGGGAACCAACTCACCGAACTCCCTGACCTGCGTTCTCTCACTAATCTCGGACACCTCTATGTCGGAACGAATCGACTCACCACCTTCCCCGATCTGAGGCATCTCACCAATCTTGAAAACCTCGATGTCAGTCAGAACCAACTCACCGAACTCCCGAACTTGAGTTCTCTTATCAAGATTCGAATTCTCAATGCCGGAGAGAACCAGCTTACCAGGCTTCCTGATCTGAGTCCGCTTGCTAATCTCGAACAACTCTATGTCAGTCAGAACCAACTCACCGAGCTTCCAGACCTACATTCACTCGTCAACCTTCAAATACTCTATGTGCACAATACCCAAATCACCCGTTTGCCTGATGCGCTCTTTCAGCTTCCTCAGATTAGGATACTATTCGCGCGCGAGAATCCTCATCTTGCCATACCGGAAGAGCAACAGCCATTGATTAAGGCGTTTTATGCCAGAGGTGGCAGGCTGTTCAGGTGAAAAAATAAAATTGTACTATTTTTATCGTCGATTTTGAAGTGTCTATGGCTCCCTATATACAAGCTACAGGCAACGTGCCTTCCTTTCAAACATCGGAAGATGTACGCAGCATGTCCTCTGGCCAGCGGTCTGTCACCACATGGCAAGGACGAGAAATAACGCACGAAGAGTCTGGTTCGGTACTAGAAGCCCTGAGCAGTGCATACATCATGGCGCAGGTCCTGTCCTTTTTGCCTCAGGCTGATGCTGCGCGTTCTGCTTTGGTATGTCCTTCTTTTCGGGCCGCGAAAGCTCTTGTCGATCTTGAGCAGGCCCGAAGCTTAGCCTTGACGTTTGGATTTCCGAAGGAGTTCTCATTCAATATACAGGGTGTTCCTTGCCGTCCTCTCGACGAGTCTGACCCCATCGTTACGCGACTCATACAGATCGAGCAAACCTTGCCCAAGGCCCTCAGAAAAAACAATAGCAAAGAGGAGCTTCGAACGCTTGCTCAAAACCCAACCTGGCTGAGAGGGTTTCTTCAAACGGCGTATGACAATCAATTGCTCATTGCTCTTGGCGAAGCTGCAGGAATTGACCCAGTACAGCCCTTTGCTTATCAGGTGCGGCACGTACGACAGTGGCTTGCCACATCACCACAAATAACCACTCTATGTGTGGTTGGAAAAGATCTCTTGATCCTTCCAGCAGAAGTCGCACAACTAATCAATCTCCACTACCTCAATGTCAGCAATAACCAGCTCACCGCGCTTCCCGACCTGAGCCCTCTCACGAATCTTAAAGAACTTTATGTCAGTCGGAACCAGCTCACCGAATTTCCGAACTTGAGTTCGCTTGCCAATCTTCAAAGTCTCGATGTCGAAGGGAACCGACTCACGACCCTCCCAGACCTGAGTTCGTTTGCCAATCTTCAAAGGCTCGATGTCAGTCGGAACCAGCTCACCGCGCTTCCCGACGTGAGTCCGCTCACGAATCTTGAAGCACTCTATCTCGATGAGAACCGCCTCACCGCTCTTCCAAACCTCAGTTCTCTCACCCAGCTTATCGTTCTCTTTGCGTGCGACAACCAGATCACCGAACTTCCGAACCTGAGTTCGCTTGCCAATCTTCAAAGCCTCGATGTCAGTCGAAACCAACTCTCTAGCCTCCCCGAGCTGAATTCTCTCACCGATCTCGAACAACTCTATGTCAGTCGGAACCGACTCACCGAGCTTCCAGACCTACATTCACTCGTCGACCTTCAAATACTTTATGTAGACAATACCCAAATCACCCGTTTGCCTGATGCGCTCTTTCAGCTTCCTCAGATTAGTACAATATTCGCGCGCGAGAATCCCCATCTTGTCATAACGGAAGCTCAGCAACTTTTGCTTGATGAGTTTCATGCTAGAGGTAGCGAATTACTCAGGTGACAGAAAAAAGCATCTATGCTCCTTGATCTTCGCGATGATGGAAGAAGACGAGCAACGGAGGGGCGATAAACAGCGATGAGATGGTGCCGAGGAAAACGCCGAGGAACATGACAAATGAGAATCCAAAGATCGACGATCCTCCGAACAGAACAAGGCACAAGAGAACGACGAGCGTGATAGCTGATGTTAACAAGGTTCTGCTCAACGTGCTGTTCAGCGCCATGTTGACAATTTCCGAAAATCGCTTCTTGTGGTAGAGCGACAGATCTTCTCGAACTCGGTCAAAGACGATAATCGTGTCATTGAGAGAGTACCCGATGATCGTCATCAGAGCACCGATGATTTCCAGGTTTATTTGTACTGGCAGACCAAAGAGGCGGAGAATGGCAATGACAGCCAGCGTCAGCAGGACGTCGTGGAGGAGGGCAAGGACGGCGCTGATCGCATACTTCCATTCAAAGCGAACGGCAATATAGATCAGAATGGCGATGACAGCAAGCCCAAGGGCGATGAGGGCGTTGTTGCGCATGGCATCTGAAAACTGTCCGCTGATGGCTGTCCACTGCTGGACAAGTTCCATTTTGTCCACAGAACGAATGCCGATCCCTCCTTTTTCAAGCGCTGTGACAACCCAGTCTAAGCGTGGAATCTGCTGATACGCATATGTGCCATGGGCGTCTGGCGTTGCTTGTAGAAGATTGTAGAATGGGCGCCCAGGCTGCTCTAGTGATGAGCTAAGCTGGATGCGCAGCGCTGTCGGCCGGCCAAGTTCTCGGATTTGAATTTCGCTTGGCTGAACGCCACTGGCAACAAGTGCCTTTTCAGCCGCTTCTTTTGGTGTCGACGAGCCTGCCGTCGAAGCCTCTATGACCAGTGCGTATCCTCCTGTGAAGTCCATTCCAAGCATCGATTTCCAGGTCGCAGTTGAGACGGCGATGCCAAGAGCGAGAATGGCGACGGAGGCCACATAGGCGATCTTCTTCCAAGCCAGGAAGTCGAAGTTCTTGACTGAGATCCAATTGGCCATCGTCAAATACGTGTTGCCGGGCTTTTCTGCCCATCCTGTGAAGTAGTAGCGCGTGACAAAGAGCGATGTGAACATCGATGAGATCAACCCAATGATCAGCACGAGGGCAAAGCCTCGAACAGGGCCGCAGTCAAATTGAGTCAGTATAAAGGCGGCGATGATCGTCGTGATGTTGGAGTCTGCAATTGCAGAAAAGGCCTTTTGATACCCTCGTGCGATAGCAGAAGCGATGCGATTTGATAGTGCGAACTCCTCGCGCATGCGTTCAAAGACCAGGACGTTGGCATCTACGGCCATAGCGACGGTGAGAACGAGGCCGGCGATTACAGGAAGCGTGATAGCCGCTTCAATATTTTGCATCACAGCCCAGATGATGAGCAAGTTAAAGAGTACGGCGATGCTGGCCACAGCACCTGCGAAACGGTAATAGCCAACCATGATCGCGATGACGGCGATGATGCCAAGAACAGCGGCAGCAAGCCCGTGCTGGCGTTCGCGAGCACCAAGCTCTGGGCTGACGTTTTGCTCTGAGAGAATTTTGGGCGTGAATGACAGCGATCCTGCTTGAAGGTTGGTGGCGAGGCGCTGCACTTCTCTTTGCGAGAAATTGCCAGTGATCATCGCGCTGTCGCGAAGCGAGCTAGAAAGAGAGGGAGCGTTGACGATGGTGCCATTGAGAATGACAGCCATTCTCCAGCCACGCCCTCGCGAATACTGCTCGCGAGTGGTGCCTTGTATTCCTTCTTCCGAAAATTGCGAAGTCCATGTGTAGAACTCATCGCGAGGGCGGGTTCCGAGGCCTCGAGAGTCAGAACTACGGACTCCAAAGACGAGGATGTTCCCCTTTGACGGATCGTACGAGGGGTGGACATTCTCGAGATTACAGCCTTCGAGCGCGTAATTTTTGAAGACGATGAGCAGGGGATGGGCCTGCGATGGCCATTCTGTTGGGTCGTCGCCATGCCATCGGGCGATGATTGAGATCTGGTCGTTGAAAGCTGTGGACGATGGCGGAGATAGAGGGTCCTCAAGGACAAGACCGGCATCAAGCAGCGTTTTGATGGTATCGTCGTTGACTAGGCCTGCCTTGACGGCGTTGACCTTTCGCAGGGCAATGGTGTTGATCGCCTCGCTGTCCTTGCTGTTGGTGACCACAGCTTCGTTCCAAATGTCTTGGAGAAAGGCTTGTACGGGCTTTGCCAAATCGGAATTCATTGGACCGAACTTCTCATTGGCAATGTGAAAATACATCGCCGACGCTTTGACAAGCTCGGACGCGCTCACGTCGCTGACACCGGGGAAGTCGATCAAAATCGTGCCATTTTCGATGCGAAGAGTGCGCTCTGAGACACCCATTTTATTAAGGCGTGAGTAGAGCTCTGAGGTAGCCTGCTTGAGGTCATCCGCATTGGTAACAGGGCGATTTGCCTGGTCGAGAAGACCTACGCGAACGCTTTTTCCCCCAGAGAGATCAAGACCCCATCGAAGGATTCTGGAGTCATCGCCACGCCAGTACTTATCCCACGAGCGCTTGATATTCGACCAGAGGATGCTCTTGGTGGGCTTGGGGACTGAAAAGCGATCTGCGGGGTTGAGAGATACTTGGGCAGCTTGCCATGCTTCCCGCCATTTAATCAGATCCTCTTGGATAGAATCGTCAATGCGATTTTCTGCTAAAATTCGGCTTTCCCAGTTCCCGCATTCCAAAAGGGCCGCTGTCGAGTGACCTGAAACATAAAACGCCTCTCGTGTTGCCTCGAGAAGAGGGCTATAGAACGTTTCAAGTTCAAAAATAATATCCTTGGCAAACTCCGAACTGCTGCCGAGCATCTTCCCAGGGTACACAACAAACCCACGTTGCTGAAGGAGAGAGACGAGAGCATCGAAGTCTCGCTGCAAATCGGGATCTCCGCCCTCAGCCTGTTTGTATTCAAAGAGCTCCATTCCCCCTCGGACGACGACATAGAGAGACCCTGTTTTGAGAGTTTCTTTGGAAATTTGCCCTGCTGCTGGCGAGAAGACGACAAGAGAAAACCTTCGGACGTCTGGCGTAGCAGCAAGGTATTGCTCAGCATTGAGGCGAGGAAGCGCTTCAGAAGAGAGGTCAATACTTTGTGGTAGCCATTCTGTGGAGATGGCATCAAGGAGCGTTGTAGTCATTGATGAGGCGACGGCATCTAGCTGCAGGACGATGAGGCCGTTCGCGAGTGGCGATTGCGAGAGAGCCGCAGAATAGGAGGTCCCTTCAACTTTAAAGCGTTCGTCGGTCAGACGGGAGATGCGGGCTACCTCGTTCATGACCATTTT
The DNA here is from genome assembly GCA_964409235.1 of uncultured bacterium. Taxonomy (GTDB): domain Bacteria; phylum Chlamydiota; class Chlamydiia; order Chlamydiales; family FEN-1388; genus CAINFV01. The sequence continues at coordinate 5,414 of CAYPCN010000013.1, forward strand.
GCTGACGGCATCACGAAGGCGTGCTGCGGCCTCTGTTGTAGGCTGAGTCGTTTGAAGCGTCACTGCGATATCATCATGCAATTCAAGGATAAGCTCATCTTGGGTCCAGTCAATGGCTATGGCCTTGATCAGGGGGTTGGTATCCTGTAGCGAAAGACTGTAGATCGATTGATTCGATGTTGCTCGGGCCTTGGCCAACCATTGATCGATGTCTTCTCGCGTGAACGGGGTGATCCCTTTGGTGAGAAGCGGTTTTTTGGTTTGTACCCATGTAGATGCTTTGCGGTACTTCCCTATTCGTGCCGCGAGACGTTGTTCTTGTTCGAGCGTAGCTGGCGATATAACTTTGTTTTGAGCCGCCATCTCCTTTTGCTGTGCTTTGACAGCTGCCAGTTCTGTTTGGAGGCGGCTTTCTTCTTGTTGGAACAGGGTGATGAGGGCGTCGAGTCGTGCGATTGCGTCTTCGCCTTGAGACATGGACTGGAGAAGGCGTGTTGTGAGCTGTTGGTTGTCCGCGAATATGTTCTCCCATTCGGCGATGTCGCCAGCGACCTGTTCGAGCGCCTGTTTGTCGTTAGTGCGTAGGGCATGTTCAGTCCGTTGTGCCAGTGCTGAAGGGCCGCCAAGGGCATAGGCAACGGAAGAAAATCTCTTGCTGACGAGCGCACAATATTGATCAGTTGGCTTCCCTTGTTCGTCGCGTTTTTCTATGAAGGAAAAGTAGTCTGGAACAGCGGACGAAGGGATTTCAATACCGAGGTTTCTGATGACGCGGATGGAACGAGAACTCACATCATCAAGAAACATTTGCGATGGCTTGAAGGGGATGAGCGCTCCGGCGCGAGGAAGAAATTTCTGCACGATGGCGACTTCTTGTGGCGAGGCGACATCGAAGGTAATGACGGCGGGGTTGTGGGGGTCGACTGTAATGTTTGAAGGGTGGACGCCGATCATGCTACAGAAGCTGTAGATCCATTCCTTTGCATCATCGGTCAAGCTATTCACCCGCTGTGCAATGGCATGCTGGATGGCTTGAGCACCTTGGGCATCAACGGATCGATGCAAAGGCCGAAGATAGAAGATGATCGTTGGGAGAATGCTGTAGACCGTCCATGCCAGGACCGTCAGAATAATGGCGAGCTGCCACCGTTTTTGCTTTTCCATTGCCACCCTTTTTCAAAAAACAGGTCCATGATCGCACCTCTAGCTCTGAAACGGGTAGGCAAACGCGGCCAAAATGAGACGATTTCCGACGATTCCCATAGCCTTGCGCTATTGGCGAGGAGGAAAGCGCACCACGTTGGTCGTTGCAGCCAGCTGGTTCGGAGCGGAGAGTCATGAACATGTACAAAAACAGAGAGAGACAGCCTATCAGAGTGAGCGCGATTCTGTCCATTGAGCTGTGCATTTTTTAGCAGCAAGTATTGCCGGCGAGAGGTTACACCTTTTCCCCAGCCTTTACAAATGAGATGAAAGCGAATTGACGACCCAAAGATCGTACGGCGACCATCCAGATGACAATGAATACGAAGAGACAGATGGCAATGTACGGCGTGATAGCGCTCAATGAGCCGAAGACGAGAAGCAGAATCTGTTGGATGATCGCTCCTCCTGACTTCCCAAAGCGAGAGCCGACAAGGTCGATCACCGCCTTGCCTTTCACCTTCGTCTCTGGGTCGAGCGGAATATAGACCATCTCTTTGCTTGGATCGAGAAGAGAATACTTCGAGGCCTTAGTCATGACGTTTTGAACGGTTCCCACCATCACAGCAAGGAAGAGAGGGGTAGTGCCAAAGGCGATAATCCAAGCAGAGAGGTGCTCTTTGAAAAGCACAATGCCAAAGAAGGCAACTCCCGTGATCAATAAAACGGCAGGGGTGAGCATGGCCGTAAGTGTCCAGCTTCTTCTGAGAAGGTTGCCGCCAACAAAAAGCATCATGAACAGGGTTGTAAGTCCGGTCACCGTTGAGAAGTACCCCATAAACGTGTTGTAGTCGTTCGGGTCTGGATACTGCAGTTTTAGTTGCGCCTTCCACGTCACTTCCAAGAGGTTCATGCACACTCCATAGCAGATGACAATGGCCGCAATGCAGAGAACATATTTTGAAGAGCCGAGGTACTTCAAACTTTCTATAAGCCCTAGCTTGGGTTTTGCCTCTCGCGCTTTTTTTTCTTCGGGATCGTACAACGCCGGCTCTGTTAGCACATAGCGATGGATCCACCAATAGAGCGCCATCGTGCACAATCCCGCGATGACGACGAAGCTCGTAATGTAATTGAGGGAGATCTGCCATGCATCCACACCAGCAGGAACCAATTTACGAATGTTAGAAACATGGACGCTGAGAGGCCCCGAGACGAGCAATGAAAGATTGGCGCCAATACCAAAGAGCGCATAAAACCGCTTGGCTTCTGAAATCTTTGTAATATCATTGGCAAATCCCCAGAAGAGCAGGCTGAGGACAGCACTTCCCCATAGCTCGGCAACAATATCAAAGAGCGCATACGTCCAATGGTGGACGCACTCGACAAGACCATGGAGTCCGGCAGGGAGGCTGTCGTGAAGCTGATCGACCAATTCGTGAGGAGTGAGAGCGCTGCGATTTGGATACAGAACAGTAACAAAAAGAATGAAGAACAGCAGGAAGAATGAGATTGTGAGGTAAAAAAGCGTTTCTCTGCTGAGATAATTACTCAACTCTGAATAGGTCAACATAAACAGAACAGCTGCTGGCACTGTTCCCCATACTTTGATAAAAGGGACAGCCTCAGCGCCGGCGGCTGTGACGATCAGAGTGTCTTTTACGTCCCGTAAAATCGTGTAGTTGAAGGTAATAAAGAAAAATAGGAGGAGCATGGGGACGACTTTCTTGAGCTCGAAAGCATGGATGGGCCAAATGAATTCCCTCCAGCCTGTGAACTCATGCAGAGTCTTTCCAGACATCCGAGAGCCTCGTGTAGTGAATAACCTCTATCATACACCATTACGAGTTTTGAGAGGAGAGAAAAGCATTTTGAGCCATTTACGACGCGCCTTTTGGAGGATAGACTGAGGCAAAATCTACCAAAAACCTCCTCACCATATATGTCACGGCGTATGGGCTGCGTCGATTTTTTGGTAGCTCGACCAAAAAACCTCCTGCTTCTCCTCTAAAAATCCACATCGCACATGACACCCTTTCAACCCGGTTTTGAAATACAAAGTGCAGATGGAAGGATATCCCATCTGCACAGTGAAAAGGCAGGCGACACCTGAATCAACGTCAATTACGACTGGACGCGTACTTTAACGGCAGTCAATTGCGCAAACTGTTTGCTCAACGAGCGGACAGCCATGATCCAGATGGCAATGAAGACAAACAAGATAGCGGCAATATAGGGGGTGATAGCGCCGATGCTTCCACAGGCAATCAAAAGCCCTTGTTGGATCAACGAACCGCCGGACTTGCCAAGACGAGCGCCAACGACGTCGATAGCTGCTTTGCCCTTTACCTTCGATTCAGGATCAAGCGGAATGTAGGCTGTCTCTTTGGTTGGGTCAAAGAGCGAGTACTTCGAAGACTTGCTCATGATGTTCTGAACTGCGCCAAAGAGCACGGCAACAAAGAGCGGCGTCATGGTGTGTCCGAACAGCGAAATAGTTTCTGGGAAGGAGTCTCTGAAGAGAACGAATGAGAAGAACCCGGTTCCCGTGATCAACAAGACGATCGGCGTTAAAATGGCCGCAAAACCCCCGCTCTTTCTCATGGCATTTCCGCCAACAAAGAGCATCATGAAAATCGTGACAATACCGGTACAGAATGAGAAATAGCCCATAAAGCGGCTGTAATCATTTTGATTCGGGTATTGCAGTTTCAACTGCGACTTCCAGGTGACTTCAACGAGGTTAATACAAATGCCATAGCAAATGACAAGAGCGGCAATGCAGAGAATATACTTCGATTTCGCAAGGAAAGTGATACTCTCCATGATCGACATCTTTGGCTTTGTCTTTCGCGCTTTTATTTCGTTCGCGTCAAAGAACCGAGTGTCCGTAAGAACCTTGCGATTGATCCACCAGTACGTTCCAATGATGGCAAGGCCAGCCACGACGACGAAGGACATGAGGTAATTTAACGAAACTTGCCATGCGTCGACACCTGGTGGCAAGGAATCCCGGATATTAGAGACGAGAACAATGGTAGGACCAGAGACAACGAGCGCGAGGTTCGCCCCAAGTCCAAACAAAGCATAAAATCGCTTGGCTTCGGAGACCTTTGTCGTGTCATTGGCAAAAGCCCAGAAAAGCAGAGAAAGGACAACGCTCCCCCAGAGCTCAGCGAGAATGTAAAACAAGGCAAAAGGCCAGTTTCTAATGGATTCGATGAACCCGCTTGCTCCTATCGGAAGCACCCCTCTAAGACTATCGGCCAACCCATTTGGCTGGAGTGCTGCGAAATTTGGGTAAATAACTGTTACAAAGAGCCCGAAAAAGAGAAGAAAGGGGATAATAGTGACGTAGAACAGATTTTCCCTGCTCAATATGTTGCTGAGTTTTGCATAGATCAGCGTAAAGAGAATAGCCGCCGGTACCACGCCCCACACTTTAATGAAAGGGATGGCTTCGGCGCCAGCAGATGAGGTGACAAGTAAGGTGTCTTTTGTATCTCGTAAGATCGTATAGTTAAACGAGATAAAGAAGAACATCAAGAGCATCGGAATGATTTTCTTGAGCTCAAACACATGGACGGGCCAGAAAAAGGCTCTCCATTTGCTAAACTCTGGTTTTACATCTGCGGACATACTACCTCAACACACGTTCCCGACTCTACTCCTCAGAATTGGTTGGCGGCTTCGCCTACTCGATTCGAAGATGGAGTCGTACTTGTTTTTCATTTAGGGCTACTATCGAAACTACTCATTGTAATTTTTTTGTTGTTTCTCTGCAAGGGAGAAAAAAAGGACGATTTGCGATGTGCCTTTTGGAGGATAGAGTACGCCGAAGCTCCCCAAAACCTCCCGCTTCTCCTCATAAAAATCCACATTGCACATGGCTCAAAAAAGGAGCTGTGGGATTACGTACCCAGATCCTCAAACAGCATGGCATGGACAAAAGTAGAGGGGTCGAAGGGCGCGATGGCGTCTAATGACTCGCCGACTCCCAAGAACTTCACTGGCAAGGAGAGCTGTTTCTGGATGGCAATCACGACGCCTCCCTTTGCTGACCCGTCGAGCTTGGTGAGCACTAATCCAGAGACGCCCATTGATCCATGAAACGACCTTGCCTGTTCGACGCCATTTTGTCCTATGGTTGCATCGAGAACAAGGAGCGTCTCGTGAGGCGAGCCAGGAAGAGCTTTCTGGCAGCTTTTTTTGACCTTCTCAAGTTCACGCAACAAGTGTTGTTTGTTTTCAAGTCGCCCTGCTGTGTCGATGATCAGCACATCAACGCCTCGGGACTTAGCAGCAGTAATAGCGTCAAACGCCACTGCAGCAGGGTCTGCCATGTGAGCAGCATGAATGATGTCGATCTGAAGACGCTTAGCCCAAATGCCGAGCTGCTCTTGGGCAGCTGCACGAAAAGTGTCGGCGGCGGCTAGAAGAACGGTTTTCTGCTGGGCTGCGAAGCCATGGGCCAGTTTAGCAATGGTCGTGGTTTTGCCGCTTCCATTAGCACCGATAACGAGAATGACCGTGGGGCCGTTTGGATTCTCTTCAAGCTGGAAGTTCAGAGACGCCATCTCGTGGATTAGAGATTGTTCAAGTCGGGTGAGCAGCATGTCGACCGTAGCCTTCGGGTGTTGGCGGACGAAAGCCCGAATGTCGGCGATGGTCTCCCTAATGACGACGACGCCAAGATCGGCTTCATAAAGGATCTCCTCGAGTTCCTCGATGAGTTCCTCGTCGACACTTCTTCCTACGAGGGCCTTCAACCGTTCAGTCAAGGCTTTTCGCGTCGTAGATAGTGCGTTGCAAACGGCGGCCCAGCTATTTTTTACCCACCCAAAAACCATACAATTCCTTTTTTGAAAGACTGCATCCTGAGCTATTTGCGATGTGGATTTTTAGAGGAGAAAAAGGGAGATTTTTGGATCGAGCTACCTCAAAACCGACGACGCCCATATGCCCTGACATATGAGTGAGGAGGTTTTGGGTAGACTCGATCCTGCTCTATCCTCCAAAAGGCACATCTCAAACGGCTCATCCTAAATGGCGCTTGCGGTGAAACAAGACCCCAGTCCAAGATACAAATTTGCGCTGTGAAGGAGAGTATAGACGTGGAACTTCATGAGTATCAAGCCAAGTTATTGTTGGCTCGCTTTGGGGTGCCCAGCCCGCCACATACGATAGTAGAGGCGGGTTGTAACGTTTCGTCGGCGATCTCGAAATTCAGCGTTGAACCTCTTATCGTGAAAGCGCAGGTCCATGGGAAGGGACGGAAAGAAGGCGGTGGTGAGATTGCGGTTGAGAGCCCAAAGGAGCTAGTAGAGGCCGTTACCAAGCTGTTGGGTTCAAAGATTACTACTTCAGAAAGCGGCCCTGAAGGATTTGCGATTTCTAAAGTCATGGTGATGTCGGCCCCATCTGCTGTCCAACAATACCAGGTAAAAATATTTCTAGCTTCTGGAGGGTCTGTCTGTGTAGCGGTCTCTCAAGAGGGGGGGAAGGTCTTCACAGAACATCCTTTTGAAGGGGTCATTCGCCCTTTTCAGCTGGGTCGTCTGGCGGCGTCGCTGCGCCTTCGAGGCGAAAAGGCGGCGGCATTCACAAAACTGCTGGAGGGTACAGTACGAGCTTTTTTCTATTTTGACGCTTTGCTTCTTTCCATAGACTCCCTGATATTGACAGAGAACGGCCTCTTTCAGGCGGTTGACGTGCGCATGGTCATTGATGATCGAGCTTTGTACCGCCAACCTGAGGTTGTTCATATGATCGACTCGTCGCAAGTTGGGCCTCGAAATAGAACTCCCCCCTACATATGCGTTGGGATGGGAGGGACCATTGGATGTTTGGGTAATGGCCTTGGGTTGGCACTTTCTACCGCCGATCTCGTCTGCCTTTTGCAGGGCGTTCCAGGGAAGGTTGTGAATATTGGCAGCGAGCTCGACGAGAGTACGTTGGTCAAAGGAATTCGCATGCTGCACACAACAGCGCATCGTGTACTCTTCATCAATCTGTTTACAGGCCTGCTCGACGGAGAGAAGGTTGCCGACATCCTCAAGCAAGAGGTGGCAACGATCCCCATGGTGGTTCGTCTTGAAGGGATGAATGGTGCTGGTGGGCGTCGGCTGTTGCAGGGGCTCGAACCCCTCTGCATCGTGACCGATTCTCTCGATGAGGCGGCTAGGCTCGTGGTAAAGTAAAGGGGCGTGAGCGGTGCCAATTTTTGTTGAACATTCAAGCAGGGTGATATGCCAAGGTCTCCTCAGCGAGGAGGAGATCTTCCATATCCACCAATGCAAGCTGTACGGTACCAAGGTAGTGGCATGGGTGAAAGCCGGCTTTGGTGGACAGGAGAGAGTGGGTCTTCCTGTGTTTGATTCGATGCGAGAGGCGCGTCGCCAGACGAATGCCACGGTCTCCCTCATGTTTGTCGAGCCTCATGCTGTGGCAGATGCTGCCATAGAAGCTGTCGAAAGCGGCATTGAGACGATGATCTGCTTGACAGAGGGGATTCCTCTTCATGAGATGGTCAAGATCCACTATATACTCTCAAAATATCCAAAGAGTCGAATGATTGGCCCTGGCGCATGCGGCCTGATCACCCCATCTCAAAGCAAAGTGGGGGTGATGCCAGCATATATCTTCAGTCCTGGCCCTGTGGGGATGATTGCTTCTGTGGACACATTGGGATACGAGGCGGCATGGCAAATGACAAATGTTGGTGTCGGCCAAACGACATTCGTCGGAGTTGGCGATGAGCCGATTCGAGGCACTTCAATCGTCGATGTCCTATCTGCGTTTGATCGCGACGAGCATACCGAGGTAGTAGTGATGGTTCTCCACCATTGGGAGAAGGAGAGAGAGGCCATTGCCAAGTGGGTAGAGCATGGCGCCCGAAAACCACTTCTTGCTGTTATTGCGGGACATATGGTGCCATGGATGGGCCATCATCCAACTGTTGTTGCTGAAGGATCCGCCAATAAAGATATTTCCGATGTACTGCGGGGCGTTGGGGTCCGGGTGATTGAAGATGTTGGCACGATCGGCTCTTCGGTCGAACAAGTGGTGATCCAACGGCGTTTGAAGGAGTTCTCATGAGAGTATTGCGAACATCATCTCTCTCGGTGGGCATTCGCCCTTCGTTTTTCATCATTGCTTTTTTGTTTGCCATTTTCATGGGAACCTTCCTGGGCTATAGCCTTTTGATCATAGGCATCCTCTTTTCGGTTTTTTTCTTCCACGAGTGCGGCCACATCATCGTTGCCCTCTTGCTCGGACGCCCCTGTGAAACAGTGATCGGCGGTGCTGGTGGCCGGACAGAAGTGTTAGGGCCGAGGCTGCGATTCTGGCAGCGCACGGCCGTGCTTGTAGGGGGCCTCTTGGCTACCTACTTCGTCCTTGTGGTAACGCGGCTATGGCTTTTTGATGCAGAAGCGCTTTCTGCTCCTGTGCGCGAAGGTCTGTATCTCTTCTTCTCTCTGAACGCGGTATGGTTTTGGTTGAATCTGCTGCCGCTCTATCCACTCGATGGAGGAGAGCTTCTCCTTGATATCGGTCGATCGCTCTTTGGTAGGGTTGGCGAATGGATGGTGGCTATCGTCAGTATCATGGTATCCACCCTCTTAGCAATCTATATGCTGGCATGTTGGGCCCTTTTTGGTGTGGCTCTCTGTGCCTACTGCATAATGAAAAGTTGTATGATTCTTCGTCATCCCGTGGCATCTCATCCAGGAGAGATGTCCGAAGATGCTTTTCACTTGCACGATCTCAGGCAGCGATGGTTGGCTGGCGAGCAAGATGAAGTGATTGCCCAGATGGAGCGACTCGCCCGCGACAGCGACGAACAAGACGTGCGAGTAGAGGCCGTAGAATGTTGTTCTGGGTATTTACTCGCTACCGAGCGCTTTCGCGAGGCGTACGATTTCCTCAGAAGTGCCAAGGATGCTCTGACGCCAACGGCCCTTGAAAATGCACAACTTGCGTCGTACCGCACATCCCACTGGCTTGAAGGGCTCGTGGCTGGACGGCAGGCGTTCCGAGAGACGCAGAGTCTGACCGTTGCCACTATGTGTGCCATGCTTGCAGGTCGTTTGGAAATGGCCGACGAGGCTATTTCTTGGCTCAGGATGGCGAGAATGCTCGGCTTGGATTCTCTGGCCAAGATTATCGCCTCGTCAGATTTTGATCCGATTCGCGAGCGTCTTCCTCACTTGTAAACCCGAGCCATTTGCGACGTGCTTTTTGGAGGATGGAGAGCGGGGCCTTTTTGACCGAATCTACCTCAACCCTCACCACCCATATGCCAGAGCATATGGGCCTCGTCGGTTTTGGGGTATCTCGACCTGAAACTTTCCCTCCTCTCCTCTAAAAACCCGCCACACATGGCTCAACCCGGGCTTTCCTACCCGGGCTTGTGGAGGAGACGACCCGCCGTTTACTCGATGGTCAGGGGAACAAAGCGGATGTTCTGTCCGACTTTGATCTGGAGCAATAACCTGCTGCCAGCCTCGCTGTTTTGAATGAGTCGCGCAAATTCATCCACAGAGGAGATCGCCTGGCCATTGACCGCTAAGATCACATAGCCAGCTCGAAGCCCTGCTTGGTACGCTTGCGATTCTGTATCGATCTGTACAATGAGCAGACCGGTCTTAGTATCGAGGTTGTAGCGCTTGGCTAACTCGGGGGTGACAGGCTCTAGTATCAACCCATAGGTATCCTCGATGGAAGATCCTTGTTCCTCATTTTCTGGGCTTTCAGCGATGGTTGCTGTGAGTGAGATGTCCTGGTTATTGCGACGTATTTTCATCGTCACCTTTTGACCAGGCTTCATGAGCGTAATCGACCCGCGGAAGGAACCAAGTCCTTCGATCGCTGTTCCTTCTAGCTCAAGAATCACGTCGCCAGATTGGAGACCAGCTTTGTCAGCAGGGCTGCCGGGCATAACTTCAGAAACAAGAGCGCCTCGAGGTTTGTCAAGGCCCACAGCAGCAGCGATATCAGCATCGACTCGTTGGAGGGCCACGCCAAGATATCCTCGCGTTAGGTGTCCATGAGTAATGAGCTCCTGCATCACCTCTTGGAGGAGGTTGCTGGGAATCGCAAAGCCAATCCCCATGTGGCCACCGTTGTTACTGGCAATCGCCGTATTCATGCCAATCACATCGCCATGGAGATTGACGAGAGGACCGCCTGAATTGCCCATATTGATCGCGGCATCTGTCTGGAAAAACTGCTCAACGCGGACAATGTCGAGGTCCGAGCGCCCTTTAGCGCTGATGATACCGGAGGTAACAGAAGCCTGTAGGCCGAAGGGATTCCCTACAGCCAACACCCATTCTCCCACTTCAACGGCTGAAGAGTCGGCCAACGCCAAGGCTGGAAGGTTTTTCCCATCAATTTTTAAGACGGCGATGTCTGTGCTTGAGTCTGAGCCAATCTTCTTTGCTCGGTATTCTTTCCCTTCGATGGTGGTGACCGTGATGGAGTCGCCCTTCTCAACGACGTGGTTGTTGGTCAGTACATATCCATCGGCGGAGACAATAAATCCCGAACCATAGGCAAATCGAGACTTAGGTTGGCGATTTCGGCGGTCTGGTGAAGGCATCCCAAAGAATCGTTCCCAAAACTCATCGGGGCTGATCTCGTCATCATCACCTTTCGACCAGAATTGAGAAGCCCCTTTTTTGATCCGCGATTTAATTGAGACAACCCCGGGCTGGGCTCTTTTCGCCGCTTCGACAAACGGTTGCGAAAAGTTGTGACTTGCCTTAGGGGTGGCCTGCCCTGACTGTGCCATGAGAGGAGTCACAGCACACAGCGAGACGCAGGCAAGACATCGAAGAACGGAAAGCACTCCATATCTGTGCATCATGGTCACGACTCCTATATCAAAAATTGCAAGACGCCATTCTACCTCAAAAGAAAGGGGAAGGGAAGGGGGGATTTAGGACGCATCATTTGCGATGTGCCTTTTGGAGAACAGAGTGGTGAAATCTCCTCATCCATGTGTCGGGGCATATGGGCTTCGTCGATTACAAAACCACATCGCAAATGGTTCAAGGCCTAGTGGCGATTTGTTCTTTCGCGGGTGAGGACGAGTGTTGGTATTCGGAAGCGCATCTAAGAAGCCAGCAGCTGCAGTGCTAAGCAGAGGGTGCAAAATCCGCGTTCCATTCTCTGAAAGTCAAAGCGCTCGTTGGGAGCGTGGATATGATCGGACGGGAGCCCTACTCCCCAGACGATGAGCTCCCCGCCGGATGCTTCCTGCAACTTCGGGATAATGGGGATGGAAGCTCCGTCGAGAATGTATTCTGGTGTTGTGCCCCATACCATTTCCAAGGCTTTCGCCAGCGTTTTGAGTCCTCGGGAGTGGGGAGACGTCCTCGTGGCTTTCCCCATGCCTTCGTGGATGCAGATCTCCGCGGTACTTCCGCGAGGGGTGTTTGAAAGCAAGAAGGAGCGCACGGCATTTCCAATTGCCAAAGGGTCTTGATGGGGGACAAGGCGACAGGAGATCTTAGCAACGGCTTCTCGAGGGATGACGGTCTTGCTGCCAGGGCCACCATAGCCGCCGTGAATGCCGTTGATTTCCACGGTTGGCCGCAGCCAGTTGCGGATGAGCGGCGGGAACGCGAGCTCTCCTCCAGTTGGAGGCTGGCCAAACGTTTCTTCCCATGCTTTTTCATCAAAGGTCTGCGACAGCATGGTCAGCTCTTCGTCGGTTGGCATGACGACGTCATCGTAAAACCCAGGGACAGCGATGGCTCCATCGGGAGCACGGAGCGCGGCTAGCATGGCGACCAGGGCGTGGAGAGGGTTATGGGCGACGCCTCCCTCGACACCGGAATGCAAATCTTGATTTGGCCCTCGAACCGTGACCGTGAGATTCACAAGACCGCGAGTGCCAAGATTGATCGCGGGGGCGTGGGGACGACGCATACCGACGTCGATGACCATGGTATAGTCGGCTTGAAGTTTCTCGCGTTTTGAGGCAATCAGCGAGGTGAGAGCTGCGCTTCCATTCTCCTCCTCTCCTTCGGCGATAAACTTCAAGTGGCACGGCAGCTCTCCGAGAGAGCAAAGTGCTTCAAGAGCGCAAAGGACGTACATGAGTTGTCCCTTATTGTCCTGTGCACCACGGGCATAGACCGTTTCGTTTTCAATGCGCGGCTCAAAAGGGTCGCTTGTCCATTCATCAAGGGGGTCGGCAGGCTGGACGTCATAGTGATTGTAGATGAGCACCGTAGGAGCGTTCTCTTGTAGAGAGCGTCGAGTGGCAAAGACGACGGGAGGACCCTCTCCTGTCCATTGTTCTACCGTGCATCCGCAGGCGAGGAAACGGTTGGCGATCCATGTGGCGCAGGCTTCGAGCACAGGGCGGGCATGGGGATGGGAGCTGATCGTCGGGAAGCGCAAGAGGTCTTTGTAGGCATTCTCGATCGCAGAACGATGGCTAGCAAAATATTTTTTGAAAAGTTCAACGTTAGAAAGCGTCATGCTGTCTCTCCCGGAAAACTGCTAGTATGGTATCAGCAGGGTATCAGAGAAGGAGGAAAGAGGACAAGGAGATCTATGAGAGCCGTGTGCGATATGTCTTATCGCAAATGGCTCCATGAACTACTATGGGGTCATAATCTCGAACGATCGTCCGTCTCTTTCAAATAATGGGCGCTCTCGTTCTAGCAACTCTTTTCCGGCGAAGGCCACAAGGGCATTCGTGCTCCACCCTTCAGGAAAATATCGTGGGATGAGGGCAAGCAGATCTTCTTTTGTAGTGGACATCAGAAGATCGCGAAAATGTTGCCGCATGGTCTCCGTTTTGCCAGCTTGGTGCCACGCATAGGCAACCTCGGCGCGGCTTCCAGGGGAGATGGGGCTATCGAGCTCTTGGAGGACACCCAGCTTTGCCTCTTCTAGAGCCACGTCGTCAAAGGCTCCGCTCTTGATAAACCCGCAGACCTGTTCATATGCCTGAAGCGTGGCGAAGAGATTAGGATCTTTGTACGAATACAATGAAAATGTCGCAGCCATGGCATGTGACGAGGCTCCTCCGCCATAGGCGCCTCCTTGTTCGCGTAGCTGCCTGTGCAGGAAGGTGTCGTTCATCAGCTGGGCGAGAACGGAGAGCCGGGGGGCATCAGGTGATGTATAGCCAACCGTTGGGAGACTTGCGGCCGTGAAGCTGACGCGCGAGGAGATCGCATACCCTTGGTTCCGCCTAGGTTCTGGACACGGCCCAATCGACTGCCAAGGGTGAAACGCTTTTCTTGGCAGGTCGCAGAGACCGAAGAACTCTTGTTCTTTGAGCGTTGCCATGGTGGAGGCATCGCAGCACGCCACGAGGTGGATCCCCTCATTGCCGAGCATGGCCTGGCTAATCTCCTCCATCTTCTCTATCAATGCGTCTTCTCGTTCTCCGTAGTGAAGGACGAGCTCTCGTATGTTGCGAAAGAAGGAGAGGCCATACAGCATCTCTGAGATGTACAAAGGTTCTGACAGATGCGCGTTTGCTCGGCTTGAGGCGTATTCCAGAGCTTTGTTGGGCAGAGCGCTTTCAAGATCGGTATAGCGCTTCTCGAGCAGCTCGCGGAGACGCCGCCTGTCGTCAAACCTCGGAGCTGTACTAACCTCGCTGAGGATAGTGCATAGGCGCTGGATATTTCTGCTGAGAGCCTTGCCTCTGAGGTGCCAACGAGGGCTGATAACATGAGGATCATGGGCTTGAGAATGGAGGCTTATGCTGGCAGCGATGCCCCCAGTATACGCTTGCAAGTATTCTAATGTCTCCTGGTAGGTCTTCGAGCCACAGCCAAGTTGAGGCAGAAGGCTGGCCCACAAGCGGACCAGCCAAAGGTCTTCCTTAGAGAATTTAGGCAGTGGCGCAGTACTATCGAGGTAGACAATGTCATTGGTAAAGGTTGTATGAGAGAAGCAGTCAACAGTTCCCACCATCTCATGAGCGAGGGGGATATGGCGGCAGGCTTTAGGAACGTCTTTGAGGTGGAGCGTGGGCAGGCATGAAAGATCCTGCGTATGCTCCTGAAACGTGGCGAGATCCTTCGACTGTTGTATCAATTTTTGGCGTTCAGCGGCGTCAAGGCGTTCGCTTATGGCTTGCAGACGCGCAGCTTCGAGAGCATGTTCGCGGGCGTCGAGAGCGGGATTGGGTGTCATCACCAGGCGAACATGGTGGGAATTGTCGAGGAGGTATCGGCGGACGATATTTTGGAAGAACTGCGGATCCGTAGCAAGCGCTTCTCTTAGCATGGCACAGAGCCCGTGAATCTCTAAGCCTCGCATCGGATCTTCACCATGGTGGGTGAGGAGAGCAGCCCGGGCGTAGAGCGACAGACCAAACGGAGAGCTGTCACTGCTGATCTCTGATCTTGCCAACTCGAGCTGATGGAGGGCATGCTCCACCTTTTCCAACGGAAGCCCATCGCGTGCTACCTCTTGGAGCGTGGAGAGAATGATGGCGGCAAGGGAGTCGGCATGTCCAGAATCACATCCCGTCAAGAGAATGGCAAACAGCGTTTGAGGGATCTCCGTGTCGCATGAGCTCGACACCTGTCGGCAGTATCCGGACTGCAGGAGGCGGTACTTGAGCATAGAAGCGTCGGTCTCGAGGAGAACGCTGTCGAGGAGGCACAGTGCCAAGCAGTCGAGTTGGTTGTGGATGTCGGCGGTGACCCATCCAAAGGCAATATAGGTTTTGTTGTCGAGGCTGTCCCCTTGGGCGACGGGGTATTCGATCGCCTTGGTGACAGGATGTAAGAAGCGATTCTCCCGTGGGCTAGGAGGAAGAGGCGGCAGTGGCGCTGCATGGCGAAGAATGCGCTCTTCGATGAAGTCCAGATGGTGTGCGAGGGGGAAACCTCCGTAAAAAAAGAAGAGGCAACGGCTTGGATGGTAATAGGTTTGGTGGAAGCGCTGCAACTCTTCGCGGGTGAGCGAAGGGATTTCTTTCGGGTCTCCTCCTGAGTCAAAGCCATAGGGAGTATGAGGAAACAGTGCGGCATACATCTCTTTCATCAGTCGGCGCATGGGCTGGATAAGCGCGCCTTTCATCTCATTGTACACAACGCCGTTCATTATCAATGGCGAGGCTGCATTATCCTTGTCCACACATTCCAGGCGATGGGCTTCCTGCAAAAAACTCAGCGGATCGAGCATGGGATAGAACACGGCATCGATGTAGACGTCGAGAAGATTGTAGAAGTCCTGTTCAATCTGCGAAGCAGCTGGATAGCAAGTGAAGTCCGTACCTGTCAGGGCGTTCATAAAGGTATTCATGCTTCGCCGGCTCATGGAGAAAAAGGGATCTCGCACTGGGAATTTCTCCGAGCCGCACAACACTAAATGCTCTAGGACATGGGCGACGCCATTGGACGAAGAGGGAAGGGTTTGAAATGAAAGACAAAAGAGATTTTCTGGATCGTCATTTGAGATGTGGAGAATGCGTGCCCGTGAAGGCTCATGGCGCAGCTCAATCAGCCGGCAGTTGAGTTCTCGCACATCGCGAGACCGTTCGACGATGAAAGGGCCATAGCGAAAGCCGGTGGTAAAGGCATCTGTCGTCGGGGTTGACATAGGCAGAGATATTCTCCAAAAAGAGGGTGACAGAAGGCAATAGAGTACGGGATTGCCGGGTTTTGTGGCGAGGGAGCGACTCACAAGCTATGTGCATTGAGTTGGCAGCCGATGCAGAAGTTAATGGTTGCATGGATTGTATGAATGCGCTTATGAACCAAATCGGGGTTTTGCTCAGCGGTTCCGTGATCGTTTGCAGCTATGAGCCGTTTGCGATGTGGGTTTTTAGAGGACAAGAGGGAAATTCTTGGATCGAGCTACCCCAAAACCGACGAAGCCCGTATGCCCTGACATATTGGTGAGGAAGTTTTGGGGTAGCTCGATCCAAGACGATCCTACTCTATCCTCCAAAAGGCATATCGCACATAGCTCTCTCTACGACAGCAATGGCAAGGACGTAGATGGCGAAACTATGAGGGAGGAAGAGACCTATGTCGCCACCAGGAGTTGGCTCTGTATCTGCCATAGCGCAATTGGAAGCTCTAGCTGCATCGTATGATGCGGTCGTCAAGGAATATCATCTGAAAATCTCGGACGTGTACGTTCGTTCCATTGCCGACCCAAAAACGGCGTTTCAGAAACCACCTCATATTCTCAAGCGGCTTGGCCAGTGGTTTGTGAGAGTTGTCCTGAGGAGGAAGACAACCTTCACTGTTTCTGGTGTTCCGCTACAAGTTGGTCTGTATGACACCTCGTCGAACGTGACTCAGATTCACTACCTCTTCCGATCGGCCCTTCAGTCAATGACCCGTGTGGAAACACCTGACGAAAAACGACGGATGCTTCGCATTGTGCAATTTGCTCTGAACGCTGACAACCTTGGGCGCAAGATGGCATCCGGAGAGACCAGCCAGCAGATTCTTAGAGAGTTTCTCATGGGAAGGGTGTCCACAGAGGGGGCTCCTCTCCAACTTGAAATGAGAGCCCCGAGCAGTGAGCAGACCCTCGGACAGAGACTTATCGACTGTGTTCAGCCTTTAGCAGAAGACGGCACGCTGGTTGTGGACAAGCTGGCCACGCTCTGTACTGCCGTGCGTGAATCCCTTTCGCTCCAGGAGGCCGTCCAGCTCTTGGATGTCATCGTGAAGCCGCTTCGACAAGCGATTGAGAAAGCTTCCACGATCGACGAAATCAAAGGTGCCTTGGAGAGAGGGGCGACGGCGGTCCAGAAGGTAGGCATTGAGGTGCCAAGAGGATGTCAAGTGTGCGGCGATGCGCTCATCCACCGCCTATCAAAGATCGCCATCGTCGAAAGCGATATCCCAAAGCTGAGAGAGATCGTCGACATGATCCACTCTTTCCTTTCCAAAGATCAGCAGCGGCAGCTAACAGCGATCATTGCTAAGGCCGTTTGTACGGTTGTTCGGAAGGACAAGGGTGTCCATGAGCTCCTCAATAGCTGGACAGGGGTGATGCAACAGTTATCTCATGACGGGATGTCAATAGCCTTTCTACCTCAAGACTTTGAACCGCTGGTGATCGAGGTTGAAAAGGCATGGAGAGAACAGACACGTCGTGCGATGCCCGTCGTACAAGATATTGCAAGCTTTGAAGAGCTGTATCGACGTATAGACAAGGAGGCCATTGTTTTGACGCAGTTCTTCCGCGAGCAAGACAAGGCGGTGGAGCACCTGGTGAGATTCTGCCCTCCTTCTGTTCGTAGCCGTCTTGAGGACGTTCTTCATGTTTCTATGGGAGCTGCCCTCGCAGAGCTGTATCAACAGATTCAGGAAAGAATCCTGGCCATTGTCCTGCCCGAGGTATCGCATCTCAAGGATCGGGCGCTCCTGGCTCAAGCCGAAGTCACTCTTCGCTCTCTAAAGGCGCATCTTGCTCTTTTCGCTTCAGAAGCAGGGTCAGAGGAAAAAGCGTTTCGCCTCAATCAAGCGTCGCTACGTATGATCGATGAGGCGCTGAGCATTGTGAAAACGAATCTTGAAAAACAGCTTGTGCCGGCAAAAAGCTCGACAACGCATGTGCTATCGCACAATGTTATTACGATTAACGGTGTTGCACAGTCTGCGATGATGAGTGCCTTGGCGATGTATGCCATGCCGTCGCTCATGCAGTCGTTTGGCGTGGGAGGGGTGGCTTCGACGATAGGACTGTCTCTCGCATCTCCTTTCATCGTCAGTATTGGTAGTGCCATTGTCTCTCCCATTGGATCGTTCCTCGATAGACAGTGTGAGAAACTTCCAGAATCACTCCGAACACCGATGAAATACATCTGGCGCGTGGGATTGACCACGGCTTCGTTGTACGCTGCCTATCGCGTGTACCGAGGCTGGACGGCCAGAACGGTTGTGCCGGTGTCAGAGGTTCCTCGTCCTATTACGGCCCCCATCCCGTCAACGACTTCTCCTACTAGTACGGCTTCTACGCCACTTCAGCCTGCCGACGTCTGTCCTGCTCCAGGAATCGCTTCGGAAGATCTAGGACGCGTCTGGTCTCCAGACATACAGCGTCAATATAATGCAGCCGTAGGAGAGGGCCGGGGACGGCAGTTCCTCGATGACCTTCTGCGGCAACAGGGGCATGGGCTCACAGCGGACGTTCCTTCCCCGGCTGCGACTTCTGTGCCACTTTCTCCTCCAGTTGCGGTTCCTGAGCCGCCTCCACCACTGGTCGCAAAGGGCTTGTGGACGCGGATACAGGAGGCGTTTTCGAGAGGTAAGAGCGTAATGCAAGCGGCACACCGAGAGATGCCATTCTCGCCTACCGGTGTTGTCCCAACGACTTCTGATGCTGGTATGAACCTGCCGCCTCTCTCGACACCCTCTGTTGGTCAGACAACGGTTCCATCGCTGTCTGGCCGTACAGTTTCGAACCTTGGAGGAAGAGTGAAATGACGTTGTCAGAGATCCATGCCCGCGAACTTATGCAAGAGACCAGCAAATGCGATCTGGCTCAGAGAAAAACAACTACACTATTAGAAAAGCTCGACAAGGTTCATGCGCACTTAGCTGCGGTCCAGGGCTTTTTAAGCAGTCCTCCTGCGGCGAGAGCTGTTCCTCTAGAGCAAATTCGAACGATTTTTGATGCGTATCACGTGCAGGATGGAGAGGCGTGTACAGTAGAAATTGAGAAGGTACTTCGCCATTATAAAGAAAAAATGCAGCGGCGGATTCAGAAGAATCAGCAGGTGTTAGCATCAGCCCAGGCGGCCATGGGAAGGCCTCTGGCGTCGTCCAAGAGAAAGCTGCAAACGTCTCCTGAGGAGCGCATGCAGGAGTTGCGGTCTAAGACCGTTGTGATACAAGCCTTGCAAGAGCGATTGCTGAGAATGGCCGAATCGCCTCCGGCAGAGGCGATGGTGGCCGTCACAGAGTCGCCGTCTCGAGCAGAGGAGTTAGCGAAGAAGAAGCGCCGTATGGAAGGCCCCCCTCCAGCACCGCTTGCCCCCACGCAAGGGCATGAGCAGATGCTGAACAGACTCTCCATGTTTGATGAGGAAGCACAACAGGCCGTAGAAAGCCAAGAGCATCGGCGGGTATTGGCAAGCTATAGGGCGAATCTACAGCTCCTCAGTGAGGCGAAAGCTCTGATGAGCAACAGTCCGCCGTCTCCAGCTCTCGAAGAAAAAATCGTTGCCCTTGAGAGATGGCAAGCAAGATTGAGCTCGATGTTGTCGCGGCTATTACCATCGGCTGAGCCAACACCGGCTCCTCCTCCCCCTCCTCTTCGTCGTGCACCGATTGAAACTTTGGCATCAGTGCAAGCACGGGAAGCGGAGGAAGCGAAGAGCGCGGCGAAAGAGGAGGCCGTGGCTCGCGAGGCGGCAGTCTATGAAAGGGTAGTAGTCCCTGCGCAACGGCAGCTCTTGCAGGAACAGTCTCGAGAGGCAGGCGCTATTCGGCGGTGGGCAGCGGTGTCGTCGGCTGTTGGCACAGCAGGCGTGTTTGTTGCACGAGACGCTAGCGCTTTTTTCTCAGCGGTAACCGGAGAAGCGGCCGCGATAGAAAGAGTCTCCGCTGGTGTAGGCGCATTAATGCATCTCCACCCTGTTACTCAAACACTAGCAGCAGCGGCGCTGGCGACAACGGTCGTTCCTCGTTGGACTCTGACACAGACAATAACAGGGCTGGCCGCTGGCGTCGGGGCAGGTCTTATCGTTGGGCCTATGGGAGGTTTTGCCGTAGGAACCGTTGCCGGTGAATATGGATCGCAAATTATGCGTAGGGCGACGGAAAGAGTGGCAGGGATCGCCAACCCTGTCCTTCGAAAGTGGGCCAAAGCGAAAATACTCGAACGTTTGCGACAGCAGTATCGAGCGGAAGAAACAGCGGCTCAGAGCCAAAAGCAACCAGAACAGAGTGGAGAGAAAAGGGATAGGCCAACATAATGGGTGAGAATGTATGAAACGACAAGTTGTCCTTCCCAATCTTTTGACCGCACTAAGTTTGTGCTGTGGATTGTTTGTCATCTTTAAGATGAACATGATCCATCCAGGAACGGCTGTCTTTGAGCAAGTACAGTACTGTGTAAAAATTTTGCTTGCAGCATCTGTTCTCGACGTTCTCGACGGAGCCCTTGCCCGGGCTATGAAAGTCGAAAGTGAATTTGGTGGGCTCTTTGACTCCATGGCTGATTCTGTCTCCTTTGGCATTGCCCCTTCTGTAGTAGTGTTGAAAACTCTTTCCGCAGTTCCTGGAACTGTTTTGTCATGGCTGCTGGCGGCTGGCGCTATCACCTATTCCGTTGGAGGTGTCCTACGCCTCGTCCGGTATTCTACGACGCCGCCGTCGACAGATCCCGAAAAAAAAGGATTGTTCACAGGGCTTCCCATCACGGCAGCGGCCATGGCCTGTGTGTCGCCAACACTCCTACTGATGAGCGAGGCGTGGCAGGAGCTGTTCCCCACGTCTGAGCTCGTCCGTTCTGTCGTTGCTATTGTCGTGTTCTTCCTTTTGGCATATCTCATGGTCAGCCGCTGGCGTTTTATCAGCTTGAAGGCGATCAACGTGCGGGTGGCAAGCTTGTATCTGATTGTGATATCAGCGAGCGTTACTTCTGTCGTTCTTCTCTTAGCACTCAACAACTTCTCCGCTGCACTCTTCTTAATTTCATGGGGGTATGTCCTCGGAGCGTGGACGCTCGCCTGCGTTCGCCTTGCGCAAGGCAAGCGATTAGCAGCTCTTGATGAGAGTGACGAAGACGAGCACGAACATCCCTGATATACCTTGGTACCGGTCTTTCTGTTCCCCTCAGGTGCATCTTTTGTGATTGCTGTGTGCACATAGCCCTGCTGAACAACTTAGCAACTCCGTTTTAAACATGAATTGTAAAATAAAATTCATCGATGTATTGAAGAGACAAGGTGGTTTATAGCCTTTTGTGATTCAGAACCCTCTTGTTCTTCATGAGGAGATACGCTATGGCGATTCAGGAACCTCAGTACCAATCAGCCTTAGACTTCTTGCATGCTTTGTCAGATAATTTCGACAAGGCGCTGTCCAAGAGCCAAGAGAAAGTTTCCAACGTCTTTCTACGCTCTATTGTCACTCCAGAGGCAGCGTTCCTTGGCAGTTCGAACATTGCCGAGAAAATGATAAACTGGGCTCTCTGTATGCTCGAGAGAAGCAAGGGGACTATTGTTGTGGAAGGAGAGTCAATCTCCAAAGGCAACCTACAAGAAAGCCTTCAGACCATTTATAAACTGTTTCTCAAAGTGTTGAGTCAGGCGGATTCCTCCTCCTCCGAAAAGCTGCAGGCGATTATCAATTTTGTTTTTCAATTCGATCAGTTGGTGCGACCTCCTTCTACGGAAGGCTTTGAATCTGTTCTTCTTACATATCTTCGGAAGACTCCCGAAGGAGTTCAGCCGCCTGTCGATTCGGGTGAGTCCGTATATGAGCGTATTGTTAGTTGCTCGAGCTCTCTGGCAAACGCGGGCAACGTTGATTTGCAACGGTTGGTGCAGCTTTTCTCTGCTATCCGAGGCAAATTGGACAAGACGCAGGCAGAGCAGATGGAGGAAGCGATTGTACGGGCTTTCACGCAGGATATGAAGGAGGCGTCTACATTGGGCGGTTTTGTGGCCGTTGTTCATAGAGGTGTACAGGCACTACAGCCTCTGAAACTCGTGTCGCAAGCCGCTCCCGCCATCCTTGAGCGATTGGAAGGATTCGAGCTTAGCAAGGAGGATATTCCCTCTCTGCGCCAGCTGTATGAAGAGCTCTGTCCCTTCCTCTCCAACGATCAGAAACGAGAGATGGCTTCGATGATCGCCAAGCTGGTGTGCGATGATGCGGGCTCCTGCGCGCTACCTGAGGACGTGTTTGATAGATGGAAAGAGTTGATGGAGAGCATGCCAAGTGGGGACAAGGAGATCCCTTTTGTGCCAACAGATTTTCTTCCTATTGTCAATCAGTTAGAAAAACAATGGCGGAGTGGATCTAAGGGACAAGATATCAAAGCATACTTCCAACAACAGCAGGCCTTGATTCAGCGGCTAAAAGACTTTTGCCCTAAAGCTCTTACTGAGCACCTACGTGGAAATCTTGAGCTTGCCCTGAGATGTGCTACCGCTTCTGAACGCTCGTGGGGTGTTCTCCAACCTTTGCTTGGCAGTGTGCAGGAGGCGAATACCCTTGAGCGTCTTGTCACTACTGTTCATGAACATATAGACTCGATACAACAACAACGTCTTGCACAGGAAGAGGTGGCACACGTCGTGCCCGCTATCTTGGCGCAACTAAGGCAGTTCACGAGTATGGAGATTGCTCCTCTTTGTAAGTTGTATAAAGGTCTCAGTCCCTTTCTCTCTGACGATCAGAAGCGAGAGATATCCTTAATGATCGTCAAGTTGGTGTGCGATGGTGTGAGCTCCTGTACGACACCTGAGAAGGTGTTCGAGAGATGGCAAGAGTTGATGCAGCCAACTAAAGGGACAGAGATTTCATTCCTTCCAACAGATTTTACTCCTATTGTCCATCAGGTAGTAGGGTATTGGGGTCGTGAGAGTCAAACAGGGGATATCCAAGAATATATCCAAAGGCAGCGAACCGTGATTCAGAGGCTGCAAGGGTTTTGCCCTCCCGACGTCGTTGGACGACTGCGTGGATATCTTGAGCTGGCCTTGCTGCTCGCCCCCGTCGCTGCACAGGCGTCGAGCACGTTGCAGGCCCTGTCGGGAGGCGCTTCGGCGGAAGCGCAATCGCCGTTCACTCTACTCTTGCATGCTATTGAGCAACCCGACGACATACCTGAAGAGGTTACTGCAATCCGGGCAGAAGCCGAAAAAGTCTTGGCCGCGGTACGTGAGTTCGTCCGTGTTCTGCAAGAACCTCTTCCTCCCCCTCCTGCTTCCGGAGAGAGCATGGTAGGAGAAGTTGTAGTAGCGAGCAGAGCACTTCTAACTGCGCTCAACGAACTCCTTGCGGCAACGAAAGAAGCCCGATCTGCGGCCGAGGCCGTTCCTCAGGTCACCGAGCCTGGTGTCCAAGGGACCATGGCTTCCCGTACCGTTAGCGAGCTTCCTCGTGCTGCGACTCCTCCCCCAGAAAGGAAGCACCAAGCTAAGGTTGCTTCTCGTGTCGATACTATTTCTCTCTGTTCTCTCACTGCTTCTGCCGTGCAATTTGCCGTACCAGCGGTGTTAGGGTACGTAAGCGGTGGGTCTCTAGCTGATGTGGCCCTTTCCTTGGCTACTCCGTATGTCGCTCAGGCGGCTAGCGCCCTGATAGCGCCGGTAGGTAGATACCTTGATGAGCAGTGTGAGAGGTTGCCGGAAGGAGTGCAATCATTCGCACGATGGACATGGCGCGCGGCAGCCACCGTTGCCACAGTGGGTATGGCACAGACGGCCTTTACGTATTTTGCAGGGAGATCGTTTTCACAGGCCCCTGCTCATATGCCAACCAGGCCTCCATTATTGCCGCCTAGTTCAGCAGCGGCAGCAACCACTGCTGTCAGTTCTGTGGCCGTTCCAGCGGAGGAAGTAGCGGTAGAGGCCGCTGAGACTGCGGCGACGTTTGTCAGAGAGGTAGCGCCTGCAACAATGGAAGCGATTGCTGGGGCTGCGACTGCTGCCGAAGCTGTCGCCCCTGCGATCGCAGAAGCGATTGCTGAAACTGCGGCCGTTGCCGAAAGCGCCGTCCCTGCAGTAGTGGAAGTAGTGACTGAAGCTGCCGCGGGAGGAGGAATGTGGGGTGTTGCTGCTCAAGCGAATAGAATCTTTGAAATCGTGAGGGGAGCGGTAGGGACGATGGTGCGGCCTTGACGCTGTGCCTCGGCCTGAGAACGGGTGGTACAGAGAGACAGAAAGTACCCTCGATAGAAGTGCATTAAAGAGAGCTATTGGTGGTGTGGAGGTGTAGAGGGAGCAATCCATCTCTCTCCTTCAAACGTCACACCTCCGATGGCTCATAGATACAAGAGGTGAGCTATGTCAGTTCATAGTACCGAAAGCCTATTCGAAGTCCCACCATCTGCTTTTGTAGGTGCGCGTGCCAATTGTTCGAAAGCCGTTGAGAGGACGGATATGCTCCTTCAAATGATTTCTCATTTGCGGGACGATTTAGCGACCTTGGAGAGTGGTGTTGAAGGTGAGGAATGCGCCAAAATATTGCTTAAATATAACCAGACTGACCTACGCGATTGTACACACTTTGTACAAGGGATGTTAGCACAGTATATCGACATAGTAGAAGATGTCTTTAAGCTCAATCAGGAGGCGATGGAATCAGCGGCAAGGATTAAAGAACACGCTACCTTCGCTTCAAGAGAGCATCCCCCAAAAATTTCTCTCGACCAGCGGAAGACAGAGCTGGAGGGTACAATCGAACTGGTGAGACAGCGGCAAGAATGGCTCCGTACGATAGCTTCTCCCCCAGAGCAGCTCCCAGAGCCAATAGCTCAACCTCCCCAGCAGATGCCTTCGGCTCCCGAATCAACTGGGAGCCGTGCCCATCATATGTATACGCTCGGGCGGCTTGCCGCCGCTATTGGACCTATGGCGACGTGGGGAATAACAAAACTAGCGCCTTTGACGGCCCAGGCTGCAGCTCTAGGGTTAGGGTCGATCTGGGAGTCAGCTCTGTATTGGACAACAGCCATGGCCTTGCCGGTTGCTGGTTCTGCCATCGCCTTCCGTGAGACGTCTTCGTGGGATCGGGGGCAATGGGTCGCTGCAACGGTGGGAGGTGCTGCGGCCTTTGGGATCTCTGCTGCCACTTCCATTGTTGCGCCTCCATTGGCTGTCGGTGTAGGAGCTCTTGCGGCAGGCAAGGTGTGGCGTGGTGCCTCTACCCTTCTTTCTCGGATGGTTCAGCCTAAGTTTCAGGAAGATGTGCAGGAGAGGATGATGGACGTTGGCCAGGCGACGGCTGGCGAGCCATCCGATGTCACGATGTCGGTTGAGTCAACTTCTCGCCAGGTGCTGCGGCCGAAATTGCGACCACTGAGTGCTCGAAAATTTTCGCGAATTGTCCGACGGTTTAAGAGCAGAGATCCTGGCAAGACAAAACAGCTCGATATGGACCAGTTACTGAAAGCTCGTCTAGGCAAAGTTGCGAAAAAAAGCTTTGGCAAGTGGCCGTCTGCGAGATGAGCATGTGTTCTCCGCCGTTTTCCCTCATGTCTTTGGTGGGCCAAAACTGCGGATAAGTCCAACGATGACGCCCCATATTTGCGTGTCTTCGGCAGGTGTGGCGATGCTGGCCAGAGCGCCGCTAGGGGCATAGGGACTAGAGCGGAAGCGCAGGGTAGACCCTTCGTCGAAGAAATGACCAATAATCGAGTGGTGGGTAGAGGCAAGGACGAGCTCTCCAGGCTCGACGCTGTCCGCGGGTTCTACGAGGATGAGGTCTCCCGGGAGAAGGTGTTCGTCTAGGAATGACGCATCCTGAATGACAAGTCCATACACTGGCCCATGCTGGCTGACAAGATGGGCAGGAATGGCAACAAAAGAAGTCGTAGGAAAGAGCTCCGGTGGATGCTGCCTCGACACTTGTCCAATGAGTTCGACTTCCAGGACGCTCCCTTCATGATGCAGCGTACGCGTTGGCTTGACATTTCTCCAGGAGCGAGGGGTGTTTTCAAGAGCGCCTTTTATCTTGAGCGCTTTGACAAATCGATAGATGCTCCCTGTCGATTGATATCCGAGCTCCTTCATGAGCTCTCGGTATGACGGGGGATGGCCGTGTGTTGCCGTATACTTTTCAATAGCGTCGAAGACGCGATGCTGCTTTGAGGTGAGAGTTGGCATATGTACAACCTCATTCTTGGCTTTGACACCGTTTTGAAATGTGGGCGTACACCCGGTCAACCCAATAGGCTGATAGCCACATGAGCAGCATAGAGACGATGATGTCAGAGAAGAAATGCCCTCCCTGTGCTAGGCGCACCCATGAGAGAAGCCCTCCGAGTACAATGGCCATGCACAGCCCTGTCCATGCCAGCCAGCGGCGGCCAAGTCTTCTGCCAAGGAAGTAGAGAGCAAAAAAGTAAAATCCCATGGTGGCATGCCCTGACGGCAGAGAGCGTAGATGGCGATCCGCAGGCCCTCGGTATGGCGTAGTGAGTGAGCAAAAAGGATATGTACCGCCGTAGAGCGCAACTTGTTTGGGGCGAGGGCGCTCCCAAAATTGCTTGAAGAGAGCATGGCCGAAGAGTCCTGAGCCGATGGCTAGAGTAAGGCAGAGATAGAGAGCGGGCCGTTGCAGGGATGAGAGGCGGTGGGCGAAGAAGGAGGCGACGAAGATCAGGGCGCTGGCTGCGCAGAGCAGCTGCCCAGGAATCAGGCCATATTTATAGACGGCCCAACTCCAGGCGGGAGCATGAAACTTGGAATGGTCGCCTAGAAAATAGGAGGCTACAACGTGATCGACGGCATCGACAAAGGGAAGGTAGAGGAGGAAGCAGAGCAGAGGGAGCTTCCAAGAGACAGATGAAGAGAGCATCGTCGTATCCCGTATGAAAATGGGTTGCACAGCGTTATTGTTACACATATGCTCTCTCATCTGGCAACTTCTTTTGTGGTGGAGACCGTGAGTATTCTGATTTCGTGTGGCGTCGCCATAGCGATGGTGGTCTATGTGTTTCAGTGGCATATGATGGCGGCTGTTCGCAAGCATAATGGTGATCTCCGCGCTGAGCTGGAAGCATTGAAGGGAGAAAGGGCCAACCTTCAAAAAGCTCTCGAAGAAGAGAGAATGCGCTGCCGCGTGCTCGAACATGACCTTGGGGCGAGTCAGCAGCTAATGAAGAGGACAGAAGACCTCGTCGAGAAGACTCGGCAAGCTCTTGTCGAGCGTTTTGAGGCTCTCTCGCACGATGCCTTTTTCCGATCTCAGCGTTCGTTTTTTGACATGGCAAAGGAGACGTTCCAGCAGTACCATGCTCTTATTTCTTCGTCCGTCGAAAAAAAACAGGCGGAAGTGTCGACGATCATCGCGCCGTTGAGGACAAGCCTCGAGCAGATGGAGCAGAAGGTTCAAGAGCTCGAACTTGTCCGTCGCGGTGCCTATGATAGGATGACGCAGCAGATTCAGCAGCTCTCATCAACGCAGATGATGCTGCAGAAAGAAACCGGAAGCCTCGTCAGAGCGTTGCGTGAGCCAACAGTGCGCGGGAGGTGGGGAGAGATTCAGCTCCGGCGTGTCGTAGAGATTGCCGGCATGCTCCCATACTGCGATTTTGGCGAGCAGGTCTGCATTGCCACCGACGATGGCTCACTGCGTCCTGATATGGTGGTGCGCCTTCCGAATGACAGGATTGTGGTCATTGATGCCAAGGTTTCTCTTGGTGCGTACCTTGATGCTTTGCACTGCGAAGATCCCGATGGCCGCCTGGAAAATCTCGTCCGGCATGCCAAGCAGGTACGGCAGCATGTGGTGCGCCTTTCCCAGAAGCGGTATTGGGACCAGTTTTCTCACGCGCCGGATTTTGTTGTGCTTTTTTTGCATGGAGACTGCTTTTTGGCGCCAGCGCTCGAGCATGATGTGGAGTTGTTGGAATTTGCTAGCGGTCAAAGAGTATTATTAGCGACGCCTACGTCGTTGATCGCTTTGTTAAAAGTCATCGCCTACAGCTGGGGAGAGGCGAAGATTGAACAACATGCGCAGAAGGTCGTCGACGAAGCCAGGACGTGGATGGATCGCTGTGCAACGTTTTCAGAGCATTTCTGCGAGATCGGAAAGCATCTCGAGAGAGGTGTTAAGGCCTATGATAAAGCTGTTAGCTCATTTGAAAGCCGTCTGATGGTCTCTGTGAGACGCCTCGCAGAGTCAGGGGTGGATACGTCAGAACTTCCTGTGCCGGCAACTCTACGGCTGACGCCATCGCTGATGCAACATGAGAAGAGCTCTATTGAGGCTACCAATGATACTATTGCTTGATGATCCTCCTCTTAGAGTAGGTGTGCGTTTTGTCGTGTCCGATGGATGTATAGAACGAGTGGAGATTGACGCGTCTGGTCATCGGTGGGAAGCAGTGTCAGCTGGAGACGACGCAAGCGTACAGTGCGTTGCGGAACGCTTCCTGCTTCCCTGGTGTTGGGCATGGCGTGAAGGGCGAGATCTCTTTTTGCCATTGCGAGAAGGCAAGGCGGAAACGTTGCTCCGACAGGCACTGGTAGGTGTGGGCTGGGGAAGCACGATTTCGTACGCTGAGTGTGCGAAACGCCTTTGCCTCCATCCACGTGTCGTAGGGCGGCTGCTCGGGATGAATCGCTTCCCTCTTGTCATCCCTTGTCATCGAGTCATCTGTAGCAATGGCGCGCTCGGGGGGTATAGCGGAGGAAGAGATCTCAAACTTCAGCTGCTCAGGTTTGAAGCTACATCAATACTCCCCGGAACTTCAGCCACAACGAAGCAAGAAAACTCCACTAGGCAATAATACCTCCATCACTACAATGCAGAGTAAAGAGAGGTATGAGGGCTGTACTCTATGGAAAAGGACGAACTACTAGAACGCCTGGCGCAGCTCGAATTTCAAAATGATCAACTCGCCGCAGAACTTGAGTATATGGACCAGCTGTTGCGGTCAATAGGCTTTGCTGACGGGCTGAAGTCAGTTAAGACAGCTGCTCAGGAGCTTTCTGAGTATGAACACAATCAAAATCGAATCTACGAAGACGGGATGCCTGACGAGCCTCCTTGCTTCGATGGCTAGACACACTGTGTTTACTGCACAAGCCCATTAAGCGTTCGTGAGAAGTCGAGAAACAGCTGTGTTGTTGCCCCTGCCGATATGGCAAAATCAATCACCTGAAACACGCCTTTGAATTCAGACTCAAGGAGTACTTCTTTGAACAGTCTGCTGACGACTTTGGGGTGATTATGGCGTTCTGAGCAGCCGTAGTCACTCAATACGAGCGCTGTATTCCCTTTATGAGCAGCAATGCGCAGGATGGCGCGAATCTTCTTCTTCGTCCCACGGACATATTTGCCGCGGCTGCCGGGAGAGCTGTGGTGGGAGCTGTGATGGCACATGTTATAGGGAACACTAGCGATAATCGCGATCTGGAACGGCTTGGCAAAGTAGCGGAAATTCGCATCTTGCGTGTCTCGAAAGAGGAAGACATGCGGGGAATAAATGCCGCCGAACTTCGGCACGCGGTATTTACCGCCTTTTAGCTGGCTTTTGAGCGTTGGGTTTAGGTGAGGGAATAGGCTTAGGTAGTAGGTGGTAGACCGGAGGATCGCGGCTTCTGGCGTCTGCTGTCCCCAGAAAACACCGTCGCCAGGGCGGCTCTCATGGGCTATGTTCAACGCTGCCGTTTGTAGGCCTTGGTTGGCATGGTCGCGGGCCGCTGCTAGTACTTCGCGTCGAGAGACCATGATCTGAGTAGTAAACTTCTTCTGCCCATGATGAATCTTGTCGGGATGCTGGATAACGCGGGTGTGGCGCTTCATTTGTCTGATGACAATCTTGTCGAGATCTACGTGGTTGCCATCGACATTATAGCCATGATGTGCCGCTCTTTTTGTCTGCGTAAAAATCTTTCTAAGGTACTTTCTGAGGCGTTTATTGACTCGGCGCTGATGGAGAGCGGGATATGGTGAGGCCTCTTTGGCGACGAAAACGGGGTTTTGAGGGATGGGGGGAGGAGAAGGAGGTTGTGCGCTGAAGAGGGGAAGGGCAAGAAAGGGAAGGAGGGCGAACCCCATAGTAGGACTCCGCATAAAGACTCCTGCAAGAAAAGATGAAAACAGTATGAAGAAATAATACGCATTCAAACTTTCTCATCAAGGAAGTTTTGCTGTATGATAGGACCATCACTGTGTCACCATGTGTTTTTGGCATGAGCAAACGATTTTGGGATTTCTATCCTTCGTGGGAAGAGGCGGAGGCGGCATGGGATGAACGGTCGACGCAAGCGTCTGTGCAGGTTGCTCTGAAAACACCGGTAGCGCTTCCGACGATCCCTCCCATGGTTGCTGAAGGATCGATGCGATGGAACGGCATTTGCTACCTCGTACGCAAAACTGGCGTACGGCGCCTCCTCGACCTCTTTATATCCCACCCCATACGATATACATGGCGCTTTTTGCGCTCTGTGATGAGCAGTCAGCCCTATCGGCAGGAGGAAGATCTCTTTTTCTTTGGCGTACGCTGCGAAGAGGAGCTCCTCGCTCTTATGGCGCGAAGCGATGTCCTCCTCGTCGTAGGAATGTCCTACTGCCAGAAGCCGTTTGAATGCCCAGGCGGCCGATTTTCAGGTGAGTGTAGCGCCGACCTTGACAACCCTATCTGCCGGCAGTGTCTCATAGGGAAGAGTCTCCATGCTCTTCCTCGCGATAAGACCGTGGTGACAGTGATCCCCACGATCAATGAGATTGGCACGCACATCCTCGACATCATCCACGCCTTCCCCAGCCATCAAATTCTCTTTGTGATCAGCGCGTGCCAGATGGCGCTTGAGATGTTCAAAGACTTTGGCAATATGGTGGGCATCAAGGGCGTGGGAATTCGCCTTGGAGGGCGAGTGTGCACGACGATGCACGCTTTTATCCTCTCAGAACAGGGTGTCAAGCCGGGGCTGACAGTGGTCCGGCCGTCAGCGCAACGTCGCCTGTTCAGCCTGCTCCGGCATTGGCGAACGGTACGGCAACAAGAATGCGGCAGCGCTGACCAAGGCAAGGAGTGCGGCGGCGAGGTGAGGCCCTAAGAGAGAATACGGAGAAAACAGTCTGTATTGCGGCAGTGGGCAGATCATGCAAGAATTCATGGGTTCCTGATGCATGCCTCGGCTGGCGACCACCCGCCCCAAAGCATCAACAACACCGCTGACCCCTTGGTTGCATGACCGTACCATGGGGATTCCCGTTTCTACTGCTCGGAGGCGGGCAAGTTCAAAATGCTCGCGTCGTATTGTCGGATACCAACAGTCATTGCTCAACGTCACAAAGAGCGTAGGGTGGAGGGCGGCGGCAGCGGTGGCAAACTGGGAAAATGTCTCTTCGTAGCAGATCAAAGAGCAGATCCGCAAGGGGCCTTCTGTGAAGAGAACACAGCTCTTGCCTGGGGAAAAGCTGTCATGGACGCCATAGGCGGAGAGACAAGGGCGAAGAATGGAAAGAGGGATGTATTCCCCTAAGGGTAAGAGGAGCTGCTTGTCATAGCGTGCCATGGTGCGAGAGGAGGGTGAGATAAAAAATGAGGAGTTGTACGCCACTGCTGTCCCGCGGCTGTCGATCTCACGTCCCTCGAGGCCGATGAGGATTGGCGCGTGGAGTGCAGAGCCAAGCATCGTGGACAGGTCAAGAGATGAAAGGAACTGGCGATGGCTCGTCAGATGGATCTTCCACCGCTCTGGCAGGTGGGCAGTAGCGAAGAGAGGAGCTTCAGCAGGGTATGGCACCGCTCCCTCTGGCAGTACGATGAGATCGACCTCTCCTGGGCTGAGGATGGACACAAGTCGCATGATCTTGCGCCACTCTTGCTCGTGAAGAGCATCGGGCGGCAAGGCACGCCCAGACACATCCGGCGGTTCTTCCATGTGGCAGACGGCAACCTTCCGTGCTGGCTGCGTTGCTTCAAAGGCACGCTGCTCGTGGGTTTTGTGCCAGTACAGCCCTCCACCCGCAAGGTAGGGGATGAGAGCGATGCTCACGGCCGGGATGGCGAGTTGGCGTTGTTTGAAGAAGAGCCAGTAGAATATGGCGATGTTTGCCCAGAAGACCAAGAATGAGAGACCGATGCCGCCTATCACTGAGGCGAGCTGAAGAGGCCAGAGGCTCCACGAAAGATGAAGGGCTGCAGATTGAAATGAATAGCCGCAAGGAAGACAGGTGAAGCCCCATTCAATGAGGGCAAGGGCGGCGGCAAATCCCGCTGATGAGCGGAGAGTATGCCGGTGATAGCGGAGGATGAGCAGGCAAAGGGCAGTATAGGGAAGCGCCAGGAGCGCGGACAGCAGGGGCCAAACGACGATGATATAGGCGTATGGATGAGAGAGGAGCCAGCTGGACTGGACGAGGATTGCGCAGGTATAGAGCGCCCAGCCAGTGCGAAAGCGGGATGCCCCGGGCGTGCACAGCCCCATTGCTCCCAACGCACAGGCATAGCCGATGGCGGCCGTTAGAGGGGAGAGAATAGTCCATGCGGACGCTCTGCCCAAGCCGATCAGCATGATGCTGACGACAAAAAGGAGATTCTTTTGATTGAAAGATTTTTTGCTGCTCTGTATCATAACTACGTGAAAAAAATGAAAATCGATCTTCTATGATCAAAAAATCAACTCTCTTTCGTCAACATCATTTTTTTGAATTATTGACAAATTTTGATCCGGGAAAGGGGCCGATAGATCTTTTTATTAGTTTGTATTTTCGCCATCATCCACAGCTGGGCTCTAAAGATCGGCTGTATATTGTGGAACGGATCTATCTCTATTTTCGTTGGAAGCTGCTGATTGAAACCTTGCTCGATCAACGGGCGCTTTCTGGGCAAGCACGGCGCGAAGCTCTCTGTGCCCTACTCGATCAGGGGCCGCCGTTTCTTGCACAGCAGCAGGTGGTAGAGCCGCACATGGACGTGAGCTTCCCGCCAGACCTTTTCCGTGCCTTAGAAAGGACGTATGGGCCTCGCACGCTGGCGCTCTGCCGGGCCTGTAATGAGCCTGCGCGGACCATTCTCAGGGTCAACACGTTGAAAATCTCTCGGCAGGAGCTCTGCGATCTGCTCAACGCTCGTGGTCTTGATGTGCAAGAAGATCCGTTGGTGCCAACAGCACTCTGCCTGGCGCGGCGGGCGAACCTCTTCTCGCTGCCGGAATTTAAGGCAGGATTCTTTGAGGTCCAAGATGCGGGCTCGCAGCGCGTTGCTAGCCTTGTCCAAGCGAAGCCTGGGCAGTCTGTCTTTGATTTTTGTGCTGGCGCGGGTGGAAAATCCTTGGCCATCGCTCCTTGCCTTTGCCATCGTGGGCAGCTCTATCTCCACGACATTCGCCGTTCCGTGCTGATCGAAGCTAAAAAGCGGCTGAAGCGCGCGGGCGTTCAGAATGCGCAGATCGTCACGCCTGAGGAACAAGAGAGGCTGAACGCCCTCAAACGGCGGATGGATTGGGTGCTCGTCGATGCTCCTTGCAGTGGGACAGGGACGCTGCGCAGAAATCCAGATATGAAGTGGAAGTATTCAGACCAGATGGTGGCGCGCTTGGTCAGCGAGCAACGGCAGATCGTTACAGAGGCTCTCACCTATCTCAAGCCTGATGGTACCTTGGTGTACGCCACGTGTAGTCTCCTACAAGAGGAAAACGAGTGTCAACTCGACTATTTTCTGCAGGCACATCCGCTTGTGCTCGCGTCGCCTCCTTTCAAATCGCTCCCTGGCTGTGATGGGATGGACGGGTTTTTTGCGGCATCCTTCTTCTTGAGAGCAAGGTAGAGCCCGTGGTACAGTCGTAGCGTTCTACAATGCTTTGCAAGAGAGTAGCGGTATGATTCGTCTGATGCTGTTGTTCATTTCGTTGGTGTGTTGTCGTATGGAGGCTGAAGCAGAAGAAACGTCCCAACGCCGACCTTCTGTCATCGTGGAAAATAGAGTGCTGGCAACAGTGCGCGATCAGGTCATCACCGTAATGGATGTCATGAAGAAATTGGATATGGTCTTCTGCCAGCAGTTCCCACAGTATCGAGCTGTTCCTGAGGCTCGGTATGAATTTTATCGGTCGAACTGGCGCCGGGTGTTGGAAGAGCTCGTCGATCGCCAGCTGATCATGTCGCTCGCAGAGGAAAAGCAATTTTCTGTGACCAATGGCGACATTCGTGAGGAGCTCGAGGAGGCGTTTGGCCCGAATGTCATGATGAATTTGTATGAGGAGGGGCTTTCATTACATGACGTTCATGAGATGATGAAGGCTGACATCCTCCTACGACGCATCATCTTTTTCTACGTTCACGCCCCTGTGCTGCATGCCATCACTCCTGATGTCCTGCGGAGTGCGTACCAACACAGGGTGAACGAACTCAAGGGCAAAGAGGGGTGGATATGGAGAACGGTGACGGTGAAAGCCAAGGGGAAAGACTGCCCGAAGGCGATGGCTGACAAGGTGTGGAAGCTCCTGGAACAGGATCGTTTGCCGATGGAAAAAGTGGTGGCACAGCTTCCCAATGAGATCGAATGCCAGGTCTCATCTCCTTTCCGCTCGGAACACAAAGAAGTGGCTCCTGGAATCCAGGATATCTTAGAAAAGCTTCCTCTCAACTCCTTTTCGGAGCCACTTCCTTTTACTGTTCGCAACGATCCCCATCAGTGTTGGAGATGCTATATCGTCGACGAGCGTTTTTCGGCGACAGTGCCGACATTCCAAGAAGTTGAAGAGGTGATTCGTCAGGATCTTGCTGCCCCGGAGATTGCGAAGAAGACGATAGCTTTTTTTGAAGAGCTGCGGAAACAGTACCATGTACAGCATCTGTTTACGTCCGAGCAGCTTCTCGCTTTTGAGCCGTTTCAGCTGAAGCAGAAAAGCGCCTAAGGGTATGCCGCTCTACCGTCCCTCCGAGCTTTCTGCCTTTCTTGGTTCTTTGGGCCATCGCTCAAAGAGGACTTTATCTCAGAATTTTTTGATCGACGGAAATATCGTTGCTAAGATCGTTGGTGAGGTAGAGCTGCACTCTGACATGCTGGTTGTTGAGATCGGCCCTGGACCTGGAGTGCTCACAGAGGCGTTTCTGGCCTCTGGAGCGCGTGTGGTCGCTATTGAAAAGGATGAGGTGCTCGCTCGTGCTCTCCGCCGCTTGGAACCAGATGGAAGCCGGCTGTTCATTCTTGCCTCTGACGTTTTAGACTGCTCGTTTGATGATATCGTCGCAGCGCATCCTACTGTTCGGGTGGTGCTCGTCTCCAACCTACCCTACCATCTCACAACGCCGATCCTTCAGAAGGTGCTCGCGAGCATCTCTCTTTTCTCGCGCGTTGTTCTCATGATGCAGGAAGAGGCGGCTCGTCGGCTGACAGGGGGAAGAGCTGGTATCGTGGGTATGACCGCTGAGCTTGTCGCAGATGTGCGCTACGCATTTCGCGTGCCAAAAGGATGCTTTTGGCCGCGCCCTAACGTCGATTCTGCTGTGCTGTCCCTCGATGTTCGTCCCCCTCTGCTGATCGGCGAGGAGCCGCAGCTGTTCTCTGAGTTGCTCCGCATAGCCTTTGCTCATCGTCGGAAGACGATCTTCCACTCCCTTCTGCAACGGTATTCCTCAGGACAGCTTACGTCGGCATTTGATCAAGCCAAGATTGTGCGTGAAGCACGCCCTGACGATGTGCCGATGGCTGGCTGGGTTGAGCTGACGAAGGCTCTTAAGACGAAGGTGTAAGTTATTTTTGGCCTTCTGTTGGCGGCTGCTCGAATTTTGAGATAACAGTTTCTGTCTCTTGGATGTCGGCTAAGAAGCGATCGATAACTTTAAGGATTGTTTTCGAGCGATTGTGGATGCCTGCCGTGCGAAAGGCGATCTCCGGCTTTATTTCATCGTTGGTTCGTCGTGCGATAAAGACAACAGTGGACGCTGGTTCGGCATTTTGTTGAGGGACGATCCATAGAGCAAACTTTTCGTTGTAGAGGGTGATCTTTCCTCCAGACTCTATCGCTTGCAGCAGTGCGCTGGCAGGGGATGCCCCTGGCAGCGGCGTGTCATTGGAAAGAAGATGGAGAGCGTGAAGT
>CAYPCN010000014.1:0-33308 GCA_964409235.1 uncultured bacterium
GGCAATTCCTCCAGGTCCTCAAGGACTGGGGTTCCTTGCCGTCAATTTGATGAAAGAGACGCCAGAATTCGCTAGCCTCGCCACATGTGATTCGATCGCCCCAGAGGTATCTCACCAATCTGTTGAAGCCATCAACCGCCAGCGGCGCCAGTTCTCAGCCATGAGGACGACAGATCTCTCGCGATATCTTGAACGTCAGCGGTCGACGTGCACAACGCCGCGTCTTGTGATCCTCAATGGTTGGTCAGAGGCAAACAGACCCTCCCCTGAAAAATGCCTTCCTAATCAATTGTTCCACCATCTTTTGAAAGAGAACAATGAATCTATCATCCGGTGCGGAGGATATTGGGTGCAGCTCGGTGGGTTAGGTATCGTTATCAATCCTGGAAAACACTTCCTCGAACGGTTTCACAAGGCAGGACTGCACATCTGGGATATCGATCATGTCATTATCACCGATGGCAAAGAAACCGCCTCGTTCGATCTAGAGAGACTTTGGACATTCAATAAAGAGATCAACAGTCTGCTGAAAGAATGGCAGCTCTCTCCTCATGTCATCTCATACTGGCTTCATCCGACGGCGTTTGAGCGCTGTGCACCTGTCATGCGGCCCAGCTTCCGTCAAGAGCGCTCTTCTGTGCATCGTCTCGAGACGTTCCACGACATCAGTGGCTTTGAAACCATTGAACTCAATGCCTCCCTTGCCCTCGACTATAGCTCTACGGCCCCTTCCTCAGGGCTTGTATCGCCGTTGATGATCCGTTTTCGCCCAGTCCAGGAAAAGGGCCTTCCATCGCTGGGATTTCTCTCTCAAGCGCCATGGGATGAGGCCCAGAACAGCTTTTTCTCCTCATGCCAAACGATCGTTCTTGGCATTGGGGAGACCTCATTTGAGGAGATCGCCAGCCTCTCTGTCAACCCTAGCTCGTTGGGCTATTCAGGAGTCGTCAAGATCCTCGACAGCGAGACGACACGCCTGGCTATCATTGCAGAACAGGGATTCTCAGAGGGAGACATTCGCATTGAATCTCTCAAACGCCTTCGCGAGGAGATGACCGTACCTTCAGTCACCGTCCTTCCAGCCGAAGAGGGGGTCACCATCTACCTCGACTCGCTCCATATGACCGCCCCTGGTCTTGATACGCCGACTCCTATCCACACTATCAAAGCAATGCGCTCCGAAGGCCCTTTCAGCCGATTGCTGTTCCTTGATGACGCATCGGTTCTGTAATCGAGCCATGTGCGACGTGCTTTTAGAGGATAAAATAGGCAAATCTACCCAAAACTCTCCCGCTTCTCCTCTAGCAAAAGGCTCGTCCTCGCAGCATCGTTCAGCCCTGTCCGTTTTTCAGCCATTGTGGCTGTATACTTATCGTCCGATCTTCAACAATGCAACTCCTTTATTTTGAATCGATTATAGCGTTATAAGAGGTCGGGAAATCTATTTAAGTTGCTGATAATAAGGAGGTTGCGCTGATTTTTTCCCGAAGAGCGGATATCGACAATCGTTTGATCGACTTAGGATGTTCAAGATCAAGGAGTTATAAATATTTCTTTGCAGTGGGCAGGCAAAAACCCTTGATCGGTTTGAAAACCGATTGCTAGTCTCTGGATCACAAATTGACTCATGCCCCCATACACGGAGGACTAGAGGGATGCAACAGACATGCAGCCCATGCGAAGCATGGACGCAATTTCTAGAATTCGCAAAAGCTCATACATCGCTTTCGGCATTTCACAACTGGCTCAGCCCTATTCAGGTCGCATCGTTCACCGACGACAAAATTGTCCTGAAGGTTCCGAACATCTTCGTCAAGGAATACCTTCTGAGTAATTTCAAAAGTGAGCTAGCGAACTTTCTCCCCATGTCAAACAACGGGGAGCTCGCTATCGATTTTGTGATCGAAAAACAAGAGCGCAAGCCAAAACCCTTTTTTGCTCCTCCTGCCCCAGCGGCCAGAGTGGTCGATACCAAAGAGGAACAAGAAGCCGCGGCCTTCGAATCCCAACTGAATGGGAATTATCGGTTCCAAACGTTTATTGAAGGCGGATCAAACCAGTTTGTCAAATCAGCCGCTATTGGCGTTGCCAACCGCCCGGGCGATACGTATAACCCCCTGTTCCTCCACGGTGGCGTCGGCCTCGGCAAAACCCACCTCCTTCATAGCATCGGCCACCACATTCGGGAACACCACAAACGCCTGCGCGTGCAGTGCATCACCACAGAAGCCTTTATTAATCAAATTGTCGATAGCCTTCGCAATAAGTCCATCGACAAACTCAAACGGTTTTACCGAGCCTCTGTTGACGTCCTGCTTGTCGACGATATTCAATTCCTCCAAAACCGCATCAATTTTGAAGAAGAATTTTCCAACACCTTTGAAACGCTCATCAACCAACACAAACAAATCGTCATCACCAGCGACAAGCCACCAACGCAACTCAAGCTTTCAGAGCGCATGGTCGCCCGCATGGAGTGGGGACTGGTCGCCCATATTGGCGTTCCAGATATTGAAACTCGAGTAGCCATCCTCCAGTTCAAAGCCGAACAAAAGGGGTTGCAAATTCCAAGCAACGTTGCCTTCCGCATCGCCGAACTGATCCACAATATCCGACAATTGGAAGGAGCTCTAAACCGCCTCAACGCCCACGCTCGCCTCATGAATGCGTCGATTAACGAAGACTTTGTGGAGCAGACGCTCCGAGATCTATTCCACCTCGTTCCTAAGGATAAGATCACCGTTGACGCCATCTTGAAAAGCGTAGCCTCGGTCTTCCAAGTGCGCGTCAATGATCTGAAAGGCCACTCCCGCACCAAAGATGTTGCCATTCCCCGTCAAGTGGCAATGTTTTTAGCCAAAGAGCTCATCAACGAATCGTTGGTGATGATTGGCGCCTCATTTGGGAAAACCCATTCGACCATTCTTCATGCGTGCAAAGCCATAGAGACAAAAGTATCGAGCGACGAGCTGTTGCGACGACAGATCGACATGGTTCGCCGCAACATCGATATGCAGCGGATGTAAAGACGACGAAGGCCCCCATCCATATGTCAGGGCATATGGGCTTCGTCGACTTTGGGTAGCTCGATCCAAAAATCTCCCACGTCTCCTCTAAAAATCCACATCGCACATAGCTCTACGATCACGCCCCTCACTCCAAATTGGCCGACGATATTCATTTGTACTCACAAATTATTA
This sequence comes from uncultured bacterium, assembly GCA_964409235.1. GTDB lineage: Bacteria > Chlamydiota > Chlamydiia > Chlamydiales > FEN-1388 > CAINFV01. Next base: position 3,201 of record CAYPCN010000014.1, read on the forward strand.
ATTGAACTTAATTAATAACTCAGCGATAATTATAAATTGTAATTATTTGCTTTTGAGGAACAATGTCTAGTAATTTTCAGACAGAATTATTCTGGCAAAATCCTTTTCAGCCTAGCCCCTTCAATTCCCCATTTGGTCCACCCGAGAACGCAGCCTCCTCTGTACAGACACGCGCCACCAATAAACGGCGCCACCCTTCCCACCAACAACCATCACGCGCTCTCGCCCTGTCTCGTGGATGGTCTGTCCCTGACCCAACGTGCCTACCTCCCTCTGCAAAACGAGTCCCAAGCCTTTCTCCATTGCCATGCAACAACCCAATGGAAACGAGGCCTCCCATCGTTCATACAGTGGCGGCGGTCGTGCCATCCGACGATAGCCTTTCTTCGGCAGTATCGAGGGTGTGGGCGCTGTACCATCATCCTGACGCCGTCGAGGCCCTGATGCGCTTCGGTATTCAACTCGTGCCCGAACACCCCCTCGAAACGTTAGGAGCAATAGAAGCACAGATCCATCACATTCTGTCACAACCGTATGGGCTACAACTGCCCTGCGCACCACACGAGACATCCTCCTCTCCACCGCTCGTTGCGCACTTCTTTACAGTCGCCTATGCACGACACGCGAGAGAACAATTGGAGCAGTTCCAAGCAAGCCCTACGGCGAGAGAAGTCATGCAATCTCTCGCCTGCGAAGAAGAGACTCGAGGCGTCTTCAGCGCCGCGCGCTTATGCATGCAGCTTCTAGAGGAAGCAGGCCCCACAATACTCACAGAATGGAGGACGACCCGCACATGATCTCAGCTTTTAATGCGTTAATATTCCAGGAGCTAGCCTCGTTGGTACCTCCCGATATACTCCAAGATGCGAAGTACATCGGTCTTAACAGAAGCAACATGGTCCAATCGCTCATCACGTTGTCCTGTGAACTGCAAGACGCCCTCAGGAAACGAGGGGAGTTTGGCCGAGCCGTTGCCGTCGCACAGCATCTCGCGCCAAAAATTCAAGGCGTAGCCACTCTCCTGCAACCACCCCCACAGCCACCCGTAGAACAAAAGCGAGGAAGAGACGAGGAAGAGCTCTCAGAGGAAGAGAATTTCTCCGAGGAATTAGAATCAAAAAAAGCAAAGCCCGATAGTTTCCAACACGGCTTTGACCTCATGGGTGCAGCCCTACCAGTCTTTCCGAATCTGTCCTATCAACCTGGCAGTACCAGTATATCACAGCAATCTGATGTATCAATGAATAGCGCCCCAGCCTGTATCGATGAGGCAACGCAAAGGATTGCATCTCTCCTCGAACACCCTAAAGCCGTCAACGCTCTTCTGCGCTTTTCGATCGACATCACGCTCTATCCTCCACACGAAGCTATCAACAGAATTGAGGAAACGGTACGCCTCTGTCTTCAACGACTACCCGGAATACTCCTGCCGTGCCTCCCGAGCAATCTTTCCGCGAGTCCAGATTTCATCACCGCATTCTTTGACAACATCTACCTTCAAGGCATCATCACTGTTTTAGACCGACTATGCGCAGCAGGAAGTTCGACAGCAGGCCACGTCCTCTACGCTGTGCACGCAACTGCAAATCAAGACCCATCAAAAGCCATTCTCCAAGCATTCCATCTCGCAAGCGAGCAGAGAGCTGCCATTTTGCAAGAGATCAAAGAGGACACCTACCACCTAGTCTTTCGGATCGATGCATTTCCATTTTTCCCGCACTATTTCGCCGAGCTGTTCTCCAAGTAGACACTCGTCCTTTTTTTTGGAGCGAAGAAAGAAAGAGATGGCCTATCTTTTTTCCCTATTACTGAGCCATTCGCGATCTCCCACCATATGCCCCGACATATGGGGGAAGATCGCAAACAGCTCTTACTATAGAGGAAATAACTAATGGGTATTCATATCTCGCAATCGTTGACTATTCTCGCTGGCCTAGCTCGTATAGGGCAGTGGGATGACGAAATTTCCTTTCCTTCCACCCATCGCATAACTATTGAGAGTAAACCGAAGCTCCCCTGGCTTGTGCAGCGCATCATCGCCATCGTGCTCCGATCGCTCGAAGCGCTGCTCTCGACCATCACAGGCCGTACCATCGCCCTCATTGACCACAGCAAAGCACATCAAGATCTGACCGAGACCATCACCCAACTGAAGACTCTATTTGGCGAAGGTCGCGTCGAACGCACCATGGCCTGGGGCCAGATCGATCTGGCCGCGATGTATCGCGACGGACGCCGTCTGACAAAGCAAGATTTTGCCACGTTCTTCCATTGCTTGGCGTTGATCACGAAAGAGGATGTTGACGATCTCCTTCGCGAGCTCAATGGAGACCACCCTTGCGTTCGCGGCGTCGAAGGAGAATCACTCCGTACTCTCCGCGCCCGATTTCATGAGAAAAGAGAGATCAGTGACTGTAGCTCTGAAGATATTCAAGAGCTTGAATCTATTCTTCTCCCTTTCTCTACTCCTCACGACTTGTTTTGGAACTCCCCTCAAGATCACGTCAACACGATCTCACTTCCCATCTCAACCTTTGACATGATCGAAGGCGTTGCTTGGGCCCAGCATCTGATCAGAACACGCCGTCTTTCCCTCCAAGACTGGGAACATCTCGTCGCAAAACGGCTGTCGCAAGCACAACTCCCCAACCACCTCCTCGTCCGCCATCCACACAACGGCTACCTTTGCTTCTCCCATCTTGTCGAAGGTGGTGGAGCATCGAAGCGATTCTTCGCATCGCTCCATCCTCAGAATATCCCTCCGGTCATCCTATACAGAGGGACACGCGGACCGATGCCAGGAGACGGGATCTCTGATACGATGAAGTCCTGGCTTGAAGACCTGCGTCGAGAACTTGGCTCTTCTGGCCCTATTGCCACCTATGACGCGACAAAACAGCTCCTTGAAAACCCCGAACTAGGGTTTGTCAGCAGCCCCGCCCAAGGGATTGCCCTCATCGCGAATAGTATTGGCGGAGCACAAGCTCAGCGAGAAGCCGTATACTTCCACAACCGCATCGTGCGTCTTAGCACCCACTGCTCGCCGGGAGTGGATGGAGCAACAGCGGAGCTCTTTCGGTCAGTCATGAGCCAGCCTCGAGAAACGCCCATGATCATCACGCATACCATTGACAAAGGCGATATCGTTGATACAGTTGGCGACGAACATATCGGTGCCAACTGCCCCAATATCCGCCTCATCTTTCGCGCGCTCTCCCCAGTGACGACCGGCACGCAGAACGAAGCAGCCGCATGGACCACCTCAAACCGACTGCACGACTTCTTGTGTTCCAACATCCCAGCGCTTTTTTCCAATATCGTCGGCATCTTTGAAGCGCATGCACGAGCTACAACGGCCGAAGCGTATCGAGAAGCAGTGATTTCTACCGACAACCCAGAGACACGCGAGCTCGCGACTGCGTACGCCCAGCATCGCCCTCCCCATTTTGACCCGTCATGGGAGCAGGCGCGGCGGTTTTTCTGTCCAGTGCCTTCACCGGGGTTTGCCGAGTTCGCACGGCAATGCTTAGCAAAGTGAAGCTACAATAAAATAATGAGGTTTTCTTATGAGTACTACGGAGTCAATTGGCGGAAGAGTTGCACTTCGCCATGTACACGATTTCATTCACCCCGAGGCAATGGAACTCGTCGTTCCACATCTCGCTGACCGGGAGACCCCGCCGCTATCACGGCTTGTCAATACGGTATGGCATGGTACACTGCGCGAATGGCTCCAAGAAGGCTGTGAGATCGGTCTCTTTGGCGATACAACGCCAGAAAGAGTGTTCCTCGTTATTTTCAAGGAGACCAAGCAAGGATGCTGTCAAGGCGCTGTGGATTATTTGTTGGCCAATCGAGATGCGCGCATCCCAATCCAGCGCACCGTACAGCAGCTGTTTGCTTCCCCAGAACGGCTGTTTTTTGCACAGATTTGTTATATGCTTGAAGACTGTCTGCTGTCTCGCGCTCGCACAAAGCAATATTTCTACGACCTATGCTCCAAAGCCTTTCACATGGGACCAAAAGGGCCCTCCTGCGCGCTACGGGAACACTATGAAGGCGAGGAAGCGAAATTTTTACGAGATGTCGGCCTTTTGTGGTGCGACTCCGATTTTCCGAGACATGATGATGAGCAATTCATGAGAGAAAAAGATCGATTAATATCGGTCTATTTTAGCAGAAAGAAGACAAGGGGGATCTTTTGCCAAAATATCTTCGTCATAACGGCTGGAGAGGGAGGCGATACGCGCCTAAGAAACCTGCAAGAGAAGGTGCATCAGTTACGAGAAGAGGTCCTTGGAGCTCCGCTGCCGCGCCCTTGTCGCATCATTCGCCATGAGGATCAACAAGAGTGGGATGACTTTGTACGTAAACCCGCACGAAAATATCGCTGTACGCAAGTGAATGAGGAGGACCACGTCTCTGCTCTGTTCGTCCACAATGGGAAGAGCTACATCTTTGATACGAGAGCGGGATTAGTGTGGCTCAAGGAGAAAAGCGCTCTTTCGTATGAGCAGTTTGATCACACAATAGAAAGCTTGCAATTGTACAATCGATAGAATCATTTGCGATGTGGATTGTAGAGGAGAGGACTTCCATGTCAGAAGCCATGAGAAAGCTCTCAGCATCGCGATTGGTCCGCAGCATAGGCGACTTCCTCTATCCTCCAATGTGCCTATGCTGCAAAACAGTGCTCTCCCGCCCCTGTAAGACCCTCTGCCAGGCCTGTGTTGAAAGCCTACAGCTTCTCTCTCCCGCCCACCGATGCCGCCGATGCTTTCACCCTCTGGACGACAATGGTCACCGATGTGTTCACTCTTCGCTGACAAGCCACGCCATCTGCTTTGAAGAGGCACCCGCCTGCCAAGCGCTTCTCTCTTCAGCAACCGCCATCGCTCCCTTTCTTATCATGCAGTGGGCTGCTGTGCGCTGGCCAATCCCCGACCTTGTGATTCCAACCCCTGGCGACTGGTTTTCTCACGGTATTGACCGATGGGCCATGCGCAAAGAGCTCGCCCGCACTGTCGGCGCCCTTCTCAACAGGCCATCGCTGCCCTGCCTTCGCATACGTCGTCATCTCCTCCCTGTCCCGCACCTGCCTCTTGAAAGACAACCCTCCCAACCATGCCATGAGACAGTTAAAATCAACTTGCCAAAAGCCATCGTGAATATGGATATTCTCCTCATCCACGACCAGACCTTCACTGGCCATGCGCTGCACGCCGCGGCTGACGCACTCGTTCGTCACGGGGCCGCTCATGTCCGAGGCATGAGTTTTATAGGCTCATAATTTCAGTTTCTATGGTATGCTTTTTTCGCAAATGACTCCTTTCCAAAGGTTGGCTCATCATTCATGATTGCGTTAGATTCTATCACAGAAATCGTCGGGGGACGCACGCTCTTCGAAGACGTTTCCATCGCCTTTTCCCCCGGCAATCGCTATGGCTTGACAGGACCAAATGGCTCAGGGAAGTCCACGCTCTTGAAAATCCTCGTCGGCATCACCAAGCCGACAAAGGGACAGGTTTCGACGCCAAAACGGCTTGGCTTCCTCAAGCAAAACATCAATGAATTCAGTCAGATTTCGGTCATCAACACCGTCATCATGGGCAACAGCCGCCTATGGAAGGCACTATGCCGTCGCGATGCGCTCTATGAGCAAGAGATGACAGACGAGGTTGGCTTCGAACTCGGAGAATTAGAAGCCATCATCGCAGAGGAGAACGGCTATGCCGCTGAAAGCATGGCGGAGGCTCTTCTCCACGGTATTGGCGTCCCGCCCGACGATTGCCACAAGCGGATGCATGAGATTCCTCAGGACATGCAGTTTCGCGCTCTCTTATGCCAAGCGCTCTTCGGGGATCCAGAGGCGTTGCTTCTCGACGAGCCGACGAACCACCTTGACCTCGGATCGATAGGATGGTTAGAAGGATTTTTAAAAAGCTACCCCGGCACACTGATTGTCGTGAGCCACGACCGCCACTTTTTGAATGCCGTCACGACGCATATTGCCGATATCGACTATGAAACGATTATCATCTATCCCGGCAACTACGACGAAATGGTGGTCACCAAGTCTGCTGTCCGCTCTCGCGCTGAACGCGAAGCGAAATCAAAAGAGAAGAAAATCTCCCAGCTGCGGGAGTTCGTTGCAAAATTCGGGTCAGGGACTCGGGCAAGCCAAGTACAGTCCCGCATTAAAGAGATTGAGCGCCTCCAACCGCAAGAGCTCAAAACATCCAATATCCAACGGCCATACGTTCGGTTTATCCCGACAGAAAAACAAGCGGGGAAAGTCGTGCTTGCCATCGACAGTATTGCCAAGGCATTTGACGGCCATGACGTGATCAAAAACTTCTCTCTTGAAGTCTTTCGCGGTGACAAGATCGGCGTTATCGGCAACAACGGTCTTGGGAAGACAACATTGCTGAAGATGCTTGCCGCCGTTCTTCCCCCAGACCACGGGTCGATCACCGTTGGCCATCAAGTCATTCTCTCCTATTTTCCTCAAAACCATGAAGAAGCTCTTGATCGACACAGCGCTTTGACCCTCTTCGACTGGCTCAAGAGCAAAAAAGTCGGCGTCTACGATCAAGAGATCCGCAGCATCCTCGGCAAGATGCTGTTCTCCGGCGATGATGCCTTTAAGCCCATCTCCGCCCTCTCTGGTGGAGAAACCGCCAGGCTCATCATCGGCGGGATGGTCCTCTCAGACCATAACCTCATCATCATGGATGAGCCCAACAACCACCTTGACCTTGAAGCCGTCTCTGCTCTTGGGTGGGCCCTTGAGGAGTACAAAGGCACGGCCATCGTCGCTAGCCATGATCGAGATCTGATCGATCGCTTCGCTACTAAGATCATCGCCTTTGATGACAAAGGGATCACCATCTTCGACGGACCGTTGGAGGAGTACCTCCGTACTACACACGGAGTATCGCCATGACCTCCAAAAATCCCACGCACGACCTCATATCACAATCTGTCGTGACGAAAGCCGCCATTACCCGCTTTCCAACCCCCCTTCTTCCCCACGCCTTTTCAGCGCGCACGCGCACAGAAAAAATCGCTGCGATTGCCCACCATGTTCGGGAAATCATGGAGATCCTTGGGCTTGACCTGTCCAACAACTCATTGAAGCAGACTCCCGAACGCGTGGCCGCTATGTACGTCGATGAGATTTTCGCAGGCCTTGACATCGACGCCTTTCCAACGATCGCGCTGTTCGATGACGAGGATGAAGAGTCGGTGGCGACTGTGGGGCGCGTTGTCGTCACCCGCGTGAGCATCGTCAGCTTTTGCGAGCACCATCTCGTGCCTATGATAGGAACTGCCTATGTTGGCTACCGGCCCAAGAAGACGATCATCGGCCTCTCGAAGATCTCGCGCATCGCTCGCTATTTTGCGGCGCGGCCACAACTCCAAGAGCGCCTCTCAGCACAAATTGGCGACAGTCTTGCTACCTTGCTCGGCCACCAGGATGTTGCTGTCATGGTCACTGCCCAGCATTCGTGCGTGGTAGCACGAGGAGCAAAAGATGAATCGTCGGGGACAACGACGTTGTATACCAGCGGCATTTTCAAAACCTCTGAAGAGTTTCGAAGGGAGTTCGTTGAGATGACCCACGGCCTGGCATAGCCAACAAACCCACTTTTGTCCTATTTTTATAGGAAACTCTTTTTCCCATAGGCATCGCTGTGACACACGCCTTTTCCATTCAGATTCATTGTACGTACTGCGGCACTCTCGTCGCGATTCCATACCGTCCCACGGCCAAACTCCCGTGGGTTGCCCGCTGTTCGGGATGCAACAAGCAGTTTGGCATCGAATCCGACGTGATGGCGAGGCAGATCAAGCAATTTGTCGCCCTCTGCCAGCAGCTCAAGGCTTCGGAAGAAATCCTTTCCAACTCCGCCATCGCTGTCACCGTAGGATCGGTCGAAGTGAAAATTCCATTTCGCCTGCTTCTCACGCGGTTGAAATCAACTCTTGACCTCGAGGTGGATGGAAAGCAAATCTCCATCTCTTCTCGGACAGAGCCGTTGAAAATTGGGGAGGCGCTTGCTGAAGAGTCTCTAGAATGTTCACTCTGAGCCATGTGCGATACAGGAGAACGCAATATGTTGATGAGCCAATTGGACCAGCTCAGAAAGATGACGGTTGTCGTCGCTGACTCCAGCGATTTTGATGTCATCAAAAGCTTTAACCCCATCGACGCCACGACGAACCCCACGCTTGTCTACCAGGCAGCGCAAAAACCGGAGTACCGACCGCTGATCGAGAAGGCTATCGTCGAATCTCAGCGCGGGACAACGCCAGAACAGCGCCGGGCGCTCTTAATCGACCAGCTCTTTGTTCTCTTCGGCGTGGAGCTACTCAAGATCATCCCCGGCCGGGTTTCGACCGAAGTGGAAGCATCGCTCTCTTTTGATACCAAAGGCAGCATTGAAAGAGCCGTGCAGATCGTGAGCCTCTACGAACGTCATGGCATTCCCCGAGAACGAGTGCTCATCAAGCTCGCCTCCACGATCGAAGGTATCAGGGCTGCCGAAGTCCTTGAGATGGTTGGCATCCATTGCAACATGACGCTCATCTTCTCTCTCGTCCAGGCTGCGGCATGCGCCGAAGCCAATGTCACCCTCATCTCCCCCTTTGTCGGCCGCATTCTTGACTGGTATAAAGCGCACAACCCCGCGATCGCGTACACTGCCGCCAATGATCCCGGCGTCCTGGCGGTCACCACGATCTACCAATATCTCAAAAAATTTGGATACAAAACCTCCATCATGGGCGCCAGCTTCAGAAATACAGAGGAGGTGCTCGCTTTGGCAGGCTGCGACCTGTTGACGGTCTCTCCGAAATTGCTCGACGAGCTTAGCCAATCGACAGAGCCTGTCGGACAAAAGCTCTTTAAGGAGATGAAGATGCCTGAAGGGTTGGAAAAAGTCCCGACAGCAGAATCTCAGTTCCGCTTTCTCATCAACGAGGACCAGATGGCCTCGGAAAAGCTCTCTGAAGGCATTCGCGTTTTTGCGCACGACACCAAAAAACTCGTGGAGTACATCGCATCGCAATTTGACACTCGACGTGGGTACTAAGGCTGCTCGCCCTGTTGAGCGTAGATAGTCGTGCAAATTTGCTGGAGCCGCGCATGTGCCTGGTCTGCTGTTGGCCTGCGCGCAGGGTCAAGATCCACGAGGTCGGCGATGAGATCGCAAACAGGATCGTGCTGATTCCTTTGCTCCCCCTGAAACACGCGAACCATGTTCTTCATTTCCTCAAGTTTGTTGTGAATGGCAACCTTGTACTTGGCGATCTCCTCACAAGAGTACTCTTCTCCATGGCGGTCCCCTTTCTTCCGTGCTTCTTCGGCTTGCTCTTCCAAGCGATCCAATGCCGCGTGCATCTCGAGAAGTTCATGCTGCGTGACGTTCCACGGTACATCTCCTATTCCCCCATCATACAAAGACGCAAGAACAACGCCAAACGACCACATATCCAACGCCCCCGAGACATGGACTTTGTCGATCGCTTCAAACATCTCTGGAGCCATGTACCCAGGTGTCCCCCGGGCAAAACGCGTAGACTGGAGGCGAGAAGCAAAGCCAAAATCAGCGATATACACATCAATGTCTTTGAGGAACAAATTTTGCGGCTTGAGATCGAGATGAGCCCACCCTGCTCGAGCAAGCGCTGCTAGCGATTCCAAGATCCTCAGGGCCATCGGAAGGAGAAAATTGCTCCGGTCATCGTGATCAGGTTCATGATCGATAAAGAGCTGTGACAGCCTGTCTTCGACTGTATCTTCAAAGCGTTCAATCAAATATTCTTGTCGAACTCCGCCCCCTTTTCGTGGGTACGCAATCGCAATCACCTTGGGAATATGCGGAACCCCTTGGTCTTTTAATGTTTGCAGAAGCGCGCACTCCGCTTTGATGTTACACCGTCGTGCTTCAATACGAGCTGGGACATCTCCTTCCTTTCGTGGGGCCGGTCGCACAAATAGCCCGACATCGCCATCGCTAATCCGAACGACAGCCTTCACAGACTTTTCGATCCCTTTTCCCAGAATGCCGATCGAAATATACATTGAAATTTTGCCACTACGAGGATCGCGAACTGCCCGGATGGCAAAGGGCAGTCTCTGCTCGACTTTCTTGTCGCATCTGGTTCGAACGCATTCTTCAGCAAAAGCTCCTCCATGCTGACGAAGCCAGTCAATGACAACCGCCACATCGCGCTCCGCTTGCTGCTGAGATCGCTCGATACTTTCTTTCTGCAATCTCTCTAGCTCCTCTTTTCCGATGTGCTCTGGCAATGTGCGCCGTTGTTGCTGAAGCTCCGCCTTCATGTGCAGAGCAAAAGCCTCATTTGTGAGCACCTCTTGTACTGCATGCCAGTCAGGCACGACAAACGCTGCTTCGGGTGAAGGCGTCAGCACGCGCTGTACAATGGCGGTCACGGCCTTCCCTTGCTCATCATGGGGGAGCGCGTGCAAAAGCGCTGCTTCAAGTTGAGGAGTGTGAACCAGAATCTCTCCCTGTCCTGTCCTAATGGACGTCCACATCGAACGCATCTGTTCGATTTCTTCCTGCAGCTTTTGAGCCTCCTCATCTCCTGACGGCGCACGTTTAAATGTGAGGTTTGTCAAGGAGACGACACCTTGATCCCCTTTAATCGTCATTTTCCCTTGACCCGATCCAGCGTCAATTCCCGAGATTGAAATCTCACACCTGCTTGGCCCAACAAAAGAAATCTCACCCATACTCTTCCCTCACGTTATGGCACCACCAACGTTTCTCTGTCGCGAGCTATTGCCCTCCGTTCTTCTCGGCTAAATTTCCGGAGTCGCTGATCGCATATTGCCTCTTTTCACTATTGCAGGCGACACCATTATTAAAAACAAAACTTGCCATAGAGCCGTGTGCATGGCCTTGGCGCGTACGAACCGGCTCGGAGAGAGAGAATCCTTATGCCGGCGATGTTTTTGGGCGAATCTTCTCGGGATATTTGATGCGGAAATGGCCGATGGAAAGAAGGCAGCGGACAAGGGCTTTTTTTACAGCCCCTAATTCTTCAAAGCTCAAGAGACATTCATCGAACTGACCATCCTCCGTTTTCTCGCGGACGATCTGATCGATGAGGCGGGTCAGAATCTCTTCGCTGATTTCGTCAATTGACCGACAGGCCGCCTCAAAAGAGTCGGCAATCATCACGATCGCCGCTTCTTTGCTTCTTGGCTTTGGCCCTGCATAACGGAACTCTCGCTCGTCAACAAGAGTCGCGTCATGACCAACAGCTTCGAGCTGCTTGTGGTAGAAGTAGTAGACAAGACTTGTACCATGGTGCTCGCGGATGATATCGATGAAAGCTTCGGGTAACCCTGCCCTGCGGGCAAGGTTCACGCCCTCTTGAACATGAGAAATGATGACGCGCGCCGACTCCGCAGGTGTGAGTAGCTGGTGGATGTTCATCCCCGTCTGCTGGTTTTCAGAGAAATATTGAGCCACAGAGACTTTTCCAATATCGTGATAGAGAGTCGCAACTCGGCAGAACAGGCCATTGCAGCCGATCGCCTGAGCAGCCGCTTCGGCAATGCTGCCCAAGAGCAGCGAGTGCTGGTACGTACCGGGAGCCTCGATCATCAGCCGTTGGAGTAGCTCTTGGTTTGGATTCATGTACTCCATGAGGTTGATGTCCGTGATCACGCGAAATGCGGACTCAAAAAGCGGTAGCAGGCCGACGACAATGATCGACGTGAGCAGCATGAAGACGCCCGAGCTGCCAATATCGCCGCCAAGCATCGAGCTGCCCCATCGAGAAGCGTCGTAGAAATACAAGGCCACGATAATCGCGCAGGCGACCCCCCATCCACGCAAGCAGATCGTGACGATTTCTGCGCGACGGCGAAGGGTGCGCGTGTAGAAGATGCAGACAAAGCCGACGACGAGGTTGGTCAACAAAAAGCCCTGGAATTCAATGGCCAGGGAAATGTTGAAGAGGAGGCCGAGCATCGTCGAAAAGAAGATGGCAACCGATGGTCCGACCAAAATACAGAGGAGAATCGAAGCAAAGGGGATCAGCAATGGGTAGTGAATCAGGTCGGTAAGGCCACGGGGCATGTTCAGGAGGAAGAGCTCACACATCTTCGCAAGGCCTAGACAGAGAACGCCAATGCTGACGATGAGGAACAATGACGTATTTGAAGAGAGGATAGCGGGATGGTAGCACCGCAAGAAAAGAAAGGAAGCAAAAAACAGCACGCTGGTGAGGATCACAGAGCCAACAATCGTCCGAGGATGCCATAGATCTCGACGCTCGGCCATGGCCTGCTTCATGGCCTGGAGCATGGTGATATGCCGCGATGTCACCTTCTCCCCGCTATCGATGATGCGCGATCCGGCAGGGATGGTTGTATACCGTGTTGGGACCTGCATTCTGAGGAGCTTTCGCATTTTCCTCGTCGCATTGGACTCGATCCGCAAAAACCAGATTTTCTCGCGGAGGAAAGAGAGTAAGAAATCAATCGTCGCTGGCTGGAGGGTGACCTCTGAGAAGGCCTTCTCTAGGATAAAATTCCAGATTTTATCCGTGAAGCAAATCCCCTTTCGTAAGTCAATCGGGGGAATCTCGTGAAAATTCGTGACGTCAAGGCCCGCCTGATGCATCTTCTCAATGGTCCGCGCGTCGCTAAATCGCATTTCAAACAGCACGTGCGCTAATATCTCATTGGCACGGCACATCTCCTCAAAGCTCGATTCTGGAGCCATCATTCGCCACGATTGGTCGTAGAGAAGCGAATTTTCAAATTCAATCGTCCGCTTGAGAATGTCTTCGGGTTCGATGCAATAGATACTCCCAATATCAAACAGTGCCGCTTGGCGAGCGGCAGAGGTTGCTTCCTCATCAGCAAAGGAAAAAGAAACATCGGCAACAATGTACCGAGAGGCGATCGTCCCAAGTTCGAGCATGGGAACGCGAATCTCTCGATTATGGAGGAAAAAAAAGGTGCAAGCGGCAATAAACAGTAAAATGACAACGCGCAACGTTCGACTTGTGTCGAAGAAGCTACCGTCTTTCCTCGCTCTCGATGTGGAAGACATCTCTATTGCCATCGAACGCACCACCTAGGCCGTTTGAGAAAAAGTTCCTTTAAGCGTACGCTTTCTTGAGATATTTGGCGATAGTGGTACAATCAGCGTCATTTGCGATGTGGATCTCTAGGGAGAGTTTTGGATCGAGATCCCACAAAACCAAAGAAGGCCATATGCTCTGACATATGGGTGAGAAGGGTTGAGGTAGGTTCGTCTACTCTATCTTCCAAAAGGCACATCGCAAAATGGCTCAGTCAATATACACACGCCTCGGGGAGGGCCCATGGACGATTCCTACCTGGTGATCGCCAGGCGCTATCGACCGCAAACATTTTCCGATGTCGTCGGGCAAGACGCTATCGTCCGCACGCTGAAAAATGCATTGCAGGCCAAACGCGTTTGCCACGCCTACCTCTTTGCTGGCTCTCGAGGCACGGGGAAAACATCTATTGCCAGACTGTACGCCAAAGCACTGAACTGTGCTTCTCCTCTTCCCTCTGGAGAACCATGTAATGCCTGCGCTTCGTGCGTAGAGATTACAGAAGGCCGGTCGTTGGACGTCCAGGAGATCGACGGCGCTTCACACCGCGGCATCGATCACATCCGATCTCTCACAGAATCGGCATCCTACGCTCCTGCCTGTGGGCGGTATAAGATCTACCTCATCGACGAAGTTCACATGCTGACGAAAGAGGCGTTTAACGCTCTCTTGAAGACTCTCGAAGAACCCCCTCCATCTGTGAAGTTCTTCCTCGCCACAACAGAGCCCCATAAAATTCCAACGACGATCATCAGTCGCTGTCAGCGATTTACCCTTCACAGGCTCTCGCACGATGCTATTGTCTCTAAGCTCCGTCGTATCGTCGACGATATGCAGGTCCGCGCTGACGAGTCCGCCCTGCGCCGCATTGCCAGCTATGCTGACGGTGGCCTTCGCGATGCCGAATCCCTGCTAGATCAGGTGATCACCTTCTCAGAAGGGTATATCCGCGAGGAAATTGTAGAAGAGGTATTCGGTATTGCTCCACGGCAATGGCTAGTAGAGCTCGATCGCGCGATCGCTACAGTTGATATCCGCGTTGCCTATGCCGTCAGCGACCGCGTCTTCCACGAAGGCAAAGACATCGGCCATTTTATCGATGATCTCACCGATCACTACCGTTCTCTGCTTTTGCTCAAGCTCGGCATCTCGCCGCAACCACTGGCAGGGGATGACGACCTCTCTTCTACGGCCGCTTCGTTGTCGCAAGAGCATCTCCTCGAAATTCTCAACCTGTTAGCCGAAGCACAGCGCACATTGAAAACGGCTGCCTCTCAGAGATTTTTGCTCGAATGGCTCCTCGTCCACATCGTCCGTATCCAAAGGAAGATTCCTCTGCCACTCATCGCCCGAAAGCTGTTTGAGCTCCAAGAACAGCTGCATGACAAAACCGAAGAGCTGCCGAAGCACGTGGTATCTGCACACGCCATCCAGATGCCCGCAGCAGCACCAACGGCGCCTATGGCACCCCCCACCCAACATACAACGCCTGCAAAAAAGTCCCGCACCCCTAAGGCACAGGCCTGTGGAGCGCCTGAGCAAGAGAGTGGGCAACAGCGGCCGTCTCCAGTGCCTTCATTGTCAGCAGAACAGGAAAAGGTTCACCAAGAAAATCTCATTCAATTTGCAGCCGTAGAACTCGGCGCAACGATCGTCAGACCCGCTAACCCTTGACACGAGTATCCTATGGGAACAGGATTTGCGAAGAAAAAAAAGCAAGCACGCCAGATGCAAGCCCAGATGAGCAAGCTGCACGACTCTCTCTCTTCAAAACTAGAAACAATAGAAGCGGAGGGCAGCGCTGGCAATGGCCTTGTGAGAATTACCCTTTCAGGAGCCGGTGAGATGAAGCGCATTCGCATCAACCCTGAGTGCGTTGATCCCGAGGATATCGAAGGCCTTGAGGCGCTTGTCAAAGCTGCTCATAAAGAGGCGTATGATAAGATTCAAGAGATGACAAAGGATGGGCCAAGCCTTCAAGATCTTCCTGGGCTTTCCCTGCTAGGAATGTGAGACACTCGACAGTCAGGTATGTTGCCACCCGTCGATGTCGTGGGCGCACAGAATACCTGCCGATACGACGCCTTCAACCCCAGGGCTCCCCAAGGACGCGTTAGCCATGTATAAGCCAGGGACTGGAGCGCGGAAGTACGGCCTGCTCGAAGAGCGAGTGGTGTCAAAGCCATACACGGCTCCATAGGGAATGTTGGCAAGCTCAGCAAATGTGTGTGGAGTCACCACCTTTTGCATGACAATGGCCTTTTCCAATTCTGGGATGAGCTCCTTGCCTCGTGCCAGCAGCTCTTCAGTCCGTTCTTTGATGTACTGCTCTGTCTCTTCCTTGGTATTGCGAATGAAGCTAGTAAAGCGAACTGTCTGACGGAGGATGACAGCAGACTTCCCTTTTGGCGCCAAGCTTGGATCGTACTTTGAAGGGATGGCCACATAGGTATGATTGTAGCGATCTTGGCAGATAGAGGTATAGTTGGGTAGTGGATGGTCCACGGCCAGATGCAGCGCAAAGGCTGAATTGCCGAGCGGCAAGCCCCACAGTTCTTTGAGGAAGTCTGGCGGCATCACATCGGGATCGATGAGGTCAAAATAGGCGGTTTTGGCGTTCACATTGCACACCACGATAGGAGCGAGAAACTCCTTTGTCCCCACTCGCACGCCGACAACGCCGTTCTTTCCAACGAGGATTTTTTCCACATACTGATTACAGAGAACCTCTCCACCATGTTCTTTGATGGAGGATGCCAATACTTCAGCAAAGCGCTGAGGCGTTCCGAGGGCTTGGTATCCTCCTGAGAAAAAGTATCCAAAGGAGTTGAGTGCCACAGTACTGGCCGACACCGAGCATGGAAGGACCCCTAAATACGAGACAAAGCCACACAGCACAGTTTTGATATCAGGATTGGTAAAATATTCATCCAAGATGTCTTGGTATGGCTTCTTCTCCCAGCGTAGAAGGTCCTGGTGGTTGTCGGCATACCGTTTGTTCCATTCTGGTGGCATCACAGTGGGCCACAGCTCTTGAGGAATGATGATTCCCCATTGCTGTACCATCTGGGGATCATACCCATTTTCGTACACCGTCCTCGCCGCCGCAAAAAAGCGGCGAATATCGACCTCATCTTGAGGGTATGTTTGAATGAGCGCTCGCTCAAACGCATCTTTCTCATTGCCCACTGAGAAGGATCGAGTCCGATCGTGAAACGTATGCGTGTTGGGGACAAAGAGCGTAGAAGGGTCGATGTTCAGTTGCCTGAGGAGATAGGAGAGAGAGCCCTTTTCTCCAAGTCCTTCAATATCTTCTGCCCCATAGCAGAAGCGATAGCCGTCCATTGTGTACGAAGAACAAAGCCCGCCAACGACAGAATTTTTTTCGAGCACAAGGACTTTATATCCTTTTTTTGCCAACAAGGATCCACAGGACAGCCCTCCGAAGCCGCTCCCCACGATGATCACATCATATTCATTATGGCCCTTCTTTTTCGCACGATCTGGGCTGACACGCCACGACAACATCGAGTGCATATCAGCCTTACTCCAGGAGAGCGTGAGAAGGAGGCCAAGAGAAAGACATATCCCAAGACCCATGAATAGCCTGCGAATCATACCTAACCTTCCACTGTGGGTATAGACACTCATTGGTCCAGATACTCCGTTGCCAGGATTTAATCAAAGATAAAATTAGTATTGTCGAAATTGCACCATAAGGCCACCATCTTTGGGTTCTGGGCCGAAAAATTCTTCCATAGTACCAATGGTCCCGGGGAGGGTGGCCTCTATGCGATGTTTGTGCGTTCTTGGTGTGTATGCGATGATGCTTTCCTCGCTATTGGGCCAAGAGCTCTCTTTTGTGGCTGTGGATGGCACCACGACCTCAGTAGTGGTGGAACACGGCCGAGGGGCTCTTCTTCGGCATGCCCCATGCTCGACGTTTAAGATCGTACTCAGTTTGATAGGGTTTGATCTTGGAATTTTGCTCGATGCTGATACCCCAGAATACCCGTATGATGGCAGCGATGCCACGGTGGAGGCGTGGAAAGCTCCGCACACGCCAAAGAGCTGGATACAGCAGTCGGTCGTTTGGTATTCGCAGCGGCTGGCCCAGCAGATTGGCATGGAGCGCATGAGCCGCTACGTGGCGCTGTTTGACTACGGCAATCAAGATTTGACGGGCGATAGAGGGCAGAACAACGGGCTGACCCATGCCTGGCTCAGCTCGTCCCTGAAGATTTCTCCTCTCGAACAAACAGTGTTTTTGCACAAGCTCGTCACCGATCGTCTGCCAGTATCAGCTCACGCTCTCAGCATGACCAAGCAGCTGCTGTTCTGTGAAGAACTCGACGGAGGATGGAGACTGTTTGCCAAAACGGGAACGGGCTTTGAGAGGTACCCTGATGGATCTCCCAATTTCTTCCGAAAAATTGCCTGGTTCGTGGGATGGATAGAAAGGGGACAGCGCCACTACGAGTTTGCTCTGAATCTCTCCGAGATGTCCACCGTTCCCACCAAGGATGAACGAAAGGAGATTGTCCTCCGTTCTTTCCAAGAAGTAGGGATCTTATAACTCCAGCTCTTCTTGGAGCACACAAAACCGCCCATGCTCTCGACGCTGAATGTCCAAGAGACCGCTGCTGTCACGATTTCTGCAATTCGTACGTCCCTATGAGCTCAGCGTTGGCAAGAATCGCACCTGCCATCGCCTGTTCCAATTCGCGTTTTGTCGGCCGGCTGAGTCCTTCGATTTCTTTGGAGAGAGCGTACAGCTTGAAGAAGTACCGATGTCTTCCGACAGGGGGGTGTGGACCGCCGTAGGCTGTTCTTCGAAAGTCATTGATTCCCTCTTTAGTCCCTAGCGGCAACTCATCGGTGGTAATGCCTTCTTTCAGCTCTCTCGTCACAGCGGGTATATTATAGAGCACCCAATGGACCCAGGTCATGGTTGGATGTGCTGGATCTGGCGCATCAGGGTCGTCAACAATTAAGGCAAAGGTCACGGTCCCCTCCGGAGGGTCAGACCATGAAAGCGGTGGAGAGATGTTTTTCCCTTCGCCTGTGTACTGCACAGGAATGGGTCCCATATGATCGAACCCTGAAGAATATACGACCAGCGCCATACCGTTGACTCCTTGAGCCCTTTGCGATGTGGATTTCTAGAGGAGAAGGGGGAGATTTTTGGATCGAACTCAGCCTTCTCCATCCTCCAAAAGGCACATCGCAAATGGATCTCCTTACTCTTGTACAGAATCCCCGTCCTTACTACAGTTCTTCTGTGTGTTTACACAAGGACGCTCTTTACACCCAGGTTGCTACTACATCTAGTAGGTCAGAGAGCGTGATAGGTAGCAACCCGGGCTATAATCTAAATACATGAGGAGACAATCTTATGTCTACCCTACGTACTACGCTCGATCAAAGTATTGAGACCATGGAACGGTTGGCCCACGTGCCACCAACATCGTTGAGTCTACTATCCTCCAATCTTGAGCTCGTCAAGCAATGGGGCCGACTACAGAGAATCTTCCTGTTCTTCTCCTCGAAGAACCCTTGTCAGCACTTGGATCCGCTCGTATCGATACAGCAGTTCAAAGATCGGATGAACCACATCCTGACCTCCAGCAAGTACACGCCTGACATGCACCATACGTGCAAGAAGGCGGCCGAGATTTTTACGGGGCTGATCCTTCGCACCAATGCCAAGGCGCCTGCAACAAAACGCATCGCAGAAGAGGAGCTGCACACTCTGCTCGACTTCTCTGTGCTCGAGAAATCTCATGGAGGTTCCAAACCCCCTCTTGCCTCGCCCAGTGACCAATGGCGCATCCAGTCACAACAGCCGATAGAGGAGCCAGTTGCCAAGTCTGTTGACTCGGTTCAGCGGTCATCTGTTGATGCCGCTCTTTCAGCACTTGCCCCTTGTGCGCGACAACATTCTCCAGCACACGATGTTCTCCGCCGGCCTGTCGTACGAAAAAAGCAAGATGAGAGAGTCTTCCCTCGTCCGTTCCACATGGTGCTACGCTCAAGAACAAGGATGCCGGATTCCGCCCCGAAGAAATAGCCTCAAAAGCCGTTTGTGATGCGGATGTTTAGAGATTTGTGGATCGAGCTCTCCTAAAACCGACGAAACCCATATGCCCTGACATATGGGTGGGAAGGGTTGTGGTAGATTCGACTCTATCCTCCAAAAGGCACATAGCTCTCCTTACGAAGGGGGCGCGGTGAAGGGCAGGTCTTCGCGGAAAGAGGCTGTCGTGTCCGTACCTTCGCTTGGAACTTCGAGATGTCCGGTCACTGTTTCAAGAGCTGCAAATTGGGAGAGGATACGTCGCAGGTGCGAGATGATCTCGTCACGGTCTGGCAGTGCATTGTAGCGCGGTGCGGCCAGCATCTGCCCTACCTCAGCGAAGGGCTGCATAAAAAACGCCGGATTAGCAGTCCTCTCACGTCGATAGCTCTCTTTGACATGGGTTTCGAGAATCGCGAGCACCTTCGTGATGGAGGCTGTGTCAGCCACCCCTCGCTCGATCGACCGGTCGATGAGACACTTGACGATCTCTGAAAATGCCGACGTCAGCTCACTATCAATATCGCCCATATCCAGCTTGCCTTCTGACTTTTGCCCTGTCTGCGACATCGTTACTAAAATGAAGAATCCCAGCGAAGGATGACAACTGTGAAATGTCAAGAATAGCCGTGCCGCAACGCGGACAGCCTCTTCGAGAGCTGTTGGGTTCCCCATATCGCATGCTTCTTTGATCACCCACGCTAGGCGTTTTGCTGTCCGCGCTTCGGCCAACGAGTAGCGATCGAGAAGCGACTCTTCGTGTTCCAGCGAGACACGATAGAGGGATATCTTCACGATCGCGCCAAGCCAGAGTTCTGGTGCAGTCAGAATTTTCGATGTAAAGAGTCGGAGGGCGGCCAGCCTCCCGCTTTTCATATAGGAAATGATCAACGTAAACACGATTTCAAAAGAAAGCGTGTAGAGAGCATCATCACGCTTGCGAACAGATTCGCGCATCATTTCGAGGAGCCACTCTGCCATACCCTCCGGATAGCGTCGGTAGTGAAAGCGAAAGTACGCGGCTCGTAGCAAGTCAAAAAGGATGCCGATGAGGATCATGCTGATGGCAAAACTCCACAGCAGTGGCAGGAGATCCTGACTGACGATCATCACTCCAATCAACGAGACCGCCATTATGCCTGCTGAATAGCCGTACATCCTTCGGTCCTTCATGTTCGACCGGAGGGCGGATGATGACAAGGCACTCAACTCTGTGCCGAGGGCGAGGAATAGCGTCCACATCCACGGAAGCAAGGAGCTGAAGAGCGTCACGCCAAATATGAACAACAGCAACGTTTCAGGAAATACCACCGCCGCTTGCAATGCTGGAACTATTTCCATGCCTACGGCCATGGCAAGAGCAGCGCAAATTCCGATAAGAGTCGCCATCATGGTCCCCTCCCGCAAGCCAGAATCAGGTTGTGCATTTGTCACATTGCCGAATCAAGCATTTTCTCGCCACTGAAACAATGGCTCGGACAATTCTTGCACATATACGACAGGTGTACCATTTGACGCTTGTGATAAATCCTGTCGAATTGACATAACTATTTCCGGCCTGATTTTTAAACAGTCGGTTAAGAAAAGGAGATAATATGACAATTAATCTTTCTGAACTCGGAAGTGAGCTCATTGGATGGCTTAAATGCATGGAAGAAGAGAGGGACACGACCAAACTTCAACAACACATACAAGCGCACTGCTGTAAAAAATCGTACGAAAATTGCGAGACAGCGGCGAGCGTTCTCATAGATCTCTCCAGCGTACTACGGGATGAGGGGTTTCTCGAAGGCCTCTCAGAACTACAAGTTCTCATTGCAAAGAAAGTCGATGAGCTCGTCAAAGGGCCGATGGCCGCTGCTGCACCTACAGAGGACAAGGGTATCACGCAAAAGATCGACCAAAAAGCTCCTGCTGTTCCCTCTTCAGATCGAGCAGTCAATCCAGAGGCGCGCAGAATTTCTTTGATTAAGAGAGAGCTAGAAGAAGTTGCTGAAGAATTAGCAGAGGCGGAACGGCAAGTCGACGATGAGGAGATTCGCCTTCTTCGACGTAAGCATTTTGGTGCCTACACTGCCGACCTAAACGCCCTGCTGGCAAAAGTCGAAGCTGCAGCCAAAGATGTGCTGCCGACCACCGCACCAGCTGAAGGCACCGCGCCGAAACAAGGCGATACCGCACAAGAGGAAGCGATTGTCATTCACGATGATGAGCGCAAAGAGTCGCATTCATAACGACCTCACACAAGCCTCTGAAGAGCCTTCTCTTTAAGAGGCTTGTGCTTCGAGCAACAGCTTCGCGAGTATCGCTTGAACTGTCTTCTCACATATCGCCTCTCGACTACCATGAAATGACAGCCGCTCTGATGTCGTTCTGCCCGGCAATAGGAAAGAAGCGCAGACCGTCCCTATGGGAGCCTCTTTCGTTCCTCCGCTAGGCCCAAAAAATCCGCTGACGGCACAGACGACCTCCACGCCGAAGAGCGCTTGTGCACGCCGCGCCATACTTTCTGTGACTTCCGTGCTCACCGCCCCATGCGTTGCTATGAGATCGATGGGAACGCCAAGCAACGATTCCTTCACAAGGTCCTGATAGGCCACAATACCGCCAGACACCACCGAAGAAGCGCCGGGCACAGATGTCAGCCTTGCAACGATCCCCCCGCCTGTGCACGACTCTGCTGTGGCAATCTTCCACCCACGGCTGCGGAGAAGCCTTAGGACCGAGCTTTCTATTGTTGGTTCATCGGCTGAGAGCAGATGGCGCCCAAACAGCTCTTGGAATGAAGTCGCCGCGCTTTCAAGAGATGGGGATTCGGCGGCATCGGCCACTGATAGGTGGACTCGGACCAGCTCATAGGAGGGGTAGATACCTACGCGAAGCGATGCATGGCGTTGCTGCAAGGTGCGGAGAACAGGGTCTACCTCATGCTCTTTGAGGCCGACGAGGCGGAAGAGTCGGCACTGGGTGTCCTTCTGAGGGAAAAAGCGAGGGAGAACCTCGCGAAAGAAGACGTCTTTCATCTCATGGGTTGGGCCTGGCAGAACGAACAGGCGGGCACCAGGAAAGAGCTGGTCATCTTCGAGAAGAATGCCGGGCGCTGTTCCCTCGCGATTGCTCAAGAGCACCGCTCCCTTTGGCTGTACAGCTTGTTGCTCGACTGTTGGATAGTGCTCGCCATATCTCAACACAAGCTCGGAAAACAGCTCGTCATGGTGGAGTAGAGGTCGGACAAAAAGTTGCGCCACCGCGGATTTTGTATGGTCGTCAATCGTTGGTCCAAGGCCACCCGTCGTGATCACGTCGCGATGGGCGCGAAGCTCGTGCGCAATAGCATCGACGATATCGCCGGGATCATCGGATACAACCACCTGCCTGATAGGAGTGTATCCTCGTTGGAACAACTCCTCAGCGATGCACGAGGCATTGGTGTTCTGAGTATACCCATGCAGCACCTCATCGCCGATGGCAATAATAGCAATGTCTCGATCCATCGAATCACTCCTCAGCCACTGCGCCCGCTCTTCGTTGTCAACAGCGTCTGTAGAACGAACAGCCCAGCCCCAAGACAGATGGCGATATCCGCAACGTTGAAGACAGGATAATCCCACCCCCAGAATCGAAGGTGCACCATGTCGACCACATGTCCCCATAGCAGCGTATCGACGATATTGGCACCAGCACCAGCGAGAATCATCGCCAGCGCTGTGCGTGCCAGAGGGGCAAGATGCGCTCGCACATAGACAAGGCACAAAAGGCCCATAAAGACAACCCTACTCAGCAAGAGGAGGAAGGGCATGTCACTGCCGACGCCCCATGCAGCCCCGGTGTTAAAGGTTAGCGTCCACATCCAGTCAATTCCAAAGAGAGAACCAACAGGCAGAGGAACGCCGGGAGAGAGCCACCACAGCGCCATATACTTCGTCAGTCGATCGATAGCCAGGACAGCAAGTCCTACCATGGTATCGAAACACCATTGTCGATGAGAGATCGTCATCACAGAAGGCCGCGCTCTAGTTTTTCCTGTGCTTTCACTGTGGTAGATGCATATGGCATCGCCTCCAAGCGAGCCTTGGGAATCTCTTCTCCAGAGATGTCGCAGATTCCATAGGTGCCCTCTTGGATTTTTTCCAGGGCTCGCTCCACCTGCCGCAGGACCTGAAACTCCTGACTCGTCAGCTCCAAGCTCACCTTCCGGTCAAAGTCATCAGTTCCCTGATCCGCTTGATGCTGGGAGTAGCCCGTGGCTTCATCTGGCTTTTTGACTTCTGCAGTACTCAGCTGAAGGGACGAGGTAAGCTTGTCTCTCATTTCTCCGAGACGCTTTTTAAACCGTTGTACTTCTGCCTTTGTCAGACCCATGTTGTTCCTCAATGCTATGTTTTCGCGATGACTGGTGCATCATTTTTTCCAAAGCTCCAGTAGATATGCAAATCGACACATTTTGCGTACAGGATAAAATGAGCTATGTGCGATGTGCCTTTTGGAGAACAGAGTAGAATTTTTTTTGACAGAACCTATCCAAAAATCTCCCCACCTCTCCTCTAAAACTCCTCATCGCAAACGGCTCAAATGAAGAAAGGTGACAAAAAGGAAGGCACATAGAAGGGAATCAGCAATGGCCAGAACTGGAGTCGAACCAGCGACACAAGGATTTTCAGTCCTCTGCTCTACCACCTGAGCTATCTGGCCATAGGCAAGAGGGAGCGTACCTATTTCCCTTGTTTTCTTTCAACGGAAGAGTCGCGGCTGAGGCGAATAAGATCCTCGGCAATGGCCACCGCTTCTGCCAACTGCAAGGCATTGACCTGCTTTCTGAGAGCCTCCATTGGTTGAGGAGCGACAGCCCTTCGATTCAAGAGCGACCACAGAGGACTGTTCTTCATCCGATACTCGCTCTTCTTTTTCAACGTTGGAATCCACCGCCGGTAGAGATCTGTATGTTCCTGCACAAAGGGGAGATAATGCTCTTGGTACCAGCCTTTGACTTCAAGACGAACATCATCTAACGAATCATGAAACAGCGGGTCTATCTTCTCTTTCAATCGGCCGCTCTCTGCTTCTTCCTCGGCTTTTGCTCTGTTGTACATGCCTGGAACGACGATATCCGCTGTGACCCCCACCTGCTGAGGAGAATACCCCGATACTGAATAGAAGCGGCCCACCGTAAAGCGAAGAGGGATGTTCACCCACGCTCCTTTTTCCTGAACGTCGGTCACCGTCTGCATTTGGATGGATCCCTTCCCATAGGTGGTAGGGTCTCCGACGATGATTGCCCGTCCATAATCTTTTAGCGCTTGGGTGACAATTTCTGCCGCTGATGCCGTCGCTCGCGACGTCAGCACAATCATCGGGCCAGAAAAGACAATGTCAGGATCGATATCTCTAAAAACGAGGCGGGAGCCATCAGCATACCACGCGGTCATGACAACACCGGTTTTGATGAACTGCCCAACCACTCGAACAGCCTCGGTAATATAGCCGCCGCTGTTGTCGCGAAGGTCTAAGATAATGGCAGCGAGAGGGCCATGAGCAGAGGCGTCGACCAACGCTTTTCTCACATCTTCGGCGCTCGACACTCCTGACCCCCCTCGGTAAAATGCATGGAGGGTGATAATGGCAATCGTGCCGTACGACGACGGTCGCTTGTCGACTTCCACACGCCCTTCAAGCATGGTATAGCGTTGCCGCGAAAGCGTCACAGACATTCTCTTCTGTCCTTGACGGATAAAAGCAACGAACACAGAGCCTGCCGTTTCTTCGTTTAAGAGGGCATTGATTTCGGATGCCGACATTTCAGAACAGGGGCGGTGGTTGATGGCAACGATTCTATCTCCGACGCGAATGGTTCCCGACAGGTCGGCGGGAGACCCGCGAATAATCTTTTGCACGACACATCCTGTTGCACCAATGCGCACGACAATGCCCGTGCCAAACGACTCCTTTGTCAACCGCTCTCGTATCTCGCGCACTCCTGCGCATTCCATCACATCCGAGTGCGTGTCAAGGGAGGACAAGAGACTTTTTAAAATAAGCCGTGCGGCCAAGGCCCGGCGTTCCTGAGGCGCCTCGGGACGCATGTCCACCTCCAGCCAGCTGGTCTCATGGTCTTCAAATGCTCGTTCTGCAACCATGACGGCGTTGCGTACGTTTTGGCTTTCCTCTTCCGCGTCCATGGGAAGTCGCTCTACGATCAGGCGAGCGTATTTTTGGAAAATTCGCTTTGTCAATTCCGTGCGGTCGCTGGCATACCGATCGTACGTCGGCATAGGCTCTGTTCGCACCCTATTCAGCGTCTGGCTGTCTGTGAACAAGAAGCCTGTGCGGATGGTACGACAGCGCATCACCGCCGTGCGGCACAGATTGAGGATGGCACGATAGGCTGACAAGTCTTTCTGCTGATACTCTTTGAAAAATCGACGCCCATTGTTTGGGTGCACAAAGGGCTCTACTTCTTCTTCTAAGAGGTAGATTTTATCGGGATCAAAGAGGGCAAACAGCTTGTCATGCGAGCGCAGCAGTACCTGTTCATCAATTTCCTTCTTGCTTGGATGGCGGCTGACGAGGTCGCTGACGACGTCTGGAAGGTCGATGAGGTCGAGCTGCGGCGTCGCCGTTTGAGTGCCCGTGGACACGGCCTGTCCTGAACAGGTCCCGCACGCCAGTATCCAGCAGAAAACAAGAGTCAACCATTGCATGGAGCCACCCTCCAGTTCCATGTACGCCACGTTCCAACCACACTCATATCGCATCTCATACGATTTGTCTACCGAAGACCTATTTTGCGATGTGCCTTTTGGAGGGTAGAGCTAGGACCGTGTTTGGCCGAATCTTCCCAAAACCTCCTCACTTCTCCTCTAAAAATCCACATCGCACACGACTCTTTCTTCTCGTCCGAATTTCCGGGAACTGATGGTTGCAAGCAAAACTCTTTGAGTGGAAGTGGCATGGCGTGATACCATGTTGCCACTTAGTTTCCCAATACGTTGCTATCGTATTGTGGTGGTATTTAGAAAAGGATGTTCCCGTATGCCAACGATCAATCAGTTGGTCCGTTCACCACGTTCGCCGAAGAAATGGCAAAGCCGTTCCCCGGCGTTGCGCGCATGTCCGCAAAAACGTGGTGTATGCGTTCAAGTGAAAACAAAAACACCGAAGAAGCCAAACTCCGCACTCCGAAAGGTTGCGTGGGTGCGGTTATCCACAGGGCAAGAAGTTATTGCCTACATCGGTGGTGAAGGCCACAACCTTCAGGAGCACAGCATTGTTCTCGTCCGTGGTGGACGGGTGCGAGATCTTCCCGGGGTCCGTTACCATATTGTTCGTGGAGTCCACGATACAGCACCGGTAAAAGACCGCAAGCAGGGGCGATCGAAATACGGCGCAAAAAGGCCGAAGTAAGGAGAGGAAACACGCCGTACCCGCAACGTATCGAAGTGACGGTTGCGGCGTGTTTCGGAATGTCTCATGGGTAGACATTTCCTGAAGGTATTCGAAAACGAAGAGAACAAAGAGAAGCTATGTCACGAAGACGAAGAGTGGTTCCTCGCAAGATAGAGCCAGACCCTCGATTTGGCAGTTTGACTCTTGCCAAGTTCATCAACAAAGTCATGATGAGCGGTAAGAAAAGCACAGCCCGCCGCATGGTGTACAATGCTCTTGATGCATTTGCCCAGCGCATCAAATACGACGATCCTCTCGAAGCTTTTGAAGTGGCCCTTGGCAATGCCAAGCCAGCCCTTGAAGTCAAGTCGAGGCGCATTGGCGGCGCTACGTATCAGGTACCGGTGGAAATACCGACCCAACGGCAGATATCACTCGCGATGCGATGGATTATCACGCACTCGCGTGCACGTCCTGGAAAAGCCATGGAAGAGGCATTAGCCCTCGAGTTGGTCGATTGTTTTAACAATCAAGGAACGACGATTAAGAAAAAAGAAGACACGCACCGCATGGCTGAGGCCAACAAGGCGTTTGCCCATTATAAATGGTGATCTTTAGGATTGTAGACAACTATGGCAAGACCTCATAACGAGAAGTTAGCAAACGTTCGTAATATTGGTATTGTTGCGCATATTGATGCCGGCAAGACGACGACTTCAGAGCGCATCCTTTTTTACACTGGTCGCACCCACAAGCTTGGCGAAGTCCATGAAGGGGCTGCCACCATGGATTGGATGGAGCAAGAGCAAGAGCGCGGCATTACCATTACCTCTGCAGCGACGACGGTTTTCTGGCGGTCGCATCAAGGGAGAACTCCTCAAGAAGAGGGAACGCTGGCGCGCATCAACCTCATCGATACTCCGGGCCACGTGGACTTTACCATTGAGGTCGAACGTTCGTTGCGCGTCCTCGATGGCGCGGTCACCGTTATTTGCGCAGTCGGCGGCGTTGAGCCCCAGTCTGAAACGGTCTGGCGCCAGGCTGATCGGTATGGCGTTCCGCGCATCGTCTTTGTGAATAAGATGGACCGTACTGGTGCTGATTTCTTTGACGCTGTGCACAGCCTGCGCGAGAAGCTTGGTGCGAATGCTTGGCCTGTCCATTGCCCTATTGGTGCTGAAGGCAATTTCAAAGGCATGGTCGACCTGATTCGCATGAAGGCTCTCTACTTTCACGATGAGACGTTGGGAGCGGACTGGGAGGAGACGGAGATTCCGTCCGAGCTACGCGACAAGTGCATGAAGATGCGCCATGAGTTGCTCGAAGATCTGGCAACGCTGGACGAACACATCCTCGAAAGGGTGCTCGAGAACCCGGACGCTCTTACCGAGGAAGAGATTCATCGGGCGATGCGCAAAGCGGTCTGCACCAACAAGATTATTCCGGTTCTTTGCGGCTCTGCTTTTAAGAATAAAGGCGTGCAGCAGCTACTTGACGCTGTTGTCGACTGGCTGCCATCTCCTGAGGATCGTGGAGCTGTCCGTGCGTTTGACCCGCTGACGCATGAGGAGCAGCCCGCACCTCCTGTTGACGACGCTCCGCTTGCGGCGCTCGCCTTTAAAATTGTCTCGGATCCTTACGTAGGGCGGATTACCTACATCCGGATCTATAGTGGTACGTTGACGAAAGGAACGACGATTCTCAACGCGACGAAGGACACGAAAGAGCGTATTTCGCGTCTTCTCGAGATGCATGCGAATCAGCGCAAAGAGCGCGATGCGTTCTATGCTGGGGATATTGCGGCTGTCGTCGGGCCGAAGAGTGCCACAACGGGTGATACGATCTGTTCTCTTGAGCATCCTCTGATTCTTGAAAAGATGGAGTTTCCGGAGCCTGTGATCTCGATGGCGATTGAGCCGAAGTCGAAGAATGACCGTGAGAAGCTGGCGTTTGCGCTTTCAGCGCTTTCTGATGAAGACCCGACATTTCGCGTCAGCACGAATGAAGAGACTGGGCAGACGATCATTCGCGGGATGGGAGAACTGCACTTAGACATTCTCTATGATCGGATGCGCCGCGAGTTTAATGTAGAGGCCAACGTCGGAGCTCCTCAGGTGGCCTATAAGGAGACGATCTTTGCACCTGCCAAAGCGCAGACAAAGTTTGTCAAGCAGTCTGGCGGCCGAGGGCAGTATGCGCACGTAGAGATTGAAATTGAGCCCAACGAGCGTGGCAAGGGCAACGAGGTTGCCAGCAAGATCGTTGGTGGTGTGATTCCAAAGGAGTACATTCCTGCGACGATCAAGGGTATTGAGGAAGGTCTGTCCAATGGGGTGTTGGCGGGGTATCCGTTGGTCGACGTGATTGTCCGGATTGTCTTTGGTTCGTACCACGAAGTTGACTCTAGCGAACTTGCCTTTAAGATTTGTGGTGCGATGTCCATTCGCGAAGCGGCGAAGAAGGCGATGCCTGAGCTCTTAGAGCCGATCATGCGCGTGGATGTGACGACACCGGAGGCCAATGTTGGCGACGTTCTTGGCGATATTAGCCGTCGGCGAGGCCGAGTTCTTGGGCAGGAAGCTGCCAAGGGCGGAGCGGCGGTCATTCACGCTCATGTGCCATTAAGCGAGATGTTTGGGTATTCCACGCAGCTTCGCTCGTTGACCTCTGGTCGGGCTACCTATGTGATGGAGCCAGACCATTTTGAAAAAGTCCCTGCAAAGATCAAAGAAGAAATCGTGAAGAAGTAAAGACCATGGCGAAACAAGAGAAAGCTTCCAAGCAAGACAAGCCCCAAGCCCCGAAGCCACAGGAGAAGCACGCTCCGAAGGCGGTGCGGCAGAAAATTCGCATTCGCATGAAGGCGTATGACCAGCGGCTGCTCGATCGTTCGACGATGGACATTGTTGAGACGGCGAAGCGTACTGGCGCTGCTGTGGTGGGTCCCATCCCGCTTCCAACGAAGCGAGAGATCTACACGGTGCTTCGTTCGCCGCACGTCGACCGAAAGTCGCGCGAGCAATTTGAGATTCGGACGCACAAGCGCCTTGTCGACATTTTAAGTCCCACAGCGAAGACCATCGACGCCCTGAAGACGCTGAACCTACCTGCTGGCGTCGACATCAAGATTAGAGCGGCGTAAGGAAAACTCTCTTATAAGGCTCTTTTCCCTTCATGCACTTCACGAGTCACCTGAGCATCGATTTCGGGTGGCTTTAGAAATGTGCAGGAAGACTCTTTAGGTGAAATGAGTAAGGGACTAGGTTAAGCTTTCGCCTTGAGATACGACTAAGAAAGTTACAAGCTATCAAAAAATTTCGTAGTGCCTTCTTTGACCTTCTCATCCAAAGCCGTTTTTTTCAGTTGTTCTTTTAGCGCCTTTCTTTGCGCTTCCGGTAACTTGGCAACAAATCGTTTCAGCGTCTCAAACGAGCTTTGACACTTGTTAACATCAGAGAGCTGTTGAACATGAGCTTGCGCATAGGCAAACAGGTCAAGAACGTAGACCGCTTCTC
>CAYPCN010000014.1:33318-37921 GCA_964409235.1 uncultured bacterium
GGCATGTACCTTTCGAATCTCTTCCTCGAGTTCTTGACGGCTTTTGGGGGTCAGCAGAGATGAAATCGCTTCTAAATCTTGTATCGCTTCCTGTCGTTTCGCGGGATCGGAGTCTGTTAATTGGGAAATGTTGGCACGAGCTCGCTCCATAATCTTGTTTTTATACTCAGATTTCAGCTGAGTAATCACCCCCTTATCGTCTGTTTTTGGGACCAGCCTCCCTTCGTCGGTGAATTCAAGGGCTTCGTCGAGATCAATGGCCGCCATCGATTCAGGTGGAAGAGAGGTTAACGTGCCTTGTTTGAGGCCTTCAAGGCTTGCCATGATTCTCTTACGTATCTTCGGTGAAGGGACAAACTTGCACAGGACTAAATCTCTACCGGGTTGTTCCTTGACCGTGGGAAGCAAAGTGGAAAGATTCGTGCCCTGACGTACAGATCCTTGAGGAATAGACCGCTTCAGCCCCTCTTGGATCTGTTGCATCTCCAGTGCAATTTTTTCGACAACCTCTCCTTTATCATGAGGAGTATTCTCTCCTACGTGCTCAAAATCAATATCGAACGGCACAAGCATGGGGATTACCGGAAGGGGAGGATCATGTCTAAGTCGAGCCCTTTGATACTCTCTGGCTTGCGCACAACTTGAGTTGGTGGAGACCAGAGCCAACAATGTTACTAGTTGAGCTCTATACGCCTCAAACCGCGAATCTTGAGATGGGATAATTGGCGCTATCCCCGCATCTTGGAGAGCACCGAGGATAACCGCTAGACCGGTCAAATTACCATTTTTACGACACTCTTCGGCAACATCTAACCAAAACTGACATTTTTTTTGCGCTGTCTCTGGATCTGAAGACGAGAGGATATCTTTAATGGCAAAATTTTTGATCTCTACGCCAGCTTGACTGAGGTACTGGTTATATTTTGGAGACTGGGCTAGCCGAATGTCTGCAATGGAATCATTGAGAAACGCAACTGCTGTATGTGCAAAAAGATCTTGCGCCATAACCCCCACCGCCTGTTGATATCCAGGAGAAGCCCTTGTCTCCTCTAGCGCCTTAGTACTACATTCCTCCGCTGACTGAGGTCGATCGACGGTTTCTGTTGTATAGGTCAGGGGCGGCTGTAGATCGGCCTGTATTTCCTTAAACACTTCGCTACCAAGCGTATTGGCTATCAATTCGATTTTCTTCTGTACGTCCTGAGGAGAGACGGTAGAACCTTGTTGTTCTCGGACGACACGTTTCAACAATTCAATCAAAGCCCGACGCTCATCAGGGAGGACAACTTCTGGCAATAAGTCTTCTAGAGCAGTAAAAAATTCGTTTCTGTCTTTGAAATATGGTGCGATCCGAGCTGTTGACTGAGTTTGAAAATCTTCAGCCATCTGGATAACATCAAGCATGGGAGTAGACGGCGGATCTGGCAGCTTAATAGTCCTTCCTTCTGCGCTTGCTTTGTCTTTATTGGCTTGTTGAGCCTTCGCCTCTTCTTTCTTTCTGTTAAATTCTTGGTAGGTCTGTTGCTCCGCTTTCCATTTTTCTTGTTCTCTTTCGGACAAAGACTCACGTACCCCTCTAGGCTGAAGTGAGCATTTCAGCGCCCATCGCCGCTCTTCCCTCCGTATATCTCCTCTCAGCGCTGTTCTCATTTTCCCTTCCGGGAGAGCTTCTACTAATTGCTTCATAGGCTGTCTGCCGACTAATGAAAGATTTCGAAAGCATGTTCGAAATTCCTGGCGGGCCTTATCGACCATTTCCTGTTCTGGAAGCGGAGGCGTGCTGAGTAGAGTGATGGATGACTCGCCAAGCTCTACTATTTTAGTCTCATATTGCGCTTTCAACTCTTGTAGTTGGAGCTGAACCTCCTCTGGATATTTCTTAGATAATAGGGAGTCAATTTGTATCCGACCTTCATATACATCATTCGTCGACACGCCTTGGCTCTGCAAACGCTCCTGTAACGCCTGTATCTGTTTACCAACATATGGAAGGACTCTTATTTGATATAAGCCCTCAAAATCTTGCAAGAGAGGTGCCACTCTAGAATCCTGGGAAGTCTTTGCCATCCGAGTCACGCGATCCCTCCCTTGCTCTATTTCAGCGACCTCTTGAGGCCCAGGTTTATCCAGACGTGAAAGGCGTTCCGCCGTCTCCTTAAGATCAGTAATATCTTGTTCTGTAACTTCTCTCACGCGTTGTTTAATACAGCCATTGATAGCATCGGAAATACCTTGTACGCTCCCCTCAAGTCGTATATTTATCGCCGTCCATGCCGCTAAATTGTCTTCGGACACTGGACCGAGAATTCTTTCTGCTGCGCTATAGAATTGACCGCTAACCTCAGGATGATGCTGAATGGCGCCACGAAACCACTCTGAGGAAGCAAGATCCTCCAACATTGTTTGTAGCTGTTTTCTCAAGTTCTGGCTGTCCCGATCGCCTTTGTTAGCCAGCTCCGCCATCATGTCTTGCATCTTGCTCAAAAAGCTAAGAGCTGTGTCCTTCGATTCCTTGCTCCATCCTGTTCCTCTTCCAAGAAGTTGGGACATGAATTTCTTAATTCCCGTCTCTCGTTCGCCCAAAACAAAAGCCCCCCCCTCCATCACAATCTTGCTGTCCGATCCAAGGTTTTTCGCAATTACTGCCATGTCTTGAATTTTCTGGAAGTAGAGCTCAGCAGGTGCAGTGCTTCCTTTTGATAGATTCAAGACGAGCTGCTGAACGGACAGAAAATCTCCTTGAATGTCCCTAAAGTTTTCGACCACTCCTTTAAACCATTGAGAGGACATGAGTATCTGCACCATTTCCTCAAGCATTTGTTTTGTTTTCTCTGCTTCTGGCTCTTGACGTGTTTCTAAAAATTCGTGCATATCACGAATTTCCTTCAGCAACGTTAGCGCAAGTTTTCGCGCATCAGGACTATCTACTGTCAGCCGTCCGAATCCCGTCTCTACCAGTTCTTGAGCTTCTGTTTGTAACAGCGCTCTTTTCCCTACCTCTTTTGGTTTTGCCGCCTTCGCTTTTATCTTCTTAAGAGAGATATACAGATTCTGGATTTGCAGGAATTTAAAGGCTGCGTCCCGCGTGGAAACGGCCGGTGCTGAGACACTCCTGCCTCTTGTGACGGACGCTGCTGATATCTCTTGAAGCGCCTTGTCTATCGCCGACAGATCTTCCTCAAATCCTCCTCGCCGCTGCATTTCCTCCTTCAACCTTTCAAGTGCCTGCTTGCGAGCCGCTGGCGTTTGGGATTTTCCTTGTTCGATTTCAACAAATCTACGCAGCCCCTCATCCGACAGTTTGTCTAACGACGGCGTCTCCTCCTGAAAAATTTTGAAATCGTTGATACATCGTTCGAGCATGTCACGCACCGGCACTGAAAGAGTAGCGTTCTTTTCCAATTCCACTAGCAAATTCTCTAGATCTAACATCTGACTCATGGCAGGCCATAGACGTTCTATCCCTTGTTGCAGCTCAGGAAGACTAGCATGTGCAGCAGCAGATCCACACACAGCCTGGAGATCGTCCTTAAGACTCTTTTTCGTCCGATCATCTATTGGGGGAGAAATAGAAGAGAGCGTTTCGAAAAAACCTTGTATGGTGCCCTCACCATGAATTAATTCATAGGCAAGGAGGGTAACGATACGCACCTGGATTCGTTTGATGTTCCCATCAATCATGGCCAGCACTGCGTTCTGGCTTTTGTCATGAGGCAACGCTCGTTTGCCCTCGCTACAAGCTTGCCGTTCAGCTTGTAACTTGGTCAGGTAGCCCTGAAGCACTGCCCGGTCTTCTTGTCCCAGTACGTTTTGCCTCAGTTCCTCTGTGGCAAGGGGCAAGAGCGGTAGCAACGTTCTAGGCTGCTGGAGGGCTTCTGTGATCAGAGCAATGTTGGCATCGAACGTCCTCAATGTCTCTTCTTTCGATTTGTTAGGGAACAGGGCACGGAAGCCGAGCTTGGCACAATTTCGTGCCGCTTCAAGATGCGTCCGCTTTTCTTCCAATTCCTTCCTACTCTTGCCCCGCAAGTCTGCAATTTCAAGGTTCTGCCCAGTCCTTAACAACAGCGATACCTTGTGTTCTAAGGAAGGCGTTGGTGCTTGTCGAGTCGGTACTGGAAGTTTTTGTGCCTCTTGCTGGCCGGGAAGTGGAGTAGTAGGGGGCGACGTTACATCCCGCCCACTGAGTTCCCCCTCTGGGGGCTGAGACGACCCCGGCAATCCAGAACCCGGCACAACATTGCCCCCGTCGTCCACTCGTCCTGCCATACCACACCTCTCCCATACGTATTTCATCGGCGCACAGGCCTTCGAACCACTGCCTCCGCACCGGGTAGACGAGGCAGCCACTATGAGACGACTCCAATAGCATGCGCTATCGGCGAGAACAACAGCGTCCCAGACTGGCTACCGCAGCCAACCGATGTAGAGTGGAGGCCTGAAGAACAGGCACCTCTCAGCATCACTCTGTCCTTAGTCTTCTTATAGTGGAATATATTTTTTTCCCTGACGCCGTAAAACCCACCCATTTATGGGTGGGATGTAAGACGCCCTGGTCTATGCAGGAGAAGCTTGTCGCTCAATGTATGTACGAATAGTCTTT
>CAYPCN010000015.1:0-34941 GCA_964409235.1 uncultured bacterium
GATGGCCTGGGCGTAAGCCCTAGAAGCCTCTGCCTTTAGGCAGTGGAGTAGTCACCCTTTAGGTGTTGTGCCTGCTCTTTGATTCTCCTCCATAGAACAGGAGGTGCTGTGCCAACCTTTCTCTCTCGACCCTTCACGACTCTTCTTTGCGTCGCTTTTGAAAGAAGAGCTGCAAAGGCCTCGCACACCATTCTGTCAGCACTCGCGGTGATATGGCCACCTGGTGCATAGGGTGGCGGAGAGCAAAAAGGTCGACCAAGCTTCCATTCGCTCCTAGGCGGAGGTCTGGAGCCCCCCACACCACTCGAGAAAGCCGCGCGAAGAAAGCGGCTCCGGCACACATGCAGCATGGTTCGAGCGTCGAATAGAGCGTACACCCTTCCAGGCGCCATCCCCCTAGGCCTTGGGATGCAGCGCCAATGGCCAGCATTTCAGCATGGGCCGTAGCATCCTGTAAGAGCTCTACCTGATTACTTCCTCGGCCAATAATCTGCCCATCGTAGACCACGATAGCGCCTACAGGGACCTCATTCAGGTCGAACGCTTGCCACGCTCCCTTCAGCGCTTCGGCCATAAAGCGCTCATCATCGTTTGTCAGCTCGAGGCGAGAAGGAAGCTGATCCGAGTGTCGAAACTCCACGCCATCTCACCTTTGTGCTACAGGTGTGGCACGCAAGCATTTCGCAAGATCGCATTTGAGCTGAGCAATCTCTTTCTGAAGTCGCTGTACTTCTTGTTGATGTTTCTTTGTCATTTCCGCAATTTTCTTCTCGTGGCGCTCTTTGAGACGGCCCATCTCCGCACGCCACCGTTCTTCAGCTTCGGGCTCCTCTCCTTGCGGCATGCTTTGTTGCCGTTTTGATAAACATTCAAGCGCTTGGCGTTGCAGGTGTTCAAAAGGTTCCTGTGGAAGAGCAACGTCATTAATGGTCACGAAGCAGAAGAGCTTTTCATACCCAAACTTTTCGGACGCCTCTTTGACAAGAGCATCAGACTGCTCTTTCGCCAGCTCGGTAATAGCGTCAAAGTCTGGGGATATTTTCTGTAGTGCCTCTTCGAAAAAGCGATACAACTCCATATTCCGAAAGAGCCACCGATTGGCAATAAACTCAGCCAGACGATCGTGCCCTGCTAGAATTTGTTGTAGATAGACGGCCCGCATCTCTTCCAGGCTGATGCGTTGAACGGGCCTTCCGCCAAAGTGCTGGCGCACAAAAAGGGGGTCTAAGCGCAAATGCTCGCTCTTACAGTCGCGCTTGACATCAGAGATAATATCAGAAAACCAAGGAGAGAGCAGAGAAAACCTTCCTGCCCATGTCTTTCGATCTGTCGTTTCCACGTGCCACCTGCTTTGTTATAGACCAGAGAATGATACAATACGCTGCTAGGCCATATCTCAACAAGCAAGAGTGACGTCATGGAGCTGGCGTTGGACGTGTTTCGGCAAAAACAGGCTTAGCTCCCTCCGTCGTAACCCTCATCGCAGCAATCCCTGCTACAGTCTTCGTTAAAAATTCATGCGCTTGGTCTTGCGGGACAATCTGAGACAACGCAACGAGTGGTTCAAGACGAGAAGCTATGATCACTCGATTTCGTGCAAGAAGCGCTCGCCCTTGTACGGCATAAAGAGCCGCCTTGAGCCCATCCTCGGAACCGTCGCCAAGGGCCCACAGGTATTCGCCCATGGTTTTTGCCCCTCGATCTATGCATTCTTTGCAACACAAGGAGATCACATCTTGCCCTTGCGATGCAATGCTTCTGAGCTGCCAATACCTCACGATGCCTAGGTGCACCAACTCTCGAAACGCCGCCTTTTGTTCCCATTGCCAGATGGCAAGTCGCTTCTTGTAGTCTGTACCCGATTCTCCCTCGGCCCGTTCCGGATGTTTTGTCTTTGATACAATCTCAAATGCTCTATCAACGATCTGCTCATAGGCATGCCTTATCTTCACATCGTCACGGGAAATCGGGAAGAAATACCCTTCCCTGAGATCAAGCTGTTTCTTCATATCGTCCCTATACTGTTCACTGATAGCCACCTCCCCATGCGCCACCATTCCCTTTTCGACTTTCTCCTCTGTCCCTCCGTGAGCGCCATCGATGTAAAATGGCGAATCTTGGGTCACGGTGATACCAGTAAAGGAAAGAGGATATCGAGTATTTAGCTCCATGATCGCCCTAGCCCTTCCCCCTTCAGACCTGCTCCCGAGGTTTTGGAGGCTAGCAAACGTCCAGTGCGTCTGTTGCGCATAGTCAGGTTCGAGAGCTAATTGTTCAGGCTTCATGAATTGCCGATTTTCAAGTGCCTGGAGAAAGGCCTCGGCTTCGGGAGAGACCTGATCCCCCACCGTCGGAGAAGGCGTATAGACTGCGGACAATGTAACAGGTCTGCCCTTGATTGTCGCTTTCTCCTCAAATAAAGCCCCGCTCGCATTTTCTGCCAATTTTGGATCGTACGAAGCGCCAGGGATGAAACTTTTCAAAGCCCCAAAGACCTGGCGCCAGTGCACCAGAGCGTATTCGGCGGTCTTATCGCTGACCATCAGTCGTGCTTTTCGTGCCGCAGTTCGCATCCTTCGTAGAACGGAGACAAATGAAAATCCATTCTGGCGAGAGGCAGTCTGTACCATTGGCTCAACAACTTGTTGATGCGCAGTAAGCGGCTTTGGCAAGAGAAAGGAGGCCATGGCCAGACGATGCACATAGGCGATAGCTGGATTTTTCTCGTCATGGCGTAAAAAGGCATAGGCCTCAGATTGTTGCGCCTTTCTCAACAGAAACAAGATCCTTGCGTTGGTTTTGGCTAACTTCTGAGGATCTTCCGTCGCACTCTCAATTGTGTTGGCTAGTTCTGTCACAATGGCGCACAATTCTCGATATTGCTTATTGCGAACATCGATCTTAACCTCCAGATTCGCCATCGCCTTACTATACAGACCCACAACCTCGTACCGCTCATAAAGGTCTTTCCATTGCTGTTTGTCTACAATCTCTTCTACGCCTTTCTTATCGTGCGCCTGCGTACATAGAGCGCTTGCCATCTCTGTTGCTTGTTTCAAAGAGAGTTGCTTCCCTTTCAACCGCGCCTGCCGCATGATGTCCCTAGCAATCGCATCTATGCAGATGTTCTCAATAGTGCCCCCGATCGACGCGTTCAGCGCCTTACAGAGCTCTAACATATCCTGAGAATCTTTATTCACCTTTTGATACGCTGATAGCACATCTTGGCGCTCGGCAGTTTTTGCTTTCTTCAGAGTCTGCCGCAAATCATCAGAAGAAGAGGGATTTGTTGGAACACTTTGTTCCCCCGATCTTGGCGCCAGTGACTTAGCCGAGGAAGTAAAGACTTTTCTCACTCTAGCAAACAGTGTTTGCAAGGTTGCCGCTACCCTATTTGCAGATGCTGGCCATTTCTCTTGCAGCCCAACGGGGAAAGTCTGGCCTTCTGTTGGAGGAGGAATATCTCCGGTTGCCATAGGCTCTTCTCTTGGTTACGCAGTAGGCCCAGGAATTTCAGCCGAGGAAGAAACGAGGGAAAACCTCGAGAGCGAAAAAGGGTGGCAAAGCAGCGCGACAAAGAGATCGAGCCGGAGTCCGTTTTCTCGCTTGATGGCAAAATTTCCGGGAACCACTGTTGGTTAAAGTATTCACCGCATTTTTCCTTGACTATGGGATTTCCACCATCAATTTTCAACTATAACTCGTGTTCTGCTCGCCATCCGCCCGAGCCATTTGTGATGTGGCTTTTTAGGGGAGAAGCGGCAAGATTTTTGGATCGAGCTCACTCAAAGCCGGCGAAGCCCATATGCACTGACATATGGGTGAGGAGGGTTGGGGTAGATTCGGCCAAAAGATCCTTCTCTATCCTCCAAAGAGCCCAGCGCAAATAGCCCCGCTAATACAAGGGATTGAAAAATATGTCTCCGGAACTGTATAATGGTGTTCAGGTTTTTCCCTTTGAAGCGGGATTGTTAAACCTTCTCAATAACGCATCGTACGGAGATTTTTCTCAATGTCTCTCGACAAGGGCACAAAAGAAGAAATCACAAAGAAGTTCCAACTCCACGAGAAAGACACGGGATCAGCGGACGTACAGATCGCCATCTTGACAGAACGAATTGCTGAGCTGACCGATCATTTGAAACGAACCCCCAAAGATTCTAATTCGCGCCTTGCTCTACTCAAGCTCGTTGGCCAACGGCGACGTCTCCTAGATTACCTTAACTCAACAGATACAAAGCGATATCAGGCCCTCATTGCTAAGCTTAACTTACGACGATAACGTCACAATTTTTTGTTCCACTCGTCCCTGTTGTGTCTCGCACAATGCGGCGGCGAGTTCTTTTTTTTTGACAACGTGCCGTTGTCATACGGATTATTCTGTGAGTAATCTTCTCTGCTTCCATTTCAATCCACACAATGCCCAATCTTGCATCGGAGTGCATACAGCATGAATTCTATCACCACTTCTGTCTCTATCGCCGGAAAAACGTTATCCTTTGAATCCGGCAAAATTGCCCGCCAAGCCAATGGGGCTGTTCTTGTGCGCTGTGGAGAGACGATGGTCCTCGCTACCGCCTGTTCTACCCCAAACCCACTCCCCGATGTCGACTTTCTCCCTCTGCGCGTCGACTACCAGGAAAAATTTTCGTCCGTCGGAAAAACACCCTCCGGATTTATCAAGCGCGAAGGGCGCCCTGCCGAGAGAGAAACGCTAACCTCGCGCCTCATCGACCGTCCAATACGACCGATGATCAAGGAAGGCTACTACCACGACATCCAACTTCTCTCGTACGTTCTCTCGTATGACGCTGTCCACTCCCCTGACGTTCTTGCCATCTGCGCAGCCTCAGCTGCCCTATGCCTTTCTGACATCCCGCTCATCAAACCAATTGGCGCTGTACGCGTAGGGCTCATTCAGAACACCTTTGTCGTCAACCCAACAGTAGAAGAACAAAAGGTATCTACGCTCGATCTCGTGCTGGCAGGAACCGAAGATGCTGTGCTGATGATTGAAGGGTCGTGCCAGTTCCTGACAGAAGAGCAGGTCCTTGAAGCGATTGCGATCGGCCACGAAAGCGTGAAGAAAATCTGTCACTGCCTTCATGAATGGCAACAGGCGCATGGGAAAGCAAAACGCCTCGATACACTGCACGTCATCGACCCCACTCTGATCTCCCTCGTGGAAGAAAAAGCAACGCCCATGCTGCAAAAAGCAGCGACGATTCACAACAAAAAAGCTCGGGAACAAGAGATGGCAGCCGGCTCCAAGGCCATCCTCGATGAGCTCACAGATGAAACGAAAACACCGCACTTTGAAAAACGAGACGTCAAAACAGCATTAGAAAATGTCTCGTCGGCCTTCATGCGAAAGCACATCTTCGACACTGGCATTCGGTGGGATGGGCGCAAAAACACGGATATCCGCCCTATTTATATCGAACAGGGTCTCCTCCCTCGCACCCACGGCTCTGCGCTCTTCACGCGCGGAGAAACCCAGTCTCTCGCCATTTGTGTCCTTGGCGGCGCGCATATGGCACAGCGCTTCGAAGACCTGCATGGCGAAGGCGAGCAGCGCTTTTACATGCAATATTTCTTCCCTCCCTTCTCAGTCGGCGAAGTAGGCCGCATTGGTTCTCCAGGACGCCGCGAGATAGGTCACGGCAAGCTCGCTGAACGCGCCTTATTAGCCACGCTTCCTTCCAAAGAGGTTTTTCCATACATCATCCGCCTAGAATCGAATATCACCGAGTCCAATGGCTCGTCTTCAATGGCGTCAGTATGTGGAGGGTGCCTCGCCCTCATGGAAGCAGGGGTTCCCATCCAACGCCCTGTTGCTGGAATCGCCATGGGCCTTCTCCTCGAACACGACCGCTGCATCATTCTTTCCGATATCCTCGGCGTCGAAGATGCCTTGGGAGATATGGACTTCAAAGTCACCGGCGATCATCTCGGCATCACGGCCTTCCAAATGGACATCAAGGTCGAAGGGATTACCATTGACATTATGAGCCGTGCTCTCGGCCAAGCGAAAGAGGGGAGAATTCACATTCTCAGCAAGATGCTCGAAGTATGCCCCACATCTAAGCCAATGTCAGCGTACGCCCCTCGCATCGAGACCATGCGCATCAAACCAAGTAAGATTGGCCTTGTCATCGGCCCTGGAGGAAAGCAAATCCGCGCTATTATCGAAGAGACAGGCGTCGACATCGACATCAATGACGATGGCACGGTCAGCCTTGCTAGCTCATCAGCCGAAGGTCTTGAGCGAGCAAAAGCCATCATCCATGGGTTAACAGCCGAAGCAGAGATCGGTAAAGTATATTCAGGAAAGATCACCTCCATTGTTCCCTTTGGATTTTTCGTAGAAATCCTCCCAGGAAAAGAAGGCTTGTGCCATATCTCTGAGCTGGATGTCCATCGCATTGAAGACATCAATGACTACGTCAAAGAGCGGCAGATCAAAATTGGAGATGAGATTCAGGTGCTCGTTACCGATATCAACGACCGTGGGCAGCTGAAGCTCTCACGCAAGTCGCTGTTGCGCCAAGCCAGACCGCATGTCCATGCTTCGGTGTAAGGTATGCCCCCGTCACGTGCGCAGAGAGCCGTTTTCTAACTTCCACACCCGTGTCGCTACTCGCTCGGTAAATCGCCGATCGTGAGAAATAGCACAGAGAGCTCCCTTAAACGTTTGCAACGCTGCTTCTAACGTCTCGAGAACGGTGAGATCGAGGTGATTTGTCGGTTCGTCCAACAAAAGCACATTACACTTGGAGAGCATGAGATGCAGCAGTGCAAGCCTCTTTTTCTGACCGAGGCTCAAGTCTCCTATGTGCTTCTGGAATAGGCCTTCGTCAGCAAGTCCGGTCTTATGCAGCTCTTCCCGAACGCTAGGTTCCGACATCCGAAAGCTGCTCATCAACTCTTCGCCGACTCGTTGCTCCGGCGGCAGCAGCGCGAGCTGCTGGTCAAGATAGCCAATGTTTGCCGACGGCGCAATCACCACACGCCCACCATCTGGCGAGATGTTTCCCACGAGGATCTCAAACAACGTGCTCTTCCCACACCCATTGACACCTTGGAGAACAATGCGGTCGCCGAACAGCAGCTCAAAAGAGAGGTTCTCAAAGAGGGAGCAGCCGCCATAGCCTTTGCTCAGACACACAGCCGCAATACCCACTTTTGACGTCAGCTCGACAGGATCGAAAAAAATTCCCTTGTATCCTTTGGGAATAGGATGGACCCTCTTTTCAGCCTCAAGCTCCTCAAGTCGAGCTTTCGCTTGTCGCAGGCAACGGCTTTTGCTCTGCGCATACTTCTCCCCTCGTCGATCGTAGGCCATTGTATTTCGATCTTTTGGAGGAGGAGGCCGGCGTTCAGAAAAAGACGCCGCACGTATGCGCCTGTAGAGCGATTTTTGCTCTTCTCTCCACGCCTCATAGTCCTGCAGCATGCTTTCCTGCTGGCGTTGCTTTTCTTGCAGGAATGCATCGTAATTGCCAGTATACAGAGAAAGCTGATGGGTGCGAGGAGAAAGCTCAGCAAGTGTCGTGCACACTCTATTGAGAAACGTGCGATCATGGGAAATCATGAACACAGCTCCTGGATAGTCGCTCAAGTACCGCTCAAGCCATTCTACCGCTGCAAGATCGAGGTGGTTTGTCGGCTCGTCAAGCACGAGCACATCTGGTGCTTCGAGCAAAAGCTTTGCAAAAGTGGCGCGTACTCGTTGACCACCACTGAGCTGTCCAACCGGTATAGACCGATCAACGCCCGCTAGGCCAAGACCCGCCAAGACAATCTCAGCTCGCGAGACAGCATCATACCCACCAGCCCGTTCGAACTCTTCGTGACACGAGTCCCACTCCTTCAACAGGGCACGATGATCGCAAGCACTAGCAAGTTCTGCCTCTAGTATTTTCATACGGGACGCCAGATGCTGGCAGCGCCCAAAGAGGAACGCGTCAAGCGAGGCTTCCGAGCCCTCGAGCTCTACCTCTTGAGGGAGATATCCTAGGCGAAGGCCTTCTCGGCGCTCTATGACCCCGTTGTCAGGCGGTTCAACACCGGCAATGAGTCGAGCAAGGGTCGATTTCCCCACGCCATTTTCCCCAATAATGGTTATCCGATCTGTGTGACTGATGGTCAATGACACGCGGTCAAGAACGTCTTTCGGTCCATAGGACTTGCATACGTTGATTACGTTCACGTATTGGTACGACATAGAGGTCCCCTCCATTGATGCGGTAGCTCACAAAGAGCAGAAGCAGTTCGCAGCTCTTCTTGTTTTTTTTGATGAGGCACTCAGCTCTCTTGGAACGGGAGAACAGCAGTACATTTGGTGGCAGAAGGCAACCATCGCCTATTGCGACAAATGTGAAATAAGGAATCAGAACTCTTGCGCGAATCCATCGAGCGACAACGTCGTCGAAGGCGCATCTTGAATGTCTACTGCTGCTGGCTCAACGGTACAACCCTTCTGTACAGAGGAACAGCAGAGTATAATAGAAAAAAATTAATAGATCAAGCCGAGGATCGCCCAGAATCAATTTCCAAGAAAACTGCTCCTGTGGTATCCGAATATGTTTTTCGTTTCACAGGAGGTTTTGTGTATGAAGAAGCTGATCGTCGCCCTCATTGGAGTATGTGGGTTCATGAGCACACCTTGCGTAGCAGATGCCCCACAAGCAGCTGAAAACTGCTTCTGGGGATATCATCTGCTGCTTGATTGCAAGTCGTGCGACAAAGCAAAAATCACAGATGGAGAGTATATCCGAAATTTTGTGAAAGTCCTCGTCCATGCCATCGATATGAAGGCATACGGAGAGCCGATTCTAGAACATTTCGCCACTCACAACCCTTTGGCTGGGGGATACTCTCTGGTACAACTGATTGAAACCTCAGATATCACGGCTCATTTTGTCGATCTTAACGGCGATGCCTATTTTGACATTTTCTCGTGCAAGCCCTTTGACATAGCAATCGCAGAAAAAGTCGTACGCGACTGGTTCTCTCCAAAACAAGTTCGCAAAGTCTATCTAGAACGGCAAGCATAAGACGTTCACCCTCCACGGCTGTTTGGCCGTGGAGGACTTCCTCTCTTTCAACCCCACGACCTCTCCCGAGCTAGATTAGGCGAAGTGGTCGCTATACGACGATTTTCTAGAAACCGCTGCTTATGATGATGCTTGGTGGACAGGGTCTGGCGGCAGAGATGAATCAGAAGGCGCAGGTTGGTCGGTTGGCGCCTCAAGAGCTTCCTTGGGAGGCGGCGGAGGCACTCTTTTTGTCTTTTCAAGAAGGGCTTTGAGCTTGCCTCGCTTCTCTTCAACATTCCACGTGCCTTTGACGATCTTTTCTATATCTTCGGCATCGAGCGTTTCAAATTCGAGCAGCATTTCCGTCATCAATTCAATTTGGGCGCGATGCTCCATCACGAGCTTTTTCGCACGCTCATATGCAGAATCAATGAGCTGGCGTACTTCGCGGTCTATCTCTTCGGCTGTCATCTCCGAATACAATTTCTCTCGATATCCTCCAAGCCCTAGATACTGCCCGTTTTCACTGCGCTCATCGTAGGTCATAGCCCCGAGCTTTTCGCTCATTCCCCATTCACATACCATGCTACGTGCTAACTGCGTCGCCCGTTCGATGTCGTTTTTTGCACCGTTGGAAACGTCATGGATGAAGACCTCTTCTGCCGCCCGTCCTCCCATCAGGAAGGAGAGCTGGTCAATGAGTTCCTTCTTCCAATACGTCACGCGATTTTTCTTTGGCAGCACCATGGTGGCCCCAAGAGAAAACCCTCGGGGAATAATTGTGACCTTGTCGATAGGATCGATGTGCTCTACAAATGCTCCAACGACCGCATGGCCCGACTCATGGTAGGCCGTGGACCGCTTTTCTTGTTTGTCAAGCTCAAGGTTGCGCCGTTCCTTGCCATACAGCACTTTGTCCCGCGCTTCATAGATCTCATCCATCGTCACGGCGGTCCTATTGCGACGAGCAGCAAGGAGCGCTGCTTCATTGAGCATATTGGCAAGATCGGCTCCAGAAGAGCCTGGAGTACTCTTTGCTAAGACCATCAAATCGACCGAGTCATCAAGCTTGATCTTCCGAGCATGTACCTTGAGAATCTCATATCGCCCTTTGATATCTGGCAAAGAGATCATCACTTGGCGGTCAAACCGCCCTGGGCGTAGAAGCGCCTTATCAAGAA
This sequence comes from uncultured bacterium, assembly GCA_964409235.1. Taxonomy (GTDB): domain Bacteria; phylum Chlamydiota; class Chlamydiia; order Chlamydiales; family FEN-1388; genus CAINFV01. The sequence continues at coordinate 10,223 of CAYPCN010000015.1, forward strand.
CATCAGGACGGTTGGTCGCGGCGATGATGATAATCCCCTCTTGGGTATCAAAGCCGTCCATCTCCACTAGCAACTGATTCAACGTCTGCTCGCGCTCATCATGGCCACCGCCAATGCCAGCACCTCGATGGCGACCAACAGCGTCAATTTCATCGATGAAAATGATGCAGGGAGCATTTTTCTTCGCGTCTTCGAACATCTTGCGGATTCGGCTTGCGCCCACGCCCACGAACATCTCGACAAAGTCAGAGCCGGAGATCGAAAAGAATGGGCAGTCTGCCTCACCTGCCACCGCTTTTGCCACCAACGTCTTCCCTGTCCCTGGAGGGCCAACACACAAAACGCCCTTGGGAATCTTGCCACCAAGAGAGGTGAACTTCTGAGGGTTCTTGAGAAATTCAACGATTTCCTGCAGCTCTTCTAAAGCGTCTTCGATACCCGCAACATCTTTAAAAGTAATGGGATTGCTGCCCTTTGGATACAGCCGTGCAGGAGATCGGTTAAAATCCATCGGGCTTCCGCCCATCCCTTTTACTTGGCGAGAGAACGCCAGATAGAGAAGAAAGAGAATCAGCAAAAGTGGAGCAAGGCTGAGAAAATAGCCAATATAATTTGTCGGCAGCTCTTCACTCTTAAACGTTTTCTCGAGGACCTTGTTCAAAGGCTGGTCAGGAGCTTTAAAGACAGCGCCTTTGTTCGTCTCAAATTGGTTCCACTCCTCTCTTGCCGCAATAAACCACTGATGAAACGCCTCAGGAGGCTGCTTGGCAAGATCTCGAGACGAGACTTCCTCATTGTTAAAGAACCAGACGTAGTTGGCCACTGACTGCAGCGCCCGCTCCAAACGCTGGCTGTTGTCCTCGATCTTCTTTGTAAGCTCTGCATATTGATCAAGGGCTTTGGCATAATCGCGTACGCTGCGAAGAGCACGCAGGCGGGCGTGATCTTCAACTCGATCTAACGTTTGAAGGACCTGTTGAATCCCCGAGAAGGCCGTCTTCAGCGTCTGAAGCCGAAGCTCTCTCGAAGAAACCGCCGTCAGTGCCTCCTGAACCGCCACATCAATATCCCGAAGCGTCTTCTTCATTGGCTCGCTGCCAATGCCCAGAAGAGGGGATCGGAGGCTAGCGACAATGGTTTGAAGACCTTGTAAATATTCTGTCATTCTCTCGGCATCGCCACCGAGATCACGCGCAAACTCATCGCTCAGCGTAGCAAACGTTGGAGAAATAGCATCTGGAACGTCGTGAATGACAATGCGGTGTTGGTGGTCCGGAGTGTCATAGAATTCACTAAAGACTTGGTAGCCATTCACAGGTACGGGTATTCCGCTGACACCGAGGAACAACGTCGCCGCATTCACCACCTTGCGCCGAATGACATCCATTTCTTGCTCGAGGCGAGCAAATTCGAGGCGGAGGGTATTCTGTTCCTCAATCATTTCAAGATATCGAAACCGTTGCTTCCCTACTTCCGTCTTTGCCTCGCGAAACCGCCCTGAAAAGGTGACGAGGTTTGTCTGCGTTGCTGTTTTCCGAGAGTCTTCAGGTTGCAAAAGATCGAGATTGACCACATGCTCGAGCTGATAGCTAAAAGAGACGCGAGCCGGCTTCACGCCAAAAACCGTTTGGAACAGCATGAGGGCAAAAAGAATGGTCGCTAGGAGAAACAGCAAGGACTGCGCTTTCTTCGGTTCTGACTTCTTCTGATCGGTCATGAACAACCTTACTCTTCAAGCTTCAACACAATTCTCGGGCCCATTATCGCGATCCTAGCATGGAATATAAATTCCTGCTAGGTTGTTCACGACTCCACTTGATCGTAACCGCACAACAAGGGCTGCCGGTCGGCAGCGGAATAGTATACCCGGTTAAAGGGTCGGCAACAAGCTGAATTGCCTGAAAATCACCATCGCTAATAGCTCTCTGAACAATAGATGGCACATAGGGGCGTAAGCACGAACACCGTGGACGTTGTTTTCTGACGCGCCTCAGAAGGCGGTCGCTGGATGGGCAAAGAGTGAACGGAAAGAGAGGAATCTCCAACATCACAGCTGCGCCCGAGAACAGCTCTTTCCATCCACCGCTCTCTGCTCCCGAGACGAGGGACGGACGCCAGCAGATCTCCCACGGCCCCATGATAGACGTACCCGCGGGCTCGGTGAAAGACGTGGGAGTAATGAGGTGCGGCTTGGTGGAAAAAGCGGCGGCCAACCCCTTTTCGACGACCATGCCACCCTCACCAATGAAAAATCTTCGTACTCCAGGCGCCGACCCGCAAAAGGTCTCGACCGCTCGTTCCACCTGCTGACGGCTAAGGCTCGGCAGTACTGCCCTCGTACGCACACGGTCAATGAGAGAGCGAACAAGAAAGGGATAGGAACCCTCCTCCTGAGCTATTCCAAAAGCTACGCCACGGCCTTCATACAAAGCAAATCTACGCGCGCATTCTTCATGAAGATAGTGGTCCAACTCAAGAGCCTCTCTCGCCACCCGGAGAAGGCTGTCGCCAAACTCTTTTCCAAATGAAGCGCGTAACAAGGGGAAAATCGTCTCGCGCATACGAGCTCTGAGATAACGAGAGTCCGCATTGGAGGGATCTGTCAGATAGGGGATGGCGCGTGCATGAAGATAGCCAAGAAGCTCTTCCCGCCGAATCGACAGCAAAGGTCTCACAATGGTCAGCTCCCCTCGGGCATCTACAGGCCGCATTCCTCGGAAGGTATGCAGTGACGCTCCTTCCAAGACTCTTTTGAGCACTACTTCCTCCTGATCATCCGCCTGATGGGCCAAGAGGACGATGCGTATGCCCAGCCGATCCGCCACAGAAGAAAAACAGGCCATGCGCTCTCGTCGGCTCCAGTCCTCTGGATTGTCACCTTGCGGACATGGTGGCAGGCGAAAGCAGGAGAAAGGGATGCCTAATGCCTTCGTCCTCTGTTCGAGGAGAGAGGCTTCTGCAGCGCTCTCCTCCCTCCATCCGTGATCTACATGCACCGCATGGCAGCGAATGCCAATCGTATGGAGAATGTGCAAGAGCGCCGACGAATCAACACCCCCAGAAAAGCCAACAATGCAAGGAGCGTGCGGCGGTACATGGCGCGCCATGAATTGAGTTATATGATGTTCTAGTTTGTGTATGTCCAAAGCTCGTACCGTAAAACGAGGGTCTTCGCATATACTGTCGTGAGATTATCGTGTACCTTGCCGTTATGCAACAAGCCCGAAAGCGCGTACTAAAACCATGACTATTTGGCACCTCGTTCATCACCTTCGTCTGCCGGTCCTCTGGAAACACATGCTGAGGCAGTATTGCCGAAATGTATGTATCTGTCTGTTTGGCATCGTCTTCCTGTTATTGTCGACCAAACTTGAAGAGGTCGCGCGCTTCATCGCCCTCGGAGCCTCCCCAGAAAAAATCCTTTTGTTCGTCCTCTACCAAATTCCCTACCTCCTTCAGATCGCCATCCCGATCTCATCCCTCGTCGCTGGCTTCGCCGTCTTGTCATCGATGAGCGCCTCCGGAGAATTGACCGCCGCTCGATCGTCAGGATATAGTCTATCCGCCATTCTTGCTCCCCTCTCCTTCTTTAGCTTCCTCCTCAGCGTCTTGATGATGTGGGGGATGTTTGACCTCTCAGCACGGAGCCATCTGGCAGCAAAAGCATTGGAATTCGACGTTCGAGAAGAAGAGCCATTATCCTTTGTCCAAAGTGGCCGCTTTCTCGCCGAACATGGCATCGCCCTGGAGTTGACAGGCTCTATCCGCACAGGTGGAGAGGCTAAAGACCTGCTGCTCTGCCTAGCCTCTCCTGGAAGCGACCGGCTCAGCCTCGTCATCCTCAAGAAAGCTCATGCCGAGGCCAAGGCCCTCCTCGGCACCTCCCTGACGGTGATCTCTTCGCGCACGCCTCAGAGCCAAGGGCAACCGTTTGGATCGTTGATCATTGAACATGCAGATTCCAAAAGAACGCCAACCGACTTCGTACATGAACTGGCTCAACGACGCCATTGGAAGCCAATGGCCGATCACTTCCCTCTATCGGTCGTTCGAGCACAGCAAAACGACTTGGCACGCCATGTTGCCGCACGCGAATACCAGGGCCACTCGGCAAAACACTTAAAGAAACTTTTTCACAAATTCTCGTCGGAGCCATTTCGGCGCCTCTCTCTCTCTCTTGCCATTTTTTCCCTCTGCCTCGCTGGCGCTGTCAGCGGCATTCGCACGAGCAGGGTATCGACGCGTCTGTTCCATGCAGCAGGACCTCTTTTGGCCTTTGGGCTGTTTATTTCTGCGTATCTAGCTGGCAAAAATCTAAATGATGTCTCACCGGCTGCGATTTTTTTCTATCTACTCCCCCATCCGATTCTCTGGATTTTTGCTTCGACATTGAAAACGAGGTTGGAATATGGGCTGGAATATTGACTGTGGCATTTCACCGCACGCGTGGCATCGGCTGGGCATCCCCACATGGTGGCGCTATCTTTTCCTGCGCTTTGCGTTGCTCGTCTCTCTCCTATCAGTCCTTGGATTTGGGCTCTTTGTCTTTGCGGATATTCTCGCCCATATTAAAGATGTCGCTGATCCCGACACCAGCTGGAACATGTGGCGCACGTATTACCTCTGCATGCTCAGCTGCCGTCTTCAGGAGCTTATCCCTTTTGCCGTTGCCGCGGCAACGGCTCTTCTTATTCCCCGCATCGTACGTGACAATGAGCTCATCCCCCTTCTCAATGCTGGCGTCTCCCTCAAGCAGATCTTCCGTCCCTTTCTTGCCGTCGCTTTCTTGTCCTCGATGTCCATGTGGGTCAACACGCAATATGTCCTCCCTACTGCCATCCGCCATCACCGCAGGATCGTAGACTCCGATTTTGGACGTAAAACGGTTCACGAAGAGTCGTCCCGCCTTGGCGTCGTGCTCTTTCCAGACAGCAGCCGGCTGTTTTTCTTTAAGCACAATCCCATCAATAGAACGCTCTTCGATGTCTTCTGGGTGCGCTCGGCCGATTACGTCCTCCATGTCGAGCGGCTTGCCTATTTCAAAGATCGCCCGCCAGAGGGATATGGCGTCGATGTGATCGAGAGAGATTCGTCGGGCAAGATGGCTAAGACTGCGTCGCATCCGTTTTATGAAATGGCCGAGATTCAATTCACCCGCAGCACAGTAAAAATGTCCACCGCCGACCCTAGAGACCTTTCTCTCTCTCAACTGGTGACGTTGATGTCAAGCTTTGGCTCGTCGCGATCTCAACGGGCCACAGAAACCACCATTGCCTTTTATACAAAGCTCCTGACTCCCCTGCTTGCCATTCTTGCGGTATTGATTCCCGCTCCTTTCTGCTTTCGATTTGAGAAGCGCTACCCACAAGCCGTTCTCGTTTTCGGGTCGTTGGCAGCTCTTTTCTGCTTCCATCTCATCATCCACGCGTCAGTGATATTATCCCGCATCCCCTTTGTCCGTCCGACGCCGTTCCTCCTCATTCCATGGGTGATTGCCTTTTTCTTGGCCATGCGCATACGATCTAAAGCCGTGTACCCACCTCTCGCCTAAAGGAGCGAGGTTTCCTCCCACCCCCTGCAAGGGATGGGCGTCCACCTCGTCAACATACGATGAAGTATTTTGATATTCGTCAATGGAAGCTCTCTGGATGCACAGGGCCGGCGCCGCTCTTCATCGACGACATCTCCATTGATTCGAGAACCATACGCACGCCCCGCACACTGTTCTTTGCGCTTCGAGGTCGAAAGGGCGACGGCCACAACTTTGTGGCCCATGCCGTACAATCGGGAGCGATGTTCGCCGTCGTAGAGGATGCCTGGAAGGCACCGCCAGGCATAGCAGAAGAGCAATTACTCCGAGTGCCATCCCCTCTTGCCGCCCTTCAAGACCTAGCCAGATGCTACCGATCCTCCTTCTCCGAGCTGCGCGTCATCGCCATCGCTGGAAGTTGCGGCAAGACCATGCTGAAAGATCTCATGGGCCATCTCTGCCATGGCACGGCTGCTTATATAAGCCCAGAGAGCTTCAACAGCCAGCTCGGCGTCGCCTTAAGCCTTCTGCACATGCCTCACAATACACGATTGGCATTCATTGAAATGGCTGCAACGCAGCCAGGAGAGATGGACAACCTGGTTCGCATGGCCCAGCCGCAGGTCGCCCTCGTAACGAATTTCTATCGAAAACGGCTGGGGCCACAGCAAGAAGCCGCCTCAGAGATCGTAGCACTGCTCAATGCCCTTCCTCCATCGGGATGCGCCATTATCGAACGCGATCAACGCGTAGATCTTTCGAATATTCGTTGTCCGATCATATTCTGGAATTCAGCATCGCCTGAACAGCCCATTGTACGAGCTGTCGGCATCGCTGGGGCCGACCACCTCAAAGTACAATGTCAATTCCCATATGCCTCTGAAGCGGTCTGCAGCATCAAAGGAGGTCACTCCTATCTCATCGACCTGCTCTCATTAGCCTTAAAGGCTGCGTGGCATCTCCAGCTTCCTCCTCGTGCTATTCTCACCGCCCTTCAATCCTACCAACCGCAGATCATGCGAACTGAAATCTGGAAAAATAAAGAAGGAGTCTCCTTGATCAATGGCACCTACTGCCATACCCTTTTGTCGTTTGACGCATCTCTCGATGAGCTGACTGGCTACATTCAATCCACAACGCCATCAAAAATGGGAAAAACTATTCTCGTTTTCGGGGGGCTGCGGAGTGGAGATGCCCACCCTGCTTCAGACAACCGCCTCATAGAGGCGATGGTCAGTCACCATATCGCCGAAGTGTATGCCTGGCCACAGGCTGTCGGAGAGGCCCTCAGCAGGGCGTCTGGAAACAGGATTCCTATCCACTCCTTCGACTCTTTTGAAGAGGCTGTTGCCTTAGCGCAAACGACCGCATTGCCCTCTGATACCATTCTCTTCAAGGGGCCGCACAAAATCCCCGTTGACGCGCTGATACAGCAATTAGACGGCAGCCTTCCGCATACTGTTGCTTGCATCAACCTGGCCGCTATACGTTCTAATATTGACCTCATTCGCTCAAAGCTCACAGCTTCCACCCGCATCATGGTGATGGTCAAGGCACTGGCCTATGGGACCGATGACATTCGCATTGCGCATTTTCTACAGACCTGTGGCATCGACATTCTTGGCGTTTCGTACGTCGACGAAGGTGTGTCGATGCGGAGGATGGGAGTCCGTCAGTCCATCTTTGCCATTCATGCCTCCGAGCAAGAGATGAAAAAAGCTGCCCAATGGAATATCGAAGTCAGTGTCAGCTCTCTTTCACAGGTCAAAGCGGCGATAGAAGCAGCGCACGAGCTTCGTAGTGTCCTCAACGTCCACCTCCACGTCGACACCGGCATGAAACGCCTTGGGTGCAGTCCGAGAGATGCACTGCCTATCGCACGAGCGATCGCAGCATCTCCGCATCTGCATTTTGAGGGTATTTTCACTCATTTCAGCGCCGCTGACGACCCCCTCCAAGACGCGTTTACCAAGGAACAGGCGACCATCCTGTCTTCCACCATTGCCAGCCTTGAACGCGAGGGCATCGTGCCGACCTACCGCCATGCCTGCAACTCAGCGGCCACCCTCCGCTTTTCTTTTGACCAGTTTAACATGGTCAGGATAGGGCTTGCGACGTATGGCTTCCACACATCAGAGGCCAGCCTCTCTCTTCTCGACCTTCGACCAGCCTTATCGTTGTTTTCCCGCATCGTTGGCTTCAACGAATGCATAGCTGGCGAAACGGTTAGCTACGGCCGTTCGTACGTCGTCAACCAACCCACGGCACGGCTTGCGGTCCTGCCGATGGGGTATTACGATGGCATTCACAGATCGTACAGCGGGAAGGGATTCGTCCTCATACGAGGAAAAAAGGCCCCTATGGTCGGGAGAATCTGTATGGACTATATGATGGTCGATGTCACCGACATCCCCGAGGCTTCTGTTGGCGATCCCGTCCTCCTTTTTGGCGAGGATGAACTTGGCGCCTATCTGCCCGCTGAAACATTTGCGGCCTTCGGAGGATCCATCATCCATGAACTGATGTCATGTCTCGGCCCGCGAGTACAAAGGCTGTTCATCTACGATGAGTCGCTCGTCACCCGGTAAGGATGGCGTGAAGCGCGGGTTGGAACTACGAGAGTAAAGATCGGTTGCTTCGTTTTGGCGCAGAGCTTATATTTTTTGTATGCCAGTACCCCAGGTATACGTTTGCTACAAGATACGACGTATTCCGTCACCACTTTGTACCGCTCGCCGATCTCGAGGGAGTTCTGAACGACTGCTTCACCACGACCTTGAGGTGCATAATGGCAACCATCGTTAGGGAACACAGCATGTCTGGATTTTCTATCACACAAGCCCCAGTTACCGCAGAGTTGACAAATCGGATTGATGAAGGATTTCGACAGCATAGCATCGAAGTTATGGGGTGCGACGCCCCCATTACCCGCGTTGCCTTCATCGCCCACGATGGCGATACTTTTGCAGGAGCGGTCACCGCCCATGTGCTCTGGGGGACGCTTCACATTCGTCATATGTTTATCGAAGCGCCCTATCGACGGCAAGGTCTTGGAAAAATGTTAATGAGCCAAGCGATAGAGTATGGAAAAGCCCATGGATGTGCCGTCGCCTATGTCGACACTCTCAGCTTTCAGGCTATCGGCTTCTATCAACGACTTGGATTTGTCCACGAATTCACACGAACAGGGTTTTCGAAGAACAGCGTGATGTATTACCTTAAGAAAGAGCTCTGAACGTGTACAAAAAAGGCCGGAGAACGTACTCTATATTCAGCGTAGGGGCCGTAGTTTAGTTGGTAGAACGCAACATTCGCATTGTTGAGGTCAGGGGTTCGACTCCCCTCGGCTCCATCTTCTTTTTGATAACAAAGCCATGTGCGATGTGAGTTGTAGAGGAGAAGAGGGAGATTTTTGGGGAGATTCGGTCAAAAAGATCCTACTCCATCCTCCAAAGGGCGCATCGCACATGGCTCTAACAGTATTATTTTTATTTTCTTAAAGCATTATTCTTGTAAAAAAGCGATCGAAGTACGATTATTCTATATAGAACTTATCTTTTAGATCCTTCGTGTATCCAACCTCCATTACCCAGGTGATTTTAATGGAAAAACGAGGAACGGGTGACGAACGTCTGGCAGCGATTTGCCAAATGATTCGCAATGAAACGCTTGATCCAGCCAAAGAAGAAGCCCAAGAGATCAAACATGCCGCGGAGCGCGACGCAGCTCGCATCCGAGCTGAGGCCAAGCACCATGCCGAACGCATGCTCCATGATGCCAGAACTCTCCTGAGAGAAGAACGGGCAGCCTTTGACGCCTCTCTCGAACAGGCAACTCGACAAACTCTCAACCTCCTCAAAGAGAAGATCGAGCAGGGGCTGTTCAACCCAGCTCTTGATCATTTCCTCGCTTCTGAGCTCCACGACGAGAAAAAGACGGCAACATTGCTCGACCTCATCATCGCTCAGATTCAAGCAGAAGGCCTCGATGGAGACCTCGCCGTCTGGCTAGGAAAGCACCTGTCAAAAGAAGAGGTATTGCATTCCCTTGGTCAAGAGGCCATAAAGAAGCTATCAACAGAAGCGATCTCTACTGGCACGCATGACGTTGGAGTGATCATCAAAATCGTCGACCGGCATCTCTCCATTGAAATCACCCCAGAAAGCCTTAAAGAAATGGTCGCCACCTTCTTGCGGTCAGATTTTCGTGCGTTGTTGTTCAAAGAGTAGAGCCATGGGTAGTCGATATTTTCTCATCCCATTTCTGCCGCCCTTGTCAATCGAAGCCCTGCCAGAAATGTCTCTAGGTGAGGTGGAGTTCTTCCTCCAACAAAATCTCTCCACCCATGAAATGGCAACGGTCCACCAGCTGTATGCGATCTATGATCTTGAAAATATCCGTTCCTTCTTCTTAGATCTTCCCATGGCCGCCATTGGCAGCATCCCTTCTGAAGACCTGCGTGAGATGTTGGAAAACGATGAATGCCCTCTTCCCATGCTCGCTCCCTTCTTTGCCCGGCATCCTTCGCTTGAAGAGCGCAAACGCCACGCCCACGAACTCGTGCAACAGTTTTTCACTGCACTTCCGCCGTTTCTTCCTGCCTTCGTCAGGCAGTATTTTTGGGTTGAACACACAAGCCGGCAGCTCATGGCCTACTTGCGCGCCAAAGCCCTTGGCAAGACCTATGATATCAACGGTGAGGAACTGGGCTTCGACCCCTCCAATGCTCAACACTGGCCAGCCCTCTTCACGCCTCTCCTCTCCCTCTGGCAACCGCACCATCGCTCTCCACTCACCATCGAGCATGGCTATGCCAAATGGAAGTTTGACACCATCGGTGCCCTGTGTGCCGACAGTCCCCCTCTCTCCCTCAATATACTCCTCGCCTATCTCCTCCAGCTACGGCTCGTAGAAAGTCGGCGAGCACTTAAAAGTCCGGTCCATCAGAACATTGTAGAACGCATTTCAAAGGCTGTGCAATGACAACTCCCACGGCGCAAGAAACACCCCGTCCCATCCTCGCAAAGGGCTATGTGAAACAAGCCTTCGGGAACCTTCTCCACGTCGTCTTCGACACAAATATCCGCCAGGGAGAAGTCGCCTACGTCATTCTACCGAAGGTGCGACTGAAAGCAGAGGTTCTCGAAATCTCGGGAAATGAAGCCAAGCTTCAAGTCTTTGAAGACACCCGAGAGGTGAGCGTGAACACCCCTGTGGAATTTACTGGCAACCTCCTCGAAGCCGAATTAGGGCCCGGATTGCTCGGCACCATTTTTGACGGCCTCCAAAACCCCCTCGAAGAAATCTCGAATACCTCTGGGTATTTCCTCCCCAAAGGATTTCAAGGCACCCCCCTGAACCGAGAAAAAACCTGGGAATTCCTGCCAAGCATCAAAATCGGCGAAAGCGTCAAACGGGGAAGCTCTCTTGGCATAGTCATGGAGCATCGGTTCCAGCACCTTATCATGGTTCCCTTCACGTGCTTTGGTACCTACACCATCACATGGGTTGCTCCTAAAGGACAGTACACTGTTGACGCTGTCATCGCTCGCGCTGTCGACGAACGGCAAGTAGAACGCTCCTTCACCATGATGCAACGATGGCCGATCAAAAATCAGCTTATCGAAGGAATGAAAGTACGCCCCACCAAGATGCTGGATACAGGCTGCCGTCTCATCGACACTCAATTTCCCATCTTGAAAGGCGGCACCTTCTGTACTCCTGGGCCCTTTGGCGCCGGAAAAACCGTTCTCCAACACCACTTTGCGAAGTATTCTTCCGTGGACATCGTCATCGTCGTTGCCTGCGGAGAGCGCGCCGGGGAAATCGTCGAAATCGTCCGCGAGTTCCCCCATCTCGTCGACCCCCATACGGGAGAGTCGTTGATGAAGCGGACCGTCATCATCTGCAACACATCCTCTATGCCCGTCGCCGCACGAGAAGCATCCGTCTACATGGGTGTCACCATGGCAGAATACTACCGGCAGATGGGACTCCAAGTCCTCGTCTTAGCAGACTCTACATCGCGATGGGCACAAGCTATGCGCGAGATGTCCGGCCGTCTTGAAGAAATTCCCGGTGAAGAAGCATTCCCCGCCTATCTTGCTTCTCGTATCGCCTCGTTCTATGAACGCTCTGGCGTCGTCGTGACCGAAGGAGGTCGTTCTGGCTCTGTCTCCATCGGTGGCGCTGTATCTCCAGCAGGAGGCAACTTCGAAGAGCCTGTCACCCAAGCAACGTTATCCGTCGTCGGCGCCTTCCTCGGCTTATCACGAGAGAGATCCGACTCGCGACGCTACCCGGCCATTGATCCTCTCATCTCCTGGTCGAAATATACAACCCAAGTGGCTCATGAACTGGCGAACAGAATGCCAGACTGGGGGCGCATCGTAGAAAAAGCGGCCTCTATCCTCAGAGAGGCTGACGACATTAAAAAACGCATGGAAGTGGTTGGAGAAGAGGGTATCTCGCTCGAAGATATGGTCACCTACCTCAAAGGGGAACTGTACGACTTCTGCTACCTCCAACAGAATTCCTTTGATAAAGAAGATGCGTACTGCCCTCTTGAGCGGCAAATGGCATCACTGTCACTGATGGGCCGCATCCTTGACATACACTTTCACTTTGCCTCATACGATGAAGCACGAGCGTTTTTCCTCGCTCTGCAACATCGTCTGAAAAACCTCAACTACCTCCCTCTTGGCGTCGCAACGTACGTGCATGCCATTGCCGAGATCGAAGGGCTGTTGAACGTGTAACGATGGATTTTTTGCTATGAGAACTATTCACGAAAAGATAGATGAGATACGCGGAAACCTCGTCACCGTATCAGACAGCAAAGCAGGTCTCGGAGAGCTCGCCCGCATCGAAATGGCAGACGGCCGAAGGGCATATGCTTCTGTCATCCGCCTCGACGGCCCAAAGGCGATTCTCCAAGTCTTTACCAACCCCCGGGGCATTTCGACCGGAGACAAGGTAATTTTCCTGCGCCGACAGATGCAAGTGACGTATAGCAATAACCTCTTAGGGCGCCGCCTGAACGGCTCCGGAGAGCCTATCGACGGCGGGGCAGAAGTCCTCGGCACAGCCATCGAAATCGGAGGACCGTCCTTTAATCCCGTTCGGCGTATCGTGCCGACGGAAATGGTACGCACAAACATCCCTATGATTGACGTGTTCAACTGCCTCGTCAAATCCCAAAAAATTCCCATCTTTTCTGTTGCCGGCGAACCATATAACGCCCTGCTCATGAGAATAGCCAACCAAGCCGCTGCCGACGTCGTCATCATTGGAGGCATGGGCTTGACTTTCTCAGAATACCAAGCTTTCGTCGAAAACGCTGAGTCGTCCGGATCGCAAAACAAAACGGTCATGTTCATCCATCAGGCCACAGACCCGACAGTTGAATGCGTCCTTGTCCCAGATATGGCGCTTGCCTCAGCAGAGCAATTTGCCCTCGAACACAAGAATGTCGTCGTTCTCCTCACTGATATGACAGCGTTCGCCGATGCTCTTCGCGAAATAGCGATTACCATGGACCAGGTGCCATCCAATAGAGGATACCCGGGATCTCTCTATTCCGACCTTGCCGCCAGATATGAAAAAGCCGTGGCCATCGAAGGCAGTGGCTCTATCACCGTTGTCGCCGTTACAACTATGCCGGGCGATGACGTTACGCACCCCATCCCTGATAACACGGGCTATATCACCGAAGGCCAGTTCTATCTCCATGGAGGGAAGATCGACCCTTTTGGCTCTCTCTCCCGCCTTAAACAGCTTGTTATCGGCAAGGTCACCCGCGAAGATCACGCCGAACTTGCCAATGCCATGATACGGCTCTACGCCGAATCCAAGAAGGCTCGGGAACGCTATGCCATGGGCTTCCGCCTGTCTCGATGGGATGAAAAGCTCCTTCACTTTGCCAAGCTCTTTGAAAAAGAGCTTATGGACCTCAGCGTCAACCGCTCTCTTGAGCAAGCTCTGGACATCGGCTGGAAGATTCTCGGCATCTGTTTTTCAAGAGAAGAAGTCGGCATCAAGCAGGCAATCTTAGATAAATTCTGGGATGCCCACGAGATAAGGAGTGCCTAGCCATGGCTGAGCTGAAGTTCACAAAACAGGAGCTTCGTCAGCAGCAGATGCGCCTTTCTCAGCTGCAAAGGTACCTGCCAACCCTTCAGCTTCGCAAAGCGCTTCTCCAAGCAGAAGTGATCGCTGCACGTTCGCAAAGCGACCTTTTGCGCGCATCCTGCCAGCAACAGTGGGAGAAGCTCTCTCGCTCCGCTCCACTGATGACCCTAGACCCCTCTGTCTCGCTGGCGAATGCGGCAAAAGTCGCCGCTGTCACGAAGAGCACAGAAAACATTGCCGGCGTTGAACTGCCAACAATCACGGACGTTTCCTTCCTTCCCTTCGACTACGACCTCTACGGCACGCCACCATGGCTCGACAGCCTCATTGAAGAAGTGCGCGCGTTCAAAGCCCTCGACATCAAGGCGGCCACCGCCGAAGAGCGCATTTCGATTCTCACACGCGAACTGAAGCAGGTGTATATCCGCGTCAACCTCTTTGAAAAAGTCTTAATCCCCCGCTGTACGCGCAATATCAAGGCGATCAAGATCTTCCTGGGAGATCTCCAGCTAGCCGCGGTCTCACAAGCCAAAATCGCCAAAACAAAAATCGTCGCTAGAAGAACGAGAGAGGAAGTGGACGATGAAAGTTGAACTGCAGAAAGTCCTCTTCCTCGGCGCCGAAACACATAAAGACGCGTTCCTCGCTGCCTGCCAAAAGGCTGGGAACGTTCAGTTTATCGGCACTAAAGTTTCTTCTGTCGAGCTCCTCAGCAGTGACTTTCACGATGTCGTCCACGCGATACGCATTCTCCAGCAGTACGAAGTACCGCAGACATCGGACGTCTCTATCTCCGACCCTCTGGCCTTCTCACAACGCGTCATCGCCAGAGCTCACCGTCTTGAACAATGTAAGACAGAACTGAAGAGCACTCGAGAGCGGCTTTCTCTCGTTGCCCCCTTTGGTACCATCCCTCTCGACGCCATTGCCTCAATCGAAAAAGAAACCCGCTTGCGCTTCAAGCTGTGGAAAGCTCTCAAAAAACGAAAGGCCGCACGTCGCTGTCCCCATCTCATCCTCGTATCAGAGGATGCTCACCACCAATATTTCGTATCTAGTACCGTAGAGCCCTTTCAGCCGCCGTCAGGCGTTGAACATATCCCGCTCTCAAAAGAACTTGCCACGCTCCCGGCCACAGAGGCATCGCTCCTTCGTGAGATCAATGATATTAAAGAGCAGATCAAGCAACAGGCCCCTCTCGTCGAGAGCCTGAGAGCCGCGCTCGTCAACTCTCTCAATGAAGTAAAACGTCGACGAGCGAGCCAAAATGCAACAGCGGTGCTCGACAATCACCTCTTTGCCATGACAGGATGGGTACCTCAAACTCAGCTCGCCAACGCCCTTGCCATCGCCGATACCTTCGATATCTATACTGACCTCCTCCGCACGCTCCCGAATGAAATACCACCGACCTGCCTAGAAAATACCAACCTCGACAAGATCGGAGAAGATCTTGTCAATATCTACGACACGCCTTCCCACACCGATGCTGATCCTTCGCCATGGGTCTTGGCCTTTTTCGCGCTCTTCTTCGCCATGATCGTCGGAGATGCCGGCTATGGACTCGTCTTCCTGGCGACCGCGCTTCTGCTCAGAAAAAAAACTCGTTCATCGTCCTCCGCCATACGTCGATTTGTCACGCTCGTCGCTCTCCTTGGCAGCGCTTGCATCGTTTGGGGACTGCTCACGAACTCGTTCTTTGCGATCAAATTTTCTCAGGATAATCCATTGCGAGTGTACTCACCGCTCACATACCTCGTTGAACGCCAAGGGCAGTACCATTTTACTCTCCAAGATGCCACCTACCAGCATTGGGTCTCCCTCCACAATGGCATTCCTCCAACGTCACGTACAGAATTTTTGTATGAGGCCCCAGCTCCGGCCATAGCGCCTCTCTTCGACAGCATGGCGGATGGGACCATGCTTGAATTGGCCATCATCATCGGGTCGATCCACATCATATTCGGCATCTGTCGCTACCTCACGCGAAATATCGCCAACGCAGGATGGATTCTCTGTATCATCGGCGGATATATGTACTTTGCCCACTTCCTCAATGCCCCATCGTTGATATACTATCTCTTCGACCTCGATGCTGCTCTCGGAGCTTCCATAGGGGTAGAGCTGCTCGTTGCGGGCTTCCTCTTCTCCGCGGCCACTTCAATCATCAAAAATGGCATCTCCGACCTGTTTTTCGTCATCATGGGCGCTATATCCGTATTCGCCGATGTCCTCTCCTACCTCCGACTCTACGCCCTCGGAATCTCAGGAGCTATCGTCTCATCAATGATCAACGAAGCCGCCCAGTCCTTTCCATTCGTCATCTCTATCATCCTCGTCGTCCTCTCCCACAGCGTCAACATCGCCCTCTCTATCATGAGCGGCGTTATCCACGGTTTGCGTTTGAACTTCCTCGAGTGGTATCACTATTCATTTGAAGGCGGCGGAAAACCCTTCAGCCCATTAACCCTCGAGACCTATCATCAATAGACTTCTTTCGAAACGTAGGAGGAACAAGAACATAGAAGATTTTCCGATAGATCGAGTATCCTGATTTTTTGGCGTACTCAGCTGAGTAGACGAAAAATCAGGATACTCGAGATTTCTGAAAAGATCCGTTGTATCGCTCCTCCTAAGTTTCGAAAGAAGTCTAATAACGTACAAAAGGTGCACCATGGTAGATCCAACATCTCTCCAACAAGTAGGGCCCATCCTCGCCCTTGGACTCTCAACGATCGGAAGCTGCATCGGCTGCTATATCGCCGGCGCCGCCTCTCACGCCGCCATGACAAAAACTGAAGAAGGTCATGGAAAGTTTATTGGCATGGCAGCCGCTCCCTCCTCGCAAACGATCTACGGCTTTATCCTCATGCTCCTCATGAACCAGAGGATTTTGGCTGGAACAATCTCTCCAGTCTCCGCCATCTTCGTCGGCCTCTTTGCCGGCCTCGCCATCATGGCCTCCTCCATCTTCCAGGGCAAAGTAGCTGCCACAGGTATTCAGGCCTCCCTCAAACAACCAGCCCTCTACGGCAAATGCTTCGCCGCCGTCGGTATCCTCGAATCCTTCGCCCTCTTCGTCTTCGTCTTCTCCCTCCTCATCATGTGACGGAAGAAGAAGTGAGGCGCTGCCCCCTCCACCCGTCCGGGGAGCACCGCTCCCCGGGCCCCCGCATTGATCAGTTATGACGGTGTCATGGATAAATCGAATTTGTGTATAATTGCGACAGTATAATTTTCACAATTGACGGTAAGAGCCATGACAAATAACCTACGCATTACATACGAACAATTACTTAGCTGTATTTCATTTCCGATGTCCTTTCCCTTTCTAGAAGGCCACGCAGCGTTCCCATTCGTTGCGCAAGACGAGGCCTCGTCCTCAGGCTCGCATCGTATCGCACGCATCGCTCAGCACGCGCTTTCCTCGGCAACCCCTTCCTCCTCTCTCGCTCCTTCTCCACCAGCTCAAGCTCCGCAAGAGCAAAGCCAGCAATGTCAGGCTTCTCTTCCCAAAATCATTGGGAGAGCGAAGGTTATCCGCCGGGCTACGAAAGATCCGGTTGACGTGCTCATCCAAAAAACGACCGATACCTTAATGGTCGCCATCAGAGAATTTCAAGCCGTCCTTCGCCCCGGAGATGAACCGTTGGGATCCATTAAGGTGGTCATTAGTCGAAAAATCCCTTGCTCTGGCCCTTTTGTTCACTTCGAAAAATACCAGGAAGGCGTCGCAAAAAAAGTGTTCGTCTGGGGGTTTCAGTCGTACCAAAATGACACGTATTCAGGGATCGGATCCGCGCTGTTCCAAGTGGCCATTGAATATGGGTTCCGCAAGAAATGCAAGGGACGCCTCTGCCTTGATGCGTTACCATCTTCCCAGGGGTTTTACTTCAAACAGGGTCTTCGTTCAGCGGACGATCCTGTGCGATGTCTGCAGGCCCTAGACCCAGCCAACATTGAGCGGGACGATCAGACAGAAGGGCCTCTCGATCCTCGCAATTTAACGGACTGCGCCATTGAGCAAGAAGTGAGTATAGCATCGCGCGAAGGCCGAAAGCCCAACACGACGCATCTACCTCAGACGCGCATGTTCCTGCCCCAAGAGGCCATCGACCGTTGGGCGCTCCGCATCCTTCCCCAACCTATCCTTTTCTCAGAGAAAGTGAAAAAAACAGTTCTGAGCTATTTGGCAAAAAAGCAAAAAAAGAGTACTTCAAAGAAGAAACCTTCTGGGATGCCAATGTGACCATATTGTTCTGAGTTGTGCCAACACATAGGGCGGATACACTAGGAGAGGCCATGGGAAGAATGCGTCAGGAGAACGATGCTTTAGGCATGGTGAATGTGCCCGAAGAACATCTGTGGGGAGCTCAAACACAGCGGTCGCTCATGAACTTCCGCATTGGCGAGCACAAAATTCCGAAAGAGATCATCACAGCGCTCATCACCATCAAGCAGGCTGCGGCGCTTGCCAATAGCGAGCTGCACTGTCTCGATGAACGCAAAAAAGAGCTCATCATCCGCGCGATTCAGTCGCTGACACCAGAAGAGTTGGCGTCAGAATTTCCTCTCAGCGTCTGGCAAACAGGATCTGGGACACAGACCAATATGAATGTCAACGAAGTCATCGCCAATCGAGCCAACGAGCTTGCCGGCTCCCCCAGGGGTAGTAAATCTCCGGTTCACCCCAACGATGATGTCAACAAATCTCAATCTTCTAACGACACCTTTCCAACCGCCATGCACATGGCCTTTGCAAAAACCGTAACGTTCCGCCTCATCCCGGCCCTTATCACGCTGCACGAGGCTCTTGATGAAAAGGCCACAGCCTTCTACCCAATCATCAAAGTGGGCAGAACTCACATGATGGATGCTGTTCCCATCCGCCTTGGGCAAGAATTTTCAGGGTATGCGGCGCAAGTGCAACAGTCGATCGATGTTCTCCAATCCGCCATGCCTCGCCTCCTCGAACTAGCCTTAGGAGGCACCGCTGTTGGCACAGGGATCAACTGCCCTCCTGGTTTTAAAGAGCGAGCTATAAGCCATGTATCCGAGGCATACCATCTTCCCTTCCGCCCAGCGGGAAACCCCTTCGAAGCCTTGGCCTGTCACGACACCGCCGTAGAGCTGTCCGGGGCTCTCAAGCGCGTGGCCTGCACCCTCTACAAGATTGCCAATGACATCAGACTCATGGCTTCAGGGCCGCGTTGTGGTCTTTCAGAGCTGTTCCTACCAGAAAATGAACCCGGTTCCTCAATCATGCCTGGGAAGATCAATCCCACGCAATGCGAAGCTGTGACCCAGGTATGCTGTCAGGTATTCGGCAATGACACAGCCATTACGGTCGCTGCTTCCCAAGGCCATTTTGAGCTCAACGCCTTCAAGCCCCTTATCGCCAAAAATTGTTTGGAGTCTATTGCCCTTCTCGCCGACGCTGCACTCAATTTCACGGAAAAATGCATCAAGGGAATGAAAGCCAACGAAGCGCATATCGCCACACACCTCGAACAATCTCTTATGCTTGCCACAGCATTAAGCCAAAAAATCGGATACGATACAGCTTCCAAGATTACCCTCCTTGCGTTTCATGAAAATATCACTCTCAAAGAGGCAGCTCTTAGGCTCGGCGTCTCAGAAGAGACCTTTGCAGAAGCCACCGATCCATTGAAAATGGTATCCGGTGACTTTTTTCACTGAAAGGCTGTATGCTAGTTGGTTCACACTTTTGCCCTATGCTGAGCCTATGCAAGAACTTCCTTCTGCCTATACACCAAACGACATAGAGAAAAAATGGTCTGCACTATGGGAGGCGCGCGGCATCTTTCATGCCAATCCCATGTCCGACAAGCCGTCGTTTTGTGTGATGATGCCCCCTCCAAATGTCACCGGCATGCTTCACTTAGGACATGCTCTTGACACAACCCTGCAAGACATCCTGGTCCGATGGAAGAAGATGTCCGGCTTTGAAACGCTCTGGCTACCAGGAACAGACCACGCCGGCATTGCGACACAAACCGTCGTGGAGCGCCACCTCCTCAAGACAACGGGGAAGCACCGCCTAGAATTTTCTCGAGAGGAGTTTCTCCACCACGTATGGGAGTGGAAAGAGAAAAGCGAGAGACGCATCCTCGACCAAGTACGAGCCATCGGCGCTGCCTGTGATTGGCAACGGCGGCGATTCACCATGGATGAGCAGTGCTCTCGCGCCATTCGCCATATATTTAAAAAGCTCTTTGACCAGGGGCTGATCTATCGCGGGAACTACCTTGTCAACTGGGATCCCGTGACGAAGACAGCTCTTGCTGATGACGAAGTCGAATACGAAGAACGCCAAGGGTCTCTTTGGACGATTCGCTATCCAATCGCCGGAGAAGATGCCTTCGTCCTCGTGGCAACCACACGCCCAGAAACCATGTTGGGAGACACGGCCGTCGCCGTTCATCCCCATGATGAGAGATACCGCTTTTTGATTGGGAAGGATGTTGACCATCCCATCACTGGGCGGCGCATCCCGATTGTCGCTGATGAATTTGTCGATCCCCAATTTGGCACAGGGGTTGTCAAAATCACCCCTGCCCACGATCCGTGCGACTACCAACTGGCCCAACGCCGCGATCTTCCCATGATCAACATTCTGACTGAGGAAGGTACGATCAACGAAGAAGGCGGGCGTTTTACTGGGATGACGGTCCCCGAAGCTCGGGAAGCCGTGGTCAACGAACTGCGTTCTCTCGGGCTTGTGGAAAAGGTCGAACCCCACAAAAATCGCGTTGGCGTCTCGTATCGATCGAAGGCAACGATAGAGCCAATGCTATCGAAGCAGTGGTTCGTCCGTCTCAGCGCCTTCAAGGAGTCGCTCATCGACTATGTCGCCACAAAGAAGGTCTCTGTGAATCCCCCTCTTTGGGAGTCCACCTATTTTCAATGGATGGAACATCTTCGCGATTGGTGCATCAGTCGCCAACTCTGGTGGGGACACCGCATTCCTGTCTGGTATCGCGTCGACAACCCAGACATCCTCATCTGCCATGAAGGCGAAGGAGAACCGGAAGAGGTCAAAAAAGCTCCCCATCTGTGGACACAAGATCCCGACGTTCTCGACACGTGGTTTTCGTCAGCCCTCTGGCCCATGTCCACTCTTGGATGGCCTGACAATACCCCTGAGATGATAAAGTTCTTCCCCACCAGCACCCTCATCACGGGCCATGACATCGTCTTCTTCTGGGTCGCGCGCATGATTATGATGAGCCACTATGCGCTTGGCAAGCCTCCTTTCTACGAGACATTTCTCCATGGTCTTATCTATGGAAAATCCTACTGGCGAGAGGATCCAAAGGTTGGCATTGTCTACGTCTCTCCTGAAGAGAAAAAAGAGTATGACCTTGGAAAAAAGCCCCTTCCGTCTGATGTGAAATGCCGATGGGAGAAAATGTCAAAATCCAAGGGCAACGTCATCGACCTACTGGAGATTATCGAGGAATATGGTGCTGATGCAATGCGGCTGGCACTTGCTGCTGTTACCACGGACGCGAGCATCATTGAGCTCGATCGCCGACGATTTGAAGAGTTTCGCCATTTCGTCAATAAGGTATGGAATGGAGCTCGCTTTGTCCTGAGTAAGCTATCGGCAGAAGAGAACCCTGATGCTGCGCCCACACGTGAAGATCTGTATACGTGCTCGCTCGACAACCTTGCTGTAGAAGATCGATGGATTCTCTCTCGGTTTTCCAAGGCAGCGGCGAAGATCTCCCACTCTCTGGAAACGTATGCTTTTGACAAGGCGACGACAGCGGCCTACGAATTCTTTTGGAATGAGTTTTGTGCGTTTTACATTGAGATAGCGAAGCCGGCTCTCTCATCATCGACGCCCAAGGCTTTGCGCACCACAAAGCAAGCTCTGTGTCTGATTCTCCTCATGGATACACTTCAGCTGCTGCATCCCTTTGCCCCATTCATCACTGAAGAGCTCTTCTCGATTCTCAAAGAGCGTTTTGGAACGCTCGAGCCGGAGAGGTGCCATTCGCCACGGCTCCGCGATGCGCTCGCACGACTCAAGAACGAGTTTTTGTGCCAAACGCCATACCCCTACCCTCGAGAATGTGATGAGGCCAACGAGGCTGAAGAGCAGTTTGAGCAAATCCAACAGGTGCTCCAAACGGTGCGGGCTATTCGAGGGGAGATGAAAATTGCTCCAGGGACAGCGAGCGACCTATACGTCATTGGACCCCTTACTTCACCACTGCAAAGGCTCATCAGGGACAATGAACATCTCGTACGATCGCTCGTGAAGATGAATACCATTATCTATGAAGAGACGCCTCCCGCTGCTCTCACGCTTGCCAGTCGTGCTCCACTCCATGATCTGGAGCTGGTCGTTCCCCTGCCAGCGCAGATGCGAGAGCAGGAGACACTTCGGCTGAAAAAAGCACTCGAGAAGGTTCGTACGTCGTCTGAGAAAACACAGGCGCAGTATGACAAGCTGGCTGCCAGCGGCCGAGCCCCAGTCGAAGTCATCGAAAGCCTTCGGCTCTCCATCGAGCAACAACGTCGGGAACAAGCGATGCTACAGCAACAGCTGAATGAGCTTTCAGTAGCTCAGCAACGTGACCCAAAGAGCTGAAGCCGCGGCTTCTCTCGTTTTGCTATCAGTTCATCGCTCTGCTCAATCAAGGCTGAAACAATAGCCTGTAGTGCCGCTATGTGTTCGTGCTGGCAAAACACCATGTGAGCCAAGCACGAGCTCCAGATTCCCTCTATCTCTTTCTTCTTGTACGAAACCCTCATCGGCTCTCTTTTGGATATGGAGACTGCAAGCTCGCATATGGCCCTGATCAGCAGCCTACGACATTCTGGTGGGATTGGACTGCCGGCGAGAACCTCTCTCTCAATGAATGAGGCCGAAGAACTTTTTTGCGAGAGCATGGTAACGAGCGCTTGCCACAAAGAAATGCCAAACAACCTCTCTGCATGTTCCTGGTAGACAGCCACACCGCCAAAAAAAGGCCGCCCGGACTCGATGAGCACGGCGTCGAGCACAGAGAAGTCAATCTCTTCATAGGCTCTGTCGGCAATGGTGTAGAGCGCCGGCCGCAGCATAGGAAGGCAGCGCGCTGACTGATGGGACAGGGGATGGCGGGAAAGCTCATCTTGAACGAGCCGAAGGATCTCCACGCCTTCTTCCATCGACGTCCCCTCGATGAACAAGAGACGAGGAGCTCCAAGCTGCAAGGCCGTCTTCGCAACCCATGGGACTTGTGCAGCGATCGACAGACGGGAGTCCATGCGCAGGCGAAGCCCTATTCTCTTCCCAATGTGTTGCATACGCGCTGCAAGATGCTCCCATCTTTCAGAGCTGAGGGCGGGCATGGGTGATTCAGCATCAAGGATCAACCAGTCTACCGCCTGTTTGAGGCGGTAGAGGCACTCTCTCTCTTTGTCTCCGATCGTCTCAGAGCATCGAACCTCAATAAACGAAAAGATCCCCTGATTCCGCCACTGCGAGCAGATGGCAGACAGCTGCTCATATGAAAACGCCTGTCCTTCTTGTGGCAGTCGGCTATCTGTATGCCAGGCAGCCCTTCCCTCGCGAATCTCTTTCCGGCACGCACCAGGAACAGCCGTTGCACACTCTGTCGACTGATTTGGCATCACAACGGTCAGGGAGTCCGTGAGAGCATATCGAGTTCCCGGGAGGGAGTGTATAAGACAAATAGGCATAGTACATCCTGCATTTTAGCGAACCGTCGGTGCCTCGGCAAACGTCTCTTCAAAAACCTGAGAGATGAACTGATTCTCATCGGCAGTAAAGTAGGTGAGTTTCCCATCGAGACACCGAATCTCAGCAATATAAGGCTGCGGCTGACGGTCGATGTTCTCATCCCAAAACGAGATACGAAACGCAATGTGCTCTGGAATTGGGGTCGGAGAGTGGTTCTTTTCGTAGGGCTTCGTACTCAACTCTTTTATACACTCTAAGCAACTCGGGTCTTTGCGTATGAAATCAAACATTTCTTGAGAACACCTCGCTCCCAATGTCCTGGCCTCCTGTAGCGAAAGGCGTTCAAATCCACACAGTACAGCCTCAAAAAATCTTGAGTCAAAATAGTGCTGGCCTACGCTTCCTATGGTGACGAGTTGAAGGCTGTTCTGATTGCAGAACTTCCTCAAAAATGCAATTTGAGCTTTTATAACCGGTGATTGGAATCTCCACGAATGGTCCGAAAAGGGTGGCACCCGTGGCTTGGGCTCAACCGACTTCCGAGGCACTGGATACGAATACAGCTCCTTTAATCCATCAATCTCTCTGGGGGAGCGAACACAAATGGGAGCGTATGGCTGCTCGGCAATCCCTTTCGAATCAACCCATTGCTTAAACCTTAAGGAGTCCTTCTCCATCACAACCGAAGATAAGTAGGGCGGTCGCAGAAGCTTTCCAGCTTCGTCAATAAACCCGATTCCTAACCGACACGTGTCAGGGGTTAATGGAAACGTCGCAAGGAATGGTCGTACGATGCGAATGGAATTGATCGTGCGAAAAAAATCATCGTACACTTTAACAAAAAATCGTTCTGCCTCATCAACGGAGGTAAATTTTCGGTGTTTGAGCATAACACTCGCATCGACCCAGTAGGTAAGACCTGATTCAGAAATAGAAGGAAGGTCATACTCAAACAGCGAATACCCCCACCGGTTATTGTCCATGACAGCGCGTACCATTGCAGTATTCGCCTGGACTGTTTGACTGCCTGGACCGAACAATGCCCGCCTCACCAGTGCATGCAGAGGAAGCGCCACCACCAATGCACAAGCGATACCAAGACCCATCCAAAACTTATTCATTGGTTCTTCTTGTCCCTAAAAATTAGTTGGGCGTTTGTGTCTTGAGAAAGTCTCGTGCTTCGTCAAACGTTTCTTCAAAAACCTGGGAGATGAACTGATTCTCATCGGCAGTAAAGTATGCGAGCTTTCCATCGAGACATCGAATCTCAGCAATATAAGGCTGCGGCTGACGGTCGATGTTCTCATCCCAAAACGAAATGCGAAAAGCAATGTGCTC
>CAYPCN010000016.1:0-33611 GCA_964409235.1 uncultured bacterium
AGGTCTATTGACCAGGCAACGTGCACCGTACACTGCACGTAGGTGGCAGCCTGTTAGCTGACCATAAAGCTTCTGCCTTTAGCAGGAGTTGTTTACGAGGAACTCTCTCCGTCTTTCCCCTCTGCTGTCTCATGCGGAGCATGAGCTATCGAAGAGGGACGTGTATACTCAATATTAACCGCTCCTTCACCACGCATTGAGGTAAGGGAATAGCCAGCTGTGGTTTTGGTGATCTTGGCCTTGAGGGCGCGCCCGGTGGCGCGGACGGGAATGCGTTGGTGTTCCGTGGTGGCAAAGGAGCAATAGACGACTTTGCCGGGTGGGTGGGCGATGAATGTGCCTTCAAGAAGCTGGCAGTCGATTTCGCCCTCATCAGCTTGCAGGTGGCTGCCATCCGAGAAGTCGACGATGACATTTCCCTTCACGAAAATGGTCTGTACAGCAACGGCACCCTCCTCCCCCTTTTCTTGTGGGAGGATGAGTGTACTCTCATCGCAGTAGAGAGTTCCAATCTCGTGAACAACTTTTACATGGCCGACGAGATGGAGAGTTTTATTTTCGAAATCGACATGTTCAGCTTCCACGTGCTGTAAGGGAAGCAGAGGAAGGGCAGCGCTTTCAAGAGAAACAGCATACCCCACAAGGACGAGAAAACATACGAGTTGATATCTCATTGTGGTCCCCCTTGATGGAGATGGAGTTTGATGCCTTGGCAGCTCACCTGTTGCCGTCCTTTTTTGTCAAAGAGGAAGGAGATGGTGCGCGCCGTCCCCTGGGCTATGATGTATCCCTCAGCAGGGGCTGTCGGGAGGTCATGGCCAGGCATTTTTACCACGCTGAAAAATGCCGTGGTGGCGATCAGTTCATTCGTCTCTGGATTCCACTCCGCTGTTTCGGCATCAAAAAACCGAGTGCGTTGCACAGGCACGATCTGACCGACCAGGCGTTCGGATACGGGTTGGTGGGGGGAGGACGCCTTGACCCACCGATCCCCACGCTTGACGACCCGTTCTCCAGTCGAGGATACTTCCCAAAAGAGCTCTTCTTGCAAACAGCCTTTTGGACGGACAAAGGATTCTTTGAGAGAGGTGCTTTTAGTGACGATCGACGTTCCGACTTCAGCTGCTGACGCTTCGAGGAGGAACTGACGCCGTGGGCCCGTGGGATCCTGGATCCACAGATGGCGGACGATGCCAACGCGTTCTTGCTTGAAGACAAGGCGCTCTTTGTTTTCTCGCGCCTTTCGTATTTGCCCCCGTCGAGACTGCTTTACTTTATAGAATTGGTGCAGCTTCGACTTGTGGACAGGGTATGTTTTGGCGATAGTTGCTATGAGAAAAACAGCGATGAGCCTCCCCCAGAGGAGACGTTGGGCGCGCCAGCGGCGCGGCTCAGGAAACAGATCCTGCATCGGCCGGTATCCTCTGTACGATTTCATGCAAGCAGAGCAATGTGTCGAGCAGTGTGCCGAGCTGGTCGAGAGGGAAGACGGTCGCACTGTCGCTGAATGCTTGGGAAGGATTTGTATGGGTCTCTATGAAGAGCGCTTGAATGCCTGATGCGACGGCGCTCCTCGCAAGCAGGGGGATAAATTCGCGCTGACCCCCTGACAACGTCCCCTGCCCTCCTGGCAGTTGGACAGAGTGCGAAGCATCAAAGGACACTGGAACGCCAAAGCGAGCCATGATCGCCAAAGAGCGCATGTCACTCACGAGGTTATTGTAGCCGAACGAAGTGCCGCGATCGCAGAGGATCACCTGGGAATTTCCTGCAGCGCGGGCTTTCTCAACAATGTTTCCCATATCCCATGGGGCCATAAACTGCCCTTTTTTGATGTGCAATGGCTTCCCTGTCTTAGCCGCCTCAAAGACGAGATCTGTCTGCCGGCACAAAAAGGCAGGAATCTGGAGGACATCCAAGACCTCGCTGGCCGCGTGTACTTCTTCAGGCAGATGAACGTCAGAAAGCACCGGGATTCCATACCGTTCTTTGACCTCCTGAAGGATGGACAGCCCCTCTTCTAGACCAGGACCTCGGAACGAGTGATAGGAAGACCTGTTGGCCTTATCATAGCTCGCCTTAAATACCAAATTGACCTTTTTCCCCTTGACGATGCCGACGAGCCGTTCTGCGCATTCGAGAGTGTGTTCTCGGCTTTCAATGATGCACGGTCCAGAGATGAGCGTGAGAGGATGTTCTCGGCCGATTTTAAACGCTCCAACAGCGACGTCCATACGCACTCCTTTGTCTCTCCTCTGTACGTTCACATTGTATGATCGCTGATATGGGCTTTTTATAGGTCAAAAGATTTATACGAGCCATTTGCGATGTGCCTTTTGGAGGACAGCGTAGGATCTTTCTGGCCGAATCTACCCAAAAAACACATCTCTCATGGCTCATACGGCAGCCGCCCGCGGCCTTTAGGTCCTACCTCGCTTCGAACGAAACAGACTTTCAGGAGTCGCCGCTCTGAGCGTATGCATTCTCTTGTTTTCTGCGGCAAGAGCGTCATTCTTCTCTTTGAGGACTCCTACTTCTGTAGAAAGTGATTGAAGCTGGAGGCGAAGATCTCTGTTCCTACGCGTCTCTTCTTCGAGAGAATCGTTCACAGTGCGCAGCCGTTCCATGGCCTGTTCGAAGGGTTCCCGTTGGGGCGCCAGCCTGTGCAGTTCCCCTATTTCGCGGCGGAGGGAGGCAATGGTCTCGAGGTGGCTGACGATCTCTCGATCGTGCACTATGCCCGTCGCTCTCAGGCTGACGATCTCTCCACTCAAGCGGACATTAGAGGAAAGAGCGTGATCGAGGATGGCAAACATCTTACTGCCAATGAACGGGATCGCCACGATGATGAGCCTGGCTATTTTATCTGCCAGCTGGCTCGTGAGGTTCCACGCATCGTTCCTCCATACGATGACCCGTGCTTTCAATGATACTGGCAAGGGCGCAAGAGCAGCAAGGCAGAGGACTGATGTGCTGATGGCGCTGTCAACCAGTCCGATGGCGTTGACCGCAGCTTGCACTATTCGTGGGATAGAGGCGAAAACTTCAACCTGACAGAAAGGCTCAAACGCATACGTATCAATTGTATCGAGAACACGGCGAGTGGTTTCGAACGGTTGAGTTTGGAGAGGAATAGAGTCTGGGAAGGACATGAGAATACCTCGAGATTGATGTCGGCATGTAAAAGTCCGAGGGATTCTACAGAAGAGAAGATGAAGAATTTATAAAGAGAGACTATGTGAGCCATTTGCTATGCGCCTTTTAGAAGAGAGAGTAGGATCTTTTTGGCCGAACCTCCCATTTCTCCTCTAAAAATCCATCTCTACGTCCCTTTGTCAGCACTGTTGCTGGCCGCCGACAGCTCTTTGAGAGCTTGTGTGAAGCCACGATGGCGGAAGAGGGTTTCGACATCGACCTTGACGCGATACGTCCAGTTGCTCTTGCTCAGAGTTCCCGGGCGGTTGATTCGCTCTTTTTCAGGGTCAAGATGAGACAGCTCTGGGAAGAGGGAGAGGTATTCATTGAGAAGGTTGATGTGAAAGAGGCTTCCTGAACTGTGGCTGACCTGCAGCAACTTGAAGAGGAGATGCGCGGACAGCCGTTGTTCCCACACAAGGCCGTAGTCATGTGCTAGGCGTTGGCTCGCCTCAGGGTCTTCCTCCCACCACCCACGGAGCGTAGAAGAATCGTGGGTGGAAACCGTGGTAACGCTTTCAGGGGAGAAATGTCGTGGAGGAAGAAAGGCCTGATCCGTATGCCACTGGCGTTCCCACCGCAGGACTTTCAGACCCGGGATGCCCAGCTCGTGCATCGACTGCCGGACGAGCGGTGGCACGTCGCCCAAATCCTCTCCAAGAGGGAGCATAGAGGTGGCATTGAGCATCATCGTCAAGATCTCCTCTCCCTGCCTCTTCCATTCCGAAGGCGTTTTGGGAACAAAGGAGCCGGCCTTTGCGGGCTTTGAGGGCGGGATTGCCCACAGCCGGAAAAAGCCAACAATATGGTCGATGCGGTAGAGATGATATAACTCTTCTTGCAGTCGAAGACGCTCTCGCCACCACGAGAATTTGCTTTTGCGGTGGTTTGGCCAGTGAAAGAGGGGGAACCCCCAGTGCTGGCCCGCTGTATTGTACATGTCTGGCGGAGCACCAACATCTTTATGCCGCGCAAAGAGCTCGGGGTGGTACCAGACATCGGCGCTGTCCTTGTTGATGAGAATGGGAACATCACCGGTGAGAAGCACCCCGCAGGCATCTGCAGCCGTGCGCACCTGGTGCCACTGCGAAAAACAGAGATATTGGATCGCCCGCCATCGAAAGATCGAACGAGAAAGAGCGGCATCGTTCGTACATTCCTCTGGTCTGGCGTGCATGAGCGGTGCATTCCAATCCCACCATGCTACGCCACCGTGGGCATGTTTGAGAGCGCAAAAGATAGAATAGGGCGTCAACCACGAGCGGTGGCGTTCGACAAAAGCATGAAATCCCGGGTCGCGTTCAATGCTGTCAAGACAGTGGTCGAGGTAGATGTTCAAAGCATGGCGCTTCCCTTGTAGCACTGCGTGGTAGTGAACGGTTGGCGTACTGTTGAGGGCGCGGAGCGATTCTAATGCGCGGACGAACTGCGGTATGGAGTCTGCATGAGGCAGCGCGTGAAGGGAGAGGTAGATGGGGTGGAGAGCATGTGCGGATAGGCCCATATACGGGCTTGGATCTTCACCTGTGTCGTTGAGAGGAAGCAGCTGCAGCAGGTCGAAGCCCGCTGTCGGAAGATGGTGGATCAGCGGGATGAGATCAAGGTATTCGCCGATGCCGCAGCTTGTGGCTGAGACGAGCGACCATAGCGGCAGGCAGAGGCCGTGGTGATGCCGTACGCCAATCTGATTCCAATGATAGGCCGTCATGAAGCGGTCATCAGCGAGCATACTGCACCCTAGCGGAGGCCAAATACATTTTCTGGGCGAGTCCCTGGCCTTCCACTGTGTGCTGGAGGCAGCTCGCCATGAGCGATTGAATCACGCCATATCCTTGCCTTGTCGGAGAGTTGGTTAATCACATCGGCAAGACGGGCACCGTTGAGATCTTCCATGGACAGGAACTCAAACAGCAGCAAGGTGTCGACTTTATGGCCATAGCAAAACGTTCCGAGCCTTGGGAAGGGCAAGCCATTAGCGCGAAGTGCTTCTCTGAAGATGTTCTCACGGAATTTGCCTTCGCCAGGCTTTCCGATGTCAATGACCAGTTGTAGGGTGTCTCCGAGGAGGTCGGGCTCCATGTACACTTCAAGCTTGTCTGGCATCACAATTTTGCACGCGTTGTTGGCATCTGGGGCAAGGCTGATCTTCAGTACCTCACTCAGCTCTTCGAGGAGGGCTCCAAAACGATCGGTGACCATGGGTATACTACATCCTTATGGCTGTGGAGGCGGGGGTTCATGTTCTGCTTCCCCCTCTTCTCCGTCATCACTATGCTGCTTGTGTTGATCTACGACGTCTTCCTCTTCGTATTCCGCTTCAAGCTGTTCGTCGAGTTCCTCCTCGAGCTGTTCGAGACATTCGAGGATGGCCCTATAGATTTCATCCCGATGCTGAAGGGATCGATAGAACTGGTTGAGAGCTATCTCTCGAACGGCATCTCGCATTTGACTGAAGACGATGATTTTCGCGAGAATTTCCTTGCTAATCCCAAGCTTCGTCGCCAGCTGCAGCACCTTGTCAGGAGATGGGTATCGTTCTTGAAGGAGGGTGACGAATTGCCGAGAGAGAGCCTCAAAGTTCATCTCTGGCGGCAGGGGCATTCCATTTCTTTGAAAGAGGAAGGTGATGAGGCGCATCCGATTTTTGAAGAAATGGAGGACGCCAAGTCCAGCCTGGAGATTTCGCACCTCTGTGAGCAGTGTATGCAGGAGCCCTGGCGGTATGGAAGGGCCTTGCGACTTCAGGTCGGATCCTAGGGCGTGGAAGAGATAGGCCAACACTTTGCGCATCTCTTTGTAGCTAAACCGATCGCCAAGTTCCATGAACAGGGCTATAGGCTCGCGAGGGTTCCCCGTGATATCTCGGTACAAATCCCGAAGTTTTGAAGGCGCTCCCAGCCCCAGGGAGACGTAGCGCTGCACCTCTTCAGAAATATTTTTCCCGGCTTGGATTTCACGCCCTCTCGTAGCATTGAGAAAATCCTTAGCCTCTTGGACAATTCGTTTTAGATCACCTACCGTGGTCGATAAGAGGAAGTCGAGAGCATCATCTTGCAGCGTTGGATCAGGATAAAATTGTTCGAGAAGCTTGAGGAGCTCCTCTTTATCGCGACATCCTTTTACCTTATCGAGAAGGAGGATGAGAATCGAAGCTTTAAGCTCTGGATTGCGCTTTTCGAATTTCGACGCTTGTTCCTTGACATCGCGTTCAGGAAGGACTTTTTTCGCCTCCTCACCTTTCTCCAGCTTAAAGACGCGGAGAGGCTGCTCTTTGAGATCCTTCTGTTTCGCAGCGAAAGCTCCAGAAAGAGGGTTTGCCGTTGCTTCAAATACATCGCGGAGGTGGTCTTGCGTCTTTTGTTGAAGAGCGATTTCTTCACGCGCTTCTTCAGCGAGCCGAGCTTCGTGGAGGGCCGCTGCCGCGGCTTCCGCTATTTCTGCTCCTCCTTGAGGTACTACTTCTGGACCTAATCCCACGTATCATGGCCTCCTGTTACGTCATTTGAATTCGACCAAGAGGTTGAATGCGAATTTCAGGAACAATTTCCTGATAGGACACGACGGAGATATCGGGGAACTCAAGCTCGATGAGCTTCCTGACAAACCGACGGACGTCGATAGCCGTTAAGATGACGGGCTGCTGCCCTCCTGGAGGCGGAGCCGTGACGGTGTTGCGTACTGCCTGGAGCATCAACTGTACAGAGTCGGGGTCAAGAGCGAGGTAGGAGCCGGCGGATGTTTGCTTGATGGCACCTCGGACGAGGTCTTCGATTTCGGGGTCGAGAACGTAGACGGAAAGCACGGACTGCCCTTGCGAGTAGCGATAGCTGATGTATCGTTTAAGAGACGAACGGACGTACTCCGTTAAGAGAACAGGATCCTTCTCCGTCTGAGCCCATTCGCTCAACGCTTCCAAGATGGTTCGTAGATCTTTTACGGAGATCTGTTCTTGGGCCAGGCGTTTGAAAATGTCGGTGAGCTTTTGGAGGGGGATAAGTCGGGTGACCTCCCGAACGAGGTCTGGAAAGGATTTTTCCATGAATTCCAGCATGGACTTGCACTCTTGGATACCAAGGAATTCGTTCGCATAGTGGCGGAAGAAATACGATAAATGGAGCACCATCACTTCGAGCGGATTCCAGTATTTAATCCCAGCCTTATCAAGAATTTCCTTGCACTTCATATCAACCCACAGCGAAGGGAGCCCAAGAGAATTTTTGTAGGTTGTAAACGGAAGGTTGTACCGCTTGAGATTTTCCTCGGTTTCATTGGTGAGGAAGTGGTTTTCTATGATTTTGCCACGGACGACGGGAACTTCGTTGAGGTAGATCAGGTACTCATCTTGACCGAGGTTTGGAGAGTCCGTACGCACGTGAACACCTGGAAAGCGTACGCCGAGGTCAGCGTACAGAGCCTGCCTCATCTTTGGGATCATTTGTTCGATAAATCCCTGCGTCTTCCCGCTTTTTTGGATTTCGATGCTCAACGTTTTCCCTACTTCCAAAATGACGGGGAGCGTGAGGGAGTAGCTGTCAACGCCACCCCCTGTGATCACTTTATGGCCTTTTACCGGTGTGTCGGTCGCGACAGATTCAATGGTGGCGGCGGCGCTTCCTGGCTTCCCGCCCCCTGCTCCTCCCAACTCCGGTTCGCGTTGTTCAGTGTTAAAGAGCGAATACCCGAGCAGCCCTAACCCCGCAGCAATGAGGGAGAACGGGGCGATGGGAAAGCCCGGGATAATCCCTAAGGCGAGGACGATGCCGGCTGCAATCATCAATGCTTTTGGCTGCCTGAGCATCTGCATGGAAATCTCACGGCCAAGGTTGGATTCCTTGGCCTCGCTCGACACGCGAGTCGTGACGATACCCGCGGTGATGGAGATTAAAAGGGCTGGAATCTGGGCAACAAGACCATTTCCTATGGACAAGAGGGCGAATGTTTTTGCTGAATCGGCCGCTGTCATGCCAAGCATGAGGACACCGATAATAAGGCCGCCGATGATGTTGATGGTCGTGATGATGATGCTGGCGATGGCATCACCTTTGACGAACTTCATAGCGCCGTCCATGGCACCGTACAACTGGCTTTCTTTTGTCAGGGCGAGCCTTTTTTCACGCGCTTGATTCGCATCGAGGACACCAGCGCGCATGTCAGCATCGATCGACATCTGTTTTCCTGGCATAGCATCCAAGGTGAAGCGAGCGGCGACCTCAGCAACGCGCTCCGCACCTTTTGTGATGACGATGAACTGGACGAGCGTGATGATCAAGAACAAGACGGCGCCGACGACGAAGTTCCCTCCGACGACGAAATTTCCGAAGGCCATGATGATCTCTCCAGCATAGGCATGGAGCAGAATTTGTCTGGTGACAGCAATATTCAAGCCAAGGCGAAAGAGCGTCGTGATGAGAAGCAGGGAGGGGAAGATCGAGAGATGTGGGGCACTTGGAATGTACAGGGCAACCATCAAGAGTGTGACAGAAAGGGCGATGTTCGAGGCAAGGAGTGCGTCGATGACGGTCGGCGGAAGGGGCAAAATCAACATGGCGATAATCATCATCAGGGCAAGAGCGAGGAAGATATCGCTGCTCCTTGAGACGTTTTCAAGAGAGCGATCTCCTCCGAGCCGAGCGGTGATACCGTCAAGAATCTCTTTAAGCTTCTGCATGGATTGTCACGCCTTGATCAAGAGACAATTCAAATCGTAGTTCTATCGAGCCATCTGCGATATGCCTTTTGGAGGATAGCGCAGGGTCTTTTTGGCCGAATCTACCCAAAACCTCCTCAACCATATGTCAGGGCATATGGGCTTCGTCGGTTTTGTGGTAGCTCGATCCAAAAATCTCCCTCTTCTCCTCTAAAAATCCACATCGCACATGGCTCCTATCGCCACCATAACAAACAAGATGTCATTCTTGGCAAGCTATAGATTTAATGCCCGTACCTGTTCTTCGTGTTTGAGTTCCGCGAGCCAGCGCATGATTTCGGCGACGGGCTCGTACGTTTTTTCTGGGATATATTCGTACAGCTTAGCCTCTTCCCAAAGAGTATGGGCAAGCGCGAGGTTTCGGACAATCGGGACGTCGAACTTCTCTGCAATTGTAATGATTTCCTTCGCCAGCATACCTTGTCCCATCGCGAGGACGTAGGGGCAAGGATCTACGCCTTGCTCAAATCCGAGGGCAATGGCTAATTCTGTTGGGTTTGTGACGACAGCTGCCGCCCGCGCCGCTCCGGCGGCTGGACCTTCTGAGTAGGCTATTTCCCGCGCTACTTCTCGACGCCGCCCTTTGATTTCTGGGTTTCCTTCGGTTTCCTTATACTCTTGCTTGACTTCGAATTTTTCCATCATCATCTCTTTCGCAAAGGTGTACCTTTGGTACATGAAGTCGAAGATGGCCACAGCACCGAAGAAAATCCCTACTTTTTTGACGACTTCCCAGAGAAAATAGGCAAAAATCCAGAGAGAGTCAGCGACAGGGAGATTTTGGGACTGAATAAGGCTCGGGATACTTTCGACAACGACCTGATAGACGAGAATACCTGCGACGATGATCTTGGTCAGCGATTTCAAGAGCTCGATCACAGTTTTCATCTTAAATTTTGCCTTAAGATTGTCGACAGGATTGAACTTCTTGATATCGAACTTAAATACCTCTGGAGCGAACACGGGCCCCACTGACAAAAAGGTGACCAAGATTCCGACGGCGCATACAGCAGCGACAATGGGGATTGTAGTGATGAAAATAATGAAGATTGCTTGGAAAAAGACCTGTCCAAGAATTTCAGTGATATTATGGTGGGTGACGAGGGAAAAACAGTCCGACAGCAGCTGCCCAACTCGCTCGTAGATCCTGGGAATCATGCCGATAGTGATAGCAATTGAGACAATAAAAGTCGCCGCTGCGGGAAGGTCCTGCGACTTAGCGACCTGCCCTTTTTTCTTCGCGTCTCGAAGCTTTTTTGCCGATGCTTTTTCAGTTTTTTCGCCCATAGACTCCGAATGTCTCCCCTCTCCCCCTATTCACCATTGTACCTCTCCCCTGGCTACTGGGTCAATCAAGAAAATTTTTTGGATTCGACAAATTGGCCGCTCCTGTACAAATAGTACCTATTTTGCATCAATAGGCATAACACAGGTACTAGACAATGGCAGGACTTTCATGTGGTATTGTTGGGCTTCCAAATGTAGGCAAATCGACGCTCTTTAATGCGCTCACCTCGAACCAGGCGCCGGCCTCTAATTACCCTTTTTGTACGATCGATCCAAACATCGGTTCTGTTGAGGTGTATGACCCCCGTTTAGAAGTGCTAGCCAAAATTTCAAAGA
Source organism: uncultured bacterium (assembly GCA_964409235.1). Lineage (GTDB taxonomy): Bacteria > Chlamydiota > Chlamydiia > Chlamydiales > FEN-1388 > CAINFV01. Next base: position 10,526 of record CAYPCN010000016.1, read on the forward strand.
GCGAGAAGATTCTGTACGCCATCACAGAATTCCTCGATATCGCTGGCCTTGTCGAAGGGGCGTCGAAGGGAGAAGGGCTTGGGAATGCCTTTTTATCTCATATTCGAGACACCGACGCGATTGTCCAGGTGGTGCGCTGTTTTGAATCTCCAGACATCGTCCACGTGAGGGGGAAGCTCGATCCGGTCGGCGATATCGAAATCATCAATCTCGAGCTGATTTTGGCCGACCTTGCAACGTGTGAAGCCAATATTGCCAAACTTGAACGGCAGGCAAAGAGCAAAAAAGAAGCGACCGCTGTCGTCCAGGCGCTTCAAAAAGTGAAGGCCCACCTTGATCAGGGGCGGCCCGTCCGCACCCTCGAGCTGTCGGATGAAGAGAAGGTCGTGCTCCTTCCCTACCGATTTCTGACGGCGAAGAAGGTTCTCTATTTGTGCAATATTTCAGAGGCAGATTTGAAGAATCCGTCTATTCCTCTTGTAGAAGCTGTTAAAGCTCACGCTGTCAAGGAGGGAGCAGAGGTCCTCTCTTTGTGTGCCAGCCTTGAAGCGGAGATCGCACAGCTGGACCCAAAGGATCGACCGGCCTTTTTAGCTGGTGTCGGGCTACAGGAGTCGGGGTTGACGAGGCTAATCCATGCTTCGTTTGATATGTTAGGGCTCATTACGTTCTTGACAACAGGAGAGATGGAAACGCGCGCGTGGACCATTACCAAAGGCTCGACAGCGCTCGAAGCGGCAGGAAAGATTCATTCTGACATTCAAAAGGGGTTCGTACGCGCCGAGGTCATTACGTACGAAGATTTTGTGGCACACGGAGGTCGCGTAGGAGCGCGTGAAGCCGGGAAAGCGCGGTCCGAGGGCAAAGAGTACATCGTGCAGGACGGAGATATCATTCTCTTCTTGCATAGCAATTGATACGTATCCGTTGCACATGGTAGGCACTGCGCTGGACGATCGTCCCTCGATAGCCATCAGTCTGGCTGAGACAGAGAGCATCTGCCGTTGGTACGGCAGATGCTGGAAAACAGGACTCTACCCAATTTTCTCAATAGAAATATAGGCACATTCTTGGGTGTTAGTGTCGTCAACCGCTTGAAAAGCCCCATACTTGGCGCACTGCGGGTCAGAATATGGGATGGCTTGCACCTTTAATTGAATTTCATCCCCGGCACTTAGCGCAAGTGTGACCTGATTTGACGCTTCCGCATATGCATCTAGAGTCGTATCGCCTCCTACAGGAATGGCCGTAACACCAGGAACATACGTCCTGGTCACCACCGGAGCCCCGTTGATTTCTAGTTGTGCGATCAGCCTACTCAGGCCTGGGTAGCTTGGTGGCTCATGCTGCGACGATCCTTTGACAGCATACTCGATGGTATATACTCCACCAGTCAGAACAGTAAATGTATAGTTTGGATCCACGGAGATGTTCAACAGAGGGCCAACTGCGTTGAAAGCGACAGGCTCCAGATCCAATGGAAGGAGAGTAGTCCCTCCAAGCTCATTGAGATACGCCTCAGCGTACGCGTCTACGAAGGTTTCACCATCTGTCCCTCTACGGCCTCTTTTCCCCCTCTTTCCCTTCTTGCCTCTATGGCCTCTGGGCCCACGATGACAATGTTTTTCAACCGTTGTCTCTTTGGTTGGCGTGAGGGGGGGGGGGGCTGCTTGCTCGGTTGTCTGATAGATGTAGTCTTCAGGCGTAAGCGCTTCAAGACCAAGCATCGTCAAGCTCACGCAGGCAAGCAGGGCAATACAGACTTTTCTCATTGGCAACTCCTTTCTTGTTTTGACGGGCGAGATTGTAATGAGAAAATTATTTCTGTTCATACAACAATTTTGTGGTGAAGCGACGAAAAGAGAGGGAAGAAGGCTGTCGAGACAGGCCTCTACACGAGAATGAAGGGAGTCAGACGAAGACAGAGAGCATCTGCCGTTGGCACGGCAGATGCTGGGGAAAGAGCTTTACCCAATTTTTTTAATGGAAATATAGGCAGAGATTTGGCTCGGTTCCGGTATGGGGCCGCAATAGTTGGTACCGTAATAGGCCGGCGCGATGTCTCTCTCACCATCACATGCACGGAGGTGTACCTCTAAGTGAATTGTATCCCCGACATTTAGGTCACGTATGATCTGATTTGACGCCTCTGCATGGATCTCTTCCGTATCCTCTACCAAGAAAGTCCGACAGAAAGGAACATGCGTCATGAGGCTGGTCTCGCCGTTGATCCATACGTCTACCTGAAGCCTCTCTGGAGGAAAAGTCTCGCCATCGGGGACACTCCACCCCTTGACAGCATACTCAATGCTGTATACTCCAGCGGTCTGGACAGTAAACACATAGTCTTCATTCACGTCGATGCCTGACCGAGGGCTCTCTTCAGTGAAGGCGACAAGACCCGGGTCCATCACTACGTTACCAGAGTCACCAACATAGCGCAACGCCCCGGCGTAGGCGGCTACGAAGGCTTCGCCATTTGCTCCTCTACGACCTCTTTTCCCTCTCTTTCCCTTCTTGCCTCTATGGCCTCTGGGCCCACGATGACAATGTTTTTCAACCGTTGTCTCTTTGGTTGGCGTGAGGGGGGGGGGGGGCTGCTTGCTCGGTTGTCTGATAGATGTAGTCTTCAGGTGTAAGCGCTTCAATGCCAAGCGTCGTCAAGCTCACGCAGGCAAGCAGTGCGACAAAGATCTTCTTCATGGATATTTCCTCTATGTTGACATTCAGGACCGCGATATTGATATTTAGCACTGTAACCGAAAATAATTTCTTGTCAATCATTTCGGAGAAACAGGGAGCCGTTTGCGATGTGGATTGTTGGATCTAGCTACTCCAAAATCGACGACGCCCATATGCCCTACCATATGAGTGCAGAGATTTGGGTAGATTCGGTCAAAACAATCCTACTCTGTGCTCCAAAAGGCACATCGCAAATGTCAGCCGAAGAAGGAAAGGATCGGGGTGGCGGGATTTGAACCCACGGCCTCTTCGTCCCGAACGAAGCGCGCTAGCCAAACTGCGCTACACCCCGATATGACACCAGCCCAGGACCTTCCGTTCCAAACCAAAGGGGTTGTGGGTACCCAAGAGGAGGAGATTCTTGGTAGGGGTAGCAAAGCAGCGCGACAACAATATCGAGCCATTGCTCCGTTCCCCTCTCGGGGATGAACTTCCGGGAACTGCTGAGCGATAATCGTACCTAAGGAGGACATTCTGTACTAGGCCATTTGTGCTATGCCTTTTGGAGGAGAGCTTGGGGGGACAACCGGTTTACAGAAGGTCGCCAACCAAAAGTTTTGTTATCAGAGGAACGTCGGCCCTGCGGTACTGCGATTGGAGGATAGCTTCGAGCTTATTTGGATGAATGGATTCTCTAGGAATTCCCGATGGAATCGCCGGTTTGAGGAATTGTATTGGTGGAGCTCCCGGTTCTTGCTCTTGCCGGAGTGCCTGCAGTCGTTGATTCATACGATCTTCGGCTGCAGTAATCACACGAGAAACAAACTCTGAGCAAAACATCTTTTCTCTCAGCTCAAGATCGCTCGGCGTTGGCACAGAGTACGTTCTCAAGGTAGATGGTTGTGGCGATGACGAAGGCAGCCTCCTCTTTGCTTTTAACAATCGCCGTGGGCGTTCGATAGCCGCCGAAACAGACGGTTCGACTGGTTTCTTGAGGACCCGTGAAGCAACGAGCTCGGTTAGCTGTTGAAGAGGAGTAGGAGCCTTCTGCATGGCATCGAGAAAAAAGGCCATTGCAGCAGTAGAAGAAGAGACTTCTTCGTGTGATTCTATTATCCCCTTCTGTCGTGGTTCTGTCACAAAGGTTGACAGACATTCAGAGTATATATTACGCAGATGCTCGCGAAGTTGGTCGTCGGAGAGATCCCCCCACAATGCCTTGAGAGCGCGTTTGCCCTCATCAGTGAGTTGGCATAGAAAATCTGGACGATACACAACAGTCAAAAGCGAGTTGAGTACGGTCGGCTCTATTCCTGTGTACTTAAGCGGTACTTCACACGTTTTGAGGTCGCCATCTTCGGCACGTATGAGGCTGGCATGTATTCGACCGCCGGTAAAATATGGCTGTACAGCAAATACACCCTTAGACCGGAACGCCCTCCATAGAGTTGCTGTCGTTTGGAGAGGATGTGAGCGCAAACTCAGCTGAGAGAACACCGGAGCCCCTCTCCCCTCATACGTTTTCAACAACCTCTCATCCTCTAATAACACATCTCCGGGAAGGTAGCCAGGCAATCCACTGACGAAGGAAGACAGCCATTCTTCTTGCGCCGCTGCCAGGTCGGTCCGATCATACAGGTCCTTCCATGGAGTATCCTCAAGGTCGTAGGACTCATGACACAACCGTGTCAAATACCTGTTGACTTTGGTCAACATCATCATATCCCGGAAGTCTGAGACGTGTAAAGGAGGCTCTCGTTTAGGGTCAGAGGCCTGTTCTTCATACCGCTTAATGTCACGATCTATGGCTTCAATCAATTCCAATCGTTTTTGGAGTAGATCCACAACGCCATGAATACATTCGTCAAATCGCTCCTGCTCTTCCCCAGGAGGAATTCGTGAGCCTATTTCTGGGAGTTCGCGCCCAATTTGCCGAAGCAAATCCTTATAGGCCTCCGTACGAAATTCGTGCCACTTAGAACGGAAAGGCGGAGACAATTTGTCGAGAAGAAGCTGCACATGCTCCTGCTCCTTCATGCCGCAGTCATCCAATATTTTGACACACTCACCCAATGCATCGCATACTTGTTTTTCAGACCTCCTTACGTCTCGATACGCAGCAAAGAGTTCCAGCAACCCCATGTTCTCAAGAACAGTTTGCACGGCCATAACGCGCGCCTCTTTGGCGTCGAAATCTGTTGTGCAGAAGGTAAATCCTATTAGGAATTCCTCTACATCAGTGGGAGCGACTTTACTGCGAAGCCATTCATTGAGATCCATGTTGCCCATCGATGCGCGGAGAAAGCTATCAAGATCGGCTTTCTCCTCCGTAGTGAGCGGCGCCCCCTTCTTTTCGTGCTCTGAAATAGCCTTCTCCAAGAGCGGCATCATTCGAATGGCTGTAGCCAGAATTCGTATTCTCTCCACGAGCGGCTTCAGGCCTTCTACGTCTTTTGCTTGTCCAATGCGTACAACTTCTTTCTGAAGAGAAGGGGGCAACAAGGGAGACATTTTTTTTAGAATAGCCATAGTGTCGTCAAAATTTGGCAATACAAGCTCGGCAACTCGAAACAACGGGCCTATCGCCGTTCGCGGATCCAATCCAGCGAGCCATTCCAGAGCGCGTTTCCCAATTTCTAAACATTTCACATCGCCGCCACCTGTCTGGACAACTTTGTCGGCAAGTGCTTCTACTTGGCTTTTCATCTGCTGAAACAGCAAGCTCGCCTCTCGTTGTACAGCTTCAATATCCTCTTTCTTTTTCTTCTTCTCAGGACCTTTTGTCCACGACGAGGTGATAGGAGATAGACTTTGCAGGCATTCGATCTTCCTCTTGTTCCATTGAGCAAAATCAAGAAACCCGCTCAGCGTATCAGCCGTTGCAGATTCCAATTGCAACGCAGAAAATTGCCGTTTTAGATCCTCTACCTCTTCTTGTAATAGATCGACGGGAGAGCTTGCTAATTGATCGATGGGAATTCGTCCCGAGAGACGAGAGACCTTCCCCATAGATGTTTCCACCCATTTTCTTTTCTCTCCGACCGGAGCGGCCGGAGGGAGAGTCGGAAGCTCTCCTCGAATCGAGTCACTCAAATCCATATTCTGATCCTCAACGAACTCCTTACACTCAAAGCAAGAAGTGCAGGAGTTTTTGCAATGTGCGTGAACGACAGTTTCTTCAAAGAGATAGTAGGATGCTCTTTGGCCGTCAAGAATTTCCAGCCACGAACAGCAGTTTCCGAAAATGACTCAACGCTAGCCGTCTTATGATGAAAGACGGTCACAATAGGCCGCCAGCCAGTTCGGAACCGCTCTTGTCCCAGCCGCTGGAGAACAGTACGACTCACGGCAGCAGCTTCGGCAAGAACGGCGACACCTGCGACTTTCTTGAGTTGATCGCCCCTGCTTTGTAGCGCAGGAAGATCACTGTCGGCCCCTTAGGCCGATGGTGAACAGTGATGCGGTGCGCTTTGGGAAAGTTTTGCACAAAAATGGCCTTTTTCTCTTCAGCGAGAGGCCCGACAATTTCAACATCAAAGGTCAGCTTTTGTGCAGTTGGCGACCCTTCAAAGCTATTGAGAAAGCCGATGAGATGCTGTTCTGGTCCCCCACCCTCTGGCGTCCACAGCCACATCTCGTCTTGGTGGTCCCACTTCCCCTCCTCGCCTCGATGAACCTCTTTCTCGCTGGGAATGGTACTGATCATCTGCAAGAAGAAATCGATATGGGGCCGTGCCGCGAAAACCTCTTCAGATCTTTTTTGCCATACAGCGATCAACGATTGGCGATGGCTCTGGTATGTCTCGATATTATTATGGAAGAGCTTGGCTTGCCCTACTCGGCAGCAGCCATTCTGTTCCTTAGTATCCAGGAAGAACGTCGACGGCTCGCCTTTAATCGCCGCTGTAAGCGCTTCTTCAACCTCCCGCTCACGAAATTGATAGACGCTCGCATAAATAGAATACAGGTCTTTACTTTGAAGAAGAGCCTTCGAAGCCGTGCGGACAAAATGTTCATCGTCTGGAATGTGGTCAAACGAAACAGCAATGCTCGGCACCCCATCGATCAACGAGCGCATCCTATCGAGAAGATGCTTGATGCAATAGACATCTCTCCTCGACACCTTGCTCAACAAATCTGTATCATCGAGAATGCCAAAGATATAAGAAAAATATTCGCTGAGTTCGCGTGACGGATCAACGAAAAATCCAGATGCCTCCTCCTTTGCCTTTTTTTCAAGAGCACTTTGGAGATGCTCAACGATACCTTCGATCGGCAACGCCCGCTTTTCGATCATGGAAAGGATCGACTGAAGCGGGGCTTGTCTCCCATAGCGAATATTCAATCGCAGCGACTGCTCAGCAACAAGCGTGTTACTCGATTGAGCGTCGCCAATCAGCAGCGTAGGCGGCGTAGACGTCTGAAGCCGCGCCTTGTGATGGTCGACTATGCTGATCACCTCTACGTACGACGCCATTTTTGTCTCTTCGACAGTACTAAAGTCTCGAAACGATGCAGTTCCTAACACATTCTTCCTCAGGTCGTCGGCATAGACAACGCCGAGTGGATACCAACGATTGTTCGTTTCGGGAATAACCACTGTCAAATGGTTGAAATGATCGATTTTACTTCGCATTTCATCCACATCACTTTTCAGAGAAACAAATGTGGGAGGGAATCCAAGCACTTCTCGCTTCACCACAAGAAGGTGCGACAGCTTTTCCATTTCCTTTCTGGCTCTCTCAAGCGCCTCTTCCATCGCCTCAACGACACCTGCCACAGCACGCGCCGATTTGACCCTATCAGCCTTCAGCAGCCCATGATCATCAAAAAGTTCTTTGGCCCTCAACGCCTCAGTTCTCGTCAAAAAGCGTTCAAAGGAACAAGAGAATACAACATCTAACCGAAGGAGGAGCTCTCGGAAGGTATGGTGAAACCCTTTTGAAAGGCCGATAACCTTCTTCAGATACTCATGGAGCAAAGTTTGGCCACGAGTTGTGCTTTCGCGTACGGCAGGGCACTGTTTAATGACTGTCGCCAGCACGCGCTCATACGATGCAATCACCTCTTCAGAGGTAGACTGCTTATTCGCAAGAACGCGAATCATCCCCGCATGGCATTGGCCTTCAAACCATCGCAAGCTATTCGACAGCCCAGAGACCACCTGGCGGACATCTTCAGCATCGCCGCTCCTCCATTCCCCCTTATACAGTCCCTCCCTATCGACGATGATCACAGCGCGTTCCATCCTCGAATGGTCAATGGAATCGGCAGGCTCTGACTCATCGACTTTATGAAACTCTCGCTTTGTCAAAAGATCCTGGGCACTGATCGTGATCGTCGGCAAAGAACGACTGACCTGCTCAAACATCTGCTGACCAAACAACTGCTGAAAATACAGACGAATATGGCCATCGCTGAGACCAGTTGGCAAACTCCATTGGTGCGTGCCTTCAGCGACACGGCAGGCAAACGCGTCGGCCCACCCCCAAAATGAGGAAACCGTTGTGTCGATGTCTGGGGATAGGTGGGCTGCCACAAAATGCGAGCCTTGAAAAACCTTCCCCATACCGACGGGAAAGAAGACCTGGTATTCGTCGCGAGGAATGTGCCGCCCGATAATCTTGCCTCGGACAAGAAGAATTTCCTCTGACGTCAGCCGACTGAAATGATTCAACCAAAATTCAAATAAGGTCAGCGAATACGGCTCTACCAGCAACTTTTCAGCGTTGACTCTTCCAACGAATTCAAGGACTGCCCTCAATAGAAAACAGGGGGTTGGCTCCTCTTGAATCCGCCGCAGAAGCACCGTGTTGACCTGTTTGAATTTCTTCCTCGACGGCAGGGAACGAAACTCATCTTTGTAAAATTGGTGGAACAATTCATCCAAATTGGGGAACGGCTTCAAATTTGGAACACACTCTCCCAAGAGAGGTTTTGAACTGGAAGCAGCTGGTTGACGCGCCATACCTAAGGATAACTTCTTCTGAATGTTATGGAGTACGATTGCCACACAGCTCAGAAATTCAGCCGAGGAGAAATCTCGAGATTGAAAAGCGCGAACAGCCACGTGTATCCAAGGTGGCGGCCCCTTGTGCGCTTTCCCTTCTCCATGCAGGATTTCTGGGGACTGCTGCAACGCACGGACTGAGTAGGATTCGAACCTACGACCACCGGCTTAGAAGGCAGGTGCTCTATCCACTGAGCTATCAGTCCAGGAAAATTCAATGCCAGAATATCGCCTGTCACCCGTTCTTGGCAACAAATGCTCCGGAAATGATATCCTTTCTATGAGAGCGGTATGCCTTGTAAACGGTGAGTGCGAATGGGGCTTTTTAGTCGGAAAAAACCAAAAATTAAAGTGACGTCTACAAAGAAAGACGGCTTTAGTGGTTGGTTAAAATGCACGCATTGTAGTGAGTTGATCCATGCGAATGAGATGAGCTCCAACCTCAACTGCTGCCCGAAATGTTCCTATCATTACCGGCTATCGGCTGACGATCGTATCCGCCTATTGACGGACGAAGGCGGCTTTGAAGAGCTGTTTTCCTACATCTACCCCACGGATGCCCTTGGATTTGTTGATACAGAACCATACGTCGAGCGGCTTCAAGCAGCAAAGCAAAAGAGTGGACGCGACGACGCGATTGTGACAGGACGAGCGCGACTCAATGGGCAGGACTTCGCTCTCGCCGTCCTCGATTTCACCTTTATGGGTGGGTCGATGGGATCGGTCGTTGGGGAAAGGCTCTCACGCCTTATCGAATACGCCATGGATAACGCCCTGCCATTGGTGGTGGTTTCAACGTCGGGAGGAGCGAGAATGCAAGAGTCGACGCTCTCGTTGATGCAAATGGCGAAAACAAGTGCCGTGTTAGCGCGGTTCCACGAAAAAGGGCTCTTCTACATTTCGATTCTCACCAATCCCACCACAGGTGGGGTGACAGCCTCTTTTGCATCTCTAGGAGATGTTCTCATTGCCGAGCCAAATGCATTGATCTGCTTCGCTGGTCCTCGCGTTATCGAGCAGATTTTAGGAAAGCCTTTGCCAGAAGGTGCCCAGCAGTCTGAGTTTCTCTTGCAGCATGGGATGATCGACGCGATTGTACCACGCCATCAGCTGAGGAACACCGTCAGCCTGCTATTGGACTACGCCCAAGCACGAGAGATGAGGGAAGCCCCGTGACCAACGTTCCGCTTGTATCCTCAGCTCTCGACATGAAGGTGATCGTAACTTCTGAGGAATGGATTCCAGCGTACCAATCCTCAGGGGCCTCTGGTGCCGATCTCCTCGCCGCAATAGAGGTTGAAGTGCAGATTGCCCCAGGGAAAACCGCTCTCATCCCCACAGGGCTGAGCATCGAAGTTCCCGAGGGATTCGAGGTCCAGGTCCGCCCTCGCAGTGGGCTAGCTCTCACCTCGATGGTGAGCGTCTTGAACTCGCCAGGGACCATCGACAGCGATTATCGAGGAGAGGTCGGAGTGATCCTCATGAACCATGGGGCCACCTCCTTCACCGTGGTCCCCGGCATGCGCATTGCTCAGATGGTCGTCTGTCCAGTGGTCCGAGCCAACTTCATTCCTGTCATCGGGCTGTCAGAGACAAAGAGAGGCCGTGGAGGCTTCGGTCATACTGGGACGTAAGAGCCGCTGGCGATATGGATTTTGAAAGGAGAAGTAGGAGATCTTTGGATCGAGCTACTCCAAAAGGCACATCGCAAATGGCTCACGTAAAAAGCCATTGCCGTTCTCCCATTGCCCGGAAAGTGCTAGTACCGAGCGATTTTCTTGTGCTGACGACGACTTTTTCTTGACAGACGACTGTTCTTTGTCCACGATGGAAAAGACAGACGGAGGTCCCTTCGAAGAACATGAAATCAATGGTGCGCCTTTCGAATTACATCGATGAACGGCTGATTCTTTTCCTTGATGCTACGACCAAGGAGGAGGTATTAAAACAGCTGGTTGAGTTAGCTGTTACGACGAAAGAATTGCCCGCAAAGGACCGCTTTTACCAAGCGATCCTCGACAGAGAGCAGCTTGTCTCTACAGCCATTGGCATGGGAGTGGCGATTCCTCATGCTAAGCTTCCCGTATACTCAGATTTCTTTGTGGCCATTGGTATTCTACGGAGAGGCGTCGATTGGAATGCAATCGACGACTCCTTGGTGCGCCTCGTCTTCCTAATCGGAGGTCCAGACGACCACCAAACCGACTACTTAAAACTCTTGTCCTCGCTGACGGTTGCTATGCGCGATGAGCAGCTTCGCCGCCGCCTCGTGACCGCCACCTCACCGCAAGCCGTCGCTGCCATCTTAAAAGGCATGTCGTAAGGTCCTACGGTACAGGAGCCTGGTTCGACGTTGTATGTACTGTCGGCTCTGGCGGAGGCATGTTGACCTCTGGCTGGGGTCGAGCCGCAGGTGCTGGTGGATCTTCAGTAAAGACGAGTTTTTCTCCTTCGAGCCCAATCTTACACACCCACTGTTGATCTGGGCGACGCAGCAACATTTCGGACAGCGGATCTTCAACCAATTGCTCGAGAGCTCGATTGAGTGGACGCGCGCCCATTTCTGGTTGGTATCCTTTTTCGATGAGAAACTGCTTAGCTTCTTGAGAGATTTCAATCGTAATCTGCTTTTTCGACAGCCTGCTTTGAAGCTTTCGAAGCTCGATATCGATAATAGAGCCAAGAGCTCCTGTGCCAAGAGGCTGGAAAATGACAAAGTCAGTAAGCCTGTTTAAAAATTCAGGCTTGAAGTGCTTTTTCATCGCACTCTCAATCTTTTCACGGATGGTGGCGTAGTCTGGCATCCCCTCTTTGGCCGCGAATCCGATTTCAGTGCTCTTTCTGATCAGGTCCGCGCCGAGATTGGAGGTCATAATGATGATGGTATTGCGGAAATCCACCTTGCGCCCAAAGGCATCGGTGAGCTTCCCTTCCTCGAGAATTTGCAGCAAGATGTCAACTACATCTGGGTGGCATTTCTCAATCTCATCAAACAGCACCACGGAATACGGACGTTGACGCACGCGCTCAGTCAGCTGTCCTCCCTCCTCATACCCGACATAGCCTGGCGGCGAACCCGTCATCCTGCTGACAGCGAATTTCTCCATGTATTCGGACATGTCGAGCTGAATCAGGGCATCTTCTCCGCCAAACATATTGGCCGCCAGCACCTTGGCGAGTAAGGTCTTTCCAACACCTGTTGGCCCCAAAAAGAGAAAGGCGCCCATAGGGCGGTTGGGGTCTTTGATATCCGCTCGGCTGCGACGGACAGCGCGGGCCACAATATTCACCGCTTCATCTTGTCCGACAACACTCGCTTTTAAGCGATCTTCGAGTTTCAGCAGCCGTTGTGCCTCTTCTTCTGTAAGCCGTTGGATGGGAATCCCTGTTTGCCGAGAGACGACGGACGCCACATCCTCTTCGTCGACGGGCACCTGATGCTGCTCTTTGTCGAGCTCCCATTCGGTGCGTATCTGCTGCAGCTTCTCGCGCAGCGACTTTTCCTTGTCGCGGAGCTTGGCAGCCTTTTCATATTCTTGCTTGCTGATAGCCTCTTCTTTTGCCAGGCGTGTCTCTTCGATTTCCGCCTCGTATTTTCCGATGTCTGGAGGTTGATGCATCATGGAAATGCGCATCATCGCACCCGCTTCGTCGAGCAGGTCGATCGCTTTATCAGGAAGATATCGGCCATGAACATACCGATCCGACAGTATCGCCGCTGCTTCGATCGCCTGTTCCGTGTAATTGCATTTATGGTGCTCTTCATATTTTGTTTTCAGCCCTTGGAGAATGGCAATTGTCTCCTCAAGCGAAGAGGGCTGGACGATGATCTTCTGGAAACGGCGCTCGAGAGCCGAATCTTTTTCTACATGCTTTCGATATTCATCGAGCGTCGTAGCACCAATACACTGAATCTCTCCTCGTGAGAGAGCAGGCTTGAGGATGTTGGAAGCATCAATAGCGCCTTCTGCCGAGCCAGCGCCGACGATGGTGTGCAGCTCGTCGATGAAGAGAATGATATTCCCATTCTTTCGGATTTCGTCCATTGCAGCTTTGATGCGCTCTTCAAACTGCCCTCGGTATTTTGTGCCAGCGATCATCAAGGCAAGGTCGAGGCAGATCAACCGTTTTTTCCGCAGGATATCCGGCACCTCGCCTCGCACGATAGCATGGGCAAGGCCTTCGACAATGGCTGTTTTCCCCACCCCCGCCTCGCCAAGGAGGACGGGATTGTTCTTACGTCGACGGCACAGGATGAGGATCAGCCGCTCGACTTCGGCTTTTCTGCCGATGACTGGGTCGAGTTTGCCTTCGCGCGCTGCCTCTGTGAGGTCAAGACCATAGGATTTAATGGCGGAAAGCTTTTCTTGCCCTGGCACTCCCGGGGCGAGTTTGTCGAAAGCTTTTGACGATGCCGCCCCCGCACCAGCCGTCTGTGGACCACCGCTTCCGGGCGTAGAAGGCAGCTGAAGGTTAAAAGATTCAAGCTCTTTGAGAACTTCTTTTCGTACTTCTTTGAGATTGACGTTAAGGTTTTCGAGAACCTGAACTGCCACGCCATCTGTCTGGCGCAAGAGCCCAAGGAGCAGATGCTCCGTCCCTACGTAGTTGTGGTTGAGGGCTGCTGCTTCTTCATTCGAAAATTCAATGACTTTTTTGACCTTGCCAGTGAGCGCGGGGTCCCCGTAGAGCTGGATTTCGGGCCCAAAGCCGACCAGCCGCTCGATTTCTTGACGGACGAGCTCGTAGTCTATATTCATATTGCGAAGCACATTGACCGCAATGCCTTGGCCGAGCTTGAGCAATCCGAGGAGGATGTGCTCCGTGCCTAGGTAGTTGTGGTTCATGCGTTGCGCTTCTTTCTTCGCAAGCTTAATGACCTGTTTGGCGCGATTCGTGAACTTATCAAACATACGACGACATCTCAAGGGAATGGGTTAGCTTTACATTATCGTTGGTTGCCATTTTCTATAAAGAAACAAGAGCTTCATGGGCTTTTGAAGGATAGAATAGGCCACGGTTGTGGCGCCTGCAGCCCCACTACTTCACGCATCATCGAACGTACGTCTCGTGGACTCATGCGTCTCTCCGAGTTCTACAAGCCGAGCAAAGTGTCGCTCGATCTCTTTGGCACGCTTGCCGATGGTCGTGAGCAGTTCTTGCACTTCTGGCGAATGTTCTTGCATCATAGCCTGTTCGAGTCTGTGCTGCCCTTCTGTTTGCTCTTGCTCAAGAGCGATAATCACGTTCTCAACCTGTTGCATCTCCTCTTTGAGCGGCTTTAGCGCTTTCGAACGCATGGCAACAAACTCTGCGCGCTGGCGCTTGTCCCTACTTCGATCTACGGGCAGAACGCGTGGCTTTGCAGGCGTCGCTTCTTCATACCATCCTCCCTTGTCGAGAAATTCCTGATACCCTCCGTGGAAGAGTTGCTGGGTATCGGCATGGCAGACGATCAGGGTGTGTAGCTCGAGGCGTTGAAGGATCAACTCGCTGTGGGTGACGATGATGACAGTGCCGTTGAAGGCGTTGATAGCGTCGATCAGGGCTTCGACAGACTCAACATCGAGGTGGTGAGTTGGTTCGTCGAGCAGTAAGAGATTGCACGGCTTGGCAAGAATGGTGCCTAAGAGCACTCTGCTTTTCTCGCCTCCCGACAGGACTCCGATATTCTTTTCGGCCTGAGAACCTTGGAACATCATCTGGCCGCAGATGCGGCGAACGCCGGTGTATGAAAGAGTGGGATTGGCGGCAGCGATCTGCTCTTCGATGGTGGCGGCCTCGTTGAGTCGTTGAATATTCGTCTGGCCGAAATACCCAACGGACACCTGGTCTGAAAAGGAGATCGTGCCGTGCTGGGGCACGAGCTCCTGGCTAAGGAGGCGCAGGAGCGTTGACTTGCCATATCCATTTTTGCCGATGACCGCGATCCGTTCGCCATTGCCGATCACCAATGAGAGGTTGTTGATGAGCTGGTCGCGATGTGGATGATACGAAAAGCATGCCTCTCGTACTTCACCCATTTTCTTGCCGCGAAAGGGAGCCTCATGAAAGCAGAACTCAAGATCATCGATCGCCTTTAGAGCTTCTAGGGCCGGAATCTTCGCGATCATTTTTTTCCGAGACTGCGCTTGCGATGCCTTCGATGCTTTTGCCCCTAGCCTGTCGACGAAGGTTTGCATATGAAGGCGTTTCTTCGCGAGGGTCTCTCGAGTTCTCTCGTATGTCTCTTCTTCAAGGAGAAGGGGGGCAAAGAAATCCGCTGTCTTGCCCTGGACCTTTCTAACCCTATTTCTGTGAATGCCAAGCGTATGAGTGGCAATGCTATCCAAGAACTCCCTATCATGCGACACGATGATGAGCTCTCCCCTCCATTTTTGGAGAAATCGCGACAGAAAGCGCAAAGCGAGAATGTCGAGATAGTTCGTTGGCTCGTCGAGAAGGAGGCAATGGGGCTCTGAGAGCAACGCTTTTGCAAGGTGCAGTCTCAGGTGATAGCCTCCGGAAAGAGAGGAAGGCGGATGGGCGAGGAGGCCATCATCAAAGCCAAGGCCGAAGAGAATTTTTTCTGCCTTATAGACGCTGTCCCTCTCTTCCTCGGGAAGCCCTAATACCGCCTCTTCGATGACGGTGGGGCGAGAAAAGCGTATGTGCTGATCGAGATATCCAAGCCGGTATCCTTTGGGAAGAACGATCGATCCGCTGTCAGGTTGTTCTTTTCCGATGATGAGCCGAAGTAGCGTCGTCTTCCCGCTGCCATTTCTTCCAATAAGGCTGCACCGCTCCCCAGGGTTCACAGTGAAGGAGATGTTCTTCAAAAGAACCTGGTCGCCGTGGGACATGGACACATCATGAACCTGAATCATCGTCGTTCGCTCACCTCCGCGCTCTTGACCATACAAGCCTACCACGCTCTAGGCTTATTGGTAGAGCCATTTGCGATGTGTCTTTTGGAGGATAGAGTAGCGAATCTCCCTCTTCTCCTCTAAAAATCCGCATCGCAAATGGCTCTGGTACTACCGAGGCACCTCCAAGCAATTGACATTCACCGCGAGAATGCCGATAATTTTGTCCTTCACAGCATGTATTTTTGAGGGATGTAGGCCTATGCGCAATGGTCAATTAAGTATTCATAGCGAAAATATTCTGCCCATCATCAAAAAATGGCTATACTCAGAAAAGGATATCTTCATACGAGAGCTCGTTTCAAATGCCGCCGATGCTATGCAGAAGCGCTCGATTCTGTATTCTAAAGGAGAGGCGACAGCGCCGCAGGAAGCGCGAATCGATATTTCGGTCGACAAAGACAAGAAGACACTAACGGTTTCAGACACAGGGCTTGGGCTTGACGAAGAAGAGGCCGAAGCGTTCCTCGCGCAAATCGCCTTTTCAGGCGCAGAAGAGTTCATCAAAACGTACCAGCTCAACGATGCGTTTATTGGCCATTTTGGCCTAGGGTTTTTCTCCGTCTTCATGGTGGCTGATAAGGTGGAGGTGGTGTCCAAATCCTACAAGCCGAACAAAGAAGCCATCGTTTGGACATCTGACGGCTCCTCTTCCTATACAATCGGAGCCGGGCAACGGGCTGATATTGGCACGGATGTCGTTCTTCATGTCAATCCTGGCCAAGAAGAATATCTCGACGAATCCCGTCTTATGGCTATTCTTCGGCGGTTTTGCTCGTTCTTCCCCGTTCCTGTCTATCTGCATGGGAAACAGGTCAACACCTTCGATCCCTTGTGGCAAAAGCGTCCCTCGGAATGCACGGACGCTGAGTATACACGCTTGTATGCAGCGCTCTATCCTCTTGAAGAGCCTCCTCTTTTCTGGGTGCACATTAATGTCGACTACCCGTTCCACGTTCAAGGCGTGCTCTACTTCCCAAGGATTCGCCGGGATCTCGATCTTTCCCAAGATCATGTCCGGCTCTACTGCAACCGCGTTTTTGTCTCCGATAACGCCAAAGACATTCTTCCCGAATACCTCGTCCTCTTGCGCGGTGTTCTCGACAGCCCCGACATCCCTCTCAACGTGTCGAGAAGCCACCTCCAGGTGGACGCAACAGTTCGTCAGCTTGCCCAGCACATCTCAAAAAAAGTCGCCGATGCCCTTCATGTCCTGCGTAAAAATGATAGGAAGCGATACGAAGAGTGTTGGGATGCGTATGAACTCGTCGTCAAGCTGGGAATGCTTCAGGACGAGAAGTTCTACGAGCGTGCCAAGGACCTTCTCATTTGGAAAACCACGAGTGGAACCTTCAAAGCCACCGAGGAGCTTGCTCAGGAGAAAGAGGGGAAAAAGTCGGCCATCTACTGCGATATTGGGCAGGAGCGCTCCTCCCTCGTCAATGCGTACCTAGCACGCGGGATAGAGGTAGCGGTTGTCACATCGCCACTCGACCATCCATTGATGACGAAACTCGAGAGGTCGGAGAGCACCCATTTTCGGAGGATCGACGCTGCCATCGACCTTTCTCTCATTGATGCTTCAAAAGAAAAGACGATTCTCGACGCTTCAGGGCGCACTGAAAGCGCAAAGATTTCAGATTTCTTCAGAGCGGCTATCAACGATCACTCAGTTGCCATCGAGGCAAAAAGTCTTGGTACCGAAGAGCTGCCCGCCATCATGACGCTCGAAGAAGAACAGCGTCGTCTTCGAGATTATATGTTCCAAGTCTCTAGACAGCCGCACGCCCTCAAGCCAAAGGTAAGCTTGGTCATCAATACCAACAGCCCGCTCGTGCAAGCTCTCTATCGAATTCACTCCTTCTCTCCCCAGTTAGCCAATGACGTCGCCCGCCATCTATGGGATGTCACGCGACTGTCGCACAAAGAGCTATCGCACGATGAGATCCAAGCCTTCGCCGAACGGTCGACAAAAGTGCTCGAGCGGCTGGTATGCGCTTCTGCCAAAGAGGTCGAGAAGGAATAACTAATAATAGAAAGACTTCCCCTACGTCGTTGTCAGTTCGGCAAGCTCAGCAGAGAGGATAGCGCACGCCGCCGTAAGCTTTGCTTGCGTTGCAGAGCTGACAAAGAGGCTGTAATTCGTCACCAACTCTTTGCTTGAGCTCAGCAATTGAACCAGCTTCTCCTTGCTTTCGCTCTTGACAATCCCTTTGTACAAATTGTCAAACAATCGCTTCGCCTTTTTCGTGACATTCTCCATAACACCTGGAACACAGGCAAGAATATGCATGGGCTGTGGATCAAAATCCTTTTTCCACTCGTCGAGCTTCTCCATCAATCGCGTTTTGTACGCAAACAGCGAATCGCCCTTGGCAACAGCCCGTACTTTTTTCTCACCCGTTGCTGGCGCTTTCTCTTCCACATGACCGATCATTTTGAGCTCACGTTCGATGATGTCGCACGCCTCTTTCATCTTTCTTTCGCTCGCAGCATTCATGCAGAACATGCTTTCTCTCAGGATCTGAGCATTCTTTCTAAGAAGGGATGCCAGCTTTTGTCTCGACTGCGCTTTGTCCAGCTTGGCCATAAAGGTATCAAGGACGCGGTACGATTCAATGTGCACAATTCGATTCATGCCAGGAATCAACGACAATAGAAAAGCCGGAGCAGGATCATAGCCCTCTTTCCATTTGTCCAATTTCTGTCGCATAATGGCCTTTCTATACTGCACAAACAACTGCTCCCTTTGCCCCTCTGCAACGACGTCCACTTTTCGAACCTTCTCCGGTAGAGCAGCAGCTTGAACAGCTTCCTTTCGTTTCTCTCCTTGTAAAACGGCCTCTGCCTCTCGAAGAGCGTGAAGAGCAACTCTGGAAATGGCCCGGTCTTGGGGGCAAACAGTCGGTACCTCAGGAGCTTTCCTCTCAACAGGCTCAAATGTCGATGATGGAATTGAAGGGGCAACTTCAGAAACGGCCGCGCATGTCATGTGTCACCTCATAGAGATTTTTTCAGATTATGATACCTGTGCTGTATAAAGCCTTTGTAAAGAAAAGGCGCCAGGCGATCGCAGTCTGGCGCCACTCCTGTCAACGCTGGGGAGGTGGTTAGATTTTTTTAAGGGGGAGGGAACGAATCTGTCTGTTCGCCATGTCTATGGCAACATCGATTCGATCAGAAGTCTCTTGATTGACCTTTGGCTTCTTTGATTTCATGACTTCGATATTCTTTTCCAAGACCTGTTTCAACCCTAGAACCGTTGTGACAGCCACCATTTTACGTTCAAATGT
Source organism: uncultured bacterium (assembly GCA_964409235.1). Lineage (GTDB taxonomy): Bacteria > Chlamydiota > Chlamydiia > Chlamydiales > FEN-1388 > CAINFV01. Next base: position 29,416 of record CAYPCN010000016.1, read on the forward strand.
TTCGATCATCTTTTGAGCATCTGCTTTTGCAAGCTCAACAATTCCGGGGATCACGAGAAGATAAAAGGCTGGATATGGGTTCAAGTCCTTTTGCCATTCTCGCAGTTGCGCTAGAATTTCTTTCTTCTTGTTTTCTACGTATGTCGCTACTCGCTCTTCGCGGGAGGGTGCTGTACCTTCAACAGCTGGCGAGTCCGATGCTGTTTTTGCTGAAAGTGCCGCCTCGTCTTTCGCCTGCTCTGCCGCTGGCTTTGCGTCCTTTGATGCCTCTTGTACGAGGATTGCAGCATTCTCAGGGCGTTCGATTCCAGCTGCAGCGCATGCTCTCTCTGTACACGAGAGCTTTGGCGCCTCTTTAGCGGGGGAGATTTCAGACGCTGCAACGGCGACGGTCTTTTCTACTGTTGCCTCCGCCGCATGAGCAGGCTCTTTTGTGACTTTTGGCTGCTCTTCGCCCTGTGTTGTTTCTTCTGCTTTCACTCCGCGTTCTAAAGCCGCTGAAGCAACAGCCGCTGGTAGATCGCTGGATGGGGCAGCCGCAGGTATCGCTCCATCGACAGCACTGGATGCAGGTTGGCGAACTGCCATTGGTACTTCCGAGACTAAAAGGGACATACAACACCTCTTCATGTGAGATACGGAACAGGTAGTGATGGTACCGTCAGCGTGTAAAGCACATGTAAACCTTTGCTATCTGTTCATCCCCCCTCAACAGCCAGCCCGTTCGGAGTGGAGTGTCGAGAGCATGGGCTCGCCAATTGAATTTTTTCTGTTTGATAGAAAAATCCAAAATGTGTCAAATATCCTCCGATCCTGTCCCCAGACAGGAGCTTCGTGGTATGCCATAAAGTCGTTTTCCAGTTTTCACACAGGAGACCCTTTTCATGAGTCTATACAGGAAAACTGCCCTATGGGTAGCGACGTTCCTTGCACTCGTTATCAACGCCGTTCCTCTCCTTGCAAAACATGCAGCCGATACAAAAGACATCGAGTTCCTCGTTGTCATTCCATCCTTTAACAACAACAAAGTTGAAGCAGAGGGGAAGAATTGGATAGAGAAGAACCTTGAATCTGTGTTCATCCAGACCAATCCAAACTGGACGTTGTGCTATGTCAACAACTGTTCGACCGATGGGACCGGTGAGGTGGCTGAACAGTACGCTCAAAAACGGGGGATGCTTCAGAAATGTCGCTTCATCAACAATCCTCAGAACAAGGGCGCCCTCGCGAACTTATACACGGTGATCTCCGAATGCCCTGAGCACACTGTCGTGGTCTTGCTCGATGGTGACGATGAGCTATTTGACGACAAGGTATTAGATGTTGTGGCCAATGAGTATCGGCACCACAAGGCCTGGATGACGTACGGTTCATTCATCGTCTCTCCTTCTGGCGCACGAGGTCTCTGCAGGCATATCCCTGCAAAGGTCATGAAAAAACGCCTCTTCCGACAGTATCGCTTTGTGACATCTCACCTACGAACTTTTTATGCGAAGCTCTTCCAACGCATTAAAAAAGAAGATCTTATGCACGATGGGAAATTTTTTGGCGGTGGATGGGATTTGGCCATTCTGTTCCCCATGCTTGAAATGGCTTCAAAAGGGCATGTCCGATATATCAGGAAAACGCTGTACAAATGGAATAGTTCGAATCCATTGAGCGATTGTAGGCAACATTCCGACGAGCAAGGGGAGACCAACAAGTTGGTGCGGGCGCAGCCACCGTACCCGGCTTTGAAGAAGCTTTTTTCCAAAGAGAGGCTCTTTGCGAAGGCTAAGAGCCATGGCAAGACGTCGAAACCTCTCTTTGTCAAGTTAATGGGAGATTGCAAACAGGGGCGCCATCGGCCACGCCATCTTCGGGCAAAGGATCGTTCCTTTTTAAAGTTATTTAGCCGTGCCTACGACAAGAATATGTCTTTTTTGAAGAAAGAGCCTCTCAACCACATCCCCCATCAGATGCATTTAATCTGGATTGGCCCTCGACCCTTTCCCGCGGAATCGGTAGACAACGTTCGTTCTTTTCGAACCCATCATCCGGATTGGGTGATGAATTTTTGGACGGACAACCCTGACCGCGAACCTCCAATTCCCGGGATGGTCAAACGCCTTGTCACGAATGAGTATTTCCTTCCTGTCTTAGACTTGTACACACGATCTACAAATTACGGAGAAAAATCGGATCTTTTACGCTTTGTCATCATGTTCAATGAGGGGGGCCTGTATTTTGACCACGACGCCACCTGTCTTCGTTCTCTAGAACGGTTTGCTGATTCCTTTGACTACGTGTCTGCTTGTGAACGGCTACAATACCACGAAGGGATCGACGAGTACTTCGCGCCAGCGATAGGTCTTTTTCTCTGCAAACCCCATCACCCTATTTTGAAGAAAAGCTGGAGCCTCGCTCGGGAACGGTGGGACTCTGCTCCACACTATAGCGGTAAGCAAGCGTGGAAACGCGTGATCTATCGTACCTTTGATAGCTTTGCCAAGGCGTCCATACTTCTCCACAACACCGATGGGAATCGCGACCTTATCCTGCCTTCCTCCTATTTCTACGCAAATCTCGTCTTTAAGAAGCCCTTTGTCAAAAAGCTCCAAAAGGCCGGGTATGTGTATTCTGTCCACGATTGCAAAGGGGCATGGAGGTAAGAAACGTACCCGGCTAGGGCTAACGGCATCCTCTCCTATGCTTTCCTTCGTGCCAAGAGTGAGCCATTTGCGATTGGGATTTTAGAGGATAAGAGGGAGATTTCTGCCGAAGCCCGTATGTCCTGACATATATGGGTGAGGGGGGTTGGTAGATTCGGCCAAAAAAATCCTACTCGGCCCCTTCTCCTACTCAAAAGCAAAGAGAAGGTGCACTAGGAACCACTTGCAGTGCTCGTAATGCGATAGGCAGGGAAAAAGATGTCAACGAAAAGGGGAATATCCATAGAAGTGGTGCGAAGGCTGAAGTGGCAATCCCCTCCTTGAAACGTCATACTGTTGCAATTGGTAAAAGCGCCATCCTGCCACCATGCGGTTCAGAAAAAATACGGGCGTCGTAGTCATGCGCTTTTGGGGAAAATTTTTAGGAAGTGAGAACCACTCACTTCCTATCGTCTATTCTCCGATCGATCTCTCGCCATTCCACTCTTTCCACGTCCCTCCGAACTTGTGGACAGCAAAGACATATCCTGCCTTTCGTAATGTTTTCATCGTTGCTTTGTCAAAAGCTGGGTAAGGGTAGAAATAGCTGTGTGGAAGAATGATATCTCGATATCCGGGAAGGTTTCGAAATTGCTTTGCAGAAATGACCAAACTATCGAATGTACGCGCGATCACACGTTGCTGAACAACGTCTTTTCCAGGGAATCTGCGTTCTATTTCATCCCAACACTGAACAATTCGATTGATTGTTTCACGAAGAATAGGATGTTGTGGACGAGCAATGATGATGGCATTGGCCGTGCTAATACAGCTATCCATCCCGGGATGATAGTTATACCATTCGAGACCAACGACAAAGTCATAGCTTTTGGCCAGAGGAGAAAGCGAGCGGAAAGCTTCTACATCGTGGTCTGAATATATCCCCCCCTCTTTGTATAGAATCATGTACCGAATGAGATCTGCCTTTTCGCCCCAATTATCCGTTAATCCGAGCAGCGTGGTAAAGGGTCCAAAGTCATACTCTTGTATGAGCTTTCTTTGCATACCTGGGATAGGAAGAGGTCTGTCTGCAGAATCAGTCCAGAAATAGAAGTGCCAGTGGGGATGAAACTGCTTCCACGATTTGAGATTATCGATGGAATCCTTTGGAAAAGGACGCGGACCAATCCAAATAAAATGGATAATTTTTGGAACAGTACGGCGATGCTGGCGAGAAAGATGCTCTATATTTCTATTGTACTCTTTTTCTATCTGTTCTAGTTCACCGACATCTTTTGCTGAAAGCGGTTCTCGAGGCTGCATCATGAGTTGATTGAAGGACAGGGAAGCTCGATGAGCGGACAATAGCGGTGTTTGAAAAACCATGGCCACCAGAAACAAAACTGCTGTGAAGCCAAGCCGTCCCCCATAGCCTCTAGGGGTTTTGGTCGTGGCCTCCCCATACATGATTCCAGTCGATTCATTCATCAAATTGACGGCAAGGAACCCCAGTCCTTGAGGACCTGGAGGCATTGCCGCTCCCTAGTATTGTGAGTAAAAACGGTT
>CAYPCN010000017.1:0-33174 GCA_964409235.1 uncultured bacterium
GGCAATTCCTCCAGGTCCTCAAGGACTGGGGTTCCTTGCCGTCAATTTGATGAACCGCGAAGACGTGATCTCCCTATTCTTCCCCGTCCTCCTCATCTATACCACGGGCCTCCTCATGATCTTTGACGCCTCGTCGGGAGAGATCGTCGACCTCGCTCTCGGCAAGAGTCAGTTCATCGGGTTTTTCCGCCAGGTAGTGTGGGGGGCTGTTGGCGTCGTGGCTGCCGCTCTCTCTTGCCGCCTCGGCTGGAGGTTTTTCTACGACCATGCCAGAACGCTCTACATCGCCCTCCTCATCCTCCTTGTTCTCGTCTTTATCCCGGGCATTGGCGTCAGCGCCAACGGCGCACGACGATGGCTTGGCATTCATGGCGTCTACATCCAGCCATCGGAATTCGTGAAGATCTTCCTCCCCGCATTTTTCCTCTCAGTGTGTGCTGCTGACACGACGGTCTACCAGCGCTTTTCCTCCTACCTACGCCTCCTTGCCATGGCAGGCATGAGCGTCCTGCTCGTCGTCCTCGAACCAAATAACGGCACGGCCGGCGTCATCGCCTTGATGATAGGCGTGCTGACAATCGTCACCGGTATACCGCCACGCTTTTGGGTAGTACCTCTTTGCCTTGTCGCCGTCTCTCTGGGGATTTTTGCAGCAAGCAGCGGGTATGTCCAGCGGCGCATTGCCACATACCTGCACCCAGAAGCCGATATCAAGGGCAAAGGCCATCAACCCTACCAAGCAAAGATCGCCGCAGGGTCTGGAGGGCTGTTTGGCAGGGGGCCTGCCAAGAGCATGCAAAAACTCAGCTACCTACCAGAAGCACAGAACGATTATATCGCTGCGATTTTCGCCGAGGAGTTTGGATTTGTGGGGATGATGATGCTCATCAGCGTCTACGTATGGCTTCTCTATGAGATATGGAAGATTGTCAGGAGTACGCGGACTCCACAGGCCTTCTGTTGGGGGATCTCCATCTTCTTCCTCATCGCCGTCCAGACATGTATGAACCTTGGCGTCGTTTCTGGCCTCCTCCCCAGCACAGGACTCAATCTCCCATTTTTCAGCCAGGGAGGATCGTCACTCGTGGCGAACTGTGTTGCTATGGGACTACTCGTCAGCATGGCGGGTGATAGAGCAGTCGTGGAGGCTTCATGAAGCCGCATGTTATCATTGCTGCAGGGGGCTCTGGAGGGCATGTCCTGCCAGCACAGATTGTGGCCCAGCAGCTGCGACAGGCCGGAGTCTTGGCATCGTTCGCCGCCGGTGGCATCGCTACCAATCCTTTTGTCGACGGCGAGGCACGCACCTGTCATGAGATCTCCGCATCGCCATTCTCTCTCTCTCCATCTTTTTTCACTACAACAGTGCGCGGCATCGTCCAGTCGAGCCGTCTCATGCGTTGTGCCAAGCCAGCCCTTGTCGTGGGCTTTGGCAGCTATCACAGCGTCCCCGTCCTTGCCGCGGCATTGCTCCTGCGCATACCGATCGTCCTCTACGCTGCCGATGCTATTCCAGGGCGAGCGATACGACTGTTCGCCCCTTTTGCGAAGTGGACAGGGTGCTTTTTCAAAGAGGCCGCCTCTCACCTCCGTGGAGAGGTGTGCCATGTCAGCTTCCCCATACGGCCCGCCTTACAGGATCTCCCTTCGAAGGACGAAGGATGCCGGTACTTTGGCCTTGACTCCTCCTTGCCAACCGTGCTCGTCTTTGGGGGGTCACAAGGGGCGAAGGCATTGAATATCCTGGTGCCATCGGCGATCGCCTGCCTGCCATTGCGCCCAGCCGTCATCCACCTTGCAGGGCAGGAAGCGGATCTCTCCCGCATCCAAGCATCCTATGATACCTATGCCATCCCCGCGTGCGTCCGTGGTTATGAGTCTGCCATGCAGTATGCGTATGCTGCCGCCGATGTCGTCATTGCACGTGCCGGAGCATCGACCATTGCTGAGATAGAGGCCTGCCATAAGAAGGCCATCTACATTCCCTACCCTCGGGCAATGGATGCCCATCAAATCATGAACGCGCAGCTGGCAGCAGCACGGGGCAGGGCCGTTGTCCTTGAGGAACGAACGGCGATGCCGGAGGTTGTTGCTCAGCATCTGTATGCCCTACTTGAGCCCTCCCCACAAACTGGTCATGATCACCAGTCATCATCGTTATCGTTTGCCACAAAACTCCTTCAAACTCTCGACGAGGTGTCCGTATGCCAAAAAAGGTGACTCCCCAGCCGCGTACGATGCAGCAGGAAGCCTGCGATGACATTGGCTTGTCATTCCAGATGCCTAGCACCGAGGTCGTCGTTACGCCTATGAGCAGGCCTCATCCTGTGCCTCTCCCTGAGGCTCTTCACTTCATCGGCATCGGAGGCATAGGCATGAGCGGCCTTGCTGCCATCGTGCTCGAGAAGGGTGCGGTGCATGTCTCGGGCAGCGACATCAAGGAAGGAGGGATGATCGACGTTCTCAAAGAGCGTGGAGCTCATATTGCCCACGGTCATGATACAAACCACCTTCCAGAAAAAGCCACTGTTGTTATCTCCACGGATATTCCTGCGGACAACCCTGAACTCGTCGAAGCACGGCGGCGAGGCATGCCCGTCATCCACAGGTCAGACTTGTTAAAAGAGCTGATGCAAGGCTATGAAGTCCTAGTAGTGACAGGGACACATGGCAAAACGACGACGACGTCACTCCTTTCCCACGTTCTCTTCGAGGCGGGGAAAGACCCAGCGTTCGCTGTCGGCGGCATGCTCGTCAACTACGGTCAGAATGCGCGCCATGGAAAAGGCCCCTACTTCGTGGCTGAAGCTGACGAGAGCGATGGAACATTCGTAAAGTATCCGTATGCTGCTGCTATTGTCACCAATATCGACACAGACCATATCGCTCACTATGGCTCTTTGGATAGCCTTGAGCAGGCATTTTCCAAGTTTCTCAAGAAGGCGCCACTGCCAGAGCGGCTCTTCTTTTGCGGCGATGACGAGCGCCTGAGAAAACTCGGTTCGCGAGGTGTCTCGTACGGCACCGGCCCTGCCAATGATCTTCGCGTCGAACGCATTGTATCCACAGAAGGGGGGATGGTCTTCGACGTTCGCTTCCGCAGAAAACTATTTCGAAGCATATCCCTCCCTCTTCACGGGCGCCATAACGTTGTCAATGCAGCTGCTGTCTTTGGCCTTGCTCTCACCATCGGCATTCCAGACGAAGTAATCCGCGGTGCTTTTGCCACCTTCAAAGGCGTCAAGCGGCGGCTGGAAAAAAAGGAGTCGGGAACGCAGTGCTTCGTCTATGACGACTATGCCCACCATCCAACAGAACTACGAGCAACGATACGGGCCTTACGCCATGCTATCGGCGAGCGGCGTCTCATCGCTGTATTCCAGCCCCATCGACCAAGCCGTATGAAACATTGCATGCATGAGCTGGCTTCGACTTTTGTCGAGGCCGATATGGTCGTCGTCACCGATTTGTACCTGTCGCACGAACGAGAAAGCACGGAGACCACCACAGACAAGATCGTCGATATCATCCAGCATTCCCACGAGGGTATCCCCTGCTATGCTTTTCCGCGAGATTCTCTCGTCGACAATCTTCTCACCATCGTGCGTCCCAATGATGTCGTTCTCTTCCTCGGCGCTGGAGATATCACACAGGCGTCCGATGATTTTGCCGGCCGCGCTATCACGACACCGCTGAAAAAATGGAAGGTAGGCATCGTGTATGGCGGGATGAACTCGGAAAATAAGATATCGCGCGTCTCAGCCAGCGCCATCTATGCCGGCCTCGATACTTCTCTCTACACTCCCATTGCTTTTGAGATCGATAGCAAGGGCCGCTGGCATAAGACACAAGGTATTGAACGCGAAGAGCGATGCTATGATGACGGTGAAATATTTTCAAAAACCGTTTGGCAGGCTCTTCAGTCGTGCGATGTCTTCATCCCTGTCCTCCACGGTCCCTTCGGAGAGGATGGGACGATACAAGGCTTTTTTGAAATGCTTCATAAGCCATATGTCGGCTGCTCGACGGTGGCATGTGCGGTTTGCATGGACAAGGCCATGGCGAAACAGATTGTCCAGGCGGCAGGGGTTCCCGTGGTGCCATATATCGTCATCCACAGGCGAGAATGGAAAAGCCGTTCGCAAGAGCTCGCGTCGGAAGCTGTGAAAAAACTGCGTGCACCCTATTTCATCAAACCTGTTCATCTCGGCTCTTCCGTCGGTATCGAACGCGTTGAAAAGAGCGTGGATCTCGTTCAAGCCATAGAAAGGGCTCTTGCATTGGATGACAAAGTTGTCGTCGAACAAGGCATCAAAGGGCGCGAATTCGAATTCGCCGCCTTTGGCAATGAACAGATCGTCATCCCACCGCCAGGAGAGGTGCTCACTGACGGTTGCTTCTACGACTACAGCGCGAAATACGGTAAGAGCGGCATGAAATCAACATCAGCTGCTCACCTGAGCGAAGAGATACTGCAACAGGGGCGTGCCTACGTTCAGCACGTCTATCAGGCTCTGAGCTGCTCAGGGCTGACGCGTATTGACTGTTTCCTCGACAACGACGGGCATTGGTACTTCAACGAAGCAAATCCCTTTCCAGGGTTCACGAGCATCAGCCTCTACCCCAGTGTATGGAAAGAGCAAGGTGTCTCGCACGCAGAACTCGTCAATAGATTGATCATTCTCGCTCTCTCGCGCTTCCGCCAGTCACGCCGCCTTGCCGGTGCCGCCACCGCTCTCGGGAAGAGGCTCGAGGCGCTGTGCGCCGTGTAGGAAGAGAGGAAGGGAGGCCCCCTCGCCCTGCCAGGAGGCAGGGGCTCCTGACTTCGAAGAGGAGGGAGGAGCCATATCGCCCATGGCTCGGATGAGGAGGAATGAGATGGAAGAACATGTGAAGGACACAGAGCACAGATCGTTGGGACGGGTGCTGGCAACCATTGGCATTGTCTCGTCGTGTCTGTGGGGAGCTCTTTTCGCAGGGTGGTATTGGCATCAGCGCCAGCATGAACGGCGACTACAGGATGAGAGGTTTCTTCTCCGTCGCATTGCAGCGCGAAGCACCACCCAAGATCGCCTCCCGCTGGGCGTTCTCACAGAAATGCTCAACCTCGACCGAGATACGAAGGCGTCTATATTTGAACTACACCCCAAAGAGGTGCGAACAAAGCTGCTCAGCTGCAATGCGTGTACGAGAGCGAAAGTGTGGAGACTGCTCCCAGAGACGCTGGGGATTGAGTATACATTGCGGACACCAGTGGCGACTATCGCTGGCCTCAAAAATGTCGGGGTCGACGCCTTGGGCGTTCCGTTTTTCCTCTTTCCCTACTACGCTCCTAAAAAACTACCCGCACTTGTCGTGCCACTAGAAAGGTACAGCTCTTTGTCGGACCTGTCTCGACGTTTGCGAGGCATCAAAGAGACCGCCATTGCCCTCAGACTGCTTGAGCTTATCATCCCCATGGCTGACCACCATAACCTTGCTGTCGATGTGCTCGATATCTCGCGGCTCCGTCAGCAGAATGTCTTCCGAAGAGAAGTCATCATCGCCTTCTCCTCCCCACGTACGAGGGATTGTAGGTTGTATATTCGCATACATTTCAAAGAGCTTCTCGAACGAATCTCCCTTCTCCCCACGCTGTTCCACGCGCTCCTCGGAAGCGGCTTCCGAGCCGGGATTATTGATCTGCGCTATGAAGGGATAGCGATTCTTTCAGGAGAGATCGCGCAACAGGGAGCACATCCGTGAACAATACCTTTGTGATCATTGAAACGACGTACGCTCATCGCCAGGATGCCATAGCTGTCGCTCGAGCCTTAGTAGACAAGCGGTATGCTGCTTGTTGCCATCTCATTCCGATGACATCCTGCTATCGATGGCAAGGAGTGGTTGAAGAGGCAGAGGAAGTAACTATTCGATGTAAAACAACACAAGAAAGAGCTAAAGAGGTTGTACGATATATAACGACGACCCACCCCTATGCGATTCCGGAGATTGCTGTGATGACGGCTGACTCTCCCCACCAAGAGTATCGCGTGTGGATGGAAGAGTCCGTCGCTGAGGAGAAAGGATAAGACGATGGCCTGTGCTTCATGCGATGTCCTTGCGAAGGTGAGCTCTGAAGTGGCATTGCGCGTCCAAGAGCAGCTCGTGCAGCTCTTCACCTTAAAAGGCCGGCGTGTGATCGTCATTGCCGGGCCGACAGGGATTGGCAAGACAGAGCTCTCGCTGCAGCTTGCCAAGATGTTAGGGGGGGAGATTGTCTCTGCAGATGCCATGCAAGTGTACCGAGGCATGGACATAGGGACAGCCAAGGTGTCAAAAGCAGATCGCGATTGCATTCCACACCATCTCATTGATGTCTGCGATGTGACAGAGCCGTTCAATGTGTATGACTTTTACAGCAAGGCGAAAACAGCTCTTGAAGAGATCATTGCTCGGAAAAATGTGCCGATCATCGTCGGAGGAACGGGATTCTACATCCATAGTCTCATCTATGGTCCTCCTAGTGGGCCGCCATCCGACCCCTTTATCCGAAAGAGGCTCGTCGAAGAGATGGACCGTGTAGGCCATGATTTCTTGTTTGATACGCTTCAGGCGTTCGATCCAGACTATGCTGCCACCATCACCAGAAATGACAAACATAAGATCATTCGCGCCCTAGAGATCATCGAGGTATCCGGTAGACGCGTCAGCGACTTCTCCTGGAAATCCCGCCCACCATCGCCTCTGTACGACTTTCGATGTTGGTTTTTGGATATGCCACGGCCTCTCCTGTACGAACGCTTGTCGAAGCGATGCGAAGAGATGCTCGCTGCAGGATTTCTCGATGAAGTAGTACGCCTCGATCGCGAGGGGGTACGAGACAACAAGACGGCCAGCCAGGCCATCGGCTACCGCCAGACGCTCGAATTTCTCGAGACAGCAAGGACGCCTACGGATTACCAATGCTATGTGGAAGCGTTCAAACGAGCGTCGCACCACCTCGCTAAGCGCCAGCTGACATGGTTTCGCCGAGAGCCTCTTTTTCGGTGGATCGACGTGACAACACTCCCCCATGAGGAGCTTGTTGACTTCATCGCCAGCGATTACTCCAGCTCTACGCCCTTTGCTCCCGAGCCTCCCAAGCCACCGGCAACGCTATGAGAGTTCGTACGACCGCCTGCATTGCGCGTCTCAGCCCTTGTTTCTTCTCGGTCATACGAGAAGATCATAATGCTCGCACAACGACATCTTTCAGATACTGATTTGCCAACCTCAACCGCTCGCCAATCCGAGCCTTACCATCGGAAACAAATCGTACGGAGAGCGGCTTCTTGTATTTGTTGCTCAACTGCTGAACAAGACGAAGGATTTCAACAACGCGGCCTCTGTCTTGGTCAACGCCAATTGGGTAGGTGTCTATGCCTAATCCTGAGTGAAGACTTACGAAGAGATTTCTTTCGATAGGGAAATTTCCTGCTTCATATTCTTCGGCTAACTCGAAGTCTTCAAGGCAGGGGAACATAAGCCCACATAAGCCAACAGGGCGAGGATTCTCATTCTTTATGAACGACGCTATGCGCGTGTAGATGTCCGTGGTTACAGAATGAGAAAAGTCAAGCCCCATCCTTTTAATGAAATTCACGAGGCTTGCCCTTCCGGAAAATAGAGGGGCTATAGAGGAGTCTATTCCAAGATATCCTTCAAAAGGGCTGAGAATGGCATCGATTTCTTGCCATGTTGCTTTCATCACGGCAAACCACTGCTCAAGCGTAGAGCATCCTTCAGAGAGGTCTGTTGCTTGCAGTCCAATGCTATAGCCTTGCTTGCCAAACGTAGCAGACGGAAAGAAGGGAGAAGAAGGCGGGAGATTGAACCCAAAGGCAAAGGAAAAGGTGGCGGCAGGATTGTGCGCGATGATCGTACAAAGGGGTTCAACATGCATGTATGTGATGTCCTCATGCGTGAGGTCGAGAGTGATATTCGTAGTGTGCGCCATGAGGGAATGGGAAAGATGCTCTTGAAATGCGCTCCAAGACTGAGAGCCAACCCCGATCATGATGTGGGTATCAACGAGCTCTTTTTCCTGCATGGAGGGGTGATATTTCGATAAACAGAGACGCTGTGTCTGTATCGTAAACCCATGCTCTCGAAGATGCTGGCTCATCGCCTTCAACAATGCAATCTTTTCTTTGGTGAGGGCGTCGTCGAATAGACAAATGGAACGAATGATTTTTTCCATCCTAAGCCTCTTTTGCTGCTGTGTGAAATGCGCGATGTACCTTTTGAAGGATAGAGTAGGACGAATCTGCCCAGAACTTTCTCACACATATTTCAGGGCATATGGGCGTTGTCGGTTTTGGGGCAGCTCGATCCAAAAATCTCCTGCTTCTCCTCTAAAAATCCCCATCGCAAATGGCTCGTATGGCAGCATTGTAGGCGCTCGTTGGATTACTGAAGAGCGTCAACGAGCAATCGAGTAGAAACCATTGGCATAGAGCGATTGCCGATTGCCTACGAGCGAACCAGAAAGAGCGTACCGTTCTGTGGGGTTTGAAAAGAATTTTTGATATTTGAGTCGTGGGCACGTCTGTCCGTCGCTGCCTTGGACTCTTTTACATCCTACGCTCTCGAGAATCTTCCATGCAGCGACATTGGTTGACTGCGTCGTTGCCGTGAGGAGAGAAAGAACTTCACCGCCATTCTGCTCATTTCTTCGAATGGCTTCAGGAAGGTATCGAAGGACGACCGCTGAGACAGCCTCTGTGCCGAATCTTCGCCCGTGGAATTCTTTCTGCAGACAGTAGCTCAGCTCGGCATGTCCGTATTCTAACGCTGGCACGACAGCAATATGGCCGATAAAGATATCTGTGAACTCCTCAAAGATTGGGAAGGCGCTGTACGGACTGCCGATGGACCAAAGCCGATCCCACACATGGCGGATAACCGATGCAATTTCATCTTGGGACTTTGTGCGGCTCCCACACTGACTCATGACGTCCTCATCGCCAAAGAGATCAGCATACCTTTTGACATCGTCCATGCCGCATGATTGCAGGGTGAGCCGCTCTGTGTGGATGAATGCCGCCAGCCTGCCGGTCGAATCGGTCTCAAAACTGATGTCAACGGGTCCCATATAGGCGCCATGGTAGGCATCGGCAGGAAGAAACGACATGCAATCCTCACAAAGGAAGATAGTATAGCCGTTCGCAGGATTGCTGAAGAACCATTTCTGTGGGAGTGCCAACAGGTCTCAGCGTCAAAGGTGTCGCTTGTTGGGAATGTCTGATCACGATATCCTTGAGGATATCTGTCAGCGAGTGATGTTCTCCTGTAGGTGAAACGGTACGAAGAGATACGCATGCATCAAGAGTGTTCAGGCCCTCCCCATCATACAGATTCATTAGAACAACAGGCTCCACCTTTTCAGCACCACGAAGAACAGCCTCCAGAATCTGCTCACGACAAAACGAGCGACGAGTATCCGACACTTCTCCCTAAAGAGTTTCTCGATGTCCTGCAGCGCTTGGGAACCCCCGAGGAGAAGCTCGATCATACCATCACCTTCATGCAGGAAATTTTGGAAGGGGGAGGCCCCCATCAGTTTCGAGCGTTTTGGGATGCACGGCGGCGGTGCCTAGAATTCTTTCAAACGCCAATTCACCCTACGGCGAGAGTTCGGCTGTGGACGCGATACAGCGAGCTGTGCCGCGAGGCCCGGCGGCTGAAAGAGCTGTTCGAAGAGCAGAGTGCTTTTGTCACCGAACAGGTGGAAATGGCCATTGACGCTGTCGCAGAAGAGTTCATCGGGTTGGAAGAGAGGTTGGGGGCGGTGCCGGAGATCGAAGCTTTGAAGGCTTGCCCTACGTTGGTCTGTCATGCGGATCAGTACCAAGCCCTCCAACATGAGCTCAATTATCTTAATTCCTTTGCGACGAGGATTACCGCGCTTCGCAAAGAGGTCGTAAAAACAGAGCTTCGCTATAAGCAAAAGGCACGCCTGCTCGAACGCCTTCGAGTGCTAGGAGATTGGGTATACCCACGAAGAAAGCGGGCGATCCACGATGTCAGCGAGCTATTTTTGGCCGACGTAGCGGCCTTCATTCAAGCAACGTTTGTCGGCGAGTTGAAAACGCATGAGTTGTGTGCGGCGCGCGAGGAGATCAAAGCCTTGCAGGGTATCGGCAAGCTGCTCACGTTGAGTACAGAGGCGTTTACGAAAACGCGCCTCCAGCTTAGTGAATGTTGGGATAGCATCAAAATCGTTTTGAAGGAAAGGAAGAAAGCGCAGTCTGAGCGGCGACAGATATTGCATCACCATCGCGACGAGATTCTCGGTGAGATTGAGGCTCTTAAAGCCTCTGCAGAACGTGGTACGATGAAAGGCGAAGATATGCGAAAGGAGATTCGCAAGATCGACGCTCGCATGCACGCAGTGACCCTGAGTCATCAGGATGTTCTCTCTCTCCGAGAGCGACTCCGCGAGCTCGACTCTCTCGCTGAGCAACAACGTAGTTCTGAAAAGCGAGTTTCTCGCCAAGAGCATGACCAGAAAACGAAGTTGGGAGAGCTCTGTTCTCGTGCTCAGAGCATTATGAGCGGCAATGAAAGTCTTCCGGCAATGGAAGCGGCATTCTTTGAGCTTCGGCAAGATCCTCTCGTGACCTCGCTTTCTAAATCTGACCGTCTGACCTTCGACTATCTTTGCTCGGCCGTTCGCGACAAGATCGAACGGAGGCGCAAGGAGTGTCTGCCAGTGGTTTCGGGGGAGGAAGATATAGCGGCAGAGCTTGTTGCTCTCGATCAGATGAGGTCTGATATCAAAGAGCAGCTGGAAGTGTGGCGCAAGGCACGCGGCAGCTCAGGCGCTGACTTTTCAGAAGGGTTGCGGTACCAAGAGCTTATTGAAGAAGAACGGGCACGACTTGAAAGGGTTGAAGCAATGGTGGAAGAGCTTGAAGGACGCCTGGCAAGCTCATCAACAACAGAGTCATGCCCGTGATGTACATAGCTGTTGATGTCGACGGAACGCTCACCACTTCCAATGTCAGCTTTGCTTTCGGGAAGTTTTTGTATCGCCAGGGCATGATTTCATTGTGGCAAGCGTGTGTGCCAATTGTTTGCTACGCTGCCCATGCTGTAGGGCTGCTGTCCCTGGAATATCTCCACCGGCGGATCTTTCGCACGCTTTTTTATGGCCGAAACAAAGCGCAAATTGAGCGCGCTGTTGACACTTTCCTCGATCTCCAGGGGCAGCAGCTTCTTCGTCGATCAATCAGCGATGAGCTGGCCCTCTTTCGTCGGCAGGGAGCGCGCTTGGCGCTTCTCTCATCATCTCCTGACTTTCTTGTCGAAAAACTGGCCAAAATGCTAGCCATTCAAGAATGGGCAGCCACGGAGTACATCGTCGACGGCCAAGGACTCTTTTCTTCGATAGGGCAGGTTGTAACCGGGGCTGTGAAGGCGGACATTGTCAAAGTGGTGAAGCATCGCGATGGCGGTCGCATTGTGGCCATGACAGACAGCATGGTTGATATCCCTTTGCTTGAGGCGGCAGACGAGGTCATCGCTGTCTATCCAGATCGGCGGCTCAGAAGAACGGCCTGCAAACGGGGATGGAGGGTTGTGGATGGTGGGTAAGATCGCGGTTTTTGGAGGATCTTTTGACCCTCCGCATTATGGGCATACCCACCTTATGGTGGCCCTCAGAGAGGCGTACCATCTCGACGAAGTGATGGTCATCCCCGCGCAATGCAATCCTTTCAAGCCTGCTGTTGCTTCTGCCGAGCACCGTCTTGCTATGTGCCATCTTCATTTTGACGATGTACCTGGCTGCTCCGTCGTCGACTGTGAGGTGCGCCGGCCATTGGCTTCGTACACTATTGACACTCTTCATTGGCTGATGGAGTACTGCGAAGGATTTCGGGATGCAGAGCGGTTCTTATTGCTTGGCTCCGATCTCATCCCCTCTCTTCCCAGTTGGAAGGAGATCGAAGAGGTCATTGCTATTGCACGTCCTCTCGTTGCCGCACGAGGGGAGATAGCGCCTTCGTCTCTCGCCGGCCTTTCGCCGACACTGTTGCAGGCCGTATGCGATGGCTGGACGCAGACCGGCCGCTTCGATATTTCATCGACAGAAGTGAGAGCACGCCTGTGCCAAGGGCTGTATGTCGAGCATCTCGTGAGACAGGGGGTGTCTCAATATATTCAGCAGCAACATCTGTACATCAACAATACGAGGGTACAATGACAAAGAAGCGGGTTGTCGTGACCGGCATGGGTATCGTTTCATGTCTTGGGAACGATCCTGATATCTTCTATCAGCGGCTTTTGGCTGGAGAAAGCGGTATTAGTGCGATCACTGCTTTTCCTTGCGACGATCTTCCATCTCGCATTGCTGGGTATGTGTACGATTTTGATCCCGGGGAATTGATCGAGAAAAAGCAGGCGCGTCGCATTGATCGTTTCATTGCCTTTGCTCTGTGGGCCGGGAAAAAGGCGATGCTATCTTCTAGGTTGTCCTTGACGGCAGAAGGCATTGACCATACGCGAGCGGGCGTGATCATCGGGTCAGGCGTTGGAGGCATGGCGACCTTCTTCGACAATGCCAAAATCTGTGTCGAAAAGGGGGCTCGCCGCGTCTCTCCGTTCCTCATTCCCTTTATCCTCACAGATATGGCTGGTGCGCTGCTGGCTGAGGACCTCGGGTTTATGGGTCCGAGTTATTCGTTGTCTGCGGCCTGTGCTACTAGCAACTACGCGATCATCGCGGCCGCCCGCCACATTGCCCGTGGAGAGGCGGATCTGATACTTTGTGGCGGCACAGAAGCGCCTTTGGCGCCGATAGGTCTCGCTGGGTTTTCAGCGATGAAGGCGCTCTCAGAGCGCAACGATGCTCCGCCCAAGGCCTCTCGCCCCTTTGACAAGGGTCGGGATGGTTTTGTCATGGCCGAAGGCTGCGGCGTTCTTGTCCTCGAAAGCTTGGAAACGGCACAGCGTCGAGGAGCTCCTATTCTGGCGGAATACCTTGGTGGCGGCCTCAGCTGTGATGCCTATCATATGACGGAGCCTCGCCCTGACGGTCTTGGTGTGGCCTTGTGCATCGAGCGTGCGCTCCAAGATGCTGGTATTAGGCCCGAGCAGGTCTCATACATCAACGCCCATGCGACATCCACTCCGATGGGGGATATGGCTGAAATTCGGGCGTTGGAAAGGATTTTCCTCCATCCTGAGGCCGTCGTCGTCAATGCGACAAAGTCAATGACGGGACATTCTCTTGGTGCTGCTGGCGGCATCGAGGCTATCGCGACAATTCAGGCGATCCGCTCCGGCGTTGTCCATCCGACGATCAACCTCGAAGATCCGGAAGAGCTTGCCTTTGATGTTCCGACGGAAAAGAAAAAGGTCGATATCGAGTGCGCAATTTCTAACTCTTTTGGCTTTGGCGGTCATAATGCTACGGTTGTCTTTGCGCCATTCCTCGAGAAGAGATCATGACCTTTTCTGAGATCAACGAACGTTCCTACGGCGTTGTTCCGCTGATGATGCTCGATGGCGAGCCAATGGTGTTCATCGTGCAGCATCGCTCTGGAGCATGGCTACTGCCAAAAGGCCATGCTGAGGCGGGCGAGACAGCCCGTCAGGCAGCGGAGAGAGAGCTTGCTGAAGAGACCGGGCTTGCGGTTGATAGGTGGCTTGACCACGAGCCATTTATTGAGCACTATTCATTCTGGCGTGGTGAGAAAAGAATCTACAAAGAAGTTCTATATTTTCCGGCTGTGGTCAAAGGAACGGTGTGTTTGCAGCGTGAAGAGGTCCAAGAGGGGCGTTGGGAGCCGATTTCTCGCGCGATGTCAAGCGTTACTTTCCCCGAGATGCGACGCATTACAAAGCAGGTCTACGAGTGGCTGCTGACGTCTTCAAATCTACGTGGACTTGGGCCCTTTGTCAATAATCCTTAGAGGTAAGGAGCTGAGCATACGTTCGGGGCGAAAAGCCTTCGCCAGGTCCGGTAATAATAGAGGCTCCATCTCCATTTCCTTCAATTCTCCCGACGTGACATCTCTGATGAGTAAGCTCGTCGAAGTGTAGTATGAGGCCTTCGGGTCGAGAGACTGGAGAAGGAGTCTCTTCGTTTGTCACAACAATCAATCGATTGAAGGCTGCGCATGCCCTTGCACATGTTGCTCGAAAATTAGGGTTGTCATCGACCGTCTTTGTATTCAGAACTGTGACTAAATGGCGTCGGAACTCTTCGACGGACTTTTGAGGGTCGAGTTGGTGAAGATACCACTGTTTGCAGCAGGAACAGAATGCTTTTCGTAGAGCACCCCATCGCCAGATGAGATCGAGGTCGGCAGTGATAACGACCCCATTGGTGTCGACTGCCTCTGCAAACTTGTGAATAATTTCGACGGCCTGTGCAAGCTCTTGGTGCGGTGCCAACAACGTCATAGAACTCCTTTTTTGGATAGATATTTTTGTATATCGTCCCACGTTTGGTATAGAGAGGTCTCTTCGGTGAAATACTGTGAAAACTATGTCGCCTACGAATTACGATTGCGACCGAAGCGTCATGTGAAAAGAGGGAGGGGGAGGCTTCGAAGACTCATAGTCTTTTTTGGCGTCAGAATATTTTGCAACGTCCTGCTCCGGTGAATGGCTCTCGGCCTCTACCTGCTCTTGTGAAGAAGCCGCTGGTGTTGAGGGAGAGGGAAGGAGAAGGGGAAGAGAGCGGGCAGCCTGGATGACGGCGTGTATAAACGCTGGGTCAATGATGAATACGGTTGCTGGTCGATTGGCGATGGGGGCTACGGCAGCAGACTGGTGTTGAGGAGAGGGTGGCTCAAAAGAAAGAGGATTTGTCGAAGGCTCTGTCGGGGTCAGAGGCCTTGGTGCGATTCTCAAGGGGGGCTGGGGAAGAAACTTAGCTGCCAATGTGGAAGCGACTTGGCGCAAGGCCTGGAGGTCTCCGTTTGTCAGGAAGCCTTCAGGGGCGCGTCCCATGCGCAATGCTGAAGCAAAGAGTCTTTGAATCCTGGGATCGACGTATATTTGCGTACAGGCTGGACGGCATTGTGAGGTTGATGGCATCTCCAAGATGCTGTCGCCTTCACTAGCTAACGGGCGAGAACGGATACATAAGGGACCGGCTTCGGTGGGTATGCGTCCCAGCAGCGCTTCGTATTCTTCGGCTGACATTCCTCCCCCTTCTGGCCCTTTGATAAGCGTTGCTCCATTGCGATAAGGAGAAGGGGCTTCCTTGGTTTGTTGGGCCTCGGCGTGGTGGAAGTCAATGAGTAGCCGGGATTCGTTCTTAGCGCGTGTGGCTGGTGGCGATTCCCGATTCGTTTCGACAATCAACTGATTAAAAACTTTGCATGCTCTAGAGCAGACCTGAGCGAGGTGCTCGTTGTACCCATCGGAGTTGATCACCCTTTGCAGCCGCTTTTGAAATTTTCGTTTCGACTCACGAGGTTGGAGCTGGCGGAGATAATCATCAAGAAAAAAATAGAGGAAGGTCTGTTTCGCTTTGCTCCATCTGGGGATAAGCTCAAGTTTTTCTGTGATGACTTTGTGCGCTGATTCTGAAGTTTCTGCAAACTGAAACATGGTCTCTTTGGCGTGCTGAAGAGCGTCTGTGGCTATCATAAGTCCTCTTTTCGCATAGCTTGTCAAAGATAACGAATCTACTCAGAATATGCTCCCACCGTTACCGAACAGAGCAGTATTGTTGCGAGAGTAGCGAGACGATGCAAATTCTGTATACTCTTTTTTTGTGCATCCAGCAGGTGGTTAGAGTTGGTGTTCGAGCTGTTGGCAGAGGCTGACTCCGTGCTCTGTCATCCGCACGGTATCGTTATCGATCTTTCGGATGAAGTTTCCATGGAGTAAGAGCTGCATGGCATGGCGGCAGCTTTTGTCTGTCAATCCTAATTGCCGTCCGATGGTCGTGATCGTACTGCCGGCCGGAGCATGGAAGATAGCTAGGAGGAGCTTCTCCTCTTGTGTTCGTCTAGAAGACATGGGGTCCTTTTGTCACGCGTTGTCCTGAGGGATGATCTTCGACGAGATAGCCGAGTTCTTTGATGCGAGCGCGAAGGGCATCACTTGCAGCCCAGTCTTTGCGCATTCGCGCGTCGAGCCGCTCTTTAAGAAGTGCTTTAACGTCATCGGGAAGGTTTCCTTCTTCTGGCTCTATGACAGCCAAGATAGCGTCTACCCTTCTGAGGAATGTCCGGGCGTACTGTCGGTCGCCATTGGTCAGAGATGAGGTGTCGATGAGGTGGTTCACAGTGCGGATGAAATCGAACAAGGCCGCGAGGCTTTCGGTGATATGAAGGTCGTGGGCGAGAGCGGAGCAGAATTGCTGGTCTGCCTGGTCGACTATTGCTTTGAAATCGGCTCGAGGTAGTTCGTTGTCGTCCGGGCCGTGGAGGCGTTCTGCGAAATCGCGGATTCTCTTCACGCTGACAGCTGCTGCCTCTAGTGCTTGTGTCGTGAAGTTGAGCTGAGTGCGGTACTGGTTGCTCAGTAAAAAATAGCGAATGGCGATTGGGGAGTACCCTTGTGCCAAGAGGTCGCGCAAGGTGTAGAAGTTCCCCAAGCTCTTGGACATTTTCTTGTGATCGACAAGCAGGTGTTCGGCATGGGTCCAGTGGAGGGAGAAGGGCTTTTCTGTGCATGTTTCGGATTGGGCGATTTCATTTTCGTGATGGGGGAAGATGAGGTCCACGCCTCCGGCGTGGAGGTCGATTGTGTCTCCGAGAAGTTTTCGTGCCATGACTGAGCATTCTAGGTGCCATCCAGGGCGGCCCTTACCCCATGGGCTGTCCCAGGCAATAGTGCCGTCCCGTTGTTGATCATACGCCTTCCACAAGACAAAATCGCCGACTCCCTCTCTGCTATAGTCATCGCCGAGAATTCGCCCTGAAGCGCCATGTTTGAGAGATTCCAGGGTAAGATGGGACAGCTTACCATACGCTCGTGCCTTACTCAGAGAGAAGTAGATACTGCCATCAGTATGCCGATAAGCGGCGCCCTTTTTCTCTAGCTCCTGGATCATCGAAATCATTTCTGGGATATAGGCAGTAGCTTCTGGATAGTGCTCTACGCGCTGGATGCGAAGGCTATCGAGATCTTCAAAAAACGCCTGTTTATATGGCTCCGTGTATTCTTTGAGAGAAATGCCCTTTTGGATGGACCCGCGGATGGTTTTATCATCGACGTCGGTGAGATTCATGACCTGGCAGAGAGAATATCCGAAGAGAAGGAGAGTCCTCCTGAGCAGGTCCTCGAACAAAAACGTCCTAAAGTTGCCGATATGGGCTACGTCATAGATGGTTGGGCCGCAGGTATAGATTCGAATGGTCTTCCCATCTGAAGGGAGGATAGGCTCTTCTCGACGTACGAGGGTATCGAACAAGCTGAGGGTATATGTTGGCATGGTCAGTCTATCTCTTCTTTCAAAAGGGATCTAATAGAACAGTTTGCGAATGATAGAGTAGAATCTTTTTTGCCGAATCTATCCAAACCCTCCTTGCTCATATGTCAGTGCCTATGGGCTTCTCCGGTTTTGGCGTAGCTCGATCTAAAAATCTCTCTCTTCTGCTCTAAAAATCCGCATCGTGGATTGCTCTAGTATTGATGATCTGCGAAGCGGAAGTCAACAGGCGCAAAACTCTCTTGAGTCTGGAGACGACGGGATGGTACAGTACCAGCCATGCTCGAGTGGTGGAATGGTAGACACTGGGGACTTAAAATCCCCTGGGGGCGACCCCGTGCCGGTTCGAGTCCGGCCCCGAGCATCTATCAATGAGGTATGCTTACGCATAGCTTCCTGGCAATCGAGACGAATTGCGTACTGGTCCACTACTGGTCCAGTGCGGCAAAATCAGGAGATTATGTGTATGGCATCTATCCAAAAAAGAGTTCATCTGTCTGGAAGAACGACCTACCGTGTCCGCATCCGGTTGTCAGGATCCCCTCTCGTTTCCGAGAGCTTTCCTTCACGTCGAGAAGCAAAAGAGTGGGCTTCCAAAATGGAGGCTGACGTTCGACAAGGCCGATATTTTGGCAAAACCGAAAGCAAAGAGCATACCTTTGCAGAGCTAGTCGATAGATATTTGGAACTCGCGGTTCATAGCAAGGCCAAGTCTTTTGCGAAATATAAGATGCAGCTTCTGTGGTGGAAGAAACATCTGGAAGACTATTACCTTTGCCACATCTCACCTGCCATCATTTCCCAGTGCAAAGAACAACTGCTGAAGGAGAAGACTCCTCAGGGAACCTTTCGGTCTCAATCCACAGCAAATCGGTATCTGGCGGCCTTAAGCGGTGCATTCAGTATTGCTGTGCGAGAATGGAACTGGCTCAAGGAAAATCCTGTATCGAAGAATTCCCGATACAAGGAGGGGAAGCCTCGAGAGAGATTCTTAAGCAGGGAGGAGATCGAAAGGCTTTTGTCGTCGTGTAAAAAGAGTAAAAGCCCTCACCTGTATCCCGTGACCTTATTTGCCGTGTGCAGCGGTGCAAGAAAGGGAGAGATCTTAGGACTTACCTGGAACGATGTTGATTTTTCTCGGAACATTGCAACCTTCCGAGACACGAAAAATGGAGAGAGCCGCACGATACCCCTAAGTCCAATTTTGGCAAGTTGTCTCTTGGAAGAGAAAAAGAAAAGGGTTATTCTTAGTCCATACGTATTCCCAAGCGGAAATGGAAAAAAGTCCGCTGATATTAGAGCTGCTTGGGAGGCGGTCATTAAGAAAACTGGACTTGAGATTTGCTTCCACACCTTACGGCATACAGCCGCTTCTCATCTGACTATGGAAGGGGCTTCTGCGATCGAAGTAGGGGCAGTGTTGGGACATAAAACGTTGGCAATGATCAAGCGATACAGTCACTTGTCTGTTTCTTCAACAGCAAGGGTTGCGTGTCGTATGAATGAAGAGGTTTTAGGAATAGCAAAGTATGGTACGTAAAGGTATCCAAGAGCATTCAGAGGAACGAGAGGCTTATGAGCAGCTGCTCAAGTCTTGCCTTTCCATTGATCTTCAGCAAGACGAAAACAAGCTTTCTACGCTTACGTCTGAGTTTGCAAAGTCCTCGCAAGATCTCCAGACACAAGTGACAGCTTTTAAGGAGAGCATAGCCGGATCTCCTCTTTCTGCTATGGTTCTCCTATGGGGCGAAGGTGTCAGTGACGACAAAATATTTGGGAAAAACTATTTAAGGATAATGCGAGATCTTGTGGAAACAGGGCTGCTGCCCCTCACCTTGAATAAGAAGAAAACAATCACGCTTCAAGATCTCTCATCACAGGATCCCTCTCGTATCATCGACGAAATTCGATGTCACCAAGACTGGTCTATTAGTATGAGAGAAGAGGCTGTACTTGTGTATTGCGCTTTTTCTAAGTGGCTCTCAAAAGAGACTTGTGGATATGTTCTTGAAGCGAAGGACTTGGATCGTATCGCCGCGCAGAAGAGAGAGATCTCTTTTGAGACCTATTTAAAGGTTTTAAGTCATCTGGGCCTGCGGGAACAGATCTTGGCAAAACTGTTTTATCTGGGCGGTCAGAGAGCCCTTGAAGAAGTTCTTTCTGTGACGATCGAGGATGTGGATTTTTCTCGATCCCTCATTCACTTTTCGGAAGATGTTTCATACCCTCCCCATCTGTTTGAGGATATCAAGAGGTTTATCCAAGGACGCAAAAAGGGGTATGTTTTTGCAGGAAAGGAAGAAGAGAGGGTTTCCACCACTACTCCCTTCCGGGCTCTGAAGAGAGTTGCTGCAAAACTGGGCTTGGATCCTGAGTTTACCTTCAAAGAATTCACGAAAAATATGTAATTTCCAAAGCATCCCTGTCTCAAACTCAGAGCAGACTCAAATGATTATTGCTCGAAAATTTCTCAAGACCTAATGTCAACATGATTTTTCTTCATTTCCATGTTTTAGGGGAAAAGTCATTCGCTGCAAAAGTTGTCAGGGAGCAAAATTCATGAACATATCAAAGTACTTAAGCGCTGTTGTGTTGGCTGGATGTGCGTTTGGAAATCTGCATGCCGTTGATTCGTGTAAACAGACAGCGCAATCTTGTCCAAAGAAGATGTATGTTGAGAGGAAATTCGTCAAGGCAACCCCAGAAGGCATTATTGTCACTCGGGGCAAACATGCATTTTTGGTTAAGGCTATTCGAGCTGATCAAAAGGGGTTGTTTTTTCTGAAAAAGGATCGCCTGACTTCAGTTGTTAAAGGCAAAAAAAAGTGGCAATGTGATCGATGTGGCATGGTTTTTAATAGTGAGCAGGCGTTGCTGTGGCACATTCTTGAAGAGCATAGTTAGATAGCTTGATTATACCCAAATAAGTTGAAGAATCGGTTTTTTCCTTGCTCGGAGCTCCCATCTTCAATGCCGCAAAACTACCCCTATGAATAATTGTGGGCCTGTTTTGCAGCATTGAACTTGTGGCCTTTGGCGTTGGAAAATTCCCGATTCTTCAACTTATTTGGGTATAGATTTTTGCAAAAGATTTTGTAGGTGACAGCAGCCACGGAATGAAAACAACGGATGTATGAGTATGGGCGCGTTTTTTCAAAGAACCTGTTTCATCTGTGGCTTGTTTATCTTCACAGCCTTTCTATCTGCAATGTTCGCTAAGGAAGTAGAGCCCTGCCAAAATGAGGGAGTGGTGAAGGCTTCATCATGTCAGAAGATTGCCGAGAAGTCTCGCAAAAGAGAGATCGAAGATTTTTTTTCAGATCTATTTTCCAGAGAACTTGGATATACATTAATAGGGGTAAAGCCGATTTCTACAGATGAAGTTTATGGTGAATATTTTCAGGAAATAAGCGAAAGTTGTTTTGAACAATTGAAAAAAATGTTCGTAGGATCTCCTAATTTTGTATTGAAAATATTTCCCAGGGGTCGAATTCATTCTGTGGAATTAATAAACAGAAGGGTGTTAAGAGAAGTTGTTCGAAATAATCCCATTGTTCGGGCGTTCATAAAGAAGGAATTTAAAAGCGAAGAGGATTTTTATTCGGAAATAGAAGATCCAAATCGAAGTATTCATAAGATTCTTAAAAAGGACGCAAGGATAA
The DNA here is from genome assembly GCA_964409235.1 of uncultured bacterium. Lineage (GTDB taxonomy): Bacteria > Chlamydiota > Chlamydiia > Chlamydiales > FEN-1388 > CAINFV01. The sequence goes on from CAYPCN010000017.1 coordinate 21,085, forward strand.
TTGGATATCTTTTGGGGTATGGCGAAACAAATATTGAGTACTACATCCGAAGAATAGATGTTGGGACATACCTTCAAAAATACCCCTTAGTTCGTTTTCATCCCTTGCCTGGAGGAAAGTATTCTGATTGCCCGGTTGTCTTTCTCAATATGCACCTTCAATATGAGCGCCTTAAACCGAGTAAGGGTTTTGACTCTCTAGAAGCCGAGTGGCAATGGATAAAACAAGTGGCATGGGATATTACGGAAGAAAGCAAGCCAGTCCCTCCATATTTTGTGTCACTACCGTTTTATATCTGTCGCCATGGGGGTGACTCTGAATTAACGCGTGAGAGATATAAAACGGCCAGTTGCGAGCTCGCTGAGCTATTTTACAATAGGTCATTTCGAGAGGCTGTTGCAGAAACGGCCTTGAGACGGTAGAGGTTCTCTTTTTCATTTTATCAATATCAAATCCCTACCATGAAACTAGCGCATATGGGTTAGATAAACCATTGGCATGTCCCTTTTGAGCGCATTGCTACAATGCACCTTTGTGCAATACTGAATTGCGTTAAATCGCCGCGCAATGTTACATTGCGCAGCGTCTCAATTGTCAGGAGGTGTTATGCAGATGCTGGAAACTATTATCCCGCTTCGGGAGTGCTGTCGGAACCATAAGTGGCCAAGACTTCCACAGTGGCATCATTGGATTTACGTCGAGGCCTCTATTGCGAAAGCGTGTGTAAAGAAGATTGGTGGCAGATATTTAATCGACCTATCTGCTTTCCAAAAGTATGTCGAAAGCGCCTCCTTAACGGAGAGAGGAGGTCGACTATGAGTTTGGTGCAAGACCTTGCTTATTCCAAACAATCAGGGGTGGCTATCTTGGGGTATGGCATTTCAAGCGCAGACGGAATACGTTCTGTCAGTGCCATTTTGAAAAAAGAGGATTTCCATTCTCAGGAGAATCAAGAGCTGTTTCGCGTCCTTCAGGAGATGTATGAGAAGGGGATGCCGCTGGATATTTACTTAGATATTTATCTGCTTTGTGAAGAAGTAAAAAGGCAGAAACGCGCAAGTGGTCTAGGAGAAAAATCCATTCTAAATCAAGCTCAGAAGTCGTTTTCTGATCAGAACCCTGCTCATTGGGCCCTGGAAGAAATTCGGCCGTTTTCTCCTTTAGGGAAGATGCTGGACCATGATTTTCCTTTTCCATCAAATGTAGTCTCATGCAAGGCCATTTCTAGCGGAAGCTCTCGTACCTCTTGCTACAGCCTTCGCTACTACATTTTTTTCAATGACACCTTCCTTGTGGGCAATTGTGAGGAACGAATTGGTCAAAAAGTACTCATGGATCTCAAGGCTTTTGATGCAGCCGTCCACGAGCTTACAATAGGGTAGGTATATGGCAGTGCAAACTGAAGAAAGGGAAAGAGAGATTCCTTTTTCTGAGTACAGGGCCTTGTCAGAGTCTCAAGCAGAGAAGTTGAGAGAGCTTTCTTTGACTCCAGAAGAAAAAGTCCTTCGGGAATTCAATAAGAGATACGCGATCGTCCGGACCTCGACTACCCATATTTTGTTTCAAAGGTCTGATACCGCCTTTGAGCTCGACACCAGAGCCTCTTTTAAGAATTTCCATGAGAATGACTTCTTTATCAATTCTGATGGGAAGTCCAAAAATAAAGCTATTTTTTGGCTCAAGAATCCTTTGAGAAGGACATTTGAGAATATTGTCTTCGATCCTGCACGTCCGGGAGATCACGACCACAACTTTAACATTTTTAAGGGGTTTGCCGTTGTTCCTCAAAAGGGAGACTGCAGTCTCTATTGGAAACATGTCAAAGAAGTGATCTGTAGCAACAATGAGCCGAGCTATCGATATGTTCGAAAATGGCTTGCCTGCGTCATTCAAAAGCCAACTCTTCTGGCGACAGCTCTCGTAGTTCGAGGCCTTCAAGGAACGGGTAAAAACAAGTTTGTGGAATGTTTTGGCAGGCTTTTTGGCCCTTATTTCCTCACGGTCACGAGCCTCGAGCATCTCACGGGCAAGTTCAATAGTCACCTGAAGTATGCTTATCTGGTCCATGCTAACGAAGCTCTTTGGGGAGGCTCTAGGAAGGAGATAGGAGCCTTAAAGGCTTTTATCACCGACCCTTCAATCATCATCGAGGGAAAGGGGAAGGACGCGATACCCATCGATAATTGCCGCCACTTGATTGTATCCAGTAACGAAGAGTTGGCGGTTCCGATGGATCTTGACGATCGACGCTTCTTTGTTCTCAATATCTCTTCTCATCGCAAAGAAGACGTCTCATATTTCCATACTCTCTCGGAGCAGATGGATCAGAAGGGCCTTTCAGCCCTTCTTTTTGATCTTCTCTGTGAGGATCTAAGTTCTTTTGACCCAAGAATGATGCCTCCGAACGATTGTGGCTTTGACATAAAGATGAAGACTGCTGGAAGTGCGGAAAAGTTTCTTTTTGCCGCTCTGCAAGAGGGGAGATGCAATATAGCACAAGCAGGCGAGTGGGGGCCTGTTTCATGTGAGGAATTCTACAACAACTACAAAGCTTGGTGCCTACAGGAAGGTCTGAGACATGAGGTGAGCTCAGAATTTGGTAAACGGCTCAGGAAACTCCTCTCAGTAGAAAAAAGCCGCCGCTCTGTGGAGGGCAATCGCGAATGGTGGTACATGCTCCCTTCTTTGGAAGAGTGTCGAAATAGGTTTCAGAGCTTTACCAAGCAAACTGCCCGAATATGGGAAGAATAGAATGCCAGTCCAAGCTGTCCAAGGAGTCCAAGAAGAAAAAGTGGTCGAAAGCGCTCTTTTTCTTTTCACCGATTCTAGTGCATGGACAGCTTGGACAGCGTGGACCATTAGAAGTAGGTAGGTGAGTCTATGGGAGTGCTTGTTCTCGCAATAGAAGACGGACTGAATCCCAAAAAAGTGGCTTCTACGGATGGGGGGGGGAGTACCATTCACCGTGTCCCGGCTGCGGAGGCAGGGACAGGTTTATTATATGGGATAAGCTTAATCGCTATTGGTGCAGGCAGTGCAATCGGAAGGGAGATGAAATCCAATATTGCAGGGATTTTCATGGACTTTCCTATGTGGAGGCTTGTCAGAAAATCGGTATCGCACCGAGGGATAAGTCTTCTAAGAAAATTTCTCTCCTACAAGAAAAAACATCCGCATTCCGGTTCCACCCCAAGGTAGCAAAAATGCCTCCTGTTGAGTGGAAGAGGCGGGCTGAAGCATTCACCCGATATTGTCATGAGCAGGTCAAGGATGCCCCTCTTGCTTTAGACCTTTTCCTTCGAAGGGGACTTTCTGAGGAATCACTAGAGCGGTTTTCGTTGGGTTGGAACCCAAGTTCTCTTTGGATAAACTGCATCCAATAGGGGCTAGAATCAGAAGGAAGAAAGTTGTGGATCCCAAAAGGGCTTGTGATACCGACGTATGATCGTTCTGCCGGAGAGCTCAGTAAGCTTAAAATTCGTCGGAGCGATTGGCAGGCGGGGGACAAACTGCCAAAGTATGTTGAGATCGCTGGAAGCATGCAGACCCCTTCGGTGTATGGAGATCCGAAAAGTAGGCCCATAGTTGTGGTAGAGTCAGAAATTGATGCGATTCTGCTTCAACAATGTGCGGGAGACCTCTGTTGTTCTATGGCGCTAGGAGGAGCTTCAAAGCGTCCAGATGCTGAGGGACATAGGCTGCTTGTACAGGCCTCTGCGATTGTTTTTTCACTTGATGTTGATTCCGCAGGGGCCATCGCATATCGGTGGTGGAGGGAGGTATATCAGAATATAAAGGTATGTCCTCCGCCCGTAGGGAAAAGTCCGGGAGATGCCTTTCTCCGTGGTATTGATTTGAGAGGGTGGGTTGGCCTGGCGCTTTTGCAATGAGTATGGCATTGCCACTAGTCATTCGCTTATGAAAATCCATAATGACACGGACTCGGGTCACGTGGTCCTTGAGAACATGAAAGCAATTTCGGCTCTCATGCCGATTGTTTCGTGTAAAGTCACCCCAAGTTCCACTAGATCTAACTCTCCTAGTTTAAATAAATTGCCGGCTTCTTCAAAATACAAGCCAGGGCAGATGCCCAACAGCTTTTATGAAAGAAATTTTCAAATGCTTCCTCATCAGGCTATAAACCTATCTCTGTCAACATTAATCTTTGCCTATAACAACCACTATGGGACTTTTCATTCGACGGATGTACAGCGTATCTATAAATCATGTGAGACCATTGACACATCTATTAGATGTTCGGATGATTTCTCATTACTTACTCATAACTGTTTACTGTCGGCATTTCAATCCCACTGTATAGTGCTTCACGAGGCAGCCATGCGATATTGTGACATGACTAAGCGACCTGCTCAAAAGGAAGATGATCCGACTCTTTATGCTGTCAGAAAGTTCATTTTGGAATTAAGAAATGCTCATGCTCACATGGCAGTACGATTTCTTCGATTTTCCTGGGATAGAGGTAATGGGAATAAAAAAAAGCCATTTCGATTTACAATCTATATTCCTGTTTCTGGGAGGCCCGACGTCCCTTGTTATAATCCTGCCTCGAAGTCAACTCGAAAACTGACGATCCAAGGAACACCTGGCAGAGAACTGAGGACTACCAAAGATTTTATTGGTAAAATAATCCTATTGTCTTACCACTTCAAAAAGATCTTTGCTTTTCGCACAACATCTACTTGCGACGCTTATGCTAATCGCTATAAGTCCATTTGGCTTTCTCCTCTCTAGAAATTGACCTGGAAACCTATGGTAATGATTTCGAGTCTACTGCAAATGCAGATAGCTTGGCCCTCAAAAGAATTTGTTCAAGCTTGAGAACCTCGTTTTTTCGAACCGTAAGGAGTTTTTCTAGAAGAAATTGGCCTGGAATACTAATGAAAGACGTGTCTACCGACATCTGGTAATAAGGCACATGTCTTACGCCATTTAATACTAATTTTTCATGGATTGATATGCAGTTATCTAGGCTAGGGAAGGTCTTTAATTCCTCGAACTTTTCCCCTTTAATCATACTAAGAAGGCTTACTGCTTCATCTAGGCTATTGATAACAGGGGTAGCGCTCATGCCTAGGGTACATAGATCAACATTATTAAGGCGCGCCTTGAGAAGAAGGTGCTCTAATACCTTTCGTCTCTTGGTGACATCAACTCCTCTCTGTTTTGCGCTTTGTATCTCATCGAGCACTACGAAGTCGATGCTGTGGTTCTCAACAAGCCACTCTACATAGTCTTTAGAGTCTTTTTGCTGAAACGCTTCATAGTTAAGAATCAAATATGTGGGTTCTGAAGAGGAAAGTTGATGACGCATCTTTTTTAGAAAGACCCGACATGTTGGGAAGGATTTTTCTATTTCTTTGCGCCATCCTTCCAGAGTATTATTCAAGGCGATGACTAATGTCAATTTGGCGTTAACAACCCGACTAGCAAGGATCGCAGCCAAAGTTTTTCCGGCTCCGACTCCGCTCCAATTACCGAGAGCTCGTTCATTTTTTATTCTGAAGGCCACCAACTGTTGCATCAAATTAGGAGGGATTATCTCACCGTTCTTACTAAAGGCGTATCCTTGTGGAATTTCTAAAGCGCAGGCGCCATCGTACTGACGAATAAATCGTTCACTCACTGTCGCGCCATAAGCTCCTCCTTGAAAAGACTTAATCGTCTCGACTGTTTTTTTCTGGTCTTCCCTAGGGAGGGATAAAATTTGCTTCCAAAGATTAGCGATGGCTTTAGAAACTAAAAATTCAATAATATGCTCATCAGGGTTGTTTATGAGATCTTGGACCTTTCTATCCAGAGAAGATAATATCTCTTGTGCTCTCAACTCCGGTAAGTTCCCTTCCCTGTGCAAGTTACTGCTCTCTGAATTTGTTTCTAGATGAGAGGGCAACTGTTTTTTTGCCTCTTTTAATTGCTCAACATCGCCCTCTAAATTGTCTAAAATGCAGTTAGTAATTTTTTGAGCGGCATCTGCTTCATTGCATGAACTCGCCAATTTAATGATCTCTCTTAAGAGAGAAGAATTGCTGTTGGACATTCTTTTCGATGCGTCAACGAGTTTATTGTGCTTCATAATGCTAAACAGCTCGTCCGGTCCTAGCTGATGTAGAATCGCCAAAAGGCTCTTGATAAAAGCGAGAATCGAGACCCTATTCCACACGTTGACAGTTCCAAGCCAATCTCCCCAGCCCATCCAGCCCTTTTTGTCATATATCACATTAGGCGCTGCTGGAATATCAGCTGGCCTTCCATCTGTTTTTGCCCAATCGGCCCACTCTTCTTTGCCATTAAAACCTAAGGAGCGTGCGAAGGTACGTGCTTCTTCGAAGGGCCGAAAATTATAATCATTAGGACCTTTATTTTCGGTTCCCAAAAAATCTCCCCAGCTCTTCCACCCTTCTTTTTCATATACTACATTAGGAGCTGCGGGAATATCGGATGGCCTTGCATCCGTCTTTGCCCACTCAGCCCATTCTTTTTGGTTGTCAAGGTGTAGGTCTCGGGCAAATGCGCGAGTTTCTTCGAAGGGTCTAAATTCTTTATCTTTATTAGAAACTTTTCCTGTACCCAACCAGTTTCCCCAATCAATCCACCCTTTTTTAAAATATACCTCATTGGGGCATGCGGGAATATCAGATGGCCTTGCATCAGTCTTTACCCACTCAGCCCATTCTTTTCGGTTGTCAAGGTGTAAGTCTCGGGCAAATGCGCGAGCTTTATCAAAGGGTTTAAATACTTTATCTTGATTAGCGATTCTTCCTGTACCCAACCAGTCTCCAAACCCATCTCAACCTTTCTTGACGTACGTTCTTGCAGGATTTGCAGGAATATCGGACGGCCTTGCGTCTGTTTTTGCCAATGCCCGCCATTGTTCCCTGCTTTTAAGGTTCGAGGATCGAGCAAAGAACCGCGCTTCTTCAAAGGGGCGGTAGTTATCTCCATTGGAGGTTTTGTTTAAGGAAGTTTTAGCCGCTTCTTGTTGGGGCAATTCTTCATTTACAGGGCGAGTTTCGGCATTTTCTATGTTCATCGTAACCTTATTATTAAAACTATAGAAAAGACAGAGCAACTTCATGGCAATCGATGTCGAATTTTTTTCAACTACCATGCCCTTTTAGAAAACGTCCGCCAGCTCAAAAACACATTATTTGTTTAACTCTGGTTCGTATTCTTCTATTCAAAAATTCCCACACTTCATTGTTCTATATTTTGCGCGTCCAGTGGCTTTTTTTGTAGGAGAAAATTGAACGTTTTCCGGCCTTTTTTGAAGGGAGAAAAGTATCATGTGTCGCGTCTCCACAGTGCAAAGCTTGAACGGTATTCTGGATAAGCCAGGAGCCTCGCCCATCGGTAGACATAGGAAGGGCCATGTCAGGACATCGGATTCTCCTTATGACGTTGTCGTGGGTCGGGGCGACCATGCCGAAAAGCCCTCTGGGTTACTGTCTAAAACCAGCCTCTTTCAGACCGTCTTCAACAGTTTGGCCAGTAAGTATTGCGGTGCAAAAGGGAAGGAATGTCTCGTATAGAGAAACGTGCCCACGGCATATAAGGTTGTTTGCTGGAGACGGAGGAGGAGGTGACTGTTCTGTTACTAGGCCGGCCAGTTGGATTTCCTGAATTTTTAATCCTTCACTGGTTTCAATGAGTTCAATCTGCCATAGTCCATTTCCACTTGTACCGATGTATGATTTTGGAAGGGAGTAGCCATCAACCCCATTTCTTGAAATTGGTAAATCAAAATTATCTATATCTTTGGTCAGACCAGAAAGATAACAAGGGGACAGAACGGGGCCTAAGGGTGCCGCCCAATGAAATCCGGCATTTGGGTAAAATACTATCTTCTCGGATGGACTTATTCCTTCAATCAGCTCAGCGCCCTCGTCGGGTGTTGCGTTGAACCCCCACAACCAGGATGAAATATTTTCTTTGGACCAGTATCGGCTGGGATCGCTCGCAAATTTTTGTTCAGAAGAGATTAGGTTCCACCAATCTCTGCCTAAGTCGCTGATATTGCCTTCAGAGTCCAATTCGATAAATGCAATATCAACGTCGTGTCCGTTTGAGCTGCCTGGCAAAGAGATAATCTGCTTAAGTTTTAAAGGAATTTGTCTAAAAGTCTTTGGGTGTGGGCTGTAAACGTACGAGTGTTGTTTGTTAACAAAAATTTCTGCAACGTGATGGTTTGTCAAAACACCCTTTTTTCCACAGAGGTCTACGCAAACACCACATCCAAATTCGGGTTCTATAATGTCGATCTGATTTGGAAAAAACAGGGGGACGCAAAAGGGGTTGATCGAATCTATCACTGTATCGTGAATTTCGGGATGCCTTTCGAAAAAGGCTCTTAATGTGAGAGCTTTTCTCATAATCTCCAATTTATTGGGGTTTTCTCCTAACAGTGCCTTCTTAGAACTATTCTCAGTATATGGTTGTTATTTTTTTACATACAGATTTTGTGGGCTGTCCAAGTTGTTTATCCACCATCTCTGGCTGTACCTTTATGTGGCTTGGCGAGCTTGTCATTTTTACCGTTCTTGTCTTCGGTTTCACTCTTGCTTCAGGGCTGAGATCAATGAGCTCCGTCCAGGCCATGGCGTGGGCTCATGAAGATGACGTAAGTGATGTCCTAGAGACAGGGCGGCAAGGCAAGGTTGGTCGGTGCTCGGTCGAGGGCCCGTGACAGGTTTTTTTCTAGAGCTCTGCAATTCAGTCAAACGTACGAATACCAAAACAGTGTCCTCTTACCTTCACCCCTTTATTGCCCCTTTTGCTCTTAAATATTTCAGCTTTTTAAGCGGTGCCAGTGGGCAAAGGAAATGGCCTATCTGTCGGGAAGCTAAAACGACTCACCTGACGGCGTCCGCGGTCTAACGGACGTCAAAGCCGAGGCATCCGTCAAAAGTGTCGATATTCTGTCTGCTGTTGCAACAGAAGAAGTATCCAGTGTCTGAGGTTGAAAAACATTTTTTAAGAGCCGCTTTTGCTCTTCTGCTGCGAGAAGCTATCCTCACAGGGGAAGACCACAAGATCAATCCCCCAGGTTACTGGTCCACTTTTGGTCCAGTACGTCGCAAAATCCAGCATGATTTCTGGTGATTTTATTTTGGGAAGATGGATATCGTTCTCTCTGTATTGTCAGGTAGCATCACGTGGTGTTACGAAAGGGCTCCGAACTTAAAATCCCCTGGGGGCGACCCCGTGCCGGTTCGAGTCCGGCCCCGAGCATCTATCAATGAGGTATGCTTACGCATAGCTTCCTGGCAATCGAGACGAATTGCGCACTGGTCTACCGCGGAAAAATCAGCAGGATGTGTCACCTAGTCGGTCAGAGAGACTTTGAGAAAGTTCTTTCTGTGAAAATCGAGGATGTGGATTTTTCTCGATTCTCCGTTACTTTTCAGAAGGTGTGTCGTATTTCGCCATCTGTTTGAGGATATCAAGAGGTTTTTATCCAAGATCATAAAATAAGGCTACGTTTTTGCAGGGAAGAAGAGAGGGTCTCGACAACCATCTCATTTCGAGCTCTGAAGGTTCCCGAGCGTTCGGCAAAAACGGCATCGCATCTCTGCAGGACTCACTTCCCGGCTTCAGAATGCTTAATTTTTAGAAGCGTTATCTCGATTATAAGCAAACTATTGGGGGGAAGGAGACCGAACTTTCCATAGGCTAAGTTCGGATGAACATAAATTTTCCTCTTTTCGCCTTCAAGCATCCCTTTCATGGCCTGGGAAATAGCAGGCAGAAAATCATCAGGAGCACAAGTGCAAGGAGAAGTGTCGGTATCCTTATCTAGGTGTTCACTAGAGAGTATAGGTTCTCCTCGCGAATTAAAAATTGTGTACCGAACAACTATGGCGTCATTTTCAGAAAGAGCTCTCTTCCCTTGCCCTGTTTCAATAATTTCATACGCAAGTGCGTCTGGCTTTAAAATGTGCACAGAATCTTTTTTGCACACCTCTTGTAAATAGCTTTCCGTTTGCTTGAGATTTTGTGCTGCTTGATACTCAAATAACTTCTTTTGTAGCGATTCAAAAACAGCATCGTTACTTTTTCCGCCGAGTTGACCTTTTTGGAAGGCTCGTTGTCGGTATTCTCTCATACCTTGGATAACTGCTTCCAAATCAAGGCACTCAGATTGCATTTGAAGATCTTCGGCCAAGAGATGTCCAATCTGCTTTGAGTACGTCTGTATTTCTTCCTGAAGGTTCGTGTCTTCTGTCGGTTCATTCGAAAAAATAATCGGTGTTATCAAAAGGCAGACAAAAATCGAGCTTCCGGATTTAAAAAACGAGAACATACATTATTCCTCAGTGAGTTTGTCGAAGACTGTTTCCAAAAAATCTCCTGATGTAAGGACCTTTCTGATCTCCCGTTGCTGTTCCTTATAGTTTTTGAGGAGGGTGGTAGTTTCCTGGCTGTTTTTGTCGCACCAAAATAATGGAATTTGTACAAAGGCAATGTCTTCAAAAAGTAATTCGGTACTATCTTGCAAGACGAGCCGTAAATGGGCTAACTCATCTTCTAAAGACGAAAAACCGTCTGAGGGTTGCATGAGTCTAGAAGAGTTGTATTGGGGGAGGCGTCCCTTGTCGAGAGAATAGCGATCGAATTTGAGAAAGTTGTCCCTATCGTCCGCACCAGGGAGATCTGAAGTTTTCCATGGCGGGACATTTTGACGAGAAAGAAAATCTCTTATCTCGCTTCTTCGTTCTGCATTGAGCGAATTTTGAACACCATATCCCAGGCATATGCCTAAAAGGGCTTCGTGATTATTACATGCTGTTTTCTCAAAATCGCCGCTTTTTGAAAGATTCGTCAATAAGGCGTCAGCATTAGCGGCAATACATCCAAATTGTTCAAAAATACTTCTGTTTTCGTTGAATATTCTCGAAAATGCATCCTTGTTTATAAAAAAAGCCCAGGCGTCCTCATTATGTTTATGAATGGATAGTTGGTATTTTTTTAGTTTTAATTTTGGGATGACTTTTTCGACAATTGGGATGGCGTTGTCGTATAAAGAGCGAATCATGTCGAAGGATGTTTTTTCTGAAGGCTGGAGGGAAAGAAGCGTGACTGGCTTAGTCCCAAACAAAGTGTAGCCAAATTCGGTTTCCTTCATCAAGTATTCGCAAAAAGATTTAAGATCTTCACGTTCTTGTTGTGAAAGCTGCCCTAGTATTTTTCTTGAATGTTTTTCGGAAAAAACTCCAAAAAAGATGATTGATACGAGAGATGTCAAAATTAGAATGCATAAAGCTACGATGTTTTTTCTATTTTTCATCACTCTCAGCCTTCTATAGGTGGCCCTTGACACAGTAGTGCGAACAAACACGCATTATAGGGACAAATCAGCACAATCAGTTTAGACTACCAACGTTAGGGAACACTCTCAAAACAGCATTGCAGGCGATAGGGGAGTGAATAGCAAACGCTTACTCTGAAATTCGGGAATATTTTTTAACTGACATTCTTTTATAAAAAGGCCCTTGCTTCCTGAAAATACACAAGAAATAGGGACTTCCCGGTCGTCAATATAGAGGCACAGACCTTTCTCGGTGATTTTTACTTCCTCGGATTTAAGATCTATATGTCGGCTTTTGAGCTTATGTGAAGGAGTACTGGATGCAACGGCAATGGAGTTGAAGAAAAGAAAGCACAACATCAATGAAAATACGTTTTTCATGAGAACATCTCCTGTAGGTGACAACATTGAGGGTAGCTCGGTGCTCAAAATAACACCTCCGGGCCAATTTCCGATCGACCCAGCCTGACCACACTACGAATTTCATATTCAAAAAGCAATTTTTTTCTACTGCGTGTGGGCGGCAACGGAGATATCTCCAAAAGCTGTCGATAAAAGGCTCTGGACATCCATATGGATGTGTAAAAAACTCAAAAGTTTTTCATCAAATTGACGGCAAAGAACCCCAGTCCTTGAGGACCTGGAGGAATTACCACTCCCTAGTATTGTGAGTAAAAACGGTTTCTGCCAAAATTCCGTCACCATAGTGTCTTTGCTGTCTGTACAGCCTATAAGGCAAAAGTGGTTCCGAACGACAAACCGGT
>CAYPCN010000018.1:0-30693 GCA_964409235.1 uncultured bacterium
GGCAATTCCTCCAGGTCCTCAAGGACTGGGGTTCCTTGCCGTCAATTTGATGAACGAAGGACTGTACGTTTCCAATCTTGTAAAATCCTATGGCAATCGCCGCGTAGTCAACGATTTGTCACTTCAGGTCGCGTCAGGTGAGGTCGTAGGACTTCTCGGCCCTAACGGCGCTGGGAAAACAACGGCCTTCTACATGATCATCGGCCTCGTTAAGCCAGATGCCGGGAAGGTCATGTTCAACGGCACAGATATCACCGCTCTTCCCATCCACTGCCGTTCACGACTTGGCCTTGGATACCTCCCTCAAGAGCCATCGGTATTCAGAGACCTGACGGTGGAGCAAAACCTGCTCACCGTTCTCGAAGCTATCGAGCACGACATGGACGCCATCCACAGCCAAAAAGAGACGCTCCTCAATGAACTTGGCCTCTCCCCATTCGCAACAAGAAAAGCACTGACGCTCTCAGGGGGGGAGCGCCGACGTCTTGAAATCGCTCGCGCCCTGGCCACAAATCCTCGGTGTCTCATGCTCGATGAGCCTTTTGCCAATATCGACCCTCTGGCCATTGCGGATCTCAAATTGATGATCCAACTGCTCAAAGACAAGGGCATCTCTGTGCTGATCACTGATCACAACGCTCGGGAACTCGTTTCCGTCGTAGATAGGGGATACCTCGTCGCCGACGGCATTCTGTTGAGCTCTGGCACAGCATCGGAGCTCCTCGCCGATGCACAGGCTAGAACGCGATACTTCGGAGAGGATTTCACGGTATAAACGGCGATGGGCATATGGGAAAACAGTTTGTATATACTGACATTGTGTTTGGCACGCACACCATCACAGAACCTGTCATCGTGGATCTCGTGGCAAGTCCTCCTCTTCAACGGCTAGCACACATCGACCAAGCCGGGTACTCCCATCCGTTCTTCCCACATCAACGTCGGCATACTCGCCTTGAGCACTCGCTCGGCGTCTACCTGCTGCTCAAGCAGTATGGTGCCTCTCTCGAAGAGCAAATAGCAGGGCTCATCCACGATGTCTCCCATGCTGCCTTCTCGCATTGCGTCGACTATGCTCTTGAAGATAGTGAAGCAGGGAAGACACAGGCCCATCAGGACAATATCTTTGAGGAATACGTCAGGCGGTCGTCAATCCCTCAGATTTTGGCAGATCATGGCGTACAGGTCGACCTCATCCTCGATGACCGGCGGTTCCCTCTCAAAGAACAGCCTCTTCCTTGTCTATGCGCTGATCGCATCGACTACTCATTTCGGTCTGCTCTCACATCCAACATGGGGACGCCTCAGGGGATTCACGCGTTGATCCAGAACCTTGCGACTAATGGGCATGATTGGTTCTTTCGTACCCAGGCTGCAGCTCAGGAGTTCGCCACACTCTTTTCTCACCTCAACGCCGTGTTATGGAGCGGCCTTCCTTCTGCCGCCATGTTCAGAACCGTTGGCGACTGCCTCCGGTACGCGTGTCGTCAACAATACCTTTGCTATCAAGATTTTTATGGAACTGATCAGAGTGTTCTAGAGAAGATCCGAGACCATCTGCCCACAGATTCTCATCTTCAGCTGTTATACGACAGGATGAATACTATCATCTCATTTGCTGAAGATCCGTTGCAGAGGGAACCCCCAACGTTTTGCAAGTCGCGCGCGGTCGACCCTCTCTGCCTTCACCACGGGGAGCTGGTCCGACTATCACAGATCGATCCATCGTGGGCTGCGACATGTATGAAAGAATTGCGGCACAAGGCATATTTCCTTCGTTTTGTGTAAAACGCCATGTGCGATGTGCCTTTTTGAGGAGACACATCGCCTGGCTTATATAAAGATATATGCTCACGACTCGGCCAGTACGGGGTGGAGGAGCATGACTATGCACGAGTAAAGAGGTACTCTATGATGATCCATCGCTCTGTTTTTACTGTTGGCAACCACAGCCGTGAAAAACTCTTTGACTATGGCGTTATCCAGACAGACCAGTATATTCCCGAGCGCAATTGGGTGAAGATGTCTTTCTGCTATCCCCTCCGAGATCCCAAAGAATTGTCTCGGGTAACGGCGCTTGTCCTCGACCGCTTCAGCCAATTTGACGCCAAACTCGTCGTTGACCCCTTAACGGATGGCGCCGCGTGGTTTATGTACGGGGGCGTATATGAAACAGGGGCGCCATTTGCTTCTGCCATCACTGTCGGAGCGAACAAAGCACGCGCTCTCTTTGAGAGCCTTGTGAGCCATGGGGAAATGTCGGAGGAGGAGAGACAGAACTGCGACGATGCAGTACAGAGGCTTGACAGAGCCTATGCACGATCACTACGAGTCAATGACGCACTCTCTCTCGCACAAAAAACATGCATTCAGTCCAGAATTCGACCGTACCTTCTTGCTTTTAGTGAGGGATGCAGCACCCTCCAGCGATACGAAGCAGTCAGGAGGCACTCTCGGTGCGTAGAGGCTATGAAGTACTACGCCAAGCTGTTGCTCGATCCTCCTCCTGTTCTAGGGAGTATGAGAAATTCTCTGCAGACACTTCTCCACAAACAATTTTTCCCATTGTATGGGGAAGGGACAAAGTCAGAGAAATATTACGATGCCATGAATGCCATAGCACATGTCTATGCCGGATTGGCCAATCTAGAAGGCGAGCTCGACCGCTTGGGGGGGACCGTTCCTTCATTACCGGCAGTGCAGGATGCTGTTGACGAGCTTTTGTGATGCCAATGGCGATGTAGGGAACAGTTCCCGGAAATGCGGCATCACACTCAGCTCGTGTAGGCGCCGCTCTTCACCTGGCGAAAATCTCCCTCTCGCCAAAGAAAAAGCCGATTTCCACCTTTGCTGTTTCTGGAGCGTCAGAGCCGTGGACAATATTGCGCTCGATTCTGTCGCCAATATCCTGTGCAAAATCTCCACGGATCGTGCCAGGAAGCGCTTTTCGGGGATCGGTCGCGCCCATGACTTCGCGATTTTTTAGAATGGCATTTTCGCCTTCCAAGACCATGGCCAAAAGTGGTCCACTCGTGATGAAGGAGACAAGCGTTTCGAAGAAATGCTTGCCTGTATGCACGGCATAAAAGCGCTCTGCCTCATCACGCGTTAGGCGAATCATCTTTGCTGCTACGACTTTCAAGCCTGCTTGCTCTAAACGAGCCACCACGGCGCCAATACTGTTTTTTTTCACAGCATCTGGCTTGACCATGGATAATGTGCGTTCAATTGTCATATCTTCCTCTGGTTTGGGAAAAGATATGATATACGATGCTCGTGGTAATTTCTAGAGCCATTTGCTCGTGACACGAACCACGCAGAGAGAGTATAGTGATGGACTGTTTCCATCTTCACCACCAACCCAAAGGTTTTAATGTATGGTACAGGTAAGCACGAGTGAAATGCGACCTGGCATGAAAGTAGAAATTGACGGACAGCCGTACACCATTATCAATAACGAGTTTGTCAAGCCCGGAAAAGGGCAAGCCTTCAACCGGCTGAAAGTGAAACACTTGATGACAGGGCGAGTCATTGAACGCGTTCTCAAGTCCGGTGAAAAGTTGGATATGGCCGATGTCGTCGAAACAGCGATGCGCATGGTCTATCGAGAAGCCGACGGCGCTGTCTTCATGGATGACACTACGTATGAGCAAACCCATATTTCAAGGGAATGTATCGGAGAAACCAACGTATGGCTCAAAGAAGATCTGGTCTATACGGTCGTCTTCTACAACAATCAGCCTGTCAGCGTGCAGCCGCCGACATTTTTGGAGTTAACAATCGTGGAAACAGCTCCTGGATCGCGCGGAGACACCGTTTCAGGGCGTGTTCTTAAGCCGGCGGTCTTGGAAACAGGCGCCAAAGTGCAGATACCGATCTTCGTCAACCAAGGCGAGAAGATCAAAGTGGATACCCGCACCAGCGAATATGTCAGCCGAGTCTAATGTCGTCAGAGCAAAACTATCGCGCCGTGCCGAAGCGTTGGCGTTGGCACGGTTGTTTTTTGCAGAGCGAGGGATCGTGGAAGTGGACTGTCTCGCTTTGACGACGAAAGCCCCCACCGATGTCAATATTGACCTCTTCTCCACCTTCTCGCCAATCCACGGACGTCGGTTCCTGTTTTCGAGTCCTGAATTCCCTATGAAACGCCTCCTCAGCGCAGGCTCTGGCGACATTTTCTACCTTGGCCATGTATGGCGCCATGAGGATGCTGGCGATCGCCATTCGCCGGAGTTTCTGCTCGCAGAGTGGTATCGCATCGGCATCTCATTTGCGGAGATCATAGATGAAACCATCGAATTTGTTGGGAGATTCATCGGGAACCACCCGACGCGATTCGTATCCTATAGAGAAGCCTTTCAGCGCTATGCTTCCCTCGATCCCTTCACGGCTTCCTTAGAGGAGCTACAAGCTGCGTGTTCCCATGTCCAAGGATACCCCCTTGAACATAGTTCGCGCGACGATCTTCTCAACCTCATCTTAGCGCTAAAAGTCGAGCCTGCGTTCGACCCGCATGAGATCACTCTTCTCTACCATTACCCAGCCTCCCAGGCAGCCCTCGCACGCCATACAGAAGAGGAGGGTCACATGGTGGCTGAGCGGTTTGAGATCTACTGCCAAGGGCTGGAGCTGGCCAATGGCTACCACGAGCTTGCCGACCCTAACGAGCAGAAGACGAGATTTTTGGCTGACAATGCTGTCCGCCGTCACAGGGGAAAGGAAGAATACCCTATCGACGATCGGTTCCTTCTCGCCTTAGAACGGGGGTTGCCCGATTGCTGCGGTGTTGCCGTTGGCGTCGATCGGCTGCTCATGCTCCGCGAACAAGCGTCGTCGATCGGCGACGTCATGCCAATGGCGTGGGAGTGTTCGTAACTCTCCCGGCGCTGCCCTTCAGCCCGCTTCCCTGTGTTCTTCGCGGTTGAAGGCCCGAGAGCTGCTCTCCTCGCTTTGCTGCTGAAGAGTGTCGAGAACTTTTTTCTCAAATTCGTCGGGCGTCTTCGGCCTTGACATGAGAATGCGATTGGAGAGGCTCTTCTCTCCTGTTTTCCGCTCTAGAACGAGGGAGTGCGCTTCTACTTTGATGAGGGTGAATCCCTTGTGCGCTCCGGCAACTTTCGCGCGTGTGGTCGCTACGAGCCATTGCGCCTGCTCTGGGAGCGCGCCGAAGCGGTCTTCGAGCTCTTTAGCAATAGTGCTCACCTCGTCGAGCGATTTTGCCTCTCCGAACCTCTGGTAGAATTCCATGCGCAGGGAGACTTCGTTGACATAGGAATCAGGAAGGCGAGCATCATAGGGCGTTTCTATACGAGTGTCGATCGTCCAGCTTGGCGCCTTCCCTTGGAGAGATTCAACCGTGCGCTTCAGCAGCTTACAGTACAGATGAAAGCCGATGGCCGCCACGTTGCCAGACTGCTCCGTGCCAAGAATATCCCCCGCTCCTCGTATTTCAAGGTCGCGCATGGCCACCTTGAGCCCGCCGCCATAGCCTCCTGCCTGCGCGATAGCTTCGATACGCTTTCGCGCTACCTCGGAGAGCATTCTCTTCGCAGGGAGTAGGAAGTACGCATAAGCACGGCGATTCCATCGCCCGACGCGGCCACGCAGCTGGTATAGGTCGGCAATCCCAAATTGATCAGCACGGTCGACGATGATGGTGTTGGCATTGGGAATGTCAATCCCATTTTCAACGATAGACGTCGCGACGAGGATGTCGATATCTCCTCGCTTGAAAGCGTGGAAGACAAGATCCAGCTCCTCGGAGCTCATCTGCCCGTGGGCAACGGCGATGCGCGCTCGCGGAAGAAGCTTTTTGATGCGGTCCGCAGATTCAAAGATGCTTTCCACGCGATTGTGAATAAAAAATGCTTGGCCGCCACGGTTCAACTCGCGGAAGAATGCGCTTTGGATGATATCGTCAGAGGGCTCGCAGACAACGGTTTTGATCGGAAGGCGGTCGTGAGGTGGTGTGCTGATGGTGGAAAGATCGCGGGCGCTGATGAGGGACATGTAGAGAGTCCTAGGGATAGGAGTGGCGGACAGCGTTAGGCAGTCGACGCCCTCTTTGACGATCTTCAGTTGTTCTTTTGCTCTGACGCCAAACCGCTGCTCTTCATCGATGATGATAAGCCCTAAGTCTTTGAACGAAACATCCTTTTGAAGTAGCCTGTGGGTGCCAATAATAATATCGACCTGCCCTGATGCTATCTCTTGGAGGGTCTGACGGTTTTGCTTTGGCGTTGAAAATCGCGAGAGCACGCCGACTTTGATCCCAAAAGGACTGGTGCGGTCCACAAAATTTTCGTAGTGCTGGAGCGCTAAGACTGTCGTTGGCGCTAGGAGCGCAACTTGTTTACCACCATCGGTCACGGCTTTGAAGGCAGCACGCATCGCCACCTCTGTCTTCCCATACCCTACATCTCCACAGACAAGGCGGTCCATCGCTTTTGTTGAGCACATATCACCCTTAATATCGGCGATCGTCTTCAGCTGATCTTCTGTCTCAGTATACGGAAATTCCGCCTCAAAAAGCTGCATAGTAAGCCCATCTTTCTGAAACGCGAAGCCCCCCTTGATCACCCGAGTGGCCTGAATGCGAAGAAGGTCAGAAGCATAGCCAAGGATGGCCCGCTCTGTATCTTCTCGAAGGCGCTTCCAACGGTTTGTGCCAAGCGTGTGAAGCTTGGGTGCCTCATCGCCGCCACCGACATACTTGCTGATCAGATGAGCCTGGGTCAGCGGCACATACAGCTTTGCCCTCTCAGCATATTCCAGGACGAAAAACTCCTGTTCGCGACCGTAGACATCCGGGCGTCGCTCGACACCGCAAAATTTGCCGAGGCCGTGGTGGAAATGGACGACCACATCTCCTGGCTGCACGTCAAAGGCATCGTACTCGGTGACAAGCGATGTCATCCTGCGGGTATCGCGGCGGACGGTCGTCCGCCCTGTGACCTCCGCCGTGGCAAAGAACACCTCATTGGTGTCAGCACGCGCAAAGCCAGCCGAGAGATACCCCTCTTTCATCGCAACAGTAGGGGAGATCTCTCCGCCGCGATCCTGAATCTTCTTCTTGAGCCATTCGAGCTCAACCAACGACTGTACGATGATAGTGTGTGGACTTTTCTGCTGGGTCTGAAGAAAACAATCGAGGAGAGCCTCGCCCTCAGGGGTTGTTTTGAGAAGGCACTGTTCTTCGTAATACTCCGGCAGCGTTCGAAACGGATGGTTGATTCTATCAGCGGTGAACTCTCGTTGAAACATCGAAAACTGAACGGTTTCCGCCTCTCCTTGAAGTCCGTATCCCATCCTAGACCCACATCTTGTGACATGGGTGAGGGCTTCTAGCGAGACATAGCTAAAGGCTAGTATCTGATGGCGGACGAGAGCGTCTAGCCATTCTTCCACGCCCAAAAACACCTTTGATTTCACCCCTCCTTGGGACACGAGGGCAGCATACCGATCTTCTAGTCGCTCGAGGTCGTCGAGAATGATGAGCGTATCAGCGGGCAGCAGGTCAAAGATCGTCGCTAGGTCTCTCTCTGCTGCTGTCTCCAGCATTTCGAGCTCTTTCCCCGAAGTGATGACAACACTATCGGTGTGTTCTCTGCTTCTTTGTGAGAGGGGATCGTACCAACGTATGGAGTCGACAGCATCGCCGAAAAAATCGATACGGACAGGCGATGACTCCGTGACTGGGAAGAGATCCACAATGCCACCGCGAATCGCAAATTCTCCTTTTTCAACGGCCACTGGACAGCGGGTGTATCCCATGAGCGCAAGGTGCTGTGCGAAGACGTCGAAGGGCAGCTCGTCCCCTTTGCGTATTGTCAGCAGGCTTTCCTTCAATACCTTTTCAGAGAGCACTCTGTGGAGCGATGCTTGCAGGCTGCTGATAATAATACTGGGCGCTGTGCGATGGATAATGGTGTGCAGGGCCTTCTGGCGCACTCCTACGATGTCAGCACTTGGCGCCACACGCTCTGAGGGTAATGTCTCCCAGGACGGGAGCTCAAGAGGAGGAACGGTGACAAAAAACTCAACATTCTGGAGAAGGCGCGACTCCTCCTGCCCTTCTCCGGTGAGGATGAGAATATTTCTCCCTGAAAGACGAAAAGCCTCTGCTATCAGGAACGCTTTCATGGGAGTTTCAAGGCGTTCGAACGCCAAACACTTTCCGGCCTGTATGCTCGATGCAAACCTTTCGTCAAATGAGTGTGAGGTCATACTCTTACTCTGATACCTTGCACAGAGCGACAACGGTCTCTATAGCTTCAGCGAGTGTGTCAAGCTTCGTGCCTGCTCCTTGGGCCATTTCTGCTTTGCCTCCTCCATTCCCGTTGATCATGGGCAGCACATGTTTAATGAGAGTTCCAGCATGTACGCCATTTTTTACCACCGGTGCTGGCACTTTGATGATTAGATGCGCTCTCTCATCATGGCAACATCCGAGGACGATGATCGCCCTAGGATGAGCTTTTGACGCCTCTTCAGCCGCGCTCTTGAGCGCTCCAGAGGGGATGGGTAGGATTCCGGCAATGGCGGTGCGATTCTCGCCTAGACTCTTCTCTGGTAGCGCAGCCAGCACGAGCTGTAGCTTCTCGCGCTTCAGCTGTTGGCATTCTACCTCTGTTGCTTTTGCATCGCTCACCAGTCGCGCGATTCTCTCGGAGAGCTTCGCTGTTGGTACGTTGAGAAGCTTTGCAAGGGCATCAAGCTCCTTGTCAGCCTTGCGTGCCTCCTCCACAGCCTTCTGGCCTGTGACGGCCTCAATCCGCCGTATACCGGCTGCAATGCTCGACTCTTTGACAATGCGGAAGTACCCGATCTTTCCAGTTTGGAAGACGTGGGAGCCGCCGCAAAGCTCTTTGGAAGGGCCGACTTCAAGGACGCGCACGGTAGCGCCGTATTTTTCACCGAAGAACTGCTTGATGTCCGATCGTTTTTGTGCTTCTTCGATCGGCAGTTCGTAGCAGCGCACCTGATGGTCTTCGCGAATGAGCTGGTTCACGCCATCTTCGATCATCTGCAATTCGTCAGCTGTCAAGGCTTTGTGATGGGCAAAGTCAAAGCGAAGATAGTCCTCGTTGACAAGTGAACCGCTTTGCCGGGCGTGTTCTCCCAGCACCTGATGCAAGCAGGCGTGCAGCAGATGGGTGGCCGTGTGATTCGCCTCGATCTTCTCACGTCGTTCGATATTCACGCACGCAACTACAGTGTCGTCGACACGTAGCGTGCCTTCTTGCACGGTGCCACTGTGGGCTGTCAGAGAGGTATAGGGAGAGATGGTATCGGTGATGTTGACATAGCATTCTGCATTCTGAAGATATCCTTGATCGCCTACCTGCCCCCCCATTTCAGCGTAAAATGGTGTTTTGTCAAGGATCAAGACCACCTCATCGCCCGCCTGAGCAGTATCGACAAACGCCCCTCCTTTCAAACAGGCCACGACCTTGGCTTCTACGGGCTCTTTGGCTGTTCTGACAAATTGCGTCGCCCCCTTTTCTTTGACGATCTTCTCAAAGCATGAGGAGTCAGCACACTGCCCTCCTGTTTTTCGAGCCGCCTTGGATCTTTCTTTGGCTTCCATCTCAAGCTCGTCAAACCGCGATGTGTCTACAGTGAGGTGGTGGTCGATAGCGAGGAGTTGAATTTCGTCGAGGGGGAGGCCATAGGTATCCTTCAGCACAAAGGCATCGTCGCCACTGATGCGCTGCGATTCTTTCTTTGCCTTGTCGATGACTTTGGCCAGAAGATGACCGCCTCGACGAAGGGTTCTCAAAAATGCCTCTTCTTCAAGAGCGAGGATTTCTCCGATGCGGCTTTCAGCCCTTTGTAGCTCGATATAGGGATCTCCCATCACGCGAATCAAGTCCGGCAACAGACGCTCTAAGAACGGTTCTTCGAAGCCCAGCTGCTTGCCATAGCGAACTGCACGCCGCAAAATCTTCCTTAAGACATACCCTCGATCGGTATTGCTTGGCTGCGCACCATCAGCAATGGCAAACGACAGTGAACGCAGGTGGTCTGCAATGACGCGAAACGCTGGGGCTAATGGCGAAGTAGGGTCATAGGGTGTACCACTCAGGCGTTCTATGCCCGAAATCAGAGAGCGAAAGAGATCTGTTTCATAGACACTCTCTGTGTTTTGGATCAAGGCCATGACGCGTTCCAGTCCGGCACCAGTATCGATCGAAGGGCGTGGTAGCGGCTCCATGGTGCCGTCTGAAGTGCGATTATACTGCATGAATACTAGGTTCCAAAATTCGAGATATCGCTCTCCGGAGAGGTCGTCCAAAGGGGTGGTGGCCGTGCCATACTCGGCACCTCTGTCAAACAGAAGTTCGGAACATGGTCCACACGGTCCTGTCTCGCCCATAGACCAGAAGTTCTCTTTTTCGCCAAAACGAGTAATGCGAGACGCGGGGACATAGGTAGTCCACAGTTCAAACGCCTCGTCATCATCGCGAAACACCGTGGGGTAAAGGCGGTCCTCGGGAAAGGAAAACACCTGCGTGGCGACTTCCCAGGCAAATTTGATGGCTTCCCGTTTGAAGTAATCCCCAAAGGAAAAGTTGCCAAGCATCTCGAAGAAGGTCAGATGGCGGCTAGTATGGCCAACATTTTCGAGGTCGTTGTGCTTGCCACCGGCGCGGATGCACTTTTGGCTTGTAACGGCGCGCGTATACTCTCGCTCCGTCTTGCCAAGAAACACATCTTTAAATTGGTTCATCCCCGCATTTGTGAAGAGCAATGTGGGGTCGTCATGGGGGACGACAGAGGAGGAGGCAATTTCTCGGTGCCCCTGTCGACGAAAATAGTCGAGAAACCGTCGGCGAATTTCAAATGTAGACTGTCCCATAGAGCTCTCTCCGGAATAAAACCTTCCCCCTTCAATCGGGAAAGGAGGAGAGTATACACGTATTTGAAGGAATAGTCTAGCGACCTACCCTTTAACGTTGCGAGCCATGGAGTTGATGGACCCGTTGATTGCTGAGACAACAGACGTCGACATTTCTGAATACTGTTGGAGTTGATTCATCGACATCTGCAGGTCGAACATGTCGGCAATGCTGACCTCTTGCTCTCCTTTATCGCCCTTTTTCTTTCGAATCTCTTCAATCTTCGCGACAACCTGGTGTGTCAGCTCTTCGATTCCATCAATGAGAGGCTTAAGATGAATCCCTTTTTTTGATTCCAATACTTGGGGTACTGGGATGGTGATTGAAGTAGACATTGGAATCCTCCTAATTATGATTTTTAGCTGGGATGGATATTATATAAGACGCAGCTGGCAATAGTCCATTCATTACACAGAGCGTGGCAGAAATAATTTTGAGCAAAAAATCTCCTCGTTGTATACAAAAGTGAAGACGAGGGAGTGTTCATATCTTTTCTTTGCAACGAGAATCGCATGATCAATTTTGACGCAGGAATAGATAATTTCTTGCGGTCACCAGATCAGTATGTGCTTCGACTCAAGGGGCAAACGCTCACAGCTGAAAAACGGGGGTTGTTCACATGGCTGAGGGCGAACATTTTCTCCCGCTATTCCTATCGCTTGCCATTGATTTTCGGCGCGATGAGAGATCGAGGGATAGAAGTACCACAATGGATAGATCGTGAGGAGCTCAAAGAGAGGCTCAAGCAAAAGGCCCAGCGATATTCCCTCAGCCACCCAGGGCACATCTCCGAGCAACTCATTGAGGACATCTTTGCCGCTGCTTTGCCCTCCACTCATGTACAACCGCCAGTAATGCCGCAGGCTGCGAGCCCCGTACCACAGGCAGCCAGTGGTAAAAGAGAGAGCCGTGTTGAGCCTCCTGTCGCATTCCCTGCAAAGGCAGTAGTAGTGCCGAAGGCTGCGAGCCCCGCACCACAGGCAGCTAGTGGTAAAAGCGAGGGCCATGTTGAGCCTCCTGTCGCATTCCCTGCAAAGGCAGTAGTAGTGCCGAAGGCTGCGAGCCCCGCACCACAGGCAGCTAGTGGTAAAAGCGAGGGCCATGTTGAGCCTCCTGTCGCATTCCCTGCAAAGGCAGTAGTAGTGCCGCAGGCTGCGAGTAGTTCTGCGCGGGAGCCCCCACCACCACAGGCCGCCAATGTTGAAAGCGAGAGCCGTGTTGAGCCTCGTACCGCATTCCCTACGAAGGACGTAGTTCAACAGACGCTCGATAATCGCCTTGAGAGGATCAAGATCCCGGCTCCTAAAACGGAAGAGCAACTGGCATTTGACCGAGCCGAAACAACTGTTAGGCGCCGAATGAAGATGTGCGCAACCGACGAGCAACGGTCGAAAGCAATCGAGCAACAGTCGAAAGCACTCGAGGAAGAGTATTCCAAAGAACTGGCTGGGAAGGGAGATCCGGCCGTTCGCGAAAAACAGGAGCGCAAAGAGGCGATAGCCAGGAACAACGCTATCGGCCTGCAGCTCATGGCTAAGGCCAATTTTCAGATTAGTCCCGTTGTAGGGGATGGCAACTGTCTGTTCTCGTCCATTGCCGTAGGCATGCTAGCACGAATTCCCAGAGAGGAGCTGATCAGAAAATTTGATGGGGCCGTACAAAGGGCCTCTGAGGCGATTCGCACGTATGGACCGAAGTATAACTTCACTGTTGATCTTCACGTGGGCTGGGCTGAGATCCGCAACAGGCTGTCAGCATTGGAAGCTTCGTATGAAATTGCGAACATGCAGGGCATACCCGAGGTACGAAACTGTTGGGTTGCGCTTCTTCGCGGATTAAGCATAGCGATGCAGCTCGAATGGAGTCAGACAAAGGGCGGGCCTCCCTTGGACGACCTCATTTTTGATCATGGGCTAGGCTGTTCGCCAATAGAATATTTGAATAGGATGATGCTGCCCCTCCCTGCAGACCAGATCATTTGGGGTTCTAGCTCCGACATCCTGGCCTTGCAGGAGTCCTTAGGCGTTTCTATTCCGTATTTGGACACCCAACGTTCTGGCAGGCAAGAGAAGGTTGTGCTGATACAATCGCAGGAACCTCTTCCCCTGGATGATCTCAAGCCAACCGACATTGTCCTCCTGTTTGACCCGGGAGGAAAGCACTATGATCCCGCCTTCTATATTCCCCCTCCAAGGGAGCAGTAACATCCTCTCTCACGGCCTGTATTGGTTGACAATGGGATAGAGGATTTCTGTGCCAAACGCCTTTGAAGACACTCGGAGGATACACGGGCCTTGCCGGCGCTTGAACTCAAAGCGCATCATTTTATCCACGAGTTGTTGCACTACGGGCAGGCCCATCCCTGTCTTGGCCACAACATCTGATGGAGAGGCTCCTTCCATGACCAGCATCTTCAGCGCGTTGTCGAGCTGGTCATACGGCGGCAAGTCATCGCTATCTCTTTGATTGGAATGAAGCTCGGCCGTGGGAGGACGGTGGAGAATACTCGCTGGGATCACCTCCTTTTTGGCATTGAGATGCGCGGCGAGCTCATACACCTGGGTTTTGAAGAGATCTCCTAGGGGAAGGAGCGCGCCCGCGAGATCGCCATAGAGCGTCGCATATCCAAGCGCTACTTCGCTTTTATTGCCCGTTCCCAGCAAAAGACTGCCCTCAGCATTGGTGATAGCCATCATGAGGATCGAACGAATGCGAGACTGGAGGTTCTCGTCTGTAAGCCCTTCGACCACAATCCCAGAGCGTATGAGTGTTTCTTTCGACGCTTGGACGAGCGGCTCTATGGGCAACGTATGCGTATTGATGCCAAGGTTTCGGCACAGGGCTTTCGCACCGGTCGTACTGTCTGCTGAGGTGAACTTCGAAGGGAGCAAAACGCCAAGAACATTGTCTGATCCCAGCGCCTCTACAGCAAGCGTGGCGGTCAGCGACGAGTCAATGCCGCCAGAAAGCCCTACCACTGCTCGGCGCACATTCTGCTTTTTGAAGTAGTCGGTCATGCCGAGGATCAGCGCTCGATGGATCTCTTCCATAGGAGATCTTGCTGGCGGGGGTGCCGCAGCGTCGTCAACCATGCCGACGCTTTCTGCGAATGCCTCACCTCGAAAGCGGATTTGGCCTTCACCATCGCAGTAGAAGCTATTCCCATCAAAAATCCAGCCGTCATTCCCCCCGACGAGATTGACAAAGAGATATGGGCAGTGCGCGTTCTTGGCACGCGCTGTGACAGACCGCTCTCTGGCGTCTCTCTCCTCTAGACTCCATGGAGAGGCGGCAAGATGGACGATGAGAGCAACGGGTTCTTTCAGATCGTCGGACGTCCCTTCGCCTACGATAACGGCTATCGTGCGTCCAGCCACCTTCCACAGCCAGCAGATATCGTGTTGACGGCCGATCTCTTTGCCATCGCAGCATACGATAGCAGCGTCAAACACAGAGCGACCATCGCTCGCAGGACTGCCGACGATGACCGTTGTGCCAGTGGAAGCAGCCGCTATTTTCTGGAGAGCCTGCTCGCATTGATCGACAAAATCTCGATGGAACAGGAGGTCGTGTAAAGGTGCACCAGAGAGGCAGAGCTCTGGAAAGACGACAAGATCAGCGCCAGCCTTTTTGGCCTCGGCAATGGCATCGAGGATGCGGACAAGGTTGTGTTGTACCGCCCCAACTGTGGGGTTGATCTGCGCGATGTATAGTTTCACAGGGCCTCCTGAATCTTGTTCTGTACCATCGTGGGAAGAGCGTCTCCCCACTTTGCTTCGCGTGCAAGGCGGTACAGGGAGCCGTGTTTTCGGGAGATAATGATTGGCTCAAGAGCGCCTCGGTATGTGCATGCGACGAGGTGAGTATGTCCGTGGCGATGGCGAGGCGCATGAACGATTCTACATGGTGGCACAGTCCGCGACAGCAATGGGTCAAAGGTTGCCGCTACATAGGATAGCTTCTCATCCTCATAGCCTAGCGTCCCTCCTTTGAGCCGGCGATGGAGTGAGGAGCGCTGCACGCGCACCGCTTCATGGCACCAGGCATCACTCCCGGTAAACGGGCAGAGCTTAGCATGAGGACAGGGTGCAAGGAGAGAGGCTCCTTGCGCCAATAGGATGTCCCGACAGCGCATGAGACATTGCCATCCTGCCGGCGTTCCTGGCTCTATCAACACCACGACTCTGGCTCGCTCTTTGGCGGCTGCTAGCCATCGCTCCTGAGCTTTCTTCGACAGCTCTCCAAAAGCGTACGACGAGATCACCATGTCAAAGGCACCTTCACACGGCAGGCTACGTTCTACATCACAGCGCTGCACGTGGCAACAGGCGTGCATAGCCGGTATTTCTGAAAACAGCTTCTCTGAAAAAGAACAAAACTCTGGACTTCTTTCCAAGCCAAGCGCCCGAGTCACCGATGGAAAGGAGAGTACCGATCCAAGGAGTGCGGTTCCAGGTCCGGAGCCAATATCGAGAACAGAGGTGGGACAAAAATGCGGGATGACCTCTCGAACATGGGCAAGCGCCTGGAGGGTGGCCGCCAGTGTCGCAGGCATGCGGCAGACGACGTAGGCGGCATGCTCTGCTATCCCTTCTAGCGGCTCACGCGAAGCAGTGGTGTATTTGCGGTGGATCCTCGCCGAAGCAGCAGCAAGCGCTCGCACATCACACGTTTGTGCTACAGCAGCGATAAAAGGCCTCAAAAGAGAGGGAGAAAAGGTCATAGATTCCCAATGGTGTCAGATACAATATTGCTTCTCGGAATCCCATAGTTCAAGACATTTTAGAGGAATACACGCAAGATAGTTGAGTTTTTGCAGAAATTATCTTACCTTCTTTTGCGACCTTCAGGTCATGGTTTCAAAGAATGCTGAGCTATGGAGCCTTCTATGAGCGCTATTCTCACAGCGGCTGATGCCGCCCTCCAGTTATCTTCAGGTGCCTTGCAACGTCTTGGTGAAGCAGCTCCGTCTCAGCCAAACCGATCTTCGTCTCTTTTCTCTCGATGGCCGGCAATGACCGCGGGGATGATTTGCCTTATCAACACCGTGCACGCTGTTGCATTGGGAATCATTGGCAATGTCGCTCTTGGGGCTGTCCTTGGCGTTGCGGCCATTGGCGCGGGGATCCTGACGATATATTTGTGGTCGTTTTCCACGCTCCAAGATCTTGAAGGGTATGTCCAAACATTTGCTGAACGGGTCACGGCCTTGGCACAAGCCGCGCTTCATCTCTCAGAATCCAATGAAGGCTTAAAGCAGACACGGCTGACGCTAGAGAAACAGCTTGCCGAACGTACGGCGCTCGCCGAAAGACAACAACGAGAAATGGAGCAGCGACTCCAGGAACTCGACCATATCGCGGATGAATTGCGACAATCACAGAGCCAGGTTGTTGAAATGGGAAAGATTCTCGAAGCCTCTCATCAAGTTATCACGGAGATTTCTGGGCGCATCGATCATTTTGTCCAGCTCAACCACGAAACGTCAACCACGAGTCAGGTGCTGGCAAGTGAACTTTCGGCCATTCGAGCTATTGGAGACCACTTTGATACTTCTGTCCACGATCTTGGCAAGCAGAGTCAAACGCTTCTTGTGAAAAAGCAGCAGGCGGAGCAGATGGCCCATGGACTGTACACCCAGTTCGTTCAGATTGCCGAGCTATTCGTAGGCCTCAAACAGCAGTCCGAAACGCTGCAGGCCAGTCTTCGAGCTCTGCAAAGTGTCGATATCGGCTTGGCAACATCTACAGCGAGTCTTGGTCAGACGGCCGACAAGCTCGATCGAATCACTGATGAAGCACAGACATTTCTCGATTGGATGAAGCAATTCGATGGCATCGCGGAATATGCTGAGCAACAGATGGCCGCGTCCTCGACGAAACGGTCAACTTCATGAGAGGCGTTTTGAGTCACACAGAGCCATTTTGCGATTATGTCTTGACATATGGGTGAGGAGGTTTTGGGTTCCTCCAAAAGGCATGTCGCAAATGGCTCACACAACAGAAAGGAATGGTGTGTATGACTGCGAAGGAAGTAAGCTCCTTTGATATTGTGGCTATGGAAGAAGGGAGGCTTCCCGCCGAGCCGTCAACATCTGAAGCCCCGCACCAGTCGCAAAGCAAACCTCATTGTGGCAGGACCTATCGTTGGCCCATTGCCCTGTCCACAACCGGCGTTGTAGCGAGCGGCGTTACCATTGCCGTCAATGCAACGGTGGCCTCCCTCTCGCCAACCCCTCTGTATGTAGCTGTGGCGTTCAGTACTACCTCGACACTCGTCCATGCAATAGGAGGTATCGTCTCCTGCATCCAACAACCTCGTAAAGCTTTGGAAGACAATGTTGCCGCTGTAGGCAAAGCCAGCGACGATGTTGAAAAGCAGTTGTCGGCGCTGCAGCAAGAGGTAGCCGCGACCCGAGCGCTCCAGATCGAGCAAGAGCGCCAGCTACAGCAGGAGCGAGCCGCCACGCAGGCAGCACGCGAAGCTCTTGACCAACGCATTGCTCGCATTGCACAGCTTACGGAAGAGCTTCAGGAAGTCCATAAAGGGTTAGACGCTGCCAGACAGCTGGCCGAGAGATGGAAAAGCTCCACAGAACAGCTGGCCCAGCAAATGGAGACCTTGCAGACGATGGAACTCGAGGGCAATATCGAAGCTCTCACAGGGCAAATACAACAGCTCTCCTTGGTCAAAAAGTCCTTTAGCGAGGGGGTCCATGCGGTCAAAGAGAGTACCGACGCACTTCAAGATACAGAACGTGTGTGGGGGACAATGGTCGATCGGCTATTGCAGACCTTCGAAGGACTCGCGGCGGTTGCTGTCCAAAAAGAACGTCTTCTGCACGAAGCAGATGTTCGCAATCAATCTCTTTCAGAGCGGGTGGACGAGCTCCAAGAAGTAGAGAGCCGCTTTCAGAACATCACCGAGAAATACGACAAGCTCTTGAAAGAGATGGAGGAGGCAAAGCGGCAGCTAAGCAAGCTCGTTCCGTTGATCCAGAGCCCAGAATTTCAAGCGTTTCTCAAGCAGTTTCATGGCAAGGTGTAGTCACGGACCTACCCTCTCCTGCGTATTGCTCCACATCGCAAAGGCTCTATTACTGCCACCGAAGGCCCGTGGCAGGGGTGGCATCGACAATCCGCACTTTTTCTCGAGTGACCACAGGGATTCCTAGTGCCGAAAATCGATAGCCAAAGATCGAAACTTCCCCATGGCTATGGGTCGTTATCCCACAGGTCAGACAGTCCTGACCGTACGCTCTCTTGAGATATCGCTCCATACTTTCCGGATTCATGCCGCGCAAGCGAATGCTGTTCCCAGGCCCAAAATCCCAGTCCATCGCCGGTTGATCCCATTCTTCTGCTGTGAAGTAGTCATGGGGAAAATGTTCGGCACAGAATGTCGATGTGTAACAGATGTGCTCAACAGGGTGAGCATGTTCGGTTTTTGTAACGCGTTCCATGAGAAACAGATCGATCGCTCCTGAAGAGGGACTCCCTCGTCGGGCCCTTTCAGCCTCTGAAAAGCGAATTTGAAAATTCTCCATCCCAGGATAAAACTGGACCTCTAGGCCCTTCCTGGCAAAGAGACCATCTTTTATTGCTTGCTCGACCTTGTCCTTCTCGGTGTTCATGATGGCAAAATCGCCGTCATCATCCCAGGGAATCATGCCACGGTGTCTCACTGCCCCGAGAGCGGTACCAGATGCCATTCTGTAGTCAAGGCCGATCTCTCTGGCCACTTCAGAAAAGCCTTGAATGATATCGTAGATCTGATCGACCTTGTCGGGGGCCGTTCTCTGAAAAACGCTGTCAGTGCGCGGTGTTTTGTCATGGGGGAGTAGAGCTCCCATTCTCTTCACAGCAAAGCCGATAGCTGCGACAGGGGCTGTCACAACGACCATGGCCACCCCTGCGATTTGCTGGGCAATCTGCGCCCATCGCGCCCCATTCTTCTCGTCAAACACTCGTATCACCTTGCTCAGAGAGTAGAGACAGGGCTGGTACAACAGTGCTCCAACGCCCTCGATCGTGTTGAACTTATCACCAACCCTTACAGGAAGGCAGTCGCTTTCAAGAACAGTTCTCAAGTCTTGGCATACTTTTGTTATCTCATTCCCTATCGACATGTTCAGGTCCTTCGGTTGCTGGTTGACATCGACTAGAGCGTGCCTGCCGAATGTTGTTTTTTGATAAAGGCATCAGAACGCGATGCTGTTCCCGCTGCTTCTGTTCCGCGGCAACCCAGCTATTTCTCGTGGCGGCTTTGGAAAGTAAAGAGGGGGGCGGCAGACAACAGGGCGAGGAGGGCGGCTGGAGAACTGGGTCTCTCTGCCGGGAACCTGCGTACCTCCTGTTCTAAACCCCCTTTTGAGAATGTTTTGGTCAGTGTCGCGAGCGTGCTTCCTCCAGAGAGGGCAGAAAGGATGGCGTCGTGGAAAGGTACAGATCCTTCTTTCCTATCGATCAAACCAGAAAGTGTGTACGGAGGTGAGATCGACGTGGGCGACGAGCTGCGTTCTGTAGAACCAGGCCCTCCTACAGATGGAGAGGTTGGAGAGGGGAGGGACATAGAGTGCGACATATGGCATCCCTTTATGCAATTGGAGTAACGGTTCCTTGTCGATACTGTTCGAGCTTTCGCTCTAAAGCGCTCGCAAGCCCTTGATCAGGCGAAAACTTGCTTTTTTCGAGACGCAGCCCTTCTTTCATACAATACGTTGCCCGTTCAACATCGCCGAGCGCTTCAAAACAGGTTGCAGAATAGATATGAGGCCAACTTTCTTCGGGAAGGCAATGCGCGGCGATACCATATGAGCTAATAGCTCCCTCGTGATATGCGCAGTGGAATTGGGCATGGCCGAGAGCCATCCAAACGTCATACTGCCGCGCGTCGAGCCACGCTAAAAATGTGAAGCACTCTATGGCTTCTTGGAATCTGCCGTTTTCGAAGATGGCTCGGGCCCCGCTATACAAAAGATCGAGAGCCTCTCTGGAAATTCTCAGAGATTCCCGCCAGGTGTCTCCAGAGACAACGCGAAGGACGATTTGCGTAAAGGAAGGAGAGGAAATGACGCTCTGAAACTTTGTAGAAAGCTCTTTTTCTAGATGATGCACGGCGGCAGCAGTCTCTACGTCCGTTGCTGTGTGAAGGTGTTCGAGAATGAGCTGTAATCCTCTTCGACACCTGTTTCGAAGAGCTGAAATTTCGATGCCAAGTTCATGAACAATGCGTTGCTGGCTTTGATGGAGAAGCGGGGCTCCTTCTTGGACTCCGGCCTCTTTCACAAAAGCCTGGCCCAAAAGTTCGGGAAGAGAGGCATAGAGTTCTTCAAACGCCTGGTCCAATGCGGTAAGCGGAGATTCCATACGACCTGCCTAGTCTGTTGTCCCTGATACGAACTCTGTCAGATCTTTGAAGAGCGCTATGCGTGATGGAGGGTCGAGATAGATCATGTGTCCTGCTTCATAGCCTTTAAAGGTGATGTTTTTTTGGAATTCAGAGGGGAGGAGAAGGTGGCTCAGCGAGTACTCTTGAGAGAAATAGGGCGTCGCAAGGTCATAATATCCGGCGGCGACAAAGATCTTGAGATCTGGGTTTTTTACCATGGCAACGCGAAGATCTTGCATAAATGACAGGTATCCGCAACCCGCAGGAGGGCGCATATCGATCGTCCAATTCCATGGATGAACCATGTCTGAGATCACGATGTATGGCTCGGCTTTTTGCCAGTGCAGTTCGTTCAA
Source organism: uncultured bacterium (assembly GCA_964409235.1). Lineage (GTDB taxonomy): Bacteria > Chlamydiota > Chlamydiia > Chlamydiales > FEN-1388 > CAINFV01. Next base: position 20,648 of record CAYPCN010000018.1, read on the forward strand.
TAGATACGCTTGAAGAGCAGACGTGAATGCAGAGGAGAACGCATAAAAACTGGGGTCGGGAAATGACATGAGATCTCGACATGCGGAGGGCTCTTCAGGAATTCGATAGGCCGTCATCCTCGCATCATATCTCCCTATCGTCTTGCTCTGAGATTTGAGGAACGCCTCGCAAAAACGGTCGTACGATACGCGCAGGTCCATCTTTGAAATTGCCGAGCGAGGTAGGGAGGTGAGCTCTGAAAGGCGTTGCGCAATATAGTCCCTTCGCTCATCTGGAAGGCTGCTGCCGTTGAGCAGTGCAGGGCCGTACTCGTCAAGGGCGAATTGCTTGGCCTGTTCAACGATTGTGTGCACAGGAAGCTGTGCGAGAGGAGGGGAAAGCTGTTTGTGGAAGTGGGCGATAGAGGCAAGAGTGGGAAGGACCGTGAGACAGGGGACGTCTATGGAGGGAGACCCCTCGAGAAGTTGTAAATCCAGGACCATGGAGATTAACACAAGGCCGTCGATATCGATAAAATAGTGATCTTGGAGCAAATGGGCAAGGCCAACAGCTCGTAACGTGCCGTAACTTTCGCCAATCAACAATTTCGGATGCTCCCACCGATGGTATTTCGTCAGAAACAGCCTGATAAAATCGGCAATGGACCAGAGGTCTTCTTCAACACCGTGAAACTTCTTCGGATTGCTCTTGTTCGCAGACGTACTAAAGCCTGTGGATACAGGGTCAATGAAGACGAGGTCACACACAGAGAGAAGCGTTTCTGGATTGTCTTTATACCCGGCGGGGTGTACCTGAAGGTCAATGGTCTTTGGGCCTACAAAGCCCATGTGCAACCATATAGAGGAGGATCCAGGGCCGCCGTTGAAGCAGAAAGCAATAGGACGCCGTTGTGCAGGCGTACTGTCAGACTCGCGAGCAAAATAGGCGATGTATGAGATGTTCGCAGCGTCCTTTTCCTCTTTTCCTCGAACAGCGAGAGCTCCTGCTCGGACATCGTACGTAAGAGTCGCCTCATTGAGCGCAATGGTTTGATTGTCGATCACAACTTGATCAGCAAGGGCGAACGGCGAGGCTTCCGCAGATGGTGCCGCTGGGCTTTCCGACGGAGCTCCAGCGTTTGCAGGTGTCGCTGGCGTGTCGTCAGCAGCGCAGAGAATGGCCGATAAAAAAAAGGGAAGAAGAGTGCAAGAAACAACCATGTTCATGATGACGAAACGCTCCTCCAATTTTTCACAGAATCGCGATCGGCGAACCTACTCAGCCCTCTTCACCCATATGTCAGGGCATATGGGTTTCGTCGGTTTTGGGGTAGTCCGATCCAACAATCTCTCGCTTTTCTTCTGAAAATCCACATCGCCAATGGCTCTCGCAATAATCGGCACTATATCAGAAGAACGGCAATTGTGAACTATTAATAGTTTGTCTCGAGAGGTATGGCCATGCTTGATTTCGATGTCGGCCACCGGTTTTGTGAAGAGCGTGGCGAAGAAGCGAACGACGGCATCATTGGCCGCACCTCGTTCAGGAGCGGCTTTGATATCAACGCGAAGGGCCTGATTGTGTTCTTTGACAAGGGCGTTGCGCTTGGCTCCAGCGCGTACATGGATGTGAATCATCACATCGAGTCCATCTTGCCATAGCGAAGATAAAGAGCTCTTTTCTGCCATATATACCCTGGTTGCCGAACTCCCATCGTAGTCGATTCCTCTAAAATTTGCACACAGCCTCAGGACTACATTGACGAAAAAGAGGTTAGTTTCCTTAAATCAGTCGTATTCTGTATTCTTTCGTCCACACACCCCAAGATTTTTATACGCATGGGAAAAGAAGATACTGTTCGAGTCGACGGCACCGTCGAAGAGTTGTTACCTAATATGACGTTTGTCGTTCTACTGCAGAACGGTGTACGAGTGACCGCATATTTGTGTGGCAAAATGAGAATGAAGAATATTCGCGTTCTTGTGGGAGATACGGTGACTGTTGAGATGTCTCCGTATGACCTGACAAAAGCTCGAATTGTCTATCGCCAGAAGTGAGAGCCGCGTACAACTGGCTCGAAGAAAAGATCGGTTGAACAAGTGTTGACTCAACGCAGTACTTGTTGCATTCATGTCTCTTGGACGACCTTGAGGGGTTTTGTTTTTCGTTTCTGCTCGTTGGGAAGCGAAGGAGGAAATGGCTCAAGGATCGTACAGAGGGAAACGCTTTCTCTTTCCATGACGTGTGGAAAGATCGAAAGCATGTTGGGCCCAGATAGCTCAGTGGTAGAGCACTTGCATGGTAAGCAAGTGGTCGTAGGTTCAATCCCTATTCTGGGCATGCTCAGTCATCAACGTTGAGGTGAGAGACCTGTACGTCGTTGATGCTCTTTGGGCCGCATAGGCGTGTCCAGGGTCAGAGGTGGCGGAAGTAAGGTCTCATTAAAAAAGGGAATTCAAAAATGGCAAAAGAAGCATTTCAGAGGACAAAACCTCACGTCAACATAGGTACAATCGGCCACGTTGACCATGGCAAGACAACGCTCACAGCTGCTATCACAAAGCGGTTGGCGACACATGGAATGGCGAAATTTCGCGATTATGCGTCCATTGACAATACCCCAGAGGAAAAAGCTCGTGGGATTACCATCAATGCCACACACGTAGAGTATGAGACTCCGAATCGCCACTATGCGCACGTAGACTGCCCAGGCCACGCTGACTATGTCAAAAACATGGTCACCGGTGCAGCGCAGATGGACGGAGCTATTCTCGTTGTTGCGGCGACAGACGGTGCGATGCCTCAGACGAGAGAACACGTTCTGATTGCACGCCAGGTAGGAGTACCTTCCATCGTCGTATTCTTAAACAAATGCGACGCTCTTTCAGGAAGCGATCAAGAGCTCATCGACCTTGTCGAAATGGAAATCACTGAGCTGCTTGAATCGAAAGGGTACCATAACTGCCCCATCATCCGAGGGTCGGCGTTGAAAGCGTTGGAAGGAGATCCAAAGTGGGAGGCAGCTATCGACCAGCTCGTCGAAGCGATCGATACGAAGGTCCCAACTCCGAAGCGCGATGTCGATAAACCATTCCTCATGCCGATCGAAGATATCTTTTCGATCTCTGGTCGTGGAACAGTGGCGACGGGCCGTGTAGAGCAAGGGGTGATCAAAACCAACGATCGGATTCAAGTGGTGGGCTTGCGCAAGGAACCACAGGAAACGGTTGCTGTCAGCCTTGAGATGTTTAATAAGACGTTGGACGAGGCGCGAGCTGGGGAGAACGTTGGTGTTCTATTGCGCGGCCTTGGAAAAGAGGAAGTAGAGCGCGGGATGGTTCTCTGCGCCCCAGGGACAATTACTCCGCATACGAAGTTCAAAGCTGCGGTCTATGTGTTGACAAAAGAAGAGGGCGGGCGACACACCCCATTCTTTAATGGCTACCGTCCACAGTTCTTCTTTAGGACGACCGATGTGACGGGGACGATCCAGCTTCCGGAAGGGGTTGAGATGGTCATGCCCGGCGACAATGTCGAGCTTCTGTGCGAATTAATTGCTCCGATCGCTATGGAACCGCAGATGCGATTCGCAATCCGAGAAGGCGGCCGCACAATAGGTGCTGGAACTGTTTCTCAAATCATTCAGTAGGCTCAAGGTCTCTTTCAGCGCTCTGTCTATAGCCAGAGCGCTGAAGGGGCAAGAAGGGTGTGTAGCTCAGCTGGCTAGAGCAGCGATCTCCAAAGTCGCCGGTCGGGGGTTCGAATCCCTCCGCACTCGTTTTTCTTCTCTGCTTGCCATTGCGTGGCGCCCTGGCATGCGGAAGGTGATATAGGTTCGAAGAATCTCTTTTTCGTGCTGCATGCTGCATGGCGTGCGGTGAAGATCTTTGTTTCATTTCCAGTGGAATGAGGCAACGGTTGCTGAAGGATATACATGAGTATGGATACGCAAAAAATGTCGTCAACCAAGGTCTCGTCCTTCTCTGTGAGAAAAGCATTTCGCCGTTTCGAAGATCTCAAGGCAGAGTTTTTTCGAGTGCAATGGACTGAAGAAAACAACGTTCTTTCCATGGCGAAAGTCGTCGTTGTTGCGACTTTTGTATGCGGAATGGTACTCTACTTAGCCGATCTCATTGTGCAACGAGCGCTGACCGGTATGGATAGCATCCTCCGGTTGATTTTCGGCTGATGGCCCAAGGCATAAGAAATGATGAAGTGGTATGTAGTTCAAGTCCTGACGCAACAGGAGAGACGAGTCAAGAAGGCTCTTGAAGAGAATCGAGAGAGCCACGGCATGATCGGATTGATCGATCGGATCGTGTTGCCGACGGAGAACGTGTCGGAAGTGAAGCGTGGGCAGCAGAAAGTCGTTGAACGGCGGTTGTGGCCCGGCTACCTCCTCGTACGTATGGAGTTGACCGACGAAGCGTGGATGTACGTCAAGAATACAGATGGTGTTGTCGATTTTCTCGGTGGTGAGCATCCGCATGAATTGAGTGAATCAGAAGTTGAAGGGCTTCTACGTGATTTAGAGGATAAGAAGAGCCGCGTCACACAACGTCATAAGTTCGAAATTGGTGATAAGGTCAAGATTACGGACGGCGTTTTTGTGAATTTCGTCGGCAGTGTGATCGAAGTCTTCCACGATAAAGGACGTCTCAGTGTCATGGTCTCAATTTTTGGCCGCGACACGAGGGTTGACGATCTCGAGTTTTGGCAAGTGGAAGAGTATACAGAAGAGGCTTCTCCGACGTAGGAGAGTGCGTGTTGGCAGGACAGGCCAGCATGCCGCGAGCGACTCTACAGTGCTCGCCTAGGATACATAGAGTTTGCAGGATGATCCCCACGAGGGGAAAGAGAGAGCGTGAAGCTCTCGAATGTTGGAAGAGGAAGGGTTCATGACGAAGAAGGTGGCAAAAATTATTCGATTGCAAATCCCTGCTGGAAAAGCCAATCCAGCGCCGCCGATCGGTCCAGCTCTTGGTGCTGCCGGTGTGAATATTATGGGGTTTTGCAAGGAATTCAACGCAAAGACACAGGACTTAGGTGGCGATATCTTGCCGACTGTGATTACAGTCTATCAAGATAAGAGCTTCACGTTTATCACGAAGCGGCCTCCGGTATCGGAGATGATCAAAAAGGCGGCTGGCATTGAGAAGGGTTCGGCAACTCCAAATCGCTCTAAGGTCGGAAAATTGACGCAGAGCCAGGTGCGCAAGATTGCGGAAGATAAAATGGTGGACCTGAGTGCCGTCAGTATAGAAGCGGCTATGAATACTGTTCAAGGAACGGCCCGATCAATGGGCATCGATATGGTGGAAGGATAAACGCATGGGTCGAATGACAAAAAGAGCACGAGTAACGGCTCCATTGGTTGATGCGACGAAGGTGCACACAGCGCAGGAAGCTGTGGCTGTGTTGCAAGCGTGTCCCCCAGTGAAGTTTGACCAGTCTGTGGACGTGGCCATAAAGCTTGGGGTTGATCCCAAAAAATCTGATCAGAACGTTCGCGGTACTGTGTCGCTGCCAAGTGGGACGGGCAAAAAGATCATTGTCCTCGCCTTGGCTCGAGGAGAGAAGTTAAAAGAAGCTCAGGCAGCAGGGGCTGATTTTGTTGGGAATGATGAGTTAGTCGAAAAGATTGCGGGTGGCTGGACAGATTTTGACGTTGTCATTGCTACGCCAGATATGATGCGCGATGTTGGAAAGCTGGGGAAGGTGCTCGGCCCTCGCGGCTTAATGCCAACGCCGAAAGCTGGAACAGTAACGACGGATATTGCCAAAGCGATTCGCGAGATTAAGCAGGGCAAAATTGAGTTCAAATCAGACAAGTTTGGCGTCGTCAACTGTGCTATTGGGAAGCTGTCATTCACTGTGGATCAGCTCGTTGGTAATATACGAGCCCTTTTCTCGGCTATACAGCGAGCGAAGCCTGCAACTGTGAAAGGCCAGTACGTGCAAAGTGGATATCTCTCTTCAACAATGGGGCCAGGCGTCAAACTCGAGATCCACGAATTGGAACCAACGGCATAAGGGTGGTATAGAGGTGAAAAGAGAAAAGCAATTGCTTCTGGAAGAAATGAAAGAGCAAATTCAACGATCTGGGTCGTTTATCATCGCTCAATACCAGCATCTGACTGGCGCGAGGGCGTATGACTTTCGTCGAGAGCTCGCCAAGGTTGGCGGGTACTTCGAAGTTGTGCGGAAGCGGATGTTGCTCGAAGTGGTTCGACAGATGGGGATCGAATTTGACCCTGAACAGCTTCCTGGCCATCTTGGGGTTGTTCTTGGGGCGAAAGATCCGCTCGAAGCAACGAAAGTGGTCATGAAGTTCAGCCAAGAGAATGAGGAGGCGTTTGCCCTCCTTGCTGGATACGTCGAAGGCCAAAAAGCTTCTAAAGAAGACGTACAGCGTTTGGCAACTCTGCCAGCAAAGGATCAAATGCGAGCAGAGCTATTGGGCCTCTTGTGTGCTCCAGCTTCAGGCGTGCTTGGTGTTATGGAAGCTGTGATGGCAAGCGTGGTCTCGTGCATTGACATCCGAGCCAACGAGGCAAAAAGCGGCTCATAAGAGAAAGAATCGATTTTTTTGTTATCAATTGAGGGGAAGTACCTGTGAGTAAGAATATCGAACAACTCGTAGAGGATTTAAGCAATTTGACTGTCATTGAGATGGCCAAATTGAAAGACCTGCTTGAATCAAAATGGGGTGTGAAAGCGGCATCTGGAGTGCCAATGATGGCCGCTGTAGCCGCGCCAACAGCTCCAGTAGCAGCTGTTGAATCAACGGATTTTCAAGTGACATTAGCAGAAGCTCCAGCTGACAAACGGCTTGGCATTATCAAAGCTCTCCGTGAAATCGCGGGATTGACGTTGAAAGATGCTAAAGACCTCGTTGAAGCGGCGCCCAAAGTTGTCAAAGAGACAGCTCCAAAGGCCGAAGCAGAAGAGATGAAAAAGAAACTTGAAGCTGCTGGTGCAAAGGTCACACTCAAAGGGCTGTAACAACAAAGCCCCCCTCTCATCTGCTATTCCTCATGATGGTTGGTGTTCGAACATCATGAGGTAGTCGCAGTGGGAGGGAGCCTCCAATTCGCATCTTGTCAATAAACGTGTCGCTACAGTATTCTTGTTCACACCTGATTTTTGTGGACTGGTTGTGCACTTTTGTTCTTTCGTTCCCTGCGAGCCTCTGACAATCCGCATCGAACATGGCTCGTATTCGGAGGCTGCCGTCAGCCTCTTTGTTTTGCCGAGTCACCCTTTGTGTGGAAAAAAAGATTGTCTACGTTGTGAGATCTGTCCGCAACGAGGGGTTCGGTTGACCGCGTAACAGCATGGAGTTGTAGCATGTTGCGAAAGCCGCCTCATCGAATAAGCTTTCATAACCGGGAGGATATCCTTGACCTTCCAAACTTGATCGAGGTGCAAATAAAATCGTACGGCCAGTTCTTGCAGGCCGATGTTCCCCCTGAGGAACGAGAATCGACAGGATTGCAAGAAGTATTCCAGGAGATATTTCCCATCAAGTCCTTTGATGAGAAAACAGTCTTAGAATACCTTTCGTATAACCTTGGCATCCCCAAATACTCTCCTGAGGAGTGTATCCGTCGGGGAATATCCTATAACGTGATCCTCAAAGTCAAATTCCGTTTGACAGATGAAACGGGTATTAAAGAGGAAGAGGTCTACATGGGGACCATCCCTGTGATGACCGATAAAGGGACGTTCGTTATCAACGGTGCAGAGCGCGTCGTTGTCTCCCAGCTCCATCGATCTCCTGGCATCTGTTTTGAGCAAGAGCGTCATCCTCGGGGGATAACGGTGTTTTCGATGAGGATCATCCCGTATCGAGGCAGTTGGTTGGAGGCGTCGTTCGATTCCGCTGATTGCATCAACGTCTACATCGATAGAAAGAAGCGAAAGCGCAAGATCTTGGCGACGACCTTCTTGCGCTGTCTTGGTTTGTCGAGTAATGCGGATATTCTCGAAGAGTTTTTTGTCACGAAAAAGGTGAAGCTAAAAGTCGAAAAAGACTTTGTCAAGTACGTTGGGAAGATTCTCGCTCAAGATGTCGTCGACGAAGAGCGTGGGCTTGTCTTTGGCAGAGCTGCTGAAAAGCTTACGACAGCGATGTTAAAGCGCATGCTTGACATGGGCATCGACACCTTACGGTTGTGCGAAGATGCGGATGAGACTCACCCTGTTATTCGCATGCTTGCCCGCGATCCCACAGATAGCTATGAATCGGCTCTCAAGGACTTTTATCGCAAAATCCGCCCTGGTGAGCCAGCGACGCTCTCCAATGCTCGAGCAGCGATTATGCGCCTCTATTTTGACCCAAAGAGGTACAACTTAGGCCGCGTAGGGCGTTACAAGTTGAATACAAAGCTTGGGTTTGAGATCAATGATGAATCGTTGAGCCAAGTCACGCTTCGACGAGAGGATGTGATTGCGGCTCTCAAATACTTGATTCGCCTCAAAGCAGGTGATGAAGGGGTTGTCGTTGATGATATCGACCATTTAGGCAACCGCCGCGTGCGTTCTGTTGGCGAGCTGGTGCAAAATCAATGCCGCATAGGCTTAGCTCGCATGGAAAAGATCATCCGCGAGCGAATGAATCTGTTTGATTTCACATCGGATACCCTAACTCCAGGCAAAATTGTCTCTGCAAAAGCCCTTTCCAGTGTTTTGAAAGACTTCTTTGGGCGTTCTCAGCTATCGCAGTTCATGGATCAGACCAATCCTGTGGCCGAGCTGACCCACAAACGGCGCTTATCGGCATTAGGGCCTGGCGGCTTAAGCCGCGAGCGTGCGGGATTTGAGGTTCGCGACGTTCACACAAGCCATTACGGCAGAATTTGCCCTATTGAAACCCCTGAAGGGCAAAACATCGGTCTCATCACGTCATTGTCTTCCTATGCAAAGATTAATGAGTTTGGGTTTATTGAAACGCCGTATCGCATTGTGCGCGATGGTGTTGTCACCGATGAGATCGAGTATATGACAGCGGACCAAGAGGAACATCACGTTATTGCGCAGGCGACAACGCCGTTGGATTCGCACAACATGTTTGCTGTGGATACGTGCTGGGGCCGGCAGAAAGGAGAATTGCTCCAAATTGATGTTTCGACAGTGACGCATATGGATGTTTCCCCGAAGCAGATGGTTTCTATTGTGACGGGGCTCATTCCATTCCTCGAGCACGACGACGCGAACCGTGCTCTGATGGGCTCAAACATGCAACGCCAAGCTGTTCCACTTCTCAAGCCTGAAGCACCGTTCGTTGGAACGGGATTGGAGGGAAGGACAGCACGAGATTCTGGCGCTGTTGTCGTGGCAGAGGAAGACGGGACTGTCGAGTACGTGGATGGTTGTAAAATCATCATCGCTGCTAAAGGCAATAGGCTGAAAAAGAAAGTCTACGTCTTGAAGAAGTTTTTGCGCTCGAACTCGGGGAGTTGTATCAACCAAGAGCCTATTTGCTCTGTTGGCGATGAAGTAGTCGCTGGGGATGTGATTGCTGACGGTCCAGCGACAGATCGAGGCGAGCTTTCCATTGGACGAAATGTCCTTGTCGCCTTCATGCCGTGGCGTGGGTATAACTTCGAAGATGCCATTGTCTGCTCTGAGAAGCTGCTGTGTAAAGACTACTACACATCTGTCCATATCGAAGAGTTTGAAATTACGGCGCGGGAGACAAAACTTGGGAAAGAGGAAATCACTCGCGATATTCCGAATGTCTCCGAAGAAGTACTTCGCAATCTCGGAGAAGATGGCATCATTCGCGTTGGGGCTGAGGTAAAGCCTGGAGATATTCTAGTAGGGAAGATCACGCCGAAATCCGAGACAGAACTGGCTCCCGAGGAGCGCCTGTTGCGAGCGATTTTCGGTGAAAAGGCTGCAGATGTCAAAGATGCCTCTTTGACAGTACCTCCTGGCACTGAAGGCGTGGTCATGGACGTCAAGATCTTTACTCGACGTGATCGCTTATCGAAGACCGATGATGAGCTAGTCGAAGAAGCAACGCGACTGAAGGATATCCAAAAAGAATACAAGGCCAAGC
>CAYPCN010000019.1:0-7593 GCA_964409235.1 uncultured bacterium
GTTTGTTCGAAAGATCAGACACTACCTTATTACGCTTTTTGGACGCGTTCTTGAAGAAGCCTCCTCTGACGAGTTCTACCGAGCCTTCTGCCTAGCGATTAGAGAACAGATCATGATCAACTGGGAATCCACAGCGACTAGCTGGCTCAATGCTAATGAACGAATGGTGTTCTACTTGTCAATGGAATTTCTCCCGGGACGTTTCCTCAATAATAACGTCATGGCATTGAAAAATAATGCTGTGTTCGCCAGAACGCTCTACAAGACACGCCGCTCTTTTGAAGAACTCGTCAGCCATGAATGCGACCCAGGACTTGGGAATGGTGGATTGGGACGACTTGCGTCGTGCTTTCTCGACTCGTTGGCCACGATGAAAGTGCCGTCTCGAGGCTATGGATTGCGCTATCAATATGGGCTGTTTGAGCAACAGATATGGGATGGACGGCAGGTGGAGAAGCCCGATGTCTGGCTATGGAATGATAATCCGTGGGAATTCCGCCGCGACCTGCGGAAACTGCCTGTCAAGTTCTGCGGAACGCCTGTTCGACGCCCCAACGCTCCAGATACCGAAGCGAATGATCTTGTCAACTATGAGGAAGTATGGGCCATGCCTTTCGACATCCCCATCGTGGGATATAGCAAGGGCAATGATTTTTGCGTGTCTACGCTGCGCCTGTGGAGCACCAAGGAGTCTCCACGAAACTTTGAATTGCAGAGATACAATGCGGGACGCCTCGATCAGGCAGCAGAAAACACCACACTCACTGATGTCCTGTACCCAAGTGATCAGCACGAAACAGGAAAGCGCGTTCGCCTCAAGCAAGAATTTCTCTTGGTGTCTGCCTCGATCCAAGATATTCTTAGATACTTTTTCACCAAAAACAGCGATATCAACCTGTTCAAAGAAAAAGTTCGCGTACAAATCAACGATACCCATCCAGCCCTGTTGATTGCCGAGCTCATGAGACTGCTGACGCGCCGCTTTGGAATGTCATGGGCCGACGCCTGGGAGACAACGCAAGAATGTACTGGATATACTAATCATACGATTCTCAGCGAAGCGCTCGAAATGTGGGATCAGGGCCTGATGCGCTACCTGCTGCCTCGTCAATACCGCATCATCGAATATATCAACCAAGAGTTCTGCAATGTCATTCGCAAGCAGTTCCCAGGGGATGAAGATCGAGTGCGCCGCATGTCCATCTTGGAAAACAACCAAGTTCGCATGGCAAACCTCGCCATTGTTGGCTCACATAAAGTCAATGGCGTTGCTGAGCTGCACAGCCAAATCCTACGCCAGCGGCTTTTTAAAGATTTTTACGAGATGTGGCCGCAGAAATTCACGAACGTGACCAATGGCGTCACCCAACGCCGCTGGCTGATGTTCTGCAATCCTCTGCTCTCTGATCTCATCACGTCGAAGATTGGCGACGGCTGGAAAACGGACTTCTCAGAAATACGAAAATTTGCTCATTTTGCCTCTGACGAAACCACACAGCACCAGTTCTTGGCCATTAAGCGCTCCTGCAAAGGCCGGCTTCTCGACTACCTGCGGCGCGAAGGGCGGCCTAGGGACGCACAAGGGCATCTTGGGCCATGTCTCCTCACAGCGGACGAATCGTTTTTGTTTGACATTCAGGTGAAGAGGATCCATGAGTACAAACGCCAGCTCTTAAATGCCATCCATCTGATCATGGTATATCACGACATCCTGGACAACCCTCAGAAGCCTCGGGTCAAGCGTTTTGCGCTTTTTGCTGGTAAGGCCGCTGCTAGCTACGATATTGCCAAAACGATTATCCGCCTGATCCATTGCATTGCAAAGAAGGTCAACTCCGATCCGATCGCCAGCCAATATCTCAACATTGCGTATGTGGAAAACTACTGCGTCTCTAAAGCAGAGTTGATTATCCCAGCCGCCGATCTCTCTGAGCAGATTTCAACAGCAGGGTTTGAAGCGTCAGGGACTGGCAATATGAAATTTGCTATGAACGGTGCTCTCACCGTAGGCACTGAAGACGGAGCGAACATTGAGATGCGCCAAGAGGTCACTGACGCCTGGTGGCCATTTCGTTTTGGAGCTTCAGCAGAGGAGCTTGCCGCTCTTAGAAGCGCTGCCACCTATAGGGCATGGGACACGTATGCGTACAACCCATCGATCAAACGCGCTATTGACGCGCTCAGAGACCAATCGTTAGCGACAGGTGAAGTTGAGCATCAGTCGATCAGCTCGCTGTACTATCTGATCCTCGAAGGGGGCTATGGCTCTCGTGGCGACAGGTTTTTTATTCTCAAAGACCTCCCAGCGTATATCGAAGTCCAGAACAAGATTGACGAGCTGTACAAAAACCAAAACGCCTGGGCTGAATATGCCATTCATAACATTGCAGGGATGGGAAAGTTTTCAAGCGATAGAGCCATTGCCGAATACTGCACGAACATCTGGGGCGTCCATCCTGTCCCCATCACTCCTGAGTACTACAACAAAATCCAAGATGCCTATCAGAAAAGCGAAGGAGGCTATGGCGTTGCCTCAAGGTGAAGTTGGCTCTCTATGCCCCAATAGTCCAGCAGTTCTTTGTATTTCCCGCTCTTCACGTATGCAGCGACGCCGGCATTGAACAGTTCTACCAACTCGCGATTTTTTCCTCGACGAACGGCTAGTCGCACATTCTGCGTCACAAGAGGCGGCATGAGGATGCGAATCTTCGATCGATACAAACTACGGCTGAGTCGGCTGGCATTGATGAAATTTAAAATCATGCCGTCAACCCGCCCGGCAACCACATCGTCTATTCCTTGCGTCATGCTGTCATACGGCCATAGAAACCATGACGTTTTCGCTCCTAGAGTCACCTCCATGCCTTCGTTATAGTCATAGGCTATCACGACATTTTTCATGTCTGTCGTTCGTAGATATGGAGAGTCTGCCCTCACCACAACCACAGTCCCACTGACAAAATAGGGCATAGTAAAGTCATAGAACTGCAACGAGACAGTATCAACGGGAATCGCTGTTAATACCGCATCGACCTGGCCGCTCTCCAACAAGGAAGGGAAGGCCTCGGCATCGGCCATGACCAGATGGATCTTCATCCCCACAGTGTTGGCAATCTCATATAAAAGATCAGAAGAAAATCCTATGATGCTCTGTTCAGTGCCGTATAGCTGGATATTGTTCCAACTCCGAGGATAGGCAATGACATAGGGCGTTGTCCTTGTTCCTGCACGAGGGACATGGGGCGTGCAACCCGCCACTTTGAGCATCAACGCCAGAAGGATTGACCCAGCTATGAAACCCATCTTCCAGAAAAGCGTTTTTTTTTGTAGGCCTCCTCTCCGCATAGCTCTCTCCCTATGGCGCTAAATCAACGCTCTTTCTAATAGACCTTTAGAATTTCGATCTACAAAATAACGTATGGAGCCATTTGCGATGTGCCTTTTGGAGGATAGAGGAGGACGGATCTACCTAAAGCCTCTTCACCCACATGTCAAGGCATATGGGCTTCGTCGATTTTGAGGTAGCTCGATCCAAAAATCTTCCGCTTCTCCTCTAAAAATCCGCATCGCAAATGGATCGTATAAAACAGCAACTCTCGAAACTCCAGCACCGCCGAGTATCGTATGATTCGAAAACAGCTTGGAACGCTCTCCTGGCTTGAGTCTGAACTTCTCCAGCCATTTCCTTACGTCCAACATGGTTGTTTCCTATGCCCTCCATCAACCAGCACCCCATTGTCATACGAGCAGATCGCCACAGCCCTCTTTGGCTCTTCTCAGACGCCGCTCATTGCCATGCAGCAAGTACATGGGAAGAACGTCGTGATTCTCACGTCACCAAAGCCTCCAGAAATGCCCTGTGATGGTCTGGCGACGGCACTCCCCAATATCGGCCTATGTGTACGCCATGCAGATTGCCAGGCATGTCTGTTCTTTGATCCAGAACACCGGGTGGTAGCCAATGTACATAGCGGATGGCAAGGGAGCGTACAAAACATCTATAAAGAAGCCGTAGAGCGGCTGCGAGATCGTTTTGAAACGAGGCCCGAAACCCTCATCGCTTGCATCGGCCCCAGCCTTGGGCCTTGCCATGCGGAATTTCGAAACTGGAAAGAGGAACTTCCTCCATCTTTTGCTCCCTTTCAATGTCAGGAGGAGTATTTCAACTTCTGGGAGATCAGCCGTCACCAGCTCCTCTCGTTAGGACTTCGCTCCGACCACATTGAAATTGCAGGCCTCTGCACCTACTGTCGTCCAGATCTGTTCTTTTCGTACCGGCGCAATAAAACCGCCGAACGCAATATCACCTGCATTGGGATGGTCGAACCATTACAAGAAGCTCTCAGCCAGTAATTGGATTGGAGTTCGGGACAATGTTGATTCTCGAGCTCGGATCTCAGCAACAATAGTATCGACAAGATCGACGGGAATGCAAGAAATCCAACCATGTTTCTCTTGTGACCACAGTACAGCGTTTACGATCTGCGCTGTCTGTTCCGTCGGTACCAGAGTGGCGAAGTGGGCGCTACTTTTCATCTGTTCAACTATATGGCTCACATGGCGCCGAAGAGCACGCGCCCATTCAGCAACGTACGGGAAGTTTTGTTCATCGAGGTCAAATACAGTCAGCTCACGGCGGATGTCTGGATCTGTGGCAGCAAAGGCAAATTTTTCTATCAAAGAACGGTACATTTGTGCGGCAGGATGGTGCCGGATGCCAATGTTGTGAAAGAGCAGTTGCACCCTCTCTCTGTCATGATGGCACATATCATTGAACAACTGTTCGACGATAGAAAGGCAAAAGAATGGATATCGTTCCTGTGGAGGGGCAAGCGTGCGAAGCTCAAAATCGCGCGTCACAAAAAGATGACTCGCTTCGAGATCCAACGTGCACGGCAGGTCGAGCAGCGTTTTCCCTAGATCAGCCACCATGTCAAAAATAGCCTTGTCATTGGCCAACATCTGCGATCCGCCTCTCCATTGCAATCTTTCTAATGTGGTGAGAAGGCTCTCTACGATTACGTATCTCCCTCGAGGATCACAGGACACAATTCGTACACAAGGAATGGCTGTGGGGCACTCGTTGACATTATGAACCCACATCCCCAGCAGGAGTGGCGATGGGGAGATCAGCGCCATGAAGCGATCGTCATTCGCTATTTCAAAAGCTGTTACTGGAAAGTCGATGGGAAAGAGAAGAGGGATTTTCCTCCCAACATGCAGCTCTTCCTGTCCTAATGGCGTTGTCAAAGCTCCTAATGCAGATTCAGGAGGACCAAGGTCTGGCCAGGAAAGTTCCGAAAAGCCAGCTTTATATAGATTCCAGGCAAGGGAAAACGCACCTGCTCCCCGCTGTCCTGCTGATCCAGTAGGAAGGGCTTTATAGGCAGCCGCTTCACATACAGAAAGCAAAAGAAAAGGAGAGAGAGAGGCTCCCCAGAGCTTCACGTCAGCAATCCACGTTTTCAAACGGCTCTCTGCCTCGCCGACAAGCCTGTTTTGATGAACCAAATGATCAAAGAGATCCCAAGGAATTCGAGTACGAGAGATCTCTTCAAGGATTGTTGGAGCAACCACGCGTTGCGCTTTCTCAAAGGATGGGAAATCGTCCTGCCCGCATACGAGCTGCCGCACATAGCGCAGCCGGCTCTCCCACTGCCTGTCAAAGGAGACGGAAAGAAATGTCGAAGCAGGGCGAGCAGGCTCTCCCTGGGGGGTTTCAAGGTAGCCTTTCAGCAACTCCAATCCTGCATACGCAGTCTTGATCAGGGCTTGGAAGTTTCTCTGTGCACTGCAACATCCGAAAAACTCCGCGATACAATACAGCCGGACGACAACCCATCCAAGAATAGAAGCCCTTGGAATGAGCCACAGAGCAAAGGGGTCGACAACATACTGTCTTTCTACTTCAGTCAGGGCGTGTTGTGTGGACAGAATACCAATGTTGTAGACACTCGGCTCAAAGATCGTCATCATCTTCTTCTTCGATCTCTTCCCAAGCTTCATCAGGTCGATCGACATCTGCAAGTCTAGCAGCAATGGACGTCGTGTTTTCGTCACTCTGTGGCTGCGCAGAATTATGGTCTGGTACAGCGTCCTGGGTTCCTTCGCGCACCTCTTCAGGAGTTCCTTGGAACATTGCGATGAGGTTCTCGTACCAGGGAGTCCCTGTTTCAGCAATGAGAACTCCTGTTGCATCCGAAGGCGAGGTTTCTTCGTCGTCTCCAGAAGGCTCTTCGGGCGTCTCTGAACTGAACGGCTCTTTCGCAGACTGAAGCCAGCTCATCAGCTTTTCATACACCGGTGAGTCAGAAGAGGTCTCAATGATTTCATTTTCTTGTGTTTCATCAAGCAACTCAGGGGGAGGAACGACGTTTTTCGCAGGCTTCGGCTTCACTGGTTCCAAAGCTGGTAGTGGCGCCCCATCTTCAGAGAGAGTAGCAGACTCCTGCGGCATCTCCTTGGGCGTCTCATCGTCTCGTGGAGCCACTTTCATCCATCTCGTCGCTCGCTTGTACCACGGCTCTTGGGATGCTTCCGATGGTTCTTCAGAGGACGAGAGGTTCTCATCGTCCGATATGTCAACAGGCTCTTGGACTGCCTCCTTGGAAACCTCTTCTTCTCTCGGAGTCACCCGCATCCATTTCGTCACCCGTTTGTACCACGGCTCTTGCGGCGATTCCGATTGCTCTTCAACGGCCGGCGGTGGTTCGCTGGATTCCACGGCAGCTAGTAAAGAAGAAGGCTCCTCTTCAGCGGGAGCTGAAACGGAAGGAAGTTCCTCCTCACCGGACATGTCAATGGGCTCTTGGACTGACTCCTTGGAACCCTCTTCTTCTCTCGGAGCCGCCTCCATCCATTGCGTCACCAGCTTGTACCGAGGTTCTTGTGGCGATTCCGGCTGCTCTTCAGCGGCCGGCAACGGCTCGATCGGTTCTTCGGCAGCCACCAAAGGAGACGATTCTTCAGCAGGTACTGTAGAGGGAGAAAGTTCTTCATCGCCAGATATATCAACAGGTTCTCGAACCTCCTCTTTGGAGGTTCCTTCTCTCGGAGCCGCCTGCATCCATTTCGTCACTCGCTTGTACCATGGTTCTTGTGGCAATTCCGGTTGTTCTTCAGAGGACGAAAGGCTCTTATCGTCCGATATGTCAACAGGCTCTTGGACTGCCTCCTTGGAAACCTCTTCTTCTCTCGGAGTCACCCGCATCCATTTCGTCACCCGTTTGTACCATGGCTCTTGTGGCGATTCCGGTTGCTCTTCAACGGCCGACGGTGGTTCGCTGGATTCCACGGCAGCTACCAAAGAAGAATGCTCTTCAGTGGGCGCTGAAGCGGAAGGAAGTTCCTCTTCACCAGATACATCAACAGGCTCTTGGACTGACTCCTTGGAACCCTCTTCTTCTCTCGGAGCCGCCTGCATCCATTTCGTCATTCGCTTGTACCATGGCTCTTGTGGTGCTTCCGGTTGTCCTTCAACGGCCGGCGGTGGTTCGCTGGATTCCACAGTAGCTAGTAAAGAAGAAGGCTCTTCAATAGGAGCTGAAGTGGAGGGAAGTTCCTCTTCACCAGATACATCAACAGGTTCGTGAG
>CAYPCN010000019.1:7693-29722 GCA_964409235.1 uncultured bacterium
CCTGCATCCATTGCGTCACCCGCTTGTACCATGGCTCTTGTGGCGATTCCGGTTGTTCTTCAGCGACCGGCGATGGCTCATTGGATTCCACGGCAGCTAGTAAAGAAGAAGGCTCTTCAATGGGAGCTGAAGTGGAGGGAAGTTCCTCTTCACCAGATACATCAACAGGTTCGTGAGCCTCCTCTTTGGAGGCTTCTTCTCTCGGAGCCGCCTGCATCCATTGCGTCACCCGCTTGTACCATGGCTCTTGTGGCGATTCCGGTTGCTCTTCAACGGCCGGCGATGGCTCATTGGATTCCACGGCAGCTAGTAAAGAAGAAGGCTCTTCAGCGGGAGCCGAAGTGGAAGGAAGTTCCTCTTCACCAGATACATCAACAGGCTCTTGAGCCTCCTCTCTGGAGGTTTCTTCTCTAGGAGCCGCCTGCATCCATTTCGTCACTCGCTTGTACCACGGTTCTTGTGGCAATTCCGGTTGCTCTTCAGCGACCGGCGGTGGTTCGCTGGATTCCACGGCAGCTAGTAAAGAAGAAGGCTCTTCAGGCGACCCTGAAGCCTTCTCTTCCTCCTCTGGTTGTATATTCCCACCAAGAGCGGCAACCTCCGTCATAGAGACATACTTCGGAGAGTCTTTGGCATTATCCTCTGGCATAGGAGCGGACGGTATGGCCATACGATCGAGCCGATACGGCTGATCTCGACCGACATCATGCAAGTCGGAAACGGCTTTTGCCTCTTTGCTAAATAGAGCCCCTAGGAAATTCTCATCCGATAGCTGCACTCTTGCCGGGGTAGCCTCAAGCGGCATGTCGAGCATATTTTCTTGGTCCAAGACGACGCGTTGCGTGCCATCCATTGACACCATCGGCGCCTGTTCGGGCGCCTCTATCGTTCTCACAGGAGGCGCTTCTTCCTCCTCTGGCACG
Source organism: uncultured bacterium (assembly GCA_964409235.1). Lineage (GTDB taxonomy): Bacteria > Chlamydiota > Chlamydiia > Chlamydiales > FEN-1388 > CAINFV01. The sequence continues at coordinate 8,617 of CAYPCN010000019.1, forward strand.
GGCACCTCGGCCTCAGGAACGTCCTGCGGCTCTTTGTGAGAGCATGAGTCGGCTACGAAGGGTACGGTATCGCCAACCAGCATGCGTGCTTTCTCTAATGTCTCTTCGAATCGGGTGACTCGGCCATAAAAGAGCCTTGAAGCAGGGTATGAGTAGTAGACGATAGTACCTCGGTCAAGGCGCATCATTTGCACTGTTTCGATGGACGCCTGCCCTGAGAAAACGTTGTCAGTCTCAATCTTGAGATGGACCTGGTCCAAAGTAAACGGTCTCGAAAGAAGACCCCTCTCATGGAGAGATGGGTCCGCGTTGATCTTCTCCACGAGCTCTTTTGCAACACTGATGAGCACTTTCCGAGCTTGATTAATAGACAGAGCTCGATAGTAGAAAAAATGCAAATCCACGCCTTGCAACTGGTGTCCGTTCACATAGGCACATGAATAATTGAGGAGAAAAGACCGAGTTCGGAACAGCTCTGCAGCTTGGAGACGTAGAAAATAATCCACGTACTGCCGATCTTGCGGCGCTGCATACCCCCCCAAAAAGGACACAACAAAACAAAAGGGAAGGAGAAGACCGTACCATCTCTTCATTCTCTTGGCTCCTCTACAAAAGCTTCTTGTCAGACTAACGAACTCCGCAAAATTTCTCAAAAGAATACGCAACTAAGAAAAGTATTTACAAGTCACTGCGCTACGATTTACAACATGAATTGAAAAGGCGTCTGTGTAAATGTCTGTCCAGAGCACATGTTCACCATCTCCGCGCTGCATAGGAGCGATGGCCCATGAACATGGACACAACCATTGGGATGGAGAAACATGAACCCCATCAGCCAACCCGAGCTACACATAGACGCTACAACTGCGCCCACAACGGGACCAGAAGTCAAAACGACGTACCTAGGACGAATCTTTGGAGACATAGGTACCGGTCTATCAACGGCTAGAACGGCTATTGCGCGGACAGCGAAAAGGGTGTACGAAACCGCAAAACAGGCATTGTTCGAAACCAAAGAAAAGCCTCCATCAGCAGAATTGACCGAAAACATCTCGACAGCCCAACTCCAGGGAAGAGCAGGCTTAACATATGAACAATATCAACAAATGGGAGCCGTTCTTCGGGAAAAGCCGTCCGAAACAGCGCCAGATAAGAAGAAATACCTCGAGGAGCTGCAGACACGCAGTCAATATGAAATCAAACAACTAAAGAAACAGGGTGGCGGCACGGCCATATGCCCGAAGCATATTGCCAAACAGTATCTACAAGCTCAAAACACCCTCGGTCAAGCACAGGGCTCGTATCGCAGGCTTGCCGAGAGCCATGTACCTACGCAGGATGAGGTAAAGGCTCTCAACATCGACGATCTGGCTCGGCCTTTGGACGAATGCCCTCATTCTTCTTTTTTTCTGCTCATATCAGTGGCAGCACATAAAGAAGGGTCTAAAGACGTCCTACAAGCTCTTACAGCGAAAATCGACGAGAAACTCAAAGCGCTAGAAGACAGCAAACCCAAGACGCTAGAGCAAAAAGCAGAGATAGAGAACCAGATTTTCTACTTACAGCAGGCAAAGAACATGCTCGAATCGTCTCTCACAACTCCCTCTCCACCTCCAAGCGCTTGATGAGGTATTCGGCAAGCTTACGAACCTCGGGACGGCCAACGGAAAAAATCAATTCTGAAACACGATGGCGATTCTCTTCGAGGATCTGAATGAAAAAATCTTCTCGATCGAATGTCAGATACCCCTTTTCCTTGGATTGAAACACCATGTCGCGAAGTTGAGGTATCTGGAACCCATTGTTTTCTAAAGCATCAAATAACGCTTCAAATTGTTGGACAAGGCCAATAACCATTTTCTTGCCTTCTTCACCACCAGTAGCAAATTCCTCAAACAGGCCTCGAGGGAGACCGGAAAAATTGAACCCTGCCAATTCTCGTTGCCGAAGGCCACACAGACGAACGAGCTTGTCTTGTATGCTCATCCCCTCTTGTAAGATCCCCTGAAAGCGGTCGGCGTTGCGGTTAAAAAACGCCTCAGCACTCACTCTATCCACCGTCACCGTCTCCCCGCCGACAGTCACCGGCTCAGCCCGCCCTCGAATGACCTCGAGCACGGTTTGCACAAGCGATCTGACGCCAGAAGGTTGGTACAATGCGATACCTTCGCCTTCAGTATCTAAATCTACAAAAAGATGCCCGTGCGAAATAAAACCACGCAGAGGATTCATCACAAGACGGCAAGGAGGCCCGCCTCTGTAGGGGCGGGAGGAATTGCCGCTCCTTTTTTAACGATTGTAATGGACGATCGCCTAAAGCCATTTGCGATGTGGATTTTTAGAGGAGAAGCGGAAGATTTTTGGATCGAGCTACTCCAAAACCGACGAAGTCACACATGTCCTGACATGTGGGTGAGAAGGTTTTGGGTAGATTCGGCCAAAAAGATCCTACGTTCATCCTCCAAAAGGCGCATCGCAAATGGCTCCCTAGAGTTCCTATTGTATAAAACGGACAATCGCAATCAAGCTAAAAATATTTCAGGAAGCTGATGGTCGATTCAGCGCGCTACAAGGACCTTTGTTTGTCTGTCGGCACTCATAAAAGGCTAGGAGTTACTGCCGAAAATAGGTCGTATGCCATTCGGCAAATCGACTGATTCCCTCCGATAACGAAACCTTTGGAGCATATCCCAAGTCAGCTCGAGCTTTACGGATATCGGCCCACGTCTCAACCATGTCTCCTGCCGGTGCCCGCACCTCTGTCACATGCGCCTTGCGACCAAAAGCAGATTCCAAACAAGCAACCAAGTGCAATACGCTCTCAGAATGGCTGTTGCCAAGGTTGTACAGTTCATACTCTTTGGGTGCCGACAGAGCCGCAATGATGCCGTCAACACAGTCGTCGATATACGTAAAATCCCGGCGAAGCTTGCCACCACCAAACAGCTCAACAGGCTCTTGTCGCATCATCTTATTCGCGAACAGGAAATAGGCCATGTCCGGCCGACCCCACGGCCCATAGACCGTAAAAAACCGCAACCCAATCAACTTCATGCCAAACAGATGGTGGTACGCATGCGCCATCAACTCATTGGCCTTTTTGGTCGCACCATACAAATTTGCTGGACGATCCGTTCTATCTTCTTCGGAAAAGGGGAGCTTCGTATTTGTTCCGTACACAGAAGAGCTTGACGCCCAGACCGTGACGATTTCAGGATGAGCGCGTACAGCTTCTAAGACGCTTAAAAAGCCGTCAATATTAGACTGCAGATACACTTCTGGAGCTTCAAGAGAATAGCGAACCCCCGCTTGCGCTGCGAGATGAACGATGTGAGTGATCCGTTCTCTCTCAATCACCTGCTTGAGAGTGTCTGCCTCTTCCACCCCCATGGCAAGACAGGGAATGCCGCTGCGCTGTAGGATGCTCGCCCGGTCGCGCTTGAGACGAACGTCATAATACGGGCAAAAATTATCAAGGCCGATCACCGAGTGGCCAAGCTCTCGAAGCTTCTTGGCAACAAAGAACCCTATGAACCCTGCCGCCCCTGTGACCAAGACGTTCCACGTACCCATGACCCCTCAGCAAAATCTCTGTGTAGAAAGATAAGGATCTCTGGCCATGCACCTTCGAGTCAACAAAAAGAGTCAAATGCAGTAGTCTGTAATCAGCAGCTCCAAGCATGGTGGCCGAGAACCGCTCGCGCTCGAAAAGCGCGATGATGAATTCTCGTAAGAGCTGCTGGCCTGTACGCCTGAGTTGTACTGTGTGAGTCATTTGCAATGTGCCTTTGGAGGATAGAGAAGGACCTTTTTGGCCGAATCTACCCAAAACCTCCTCACCCATATGCCATGGTATATGGGCTTCGTTGGTTTTAGGGTATCTCGATCCAAAAATCTCCTGCTGCTCCTCTAAAAATCCACATTGCACATGGCTCTGTATATCGTGAAAAGGGGAGAGCAATGGAACAGATAACGTGTTGCCAGAGTGACGTCCAAAGTATCATGCGCCGTTTGAGAGGAGCTCAAACTCCCTACACCCCTCCAAAGCTTCAGCTTCCTCCCTCGCCCATAGCCTCGTCGGAGGACGTCGAAGGACAAACGTTGAGAATGAAACTCAAAGAGACGTCTCAAGAGCTCATGACGATCAAAGAAGTACTGGCAGCATCAGAGGCATCGCAACATGACCTTCAGCGGACGGTTGAGCAATTGCAAGCAGCCATGGCGGCAAAAGAACGAGATCTGCAATCAGCCAACGACCACGTCCAACAAGCTACGATAGCTATTGAGCGCCTCGAACGCGATTGTGCGGATTTGAGAACGAGACATACAGCCCCAGCGCCAGATCTTGCCCTCCTTCGTGAAGAACTCCTCTCCCTGCGTGCAGAACAGCTGAGTTGGCAGGAAGAGCGCAAACGGCTCGAGGCAGCTCTGGAACAAGAACACCATAGAGTCCGATCGGACTCGTCGAACGCCAACGGACAGCTGGTTCGCCTTGCCATGAACTGCAAGCAGCTCGAAGAGGAAGTGCACTCTCTGACGTGCGAGCGCGCCGCCACGCTCCGCCAGTTCAACCAACTCAAAGAGATGAATGAGCAATCTGAAAAAGCCCTGGCGGCTGAGCGAGAAAAACGGCGAGAGAGAGAAGACGCGCTGGCAGCAAGCACGACGACGATTCAAGAGCTCATCGATACCATAGAAAAGAATAAAGCAGTGATCGCTACGCTCAAGACAGAAAAAGAAGCGGCAGCCCAGGAAGAGTCTGCGCTACGCTCTCAGATCACCATTGCCAATGCCAACCTCGCCCAGGAGAAGGCGACTGGAGAGTCATTGTCAACGTCGCTCAAAGCAGCGAATGAGTCTTTTCAGGCCCTAACCGCTCAGCTGGAACAGGAGCGGCGCATCTTCCACGAGACAGAAGAACAATGCGCGCTTCTCAAGAAGGAACGGGAAGCGGCTGATATCCGCGTTAAAGAAGTCGAAGAGCTGCTCATCGTCAAGCTGCAGATGATCTCTGATCTCGAAGAACAGCTCGGAGAGGCGCTAACGCGATGCGAAGACAATGAGCATCGCGCACTGACAGCGGAACAGCATGGAGAATGCCTTTCGTCCGACCTGGAGAAGATGACGAAAGAACGCGATGAGCTTCATGAAAAGGCTCTGCAGCAAGAGCAGCAGATAGCCCGCCTTGGCGCTGAAAATGCTGAATTAAAAAAGAAAATGGAAACGTTCGATCGCCTGAAGAAGCGGATCACCGATGCTTCTTCCTACGCCCATGCCCTCCTCAGAACGCTCGACCTGGGACCGAAGCCCGCGCTAGCCATTCCCCGAGCTGCCGACGACATGCTGCTCCCTCCACAAGGGCAGGAACGATCTCTTTTTGAGGAGCGGTTTGAACAACATGAGCTCTTCTAGTCGCCGCATCATCTTAGGCGTAGACCCGGGGACTATTGTCACAGGCTATGCTGTCGTCCAGCTTAGCTCTTCCCCCCTCCCTCTCGACTTTGGCTGTATACGCCCCCCGAAGACAGCGCTTCTCAGCACGCGCTACCACATCATCTTCCAAAGCTTGGCGCACCTCATCGCTACCCATGGCGTAACGGAAATGGCCATCGAAACACCGTTCATCAACAAAAATCCGCAAAGCGCCTTAAAGCTTGGCAGCGCTCTTGGCAGCGCAATCATCGCTGCAAAAGAGCATGGCATCGCTGTCTTCGGATACTCTCCTCGCCAGGTCAAACAGGGCATCACAGGTCTTGGCAGCGCCGAAAAAGGAGATGTAGCGAGGGTCCTCTGCGCTCTTCTCCATCTCAAGGCCGCTGACCTGCGAACGGACGCAAGCGATGCGCTGTCCATCGCGATCCATCATGCCAACGCATCGCCTCTGTGCCCTCCAAAGGAGCTATAACCATGTACGAATACCTCGAAGGAACGATTCAAGCCATCCTCCCCGACGTCATTGTCATCGACATCAGCGGCATTGGCTATCGCGTGCACGTAGGCAAGAGTTGCCCAGCGCGCTGCCATCCTCAGGGCGAGAAGCTGCGGCTCTACGTCGACCTCGTCATCAGAGAAGATGCGCATACTCTCTACGGCTTCGCCTCTGCCCACGACCGCGATTTTTTCCGTCTCTTGCAGCAGGTCAGCGGCATTGGCCCTAAAGTGGCACTGACCATTCTCGGCCACGCCTCGACGCACGAGCTGGCCATAGCGCTCTTTCGCAAGGACAGTAAAGAGCTCTCGTCGATTCCAGGAATTGGCAAGAAGCTCGCAGAACGTCTGATCGTCGAACTCCAAGAGCGTATCAGCGACTTCATTGCTGTAACTCCCGCCACTGGCGCTACTCATGATGCGATTCGCGCACTGCAAACCCTTGGCTTTTCAGCAAGCGAAGCAAGGGCAGCTATCTCGACAGTCCAAAAAGAGGCCCCCCATCTGGTGGCGATCGAGCAGATGGTTCAATACGCCCTGTCGAATAAGAGGTGATATGCATCTTCCCGATCTTTCCACCATTCACTCAATTGTCATTCGCTGTCCAAATTGGATTGGGGATGCTGTCATGGCCACTCCAATCTTCCGGCAGGTGAAACGGATTTTCCCTCATGCCTCCATCACGGCAATCGCTCATGAGCCAATCGCTGAGCTGCTCGATGGCGTTGAGGGGATTGACGCATTTCTCGTCTTCTCGCGGGCACAGGATAGGAAGCGCCAAGAGGAAGCACGCATTGCCAAGGAGATCAGGCACCGTACGCCCGACCTTGGCATTCTCCTGACAACATCTCTGTCATCAGCGTGGATGCTGTGGAAAGCTCGGGTACGATGGAGAGTAGGGCTGAGCGCTCATATGCGCCGATTTTTGCTCAACATCCCTGTGAAAGTAGAAAACAAAGAACTGCACGATGTGGTGCGTTATGGCGAGATCCTTCGTCCTTTTGGTGGAGTCCAGGGCGAGCTAGCGCTCCAGCTCAAGGTGACCGACGACGAGCGACAGAAGATGCGCCGCACGCTCCACGATCTTGGCATGAGGGAGAACGAACGCCTTGTCATCATCAACCCTGGCGCTGCGTATGGCTCCGCCAAATGCTGGCCCCAGGAGTATTTTCGTGCTGTCGCGGAACAGCTCGCCCAGCGAGGAGGGGTTTTTTGCATTTTCATTGGAGATGGGAAAGCTGTGCCCATGATTGACCCCATCGTCAGCGGCATACCGCACAATGTCGTCTCTCTTGCCGGCATGACGTCAATGAGAGATCTCATGGCGATACTCTCCATGGGCGACTGTCTTCTCACCAATGACTCTGGGCCTATGCATATTGCCGCTGCCTTTCAGCGCCCATTGCTCGCTATTTTTGGATCCACTAATCCAAAGCGCACAGGGCCCTGGGGCTGCGGGAACGTATTGTACAAGCATGTCGCCTGCTCGCCTTGCTATCTCCGAGAATGCCCTATTGACTTCCGTTGCATGCGCCGCATTACGCCTGAGGAAGTCCTCGGCCATATCGAACAGATATTGAAGACGGGAGCTAGTCATGGGTGTTGATACGAGCAAGCTTGCAGAACAACGAGCGGCCATCCACAAAAGAGAATCCGAGAGCCATCCCTTCATCACTCCTATCACAATATCCTCTCCACACCCTTGTTCTCATCCCTCGCCTCTCTTGCAAGGCAGGAGAATAGGATGTGTGGTAATGGCAGGAGGCCAGGCCACGCGCCTTGGCCATGCGTTGCCAAAAGGGCTCATCCCTTTTTCGCCTGTTGCCGGCAAGCCCTTACTCCAGCTTCTCGCTGAAAAAGCCGTGGCATACTCTCGCTGTTACGGATCCACGCCTCGCCTGGCCATCATGACTTCTGAAGCTTCTGACGGTGCCACACGCGCCTTCTTTGAAGCTAATGCCTTTTTTGGGGTACCGTCGATCGAGTTTTTTGTCCAGCCGTCACTGCCCTTGCTGAATATGCACGGCGAGCTGATTGTCCGAGAGGACGGCTCATTGTTGACGGGCCCTGATGGAAATGGCAGCGTATTTTCGTCGCTCATGCGCTCCGGCATTCTCACACAATGGGAAGACGAAGGGCTAGACGCGATTTCGATTGTGCTGGTCGACAATCCGCTCATCGACCCTTTTTACCCAGCGCTGTTCTCCCCTCTCTTCGAAGGCGTGAATCTTACTGCAGCCGCCGTAGAGAGAGCCGACCCCGACGAGCAGGTCGGGCTCTTTGTCAAGGAAGGGGGACGCCTCCGCGTCGTGGAGTATTCAGAGATCGATTCCTCGATTCGAAACGCGCGCGATGCGCAGGGCAGGCTTGTGTTCTGCTGGGCTAATATCTCATGCTTTGGCTGCTCGATTCCCTTTCTCAAAGCTGCAGCAGCCCTGCCACTGCCCATGCATGTCGCCAAGAAACGGGTCGACGGGCATGAGGTGTGGAAGGCAGAGTATTTTGTCTTCGATGCGATGACAGCCGCGCGCACAATCGAAATCGTGCCGCTGCAACGCAACGATTATTTTGCCCCTGTGAAAGACGCAACCACTCTTGAAGCTGCCCGCTTGGCCATGATAGCCAGGGATCGAAAGCGGCTCTCTCAGCTCACGGGGATACCTGCAGATCCGTCTGCCCCCATTGAGTTGGCAGCTGCTGCGCTGTACCCTGAAGAGCGGTTTCTAGCCTACCTTCGAGGTTGCAATTTACGACGTGGCCTCTTCGAAGAAGGTGCTGCGCCGGCCGGCGTATGATCCGGGAATAGCCTCTCGATTTCCTGCTGTGTAAGCTCGCGATACGCTCCAACGGGGGTCGTGCCAAGACAGAGGTTGCCTATCTTCACGCGCTTGAGTTCGAGGACAGAGAGCCCTACGGCCTCGAGCATCTGCCGCACCTCATGGCGGCGCCCTTCTTGCACGACAATGCGAATCGTGGCTCGTCGGACCTTTGCCACTCGCACCGGGCGCACAAACGCATGCTGGACCATGCAGCCTCGCGCCAAGGTGACAAGATGGTCGTGGGTAATCTCTTGATCGACTTTGGCAATATATTCCTTTTTTACCCCACCTGAAGGATGCATCACGCGATTGGCAAAATGGCCGTCATTCGTAACGATGATCAACCCCGAAGTATCTTTATCGAGTCTGCCGACGGTGAACAGGCGAGCGCCTGAGGGCGGGTCGATCAAGTCGATGGCTCGCCGTTTGACGGTAGGCGCATTGGTACAATGATAGCCAACGGGCTTGTTCAACGCATAGTAGACGGTGTGAGACGGTAACGAAATCCGCTTGCCGTCGACTTCTATGGTATCCACGTGGGGATCCACCATCGTCTGGGGAAGGAGGACTTTTTTCCCATTAACGGTGGCTTTTCCGTCAAAGATCAGCGTTTCAGCAGCCCGGCGCGAGGCCAGACCTGAAGCTGCAATGACTTTACTTAATCGTTGTTTCGACACGGTGTGGATCCCTGGTAGATTAGGCGTTAACTCGATGATAGGTACTGTTGGCAAAGCGATAGACAATCGGCTTTCCGGTCGCCAGCTCATATCGAAGGATGGCCTCTTCATCCATCTGTTCGATATGCTTGATGATTGCACGAAGGGAATTCCCATGGGCCGATACCAGCACCGTCTTGCCCTCTCGTAGAGAGGGCACTATGGTTCCTTCGAAATAGGGAAGAGTGCGCTGAAGCGTCATCTCGAGGCTCTCCCCCTCTGGAGGAGGGACTCGGTAGCTGCGCCGCCACTGATGCACAACATCGGCACCAAATTTCTCAGCGGTTTCCTGTTTGTTGAGCCCTTGAAGAACGCCATACATCCTTTCATTAAGCGCCTCATCCATGTACACGGGGAGAACTCGCGAGAGAGCACTTTCAGAATAAATCTTCCCCCATGAATGCATTCTGCCCGTAGCATGGAGAATCACTGGCGTTTTACCGCTCGGGTGTTCACAGAGAGCAATCATTGCCGTCATCGTTGCCCGGACGAGCGCAGAACAATAGACAATATCGATGTCGTACGATGCCAGCGCTTTTCCCGCCGAAAATGCCTCCTCTATTCCTTTCGTGGTGAGGGGAAGATCCACCCACCCAGTAAATTGATTCGCCTTGTTCCACATGGACTCGCCATGGCGAAGTAAAATGAGATAGTTAGAGGCCACCACGTCACACACCACCGTTGCATTCTCGTGTTCTTACTCTGCCATATTCCTCTCTTTTTGGTAACGCACATGTTCACATCGCAAATGGCTCTCACCTCACTCCGTAGCTATCCAACGTGGAATGGGGGATTGCAGCCATGTAGTTGATAATTCTTTACACAAGTTCTTTACAATAAAGAAAAAATATTTCATAATAGCGCCTGTTAACAACAAAATGTTAATTAAAGGGGTTTTATAATGAAGATAGTAGAACTAGGTCAACAAGCACGAGTTTCCATATCACAGGCAATCGATGAAGCGATCGTCGACGTTCGTGAGATAGCGCATGATTGCCGCGAAAAGGTCAAACGCGTAGCCAAGAAAGTGCGTGACGCCATCGTATCGTCCGCAGAGCGTGGCCGCTCCTCGTTCAGAAACGTACAAAGAGAGCTCTCCGTCCATGGCTTTCCAGGACAAGGCTACATGCAACGCATATCTCGCGTTTTCGGCCGTCTATTGAACAACATCAACTCCTCAATCGCCCGCATTGGCAGCGCTGTACGATCGTGTTTTGTTCAAGTGCGTCAGAATATCTCTCAGCGGTCAGTTCTACGTCGGGCTTCAGCATCGGCAGTGGCCCATTCCATGCGCAAGATCCCAGCACTGGTGCGCAGGTTCTTCAAGAAGGAGACCCCTTCTGCACAGAAACCAACAGTCGCTCGGCCTGTGGCAGAGCAAGTGGTGGCGGCTCCTCAGATCGAGGATGTTGCAAAAGGCAGCGCGGAAATCGCAGCGCAAGACCTCCCCGTTGCTAAGGATGCATCGGAAGGTAGCGTAGAGCAAAAAGAGAAAGCGGTGATAGCTCCTCAAGCCGAGGATATTGCAGAAGGCAGCGTAGAAATCGCAGCGCAAGATCTCCCCGTTGCTAAGGATGCATCGGAAGGCAGCGTGAAAATTGCAGAGCAAAGCGCTCCTGTTGCCAAGGCGCAACGCGCGAGGAAATACCGATCGCATACACCATGGAAAAATGCGACCAAAACACCCTCTATGAAAGTGTGCCTTCAAGGAACATCTCGAAGAAGAAAATAATCTAATCCATTGATTCTTCAGTCCTGACTCTTCCTCGTCCGCTTGGATTCTCCAAGCGGACTTGTTTTGTGAGCCATTTGCGATAAGGAGAAGAGGGAAATTTTTGGATCGAGCCACCCAAAAGCCAACGAAGCCCATATGCCCTGACATATGAGGGAGACGGCTCGGGTAGAGTCGGCCAAAAAGATCCTACTCTGCCCTCCAAAAGGCATGCCACAAACGACTCTTTGTGCCAATCGTTTGACAGATTTAGCTGCGAGGTGGGAAAGTTTCTCTGCAGCAATTCCAAGAACCTGCTGGCTTCTCAAGAAACCTATGCACGACGCAGGTTGTCGAGGATAGAGATGGGCGTCCTTCTCCTCCGACAACCCGGGTCGCACATGGTGTACGACACAAGGGGATTTATTGATGGCACGAACCGCTACGCACCAACGTTTGGTCAACACTTGTCGATGGTCATCATCACGAGAAGCAACATTTCAAGAATGCCAAAAACGCTACTGGTATTCCTACTATGGAGCTTGGGAAGGATGGCCCAAAACCCCTTTTGACTGCCGCACAAGCGTTGATCCTCTTGCTTCGTACCTCTACCTCCTAAAAAATATGCAGCCGGCCTGCGTGTTCATGGGATCACTCGTCCACAAGATCATTGAAGAACAGCTCAAAGCCATTCAGCAATCGCGGCAGCTGCCGGCACTCGACGAGCTCATCAGACGAGCCTCTGTTCAATTTGACAGGGGGTTGAAAGAATCAAAAGAACAGCTGTGGAAGCACCATCCAAAGCACCATGTCAACATCTTGGAGCATTTTTTTGGGTTTGCGTTTGGCAGTGGCGACGAAACGACCCTCAAAGAAAAAGCCATCACCTGCCTCACGAACTGGCACGCCTCCCCATGTCTGAATGCCATCGCCCTCCATCAGAAAGCCGAGTGGATGGGAATAGAAGCAAACCAGACATTCTCAGTTGAACAAGGTATTGAAGCGATTGTCGTCTATGACTTCTTCCTCCGCTGGCCAAAAGCGGATGGCTCAAAGATCATGATTATCTTTGACTGGAAGACAGGGCAGGAGAGCAAGAAGACTGAAGATCAACTCTTTGCCTATGCCCTGGCTGCCCAGACGCTTTTTGGAGAATCGCCTGAGTCCATGATCCTTGTTCCTTTTTACCTCTGTTCAGGCCCAGCAGGCTACAAGAAGTATGGCGCGGGCCAGAAGCAGGCCCTCGATGCTGCACAGCTCACTGCCACCCGATCTCGCATCATCGAATCTACTAAGAAGATGCTCTCCCTCCATCCACCACCGGACGCGCAGGGCCTCGTCCCTCCTCCCGACCCCTCCCTGTTCGCATATCCTGAAGATCGACGTGGATGCCGCCGTTGTCCTTTCCAGGAGCTCTGCGCTGCCGCGGACTTTCAACAGAAGACGCTGGCAGAGCTTCGGACACTCATACCAGCTGAGATATCTCCATTGGTCTGAAACTGCAATGGCTCTCGAAATAGCAGCGTTTTCTGGAAATCTTCCTTTTCTGTATCGTGCAAACAAAGGAGGAAGGGGCAACGCTGTGGAATTAGACTATCTCAGGTTATTTGAAACACAGTCCTCGGGAGAGTGGAACTTTCTGTCGGTTCTCTCCTTATGTTTTCTGATCTTTGGGAGGATTGCCCCGATCATTGGCTTGTCGCCGTTTTTTGGAGCTCGCATCTTACCAGCACCGGTAAAACTTGCTCTTGCTATAAGCCTGATGGCCATCATCCTCCCCAAGCTTCTAGGGATGGTGACCACGCCGCTATCGTTTAATCTAGAGCTCATCTGCCTGTTGCTGCGAGAGGTTCTCATAGGCAGTATCTTTGGCTTTTTTCTCGGCCTACCATTTTTGATCGTCTCCTCCTCAGGCGTCTTCATCGACCATCAGCGCGGTGCCGCGAGCTTGATGACGAATGACCCAACCATTCAAAATCAGTCGTCACCCATCGGCACTCTCTACAACATGTTGCTGATCGTCATCTTTTGGATGGTGAACGGCCCTTTTTACGTCCTAGATTCCTTGTACCTCTCGTATGATCTCCTCCCTCCTGACCAATGGTCGTTCCCCGCCTTCCTCCTTGAAAACAGCCTCCTCCATGAACGACTCATGCACGTCCTCTTCATCTTTGCCACGCTCTCTTTGCAGCTCTGCATGCCTGCCTTTTTGGCCATGCTGATGACCGACACCTTCCTAGGCATTATCAACCGCTTAGCGCCGCAGGTTCAAATTACCTTTCTTGGCATGGGGCTGAAATCGTGGTTTGCCATTCTCATGGTATGCCTTGGCTTTACTCCGTTTGTCAGCCAGCTGGCAAAGCAAGTAGAAAGCTGGCTCATCGAGTTTCACGAAATTGTACACGAGAGTTGTTCCCCGAAAGGGGCGCTGCCAGGACGAGAAATCGCGAAGAGCGGCCCGCAGCAGGCATTGCGCATTGGGTCGCTCCTCATACAGTGGTAGTCTAACGCAGCTTCTTCACTACCTTGCCCAACGCCTCCACACACCGATCAATTTCATCAAAGGTATTGTAGAAGGCAGGAGCAATGCGCGTGACAGCCTTCAAGGAAAGGCGTTGAAGAAGAGGCTGGCAGCATAAGTGCCCAGAACGCACGGCAATCTTCTCCAGATCCAACAACGTCGCGATGTCGAGGGGATGGACTCCTGGGATATAAAACGATTGAAGAGGACTTCTTGGTGTCGCTGTACCAACAAGGTGAAGGGACGGAATGGTACGAAGGCCTTCGATGAGATGCGACAACAGCGCCTGCTCATATTCGTGGATGGCAGCTAAAGATACCCTCGCAAGGTAGTCGACGGCAACACCAAAGGCTATGGCCTCTGCAATCGGAGGCGTCCCCGGTTCAAATTTCAGCGGCAGCTCTGCCCACGTACTCGAGGAAAAGGTCACCGTGTCAATCATATCTCCACCCCCTCGTGTAGGAGGAAGGCGGTCCAGGAGAGATTCCTTTGCCCAAAGCACGCCAATGCCCGTCGGCCCATACATCTTGTGTGCTGAAAAAGCGTAGGCATCGCATCCCAAAGCCTGAACGTCGATAGGCAGATGAGAAACGGCCTGGGCACCATCGACAATGAGATAGGCCCCATGTTCATGAGCCATGGTAGCAATCGCATCAATGCGGTTGACCGTTCCAAGGAGGTTGGAACAATGTGTCACAGCGACGATTGCTACACGGCCGCCATCGAGAAGCTGGTGCAATGCTTCGAGATCCAACGCTCCCTCTGGTGTGATGGGAATGGGTTCTAACGAAGCTCCTGTTGCCTGCGCCGCAAGCTGCCAGGGAATGAGATTGGAATGATGCTCCATCTCAGAAACGAGGATGCGCGACGCAGGGGAAAGAAGTGCTTGGAAGCTAGCGGCGACCAGATTCAGGCTGTCCGTAGTGCCACGGGTGAAGATGACCTCAGCTGGAGAGACAGCATTGAGATGCTTGGCGATCGTCGCTCGCGCCTGATGATACAGATCTGTGGCTGCAAGCGATGGGCGATAAACGGCGCGATTGACAGTGGCATAGTGCTTGGAATAAAAATCTTCGAGAGCCTTAATCACACAGGCAGGTTTGTGAGAGGTTGCCGCTGAATCAAGGTAGATGTACGAGGAGGCGACGAGAGCGGGAAACTCTTCTCGTACCTTGAAAAAACGATCGCTCATCGGATGCCTCATACTTCTCCCTCAATGGCTGAAAGCATGCCGGAGAACACCGTGTCCCGACACACCGTGGGCAATGCCCTGATGATCTCCTCACAAAACCCCTCGACGAGAGCACGCCTTGCGTCGCTGGCGCTCATTCCTCGCGACGTGAGGTAAAAGAGCAGCTCGTCGTCCAATGCGCCGGTCGTCGCCCCATGGACGGCGATCACATCATCAGCGTCTATATCAAAACAGGGCGTATTGAACGTCTGTGCACGCGGCCCTAGGGTGAGAAAACGACTGTGCTGGTGACTTTCACTCTTCTGTGCTGCTCTGCGAATCACAACGCTACTCGCAAAAGAGCCGAGGGCACCATTAGCAATAACGCCCTTACAGTGCTGTGATGACGTGGTATGCGCTGCCTGATGCTCAATTACAAGGTTGACAAACGACTTATGGTGAGGAGGGAGGATAGCAAGCCCCTTCACCGTTGCCGACGCTCCCTCTTCCACTAAAGAGACCGATGCATCATATCGGCGCAGAGCCGATGATGTGGTGAATAGCAAGGTACACGAGGCATTTTTTCTCACCACAGCACGCAGCACAGAACGGGCTTCCAACGGCGCGCCATCCATGTACGTGTAGACTAAGGAGCCCCCCTCTTCAACCTCGGCTGTCACCAGCGTGTGGCAGGATTCTGTCGTTCCTCCTCGTTCAAGGATGTGGACAGACGCGTGTTTGCCAACTACAATGCGAAGCCCATGCTCGTCGCCTTGCGCGCTGTCGTCATGCGACACATACATCGGCTCCACAAGGGTTGTATTCTCTGGGATTTCAATGAACCGCATCTGACACTCTCTATCCTCGTTGCAGCCAATCATACCCGTCTGTCTCTAAACGCAAGGCCAGCTCACGGCCTCCTGTGGTGATGATGCGGCCTTCCATCATCACATGGACAACGGTCGGCACAATGAAATTCAGCAGGCGCTGGTAGTGGGTGATGAGGAGAAGGCCTCTGTCGTCTGCCATGAGGGTGTTCACGCCGTGAGCAACGATCTTCATTGCGTCAATGTCTAATCCTGAGTCAGTCTCATCGAGAATTGCCATCACAGGGTCGAGGAGGGCCATCTGGAGAATCTCGTTTCTCTTCTTCTCGCCCCCAGAAAACCCCGTATTGACATCGCGCGCCAGAAAATCAGCCTTACAGCCGACGAGCTCCATCTTCTCAGCAAGCAACGCTTGAAATGCCTTGTCGTTGAGCACCTCCTGTCCACGCGCCCGCCGTACAGCCGTACCAATAGCTCGCAGGAAAGCACCATTTGACACCCCCGGCACTTCGACGGGATGCTGATAGCTGACAAAGAGCCCTTGGCGACACCGTTCTTCAGGAGGCATCGCAAGGAGACTTTGGCCGTTGAAGAGGACGTCGCCGCTCGTCACAGTGTAGGAAGGATGGCCTGCCAGCACATTGGCAAGCGTGGACTTGCCAGCACCATTCGGCCCCATGATCGCATGGATCTGCCCAGGAAGGATGGTCAGTGAGACCCCGTGGAGAATTTCCACGCCTTCTGCCTGAGCATGGAGATCGCGAATTATAAGAAGGGGCTGCATCATGATCTTATCCAACCGCATGTTCTAGTTTAAGGGCGATGAGCTGTTTTGCCTCTTGGGCGAACTCCAGGGGGAGATGCTCTAACACGCGCCCGCAAAATCCCGAGATGATCAGCGTCATGGCATCTTCTGCTGAAAGCCCTCGAGAGCGAAAGTAGAGCAGCTGGTCATCGCTCAGCCTCGACGTTGTCGCCTCATGCTCGAGCTGTGACGACGTATTGTTAGCGTCGATAGAAGGGAGAGTGCGCACTGAACATTGATCGCCAACGAGCAGGGAGTCGCACCGCGTGAAATTTCTGGCATACGCCGATGTAGGATGAACATGCACCTTTCCCCGATACGTGTTGCACGAGCGATCAGCGGCAATGCTCTTGGTAATGATCGTCGAGCGCGTTTCGTTGCCAATATGGATCATCTTTGTCCCGGTATCAGCCTGCATGCAGCCATTCGTCAGAGAGACCGAGAAAAACTCTCCTGTCGACCCCTCCCCTTCCAAAATGCAGCTAGGGTACTTCCACGTGATGGCCGCCCCCGCCTCCACCTGCGTCCATGAAATCTTCGACCGCGCACCACGACACAAGCCTCGTTTCGTGACAAAGTTAAAGACACCCCCTCTCCCTGTCACGGGATCACCAGCATACCAATTCTGTACTGTGGAATAGCGGATCTCCGCTCTGCTGTGGGCGATCAGCTCAACAACCGCGGCATGCAGTTGATTGGTATCATAGGCTGGCGCTGTACAGCCTTCGAGATAGCTTACATAGGAGTCTTCCTCGGCGATCAGCAGCGTTCGCTCGAACTGACCGGTCTTCCTATCATTGAGGCGAAAATATGTCGACAGCTCGATTGGACAGCGAACGCCCTTCGGGACAAAGACAAAAGAACCATCAGAAAAGACAGCCGAGTTTAGGGCAGCGAAGAAGTTGTCGGTGATAGGAACCACAGTCGCAAGGTACTGGCGCACGAGCTCAGGATACGCATGCACCGCCTCAGATATAGAACAGAGAATCACGCCAAGCTCATTGAGCTGAGAGCGAACGTTCGTAGTAATAGAGGCAGAGTCAAAAACGATGTCAACAGCGACATTGGCCAGCTGCTGTTGCTCCGACAACGGGATGCCGAGGCGGTCAAATGTCCGCAGCAGCTCGGGATCGACCTCGCTGATATCGTTGAGCTTTGGAGTTTTCTTCGGGGCAGAGTAGTAGCAGATCTTCTGGTAGTCGATCGGCTCGTACGTCACCCCGCGAGGGTGGGGCTCCGTCAAGGTCGTCCAATACCGGTAGGCTTTGATACGAAAGTCAAGCATCCACGCTGGCTCTCGTTTTTTGGCCGAGATCTCTTCGATGACCGACTCATTCAACCCCGGAGAGAGAGCGTCTGTCTCGATGTCAGTGACAAACCCATACTGATACGAAGCATGTGCAATTGTGTCCGACACCATGAAACGCTAGGCCTTTGAGGCAATCTCTCATCAGCAATTGCTGATTGTACTATTTCTATTGAGAATACTACAAAATGGTATCATGTCGCTTCTTTTTTTTCACCTCTCGGGGAACCACATGATTATCACTATTGATGGACCGGCAGGAACCGGAAAGAGCACTGTCGCACGCGAAGTTGCGCGAGCGCTCTCCTATACCCTCCTCGACACAGGGGCCCTGTATAGAGCTGTTGCCTATGCTCTTCTCACCTGTCATATCGATCTGGCCAATGAGCGCGCCATCGCTGCGTTCCTCGCGGCCAACCCTCTTGACATTCTGTGCGAAGGAAATGAGACTCGGTACGTCATCGCCGGCATTGATGCCACCCCTCATATTAGAACGCGAGAGGCAAGCCACGCTTCTTCTCTCATCTCTACCTACGCTACTGTCCGGTCGTTCTTGCTCCCCATCCAACGCAGTTTTGCTGTCCATCAAAACATCGTCTGCGAAGGGCGCGACATGGGCACAACCGTCTTTCCCAATGCCGATTTAAAAATATTTCTCACAGCCCGCCCTGACGTTCGGGCCAAACGCCGCTTTCTGGAGCTTCAAGGGAAAACATCGGCCACTCTCGAAGACATTGACAAAGAGATGGCAGAGCGCGACCTCCGAGATTCCACGCGAGCGATCTCTCCCCTTCAGCAACCGCCGGACGCCGTTCTCCTCGATACGTCCGATCTCTCCATCCAGCAAGTCGTTGACCACATCGTCGCTCTGACACGAACCATCCCCCATTGGGAGCACTTCCGCCACCAAGCGGATGTTGGCATCCGAGGCATTGGCGCAACAGTTGCAGAAGCCTTTTCTCAAGTCGCCTTGGCGCTGACCGCCGTCATCACAGATCCTTCACTCGTCGCCCCAAAAGCCGATGTCCATCTGGCGCTTGCCGCTGACGATCTCGACACGCTTCTCTTCGATTTTCTCAATCAGCTGATTTTCGAGATGGACACTCGTCATATGTTGTTTTCGCGGTTTGCAATCTCCATCGATGGAACAACGCTGACGGCAACGGCGTCGGGGGAGAATGTCGAGATAGAGAAGCACCGCCCCGCTGTTGAGGTCAAAGCGGCAACATACTACGAGCTACTCGTCCACCGCCAGAAGAATGGTACGTGGTGCGCTCAATGCGTGGTGGATGTGTAGCCTGCTACCCTTTCACACATACGAGTGGCACGAGCTTGGCCACCTTCTTCGAAAGACCGGCAGCGTCAGCCGCTTCAACGACGGCGCTCACATTTTTGTAGGCATCGGGCGCTTCTTCGGCAATCCCTCGGTACGACTTGCAGCGGATGAGAATTCCTTTCCCTTCCAGCTCATCCAGGATTTGTCGCCCTTGCCACCGCTTCGTAGCTTGAGTGCGGCTCATCTGGCGCCCTGCGCCATGACATGATGAGGCGAAGGCCAAAGACTCGCTCTTCGTCGTCCCGGCTAGAATGTACGATGCTGTTCCCATAGTGCCTCCGATAAGTACCGGCTGGCCAAAGGGACGCAAATGGGGAGGGAGTTCAGGATGGCCAGGAGGAAACGCTCGTGTTGCGCCCTTGCGATGGACGAAGAGGGCCATCGTCGCACCATCGACAACGTGCTCTTCTTCGAGGCAGGTATTGTGGGAGACGTCGTAGAGGACTGTGAGTTCTGCCTTGGGAATGATACGAGAAAAAGCCTTCCTCGCTAGGTGGGTTAACAGCTGACGGTTGGCAAGGGCGCAGTTGATGGCTGCCCGCATAGCTCGCAGGTACTCTTGCCCTAGTGTTGAGAGGATTGGTGCACAGGCCAGCTCCCGATCAGCAAGAACGACACCTCGTTCTCTTGCCTCGATGAGCATCTTCTTGGAATAGTCTGTCGCCACCTGATGGCCGAGACCTCGTGATCCGCAGTGGAGGCTGACAGCAATATCGGCCTTCTTCACACCATACGCCGCGGCGATGGCCTCGTCATAGAGTTCCTTCACCTCCTGAATCTCTAGGTAGTGGTTTCCCGATCCCAATGTTCCCATTTCATCTTTCTGCCGACGCTTGGCAACGTCTGAAACGGCGCTGGCATCTGCTCCGCTGGCTCTACCATGCATTTCAATACGATCGAGATCCTCCTGCAGACCGTATCCCTTTCGGACGGCCCATTGCGCTCCACCTTCCAGCACTGCTTCCAGCTGATGGGCATCCAAAGAAAGCTCGCCATGGCTGCCCACCCCAGCAGGAATAGTCCGAAACAGCTCGTCGGCAATCTGTTCTTTAAACGGGAGGAACTCCTCTTTTGACAGCCCTGTCAAAATCGTTCTGACGCCACACGAGATGTCAAAACCGACGCCACCAGCCGAGACAACACCCCCTTGACCGGCATCAAAAGCCGCAACGCCGCCAATGGGAAATCCATATCCCCAGTGAGCGTCCGGCATAGCGTAGGCAGCTTTCACAATCCCTGGAAGCGAGGCGACATTGACGACCTGGTCAAAGACTTTGTCATCCATTTCACGGATCAGCTGCTCATCTCCAAAAAGAATGCCTGGCACGCGCATGGGGCCATGCGTGGTGATGCGCCATTCAATCTCCGAGAGCCGTTCTAGTTTTGCGAGATCCACGACGTACCTCCTGATCACTCACAGCATCTTGTGTCCAGCATAAATGGCGTAAGGCACGTACACAACCCAAACTGCTGTTTATATAATGCTGATCCTGACACTTCTACCAATAACTCTCGCAGCTCTTGCCAGGGTTCTCAGTGTTGAGGGAGCGGCCGGATCTAATATTCTGTCAATTGCAGACCTACTGGTTTCCAATCGATGAGCCAGCTCCGTTTTATCAATTTTTTGTTTTTTCATCTCTTTCTCTAGCTGAAAAACAAAAACGCGCTTCGCAGCTACTTCTTCCACCTCTTCCAAGATCCCTTCCCTAGCAAGGAAGTCATCAAGCGAAGATCCGACGTGGCTATGTTTTCGTCTCATTGGCATGTTCCAAACCTTTTGCTCGTCTTAGAGCCAGTTCTAAATCTTGTGGAGGTGTTTTTTGGGTCGTCTTGATAAAACCATGCAGTAACACCATGTTGTGACCGACCATCTTGAAGATAATCCTTGCTATATTTTCGCGCAGAGAGATCCTCCCGACTTTGACAGTTGTTTCGTAACTCTTTCTCGTTAAGGAACTTATGTCCG
>CAYPCN010000020.1:0-26221 GCA_964409235.1 uncultured bacterium
TGGCAGCCTGTTAGCTGACCATAAAGCTTTTGCCTTTAGGCAGGAGTTGTTTACAGAGCTTTGCCCATCTCTAGATAGGAAGGACCTCTCTCTTTAATAAAGGCGCCTCCCAGACAGACATCGCCATCGTAGAAGACAATGGACTGTTGTGGCGTCACGGCTCGCTGAGGAATATCAAAGCGGACAGAGAGGGTCATGTCATCGTTGAGCTGCACGACGCATGGCTGGTCTGCTTGGCGATATCGGATTTTTGCTGTGCATCGCAAGGGAAAGAGAGGGGCTTCACCTCTGATCCAGTGCGCCTGCTTTGTTGATAGTTCGTCGGCGTACAAGGCGGGGTGGTCAGCCCCCTGCACGACGATGAGGTGGTTGCGTTCAACGTCCTTGTCAGCAACAAACCATGCCTCGCCCTTGCCCCCTATTCCCAGGCCCTTGCGCTGGCCAATAGTGTAGTACGGCAGTCCGCAGTGGGTGCCGACAATCGTGCCTTCCGGTGTCTTCATGGCACCGGGGGTATGTCCAAGATACGGCTGCAGAAAGTCTCTAAATTTCCGCTCTCCGATAAAGCAAATGCCGGTGCTATCTTGTTTCTCGGCGACAGGAAGAGAGAGCGCCTTGGCGATCTTCCGAACGTCCTCTTTTCTAAGATGCGATACGGGGAAGAGAGTCTTCGAAAGAGAGGCTTGTGTGGCTGTGTACAGAAAATAGGTCTGATCTTTGGTGGAGTCAAGGGCGCGCTTGAGCAAAAACTGCTTTGCACACTGATGATTTGAAGCGTAGTGGCCTGTAGCTAATGCCGTCCCGCCGATGCTGAGCGCCTTTTCCAGAAGTTTTTTAAACTTTATTTCGCGATTACAGAGGATGTCGGGATTGGGGGTTAACCCGTGACGTAGTTCTTCTAAGAAATGTTCGAAGACCTCTGTCCAATATTCGTTGGTAAAATTAATGGTATAGAAGGGGATTCCGATGATGTTGGCAACATGGGCCACATCCTGTGCGTCGACTTCTGCGGGACAGGAGGCACCCTCACCCTCATCCCAATTCTTCATGAAAAGTCCGACGACGTCATACCCCTTGGCTTTCAAGAGGGCGGCAGCAACAGACGAGTCAACACCTCCAGACATACCAACGACCACAAGGCCGGTGTCGATGTGGGAGTGAACGCTCTCAAGCGCGACGTCAACCAGCTTTGAGGCGGGCTCGCGAACATGCATAGTGTTCCTACACGGGTTTCAAAACGCCATATGACAACGAAAGTATACACTAAATCTCCCTGTAGTCCAACACAGAACTCTCCGAGCCATTTGCGATGCTCCTTTTGGAGGGTAGAGGAGCATCTTTTTTGCCGGATCTATCCCACACCTTCTCACCTATATGTCAGGGCATATGGGCTTCGTCTGTTTTGGGGCAGCTTCAGTCAGTGAGAGGTGCTGGCCTGAGAACAGAATGCTGTGAAAAAAATGGAAGAAGATGGTACTTGTGGGGGCGTGTATACGAGCCGTTTGCGATAGTCTTTAATAAGGAGCCATGTGCGATGTGCCTTTTGGAGGGCAGAGTAGGATCTTTTTGGCCGCATCTACCCCAAACCTCCTCACCTATATGTCGGGGCATATGGGCTTTGTCGGTTTTGGGGCAGCTCGAGCCAAACATCTCCCTCTTTTCCTCTAAAAATCCATATCGCACATGACTCATAAGAGAGGGATCGACACGATGACAACACCGACTGTTCCATTCAATGCAGTGCAATTTTGTGAATCGCTATGCGCCGAAGCTACGAAAAGCGCGAAAGCCCGACTTGGTCAGGAACCGATGCCCTCTCAGCTGCAAATGATCGATTTTGTGACAGCCTTTCGAAGGCTTCGGCAAGAAGATTATACGAATCAGTTCGGCCTCATCGCCGGCGAATGGAATGAGGCTCTCGCCATTGTGAAGACGTATGTTCAGGCCGCTAACCACAAAGCTCCCCGCATCTTACATCCTGAACTCGGCCTCATCATCGGCACGGCGATCGAAGAATGGGGTCGCTTTGAAGAGCTTCCCAAGGACGTGCAAAGCCCGGTTCGAAAAGCCAAGTTGAGCTTTAAAAATGTAGAAGACAAATTCATGGATCGAGTCAACCATTTTTTTCACGAAATGATGGTTCGCGCCTCTGCTTTAGAGGGTCAAGAAAAAGAAGGGGTGGCAGGGTTCATAGCTCTGTATCGGCCCCAAGCACGGAATGCTTGTCATCGACGAGATGTCGAAGGCGCTCTCAGCATCCTTGGTCAGCTCGAAGCAGATCTCCGTCGTCTCAGCGTGCAACTACAGCCACCATCGCGCGCCTTAGAACAGCTCGTGATCAAAACCCAGAGGGATGTGGTGGATCTCCATTCTTTTGGCAATAAAGGCGCAAAGCCGAAGAAAAAAGCATCTCGACGCTAGAACCCTTCTCGGCCCTCCATTCCGAATCGGTCGGCGATGGAGGGGGTACTCTAGCACACTTCGCTCTTTGCCAATAGCACGGCTCTCTCGAGCCAGTCTTGGACTAATATCGCTCCATAGTGGTACAATTGTCGCCTTGACGCATATAGATGGGTTTGTTTGATGTTTTCTACTCTTGCTGAAAAATTTCAGGGGATTTTTGCCAAGTTCATGCGGGCGAAAACGCTGACCGAAGGCAATGTCCAGGAAGCTATTGATGAAGTTCGATTAGCTCTGCTCGATGCCGACGTTCAGTATGGGGTTGTGAAGAGTTTCGTCAAGCGAGTGAAGGAAAAGGCGATAGGCCAAGCCTTGATATCGTCAGTTGCTCCTGGTCAACTTTTCGTAAAAATTGTCCATGATGAACTCGTGGAGCTTCTAGGGGCCGATGAAAAAGAATTTGTGATCCATGAGCGTCCGGCCAGAATTCTTCTGTGCGGCCTGCAAGGTTCGGGCAAGACGACGCACGCCGCGAAGATAGCGATGTTTTTGAAGGAGAAGCGCGGTTTTCGCCGTCCTTGTTTAGTCGCCTGCGATCTTGCGCGTCCCGCAGCCGTTGACCAGTTATTGACACTAGCGCAGCAAGCAGGTGTTGATAGCTTCATGCTCGCAGGGGAGAAGAATCCAGTTCGCGTGGCTGAAGAGGCGATCTTTGAAGCCCCCAAACATATGTGGGATCTACTCATTTTTGATACGGCCGGGCGCTTGCACGTCGACGCCGAGCTCATGCAAGAATTGAAAAGGGTGAAAGAGGCGGTTTGCCCCCACCATGTGTTGTTGACGTTGAATGCGGCCACAGGACAAGACGCCGTGAGAACAGCGTCCGCATTTGCTGAGCAGATTGGGGTGACGGGTTCCTGCCTGACAATGCTTGATGGCTCAGCACGAGGTGGAGCGGCTATTTCTGTTGTCGAGGTTACGAAAAAACCCATTTTGTTTGAGGGCCATGGAGAGCGGTTAGGAGATATTCGCCCTTTCCACCCCGTCTCAATGGCGGACCGCATTCTCGGGATGGGAGATACCATCAATCTTGTGCGGCAAGCTCAAGAGCACATTCGTGAGACCGATGCGAAGGAATTGGAGAGGAAACTGCGGCGTGCGGAATTTTCCTATGAGGATTTCCTCAACCAGCTTCGCATGATTAAGAAGATGGGATCTGTCAAAGGACTTATGGCCATGCTTCCGGGGGCTTCAAAACTACCGATCGATGGCGGCGACAAGGAGCTGGCGAAGGCTGAAGCTATCATCCTTTCCATGACCTCTGAAGAACGCTACGATGTGTGCGAGCTGACCGTAGGACGACGAAAGAGAATTGCCAATGGCAGTGGCACGACAATTGATGATGTAAACCGCCTGGTTAAAACGCTCAAACAGGCGAAGCAATTTTTTAAGAATGCACCAAAAGTAAAGCACCTAGAAAAGCTGATGGGAGGAGGGTTATGGCGTTGAAGATTCGGTTGTGGCAACAAGGCTGCGCGAACAAAACCAGCTATCGCGTTGTCGTTGCGGACAGCCGCTCGCCGCGCGATGGAAAATATGTCGAAGCTCTTGGCTGGTACAGGCCAGCGGCTGCTCAGAAATGGATGATCCGCGAAGATCGAGTTCAGCACTGGCTCTCTGTTGGCGCGCAGATGACGCCAACAGTTGCTGCTGTGACGAAACGGGCGACACCGATAGCATACCGCGAACACACGCAACGGCTTGAAGCGCGCCGCATGCGCAAAGCTGCTAAGCGTCGCGTTGCATAGTTGTCGTATGCACATTGAGGTTCTCTCTTTGTTCCCCTCGTATATCGAGGGGCCTCTACGCGAGAGCATCCTCAGACGTGCTATTCAAAACGGTGTGTTGCGGATATCAAACGTCGATATCCGCACGTTTTCCACTCGAACAGATTTTCGTGTCGATGATCGGCCCTTTGGCGGTGGCCCTGGCATGGTCATGATGGCTGAGCCCGTTGTGGCGGCCATTCGTGCGTGCCGCACGCCGGCATCTCGCGTGGTGTATCTCAGTCCACAGGGGCAGAAGCTGACGCCGCAGCTTGCAAAAGAGCTGGCGAGCGTGGAACATCTACTCCTTCTGTGTGGGCATTACGAAGGGATTGACCAGCGAGCCATTGACGCTGAAGTCGATCAAGAGATCAGCATTGGCGACTACGTGTTGACGAACGGCTGCTTAGCGGCCTTGGTGCTGATTGATGTGGTCGCCCGGTTCATTCCTGGTGTGTTGGGGCACGAAGCTGCGGCAGCGGAAGACTCCTTTGAAAAAGGCTTGTTCGACCATCCGCACTATACACAGCCAAGAGTGTTTGAAGGGCGCAAGGTCCCAGAAGTCCTTCTCAGCGGGGATCATGAGAAAATTTCCCATTGGCGCAGAACAGAGGCTCTGATTCGCACCACCGCATGCCGACCAGAACTCGTGGCTCGAGAGTACCTTGCCCCTCGTCAGCCCACGAGCGAGAGCATCGTCGTACAGCATATCGTCGAACCTTCCCGTGCTTTTGATGACGTGTGCCGCTTTTGGCAGCATATTCTCGGCGTGGCCCCTGCTGTGGAAGAAGGCAAGGCATGCTTTTCGTGCGGAGAAAGGTCGTTGACTTTCGTCCGCGTCGAAAGCGCTCTTTCGGCGGTCCCCACCATGCTATCTCTCTCTTTGCCTTCGAAGCAGTTTCTGAAAGCTCTTTCGTGGTGCCAACGACGAGGGGACCATCGTATTGCTGAACTTTTCGAGGCCGATGGTCAGTCTGTGGCGGTGTTCAAAGATCCAGACGGACGGCTTGTCCAGGTCCGGTCTTTGCGTGCCTGACGCTCGTGCGCTTTCGATCCAGTAGAAATGACAATATCGTCGACGGCGACTCCTTGCAGAGCTTTGGCAATGAGCTGTGGAGAAGAGCAGACGAGAGAGAGCTGCCGTAGCATGGGGAGCTTGTGCAATCTCGGGATTGACTCGAGATAGGGGCAATCGATGCTTAGGTGCTCGAGACGGAAGAGAGAGGTGATTTCTTCGGGAAGAGAGAGGGGCAGACGACTCGATAGTTCTAAATGACGGAGTTCTTTGAGTGCTCCGATCTCTTTTGGCAGCTTCGAGAGAGCGTGGCAGTTGAGAACGAGTTTTCGTAGAGAACGGAAAAGAGCGATAGTGACGGGAATGGTTGAGAGGTTGGGGCAGTCGAGCTCGAGGTGTTCTAACCGACCAATAGTTTCGATGCCAAGAGGAAATGTTCTCATGGCTGTGCTGGCGATTGAAATCCACTGTACGGCTGTCAAATGGCTGACAGGAGGCACTGTCGCGATGGGAGCATCGATGGCCAGTCGCTGAAGCCGAGGAAGTTGCATGAGGTTTTTTGGAAATGCCTTCAGGCATGGTGCTTCAATGGTCAACACTTCAAGTTGCTGGAGGGCGCTGAGCGCGTCTGGCAGGCTGCGAAGGTCTCGAGAGCGAATGTCGAGCTGCTGAAGAGCGTTGAGGCGGCCGATGCTCTCTGGTACGACCCGCAGGGATGGACAGTCCAGTTTGAGAATTTCAAGGTGTGGAATATCCCCAATTGTCATCGGCAGTGTGCGAAGATCATCTATAGCCAGCTCGAGCCTTTGTACACTTCGTAGACGCCCGATTTCTGGGGGGAGGCTGTTCAGTCGCGGTGTTGCCAGAGTGAGGGTGCGGAGTGACGTCAGAGAGTGGAGCTGCGGGGGGAGCAACGACAGGTGCCGAGACGCAATGCGAAGAGACCGAAGGTGGATGAGCTGGCCAATGTCGTGTGGTAATGAGGACAGCTGTTCACAGTCTATGTCAAGGTGTTCGAGGCTATGGAGTGCTCCGATGCCTTGAGGAAGGGTGGTCATAGAGCAGCATGTGCTGAGTCGCAGCGTTTGCAACGATGCGAGGAGCGCTATCGTGGCAGGCAGCGATTCAACATAAGGGACTTTGAGCTCCAGCACTTGCAACGATCGCAGGTTGCCGATCTCTGACGGCAGCGCTGTGATTGCGTTCCCCGATATTTTTAACAGTTCTAATGACGAGAGAGCCCCGATTTCAGGTGGAAGAGAAAAAAAGCTTCCCTGCACGCGAAGGGAGCAAAGGTTGTTGAGCGAGCGGATAGAGGGGGGTAGAACGCGAAGCGATGGGGATTCAAGCGAGAGGTGCTCGAGAGAATGCAGCGTGCACACGGCCTCGGGCAGGCATTCGTAATTCCCGGAGAAGTGGAGAGTGCGCAACGACCTCAGGCGGCGTATCTCGAGAGGCAATTCTCTCACTCGTTTGGCGTCGATCACCATCTTCTCAAGATGGGACAAGTGGCCAATTTCGGCTGGCAGGTGCTCAAGGCTGTCTGCATGGATTTCCAGGGATTTTAGAGAGGTGAGGCCTCCAATCTCCTTCGGCAATGCGACAAGCGCCTGAGCGTCGATTCGCATGTGCTGGAGCTCAGTGAGGCGGCCGATTGATTCGGGGAGTTCTTCAGCGTGATTGATGGTTACGGTCAGTTCCTTCAGATGCGAAAGATTCCCAAGAGCATAGGGCAGCTGGACCATCGATGTACTTGCGAGCTTCAACGATCGTAAAGATGGCAGAGAGCTAATGGCTTCTGGTAGGTTGGTGAGAGCATTCGTTGTTAGTGAGAGCGATTCAAGGTGGTGGAATTCGCCTATCTGTCGAGGAATGTCGATGAGGCGAGGGCAGATGAGGTCAAGCGTGCGCAGCGACGGGAGTCCACAGATGTCTCCTTGGAGAAGTATCAGATTGGGGGCGTCGATCGTCAAATGCTCCAGAGAGGGGAATTGGCAATGGTCGAAAGAAAGTGTATTCAGGTTGGGAAGGTGCAGCACACAGGATCGAAGCTCGGTCAGCCAACAGAGTTCTCGAGGCAGCTTTTCGATATATCGCCCGTCAACTTCGCCAAGGTGAAATTCTCTGCAGGCCCGAACATTTTCTGGGGTTTCAAGAAATGTTTGAACGAGGGAGAGCAGGTCTTTGGTAGACTTGTGCATCTTGGATCGCAACAGCTCGGAGATCTCTGCAGATCCATTGAGCAAACAGAACAGCGCTGTCTCGTCTGAGGCAATGAGGAGATAGGCTGTGAGGAGTTCTGGCGTGTGAATAATCGTACGATCGGACACATCTCGATAGGACGCAAGGTCTCGAGAGGGGAGGGCGCGAAGCCGTCCTATGAGGAGAAGGAGCCGATCGTAGAGGAGAACGAGTTGCTCTTCTGTGAATTGCGGCATTCCTGGGGGAGCAATGCCCCATTCAATGACTGTCTTCCAGGCTTTCTCATCCTGATAGAGGCGCTGCATGGTGGCGGCTATTGCTTGCGGGGAATTCAATTCGCTCAGCGGGAGCTGGATGGGGCCTGGATCGCTCATTCGTCAGTATAGAAATATCGATTTATTTATAACAAATTTACCAGAAATATTGTGTCTATAATCATGGAAACGAGTATTTTTTGGTTATTTATTATTTTGTCCGATATGGCAAGGACGTGGTATCTGAACCATTTGCGATGTGGGTTTTTAGAGGAGAAATAGGAGATTTTTGGATCGGGCTACCTCAAAAACCGATGGAGCCCATATGCCCTGACACATGGGTGAGGGGGTGTGGGGTAGATTCGACTCTGTCCTCCAAAAGGCACATTGCAAATGGTTCTATATAGAGCGGCGTCGCAAACTTTCGAACATCTCACTTGCAAATTTTTCGGCAAGAGCACTAGCCTGAAGCCAGTAGTTCCCGGGGCTTCGGCTGAGAAGAAAACGGGGAAGAGGCGTGAGAATACGAAGCGCGCTGCAATTTGCTTTGTACAACGAGGCGAAGCAGCGCGATAGAAAGATCAAGCCATTGCCTGTTTTCACTCTTGATGCCGGATTTCCGGAAGCTGCTGGCCTGAAGTTAGACCACACCAAGGGGGAGACATCTATGAAATTGAGCAACAATGAGCTCATCAGCTCACTGAATAGATTTGGAATCAAAGCCACGGTACAAGAAAATTCGAATCAATTGTTAGCGACATTTTCTCAGAATGGCAATGAATATCCAGCGTTTATTCGTCAGCTTAATGGCGGCAACCTGCTGCAGATTCTGACGTTTGTCCCATGCACCATTGATAATGAAGCGTATTTCGACGTCAGCCGCCTCCTTCACATGATCAACAAAGAGCTTGATATGCCGGGCTTTTGCTGTGACGAGGAGACGAAAACGGTGTTCTATCGCGTTGTCATCCCTTGTATCAACAGCCAAGTAGATGAACCGCTATTACACGCTTATCTCAATACGACTCAGCAAGTATGTGGAATGTTTGGTACGATCGTTCAAGCCATTGCGATCAAAGCGATGTCGCTTGATGAGATGATGGCCAAAGCCAAAGAGATGCAAACAGCAAAGAAATAATCCTCTTCTGATTTTCAGAACGCTTCGTGCTTCCACGAAGCGTTCTTTCGTCAGTTCGAAATGTATATAATTTTATGTATCGTCTTGTTTTCTTTGACCTTGAAACAACAGGCACGCGCCCAGACACAGATCGCATCGTTGAGATTGCGGCGTTTGATCCAGTTCGCAATCAGACCTTTCAGCAGCTGGTGCATCCAGGAATAGACATTCCCGAGGACATGACCGCGATTCATGGCATTACTAATGAAATGGTGCAGACGGCCCCCTCGTTTGCTCGTGTAGGAGCGGATTTTATCCATTTCTGCACTGGCAAGGTACTCTTTGTCGCGCACAACGGAGAGTTGTTTGACATGCCATTTCTGCGTGCTGAGTGCAAGCGCCACAATCTGTCCTTTCCCTCAGGATGGGGGCTTATCGATTCTCTTAAATGGGCTCGCAAATACCGCAAGGACTTACCAAGGCATGCTCTTCAATACTTGCGCGAAATGTTTGCCGTGCCTCGCAATCAGGCGCATCGAGCCCTCGATGACGTCATGACGCTGTACCATGTCTTTTCGTTGCTTACCGACGATCTGACGCCAGAAGACATTCTCGAGCGTGGCGGTGGAACTCGAGAGTTGAATTTCAATGCTACTTCGGTTGCACACACTGGCGTAGACGAAGAAAAAGTGCATGTCCTTGAGCTGTTTTAATACTCAATTCCAGGCATGAACCCACCGCCTTGACGCGTCATGGCAGGGTTATTTGTGGTAGGAACAACGCTTACCTCTCCCTCTTCTGGCATGCGATAGCAAGAAGAACATAGGCATGCGGTTACAGCTATGAGGGCGAGTATATATTTTGCCATATCTTATATGTCGTGTGTGATGGGCTTGGGCGACTCTCGCAGGGCATGAATAGCGACGCCAGACTGACTGTCAACGACGACGATGGGCTGCCCTTGTACTTCCAAGAGCCAGATCGATGATTTTGGAGAAAGATATTTTCTTTCGATCAGGAGGATAGATCCATTGGTGCTAAAGCTGCTTAACCTGCCGCCTGTGATACGTTTGAGGAGATACCCTCCTCCAATGACAAGAGCGCACAGCCCTATGAGTAGAAAGAGCGTTCTGAAAAACAAAGCCCGCACATTCATCACCTGACGTTGCGATGAACGTTCCCCGTCGGCATCGGGGAAGACATTTTCTTCTACCACCACTTCCTCCTGGGCATATACAGGGGTATAGACAGGGGAAAGCGAAGTGCAAAACAGCGCGAGGCCAATGAGAATAGTTCGCAAATCTCACTCCTTGTTGTGCAGATCTCTGTCTGTTAGAATACGCAGAAGAGCCTAATGCCGTCTAGCCCGAGTTTTAACAGCGCCATTTGCGATGTGGCTTTTGGAGGATTGAGACGATGGATGACAAAGAGCCTGTGCTCCCGGGATCTCTGTATAGAGAGTATGTTGAAAAAGCCCTTCGGGATGTACAGCCATTTCTTTCAACCCAGACAGGGCTTCTTCATCTGCACCGAGATCTGTATGAGGGGTTGCCAGTGCAAGCGGCCCCTACCTATGAAAATTTTCTCTATGCCCTTCTTCTGTTCCGTCGGAAGACCGTGGAATCGATCCAGCAGGGGAAGCGACAGCTCAGCCGTCTTCTTTCCTTCCAACAGATGGATCCTTCTCGTGATCAATACGGCAGCTTCCCATCAATCCTCACCGAGTATCCAGAGTGTCGCGATTGGCATCTCCCCATTTCATTGTGCCTCGTGATGAGCGCCCTACGGACGAGCTTTGAGTCGGTGTTAGGGGATGACCTCAAAGCCCGCGTTCATGCGTGCCATGGGATGCTGACAGCGTGTGCGCACAATAATGCGTTGAAAAGCATGACCAGTGGCTGGGCGTCATGCGTTCTTGCCCTACAAGAATTTCTCCTCCACCCCCCATCAAAAGACTCATCTCCGCTTCGTTCGTTTGAAGCGGCTGCGCGAACGTTTATTGAGGGAAGGGAATGGCTTCGTCCGGATGCCTTTGGCAAAGTTCTCGCTGCTCTTTCGCACCTCCAATGCAAGGACATGGCATTGCCAACGGCCTTGCTCGAATCAGCGCGCCAGATGTGGCATGCGGGGGCTGGCACGTATGATGGTCCGGCATTAGGCTCGTTTCAGTTTGGCTATGTTCCTGCTGTGACGCTGTTTGACTGCATGATGAGCGTGTGTTGGATGGCTCCCATGCGAAACCGGCCGTGGCCGTATCTGGCCTCTCTTGAACTGGCCTTGATGACGCCGCCTGAAGAGCCTTGCCACCCTCTTTCAACGCGTCAAGAGAAACCTTCCGGCAGGCCGTTTATGAAGAGGGTCGTCGGGTCTACGACGCTGTCAGCCTGTTTGTTTGCTCCCACGACGTCCGAAGTGTTTGGCTTCCATCCCATTAGGATTGTCACGGATCATTGCACCATGGTCCTTCATTTTCCGAATGGGCAGCTCCTCGAGCTTTCTCAGGATGGCAATCGCTTTGTAGGGCGAGTGAAGGTGAATGGCCTTCGAGAGGAGAACCCGTCGTTGATGCACGCGTTTGTGGAGAGAAGTGAGGATACTCAATTGCTCGTCGACGGGAAAAAGGCAACGGTTTTTACCCCTGAAAAAGGGATTGTCGTTGCGAATAAAGATGTGAACATTTCCCTCTCTGCTCAGCTTCCAGGCTGCCTGGGCCATGTGGTTCTCAGCAACCGTCCTGGGCAGCTGCTGGCAAAACATAAGAACGGAGCTATCGCGTACGATTGGAAGCTCTCTATGGACTTTGTTCGTGGTGAGCAGCCTCAGAGTTTTGAATTTTTGATTACCGTATGAAACATATATGGGTGTTCCTCGTAGAAGCTCTTCTCGTGCTCTCTTCCTGCTCTCAGCGGATGAGTGATGCCTATGTGAGTCGATACCAGTATCTGGGGGGTATTCAGGCTACTAATCAAGCTGGACCTCATTTTGCTGGAAATTCTGAGTACTACCTCGTTGTTCTCGTCGATGCCCGCCACCTTGACTACACGTCTCCCACTACCTATTTTTCCACGCTGGCCCAAGGGCTGTTTTTACCCCAAGATCCTAACACCGGCCATACGTGGATCGTTTTAGGAGGCAAGGAAGAGGGGAGACCATGGGTGTTCGAAGGGGGGCATACAGGGGAGTTTGGCCTGTATGCCCCGAGGTATTTTGATGAAGTTGTGCGTCGTGCTTGGGACGAGAATGACCCTAATCCAGCGAGCTACCTGTTCCAAGCCCTTCCTGACGGCTGTTTACAATATGGTTCCGGGGGACATATTCCAACCTTTGCTGCGGCCTTCCCTCTCACGGAATACGGCTATCGTCGAGTTCGACGTCTCTTGACAGAAGAGGGCTATGACTTTTCTCGATGGGGGCTGCGCGGGCCAAATTGCATTCGATTTAGTGTGAGCTGTTTGGCAGCTATAGGCATTGAATTGAATTGTCAGGAACAAATACTCCTTCCACAGTCGTTTACCTATAAGGGCGAGCACGTGGCCTTATGGTCCGACCCTATCTACTCTTGCTTGTATGTAGACACTCCAGAGCTTCTTGAAAAGCGGTTGTGGCAGTTGGTCGAGAAAGGCAAGGCGATGGTAGCTACAAAGTGGTACAGCTCTTTTCGTCGCCGATGCGAAGCTGGAGAGATGGTCCTTGCTGAAGCCCCTGGGCATCCTCGGCCAAAGG
Organism: uncultured bacterium; assembly: GCA_964409235.1. Lineage (GTDB taxonomy): Bacteria > Chlamydiota > Chlamydiia > Chlamydiales > FEN-1388 > CAINFV01. The sequence continues at coordinate 12,538 of CAYPCN010000020.1, forward strand.
TGGTGGAAATCAAGCAGATTGCCGATTGCGATTAAAGGTTATCGCTTTGGGGCTGCCTTTGTGGTGGTTGACAGATCCCAATCGGAGGATAGTTCGAGGGCTTCATACTGTCGCACGAGTCGAATATTGGTAGTGCCGCACAGGATACCGTGCTTAAGCCCTGCAACGGACGAGATCAAAGGAAGGACCATCGTACCGTCCTCCCGAACCTTGTATGGGTAATACATTTGTTCCCCTAAAGATCGTAAGATAAGGCAGACCTGTTCTCCTTCACGAAGGCCGGATGCACGAGCTTCAACAAAGTTCCCGCCGCTTTCCCTGCGGATGATGGATAAGGTCGCTCCGTCGCTTCCAACCATTTGAAGAGGGTTGACGATGGTTGTTTGGCACAGCCGCATGCTGTCGTCCTTGGCCCATAGGTACCAGGTCGATTGGAACCCAGGGATGGCGGGGAGCGGAAACGCGAAGGCGTGCTTGCGTATCTCTTCATTGCCATGTACTTCAATAATGTATTCGTCTTCGATGGTCAGGGGGTACATGGCTATTGGCGAGCAAAGATCGCCCGTGTTAAGGCAGAAGAGAAGGAACTCTTTGCGTTCCTTGAAGCTGCCAAATTTCGCATAGACAGTACACACGCCGTGGTCGATAGGCCCCAAGACCAAGGAAAAAGAAGCTCCAAGAGGGTTGGTTGGGACGAATATCGTCCTTGTCTCTTCGTCGATTCGGCAAGCTTCCATGCTCACAGATGGTTGCAAGACATGGATGGTGCGTGAACAGCCCGCGATGCATAGAAGAGTAAGAGACAAGAGAACGTGTTTCATGTTTGCTCGGTATAGCTATAGTTCGTATTGTAGCCGGTTGGGTTTTGCGTTGCTAGGTGGATTTTATCGAGCCATGTGCGATGTGTATTTGTAGAGGAGAAGCAGGAGATTTTTGGGTCGAGCTATCCCAAAATCGACGAAGCCCATATGCACTGACATATAGGTGAGGAGGGTTTGGGTAGATTCGGCCAAAAACATCCTGCTCTATCCTCCAAAGGGCTCATCGCAAATGGCCCTTACCATTGGCCTTGCTTGCCTTGCACCTTCTCTGGTACTGTGGTGTGCCCTGAGAGAGGAGGTTCTCATGTTGAATATTGACTTGACGGGTAAAAAAGCCTTTATTGCGGGTATTGGCGATGACAAAGGGTTTGGTTGGGCAATTGCCAAGGCTCTGCATCAAGCCGGGGCGACGATTCTGGTAGGGACGTGGACGCCAATGCTCTCAATCTTCACCACAGCGCTGTCTGCTGGAAAATTTGACCTATCGAGAAGACATCCCGATGGCTCTATGCTGGAGTTTGCAGGGGTCTATCCTCTTGATGCCACATTCGACACCATGGAAGATGTCCCTCAAGAAGTGCGCGATAGCAAGCGATATAAGGATGTGTCCGGATATACGATTTCCGAGCTCGTTGAACGCATTGTCAAAGAACATGGCCATATTGATATTCTGGTCCACTCATTAGCCAATGCCCCCGAGGTGCAAAAGCCGCTCCTTGAAACATCCAGAAAGGGGTATCTTACTGCTCTCAGTTCTTCCTCGTATTCCTTTGTCAGCTTGTTAGCCCATCTTGCTCCTCATATGCCCCAGGGAGGGTCTGCGCTGAACCTGACGTATATTGCCTCTGAGCGCGTGATCCCGGGCTACGGAGGGGGAATGAGCTCTGCCAAAGCGGCTCTGGAAAGCGATACAAGAACGCTAGCCTTCGAAGCTGGCACGCGCTACGGCATTCGCGTGAATGCGATTTCAGCGGGGCCATACGGAAGTAGGGCGGCAAAAGCCATTGGGTTTATTGACAAGATGATCGAGTACTCAGTGCATAATGCGCCGCTCAAACGCCAGCTGGAAGCCGAAGAAGTGGGCAATGCCGCTGCCTTCTTGGCCTCAAGCCTTGCGTCCGCCATCACTGGCGAGGTTCTTCACGTCGACTGCGGGCTCCATGCCATGGGCGTGTCGCTCGACAGTCCCTGTTTTTCCTAACGCGGTTGCTTAACGCCGTCCTCGGCCGATAGGGATGCGATCTTCATCTGAGGGAGGGCGTAGGTCAACATGCCCTCCTCTTCCTACGTTGACGCGTTGCTCACCGGCCGCTTGTGCGTGGGAATGCGTTGCCATGGGAGTGGACGCTGAGCGCTGTCCTTCCCACGTTCTCTCACGACTGTGTATTGGAATGCGCTGTTCCCCACCATGAGCACTCTCAAAAGGGGCTGCTGAAGATGTGAAGGGCAGAATGGGAGGAGCGACAGGCATCCTATCTCCAACGCGTACATGCCTGTCGGTGCTAGGAGCAACGAAAAGGGGCATCGGCACAGGAGGGGGAACGATAGGATAGACAGGTTGAGGTGGAAGGAAGGCGGCTCCAAACGGCGGGGGAGAGTACAGTACGCGAGAGGGGAGTGATGGGTAGGAATTTCGTTTTGGCCACAGGCAAATGGCAGCAACGCTGAGCGCCACGGTGAGGCCGAGAGCTACGATGTTATGGGTGGTGAGGAACACAGATGTCGACAGAATTCCGATGGCAATAGAGGCAATGCTAAGAGCAATGCGTACAACTGGGGAACAGCAGGATGAAGGAGCCTCATGGGCTCGTGGATCAGGGCCATCTGTACAAGGTAGACAATGGTACGAACAAGGGACGCGCATGCACATACAAGATCTCCGGGTGGTTAGGGAAGGCGATTGGCGGATACGTAGGTATTTTCATTGATGTTGATGAGAATATAGTCTTGGCTAGACCAACCGGTGTTTTCCCCAAGCAGCACGGCTTGTCCTACCTGCCAATAGTAAAAATTTTTGTCCACTGAAGCATGCCAGCGGGTTCCGTTTGTGAGGGACACAAGTCCATTGTGCCAGTCAATCTGTTGGATAAAGACGGAGTATTTCACAAATGGGCCTTGAGAGAGCTTGGCCGTGACGCTTTCGTTGGTGATCTTGTTGGTGATATAGTAGTCGTATTTCGAATACCAGCGCGAGGGGGTGATGACAATGGGAGAGTTTTCGATCCAACGGGCGGCGGTATAGGCAGAGCTTTCAGCGATCTTCCACACTGTTTCATCCGTCATGGTCAAGGTGTCGCCATCAGCGCCAATGCTCTTGATGTAATAGGTGGGTTGATATCTTGGAATGTAGTAACCATCTGGTAAACATTTGACGCAAATCTTTGTTCTGTCCTTGCTGCGGTTCGTCTTCGCATTCCTCGAAAGAGACTTGCTTGTACGCTGCTCCTTTCTTTTCCCTACTTCAACTCGTGCCGGTTGCTCAACCACGGAATCAACACCATATGCCACACTACAAACGACAATCGTCGTCACAATGAGAGATGCCCACCGTTCTATCGATATCTTCACACTGCCCTCCGCAAAGTAAAAAATATATGTACAAAGCAAAAAAGTAGACGGATGAGGTTAAGGGGAAATGAGGATTTTGTAAAAATACGATAAATTCTCTATGTATTGGCTGGTTAGGGCGGCCGATCTACGCTGATTTTCTAGAAACTGCCGGTACATCACACGTTGAGTTGTAGTAGGTATGGATCATTCAATTTCGTTCTTTAGTCTCTTTTTTGCTGTTGTGCCTCTTTTCTTGCTCAGCGTTCTTGGGATGTATTTTCGAAAGCACGGCGGCATGACAACACAGGCTGATGAAACGATTTTGTGGCTGTTGATCAATCTTTTTACGCCATGTTTGATTGTTGACTCTTTCCTTGGGAACGAGGCGCTTGATAGTATGAGCAATCTCATTGTCGCTCCCATCCTCGGGTTTAGCACTGTTGTCATTGGTATTGTGCTTTCCTCTCTGTGTGCGCAGCTTATCGGCTTTGAAAAGAGAGAGCAAGAACGCACCTTTGTGACTTGCGTTTCTCTTTATAACTATGGGTATATCCCAATTCCTCTGATCATGCTCTTCTTTTCCAAACAAATACTGGGGATGTTATTCGTGTACAATGTGGGACTCGAGCTGGCGATGTGGACGTTGGGCTATATCGCGCTTACCGGCAAGATCTCTCTACTAGAGAGCCTCAAACGGACGATCACCCCGCCCCTCATCGCTCTTCTCTTTTGTCTTGTTGTCAACGCTGTGTGGAAAGAAAACCCATTGCCTTTCAGCCTTGCGCGTATTATTCACATGATGGGGCAAGCGACGATTCCGATGGCCTTGCTGGTCGTTGGTGCAACGGTTTTTGATCACATGCAGAGCGTTCACGGCGTGGGTGTGACGAAGCCTGTGGTTGCTGGGGTGCTGCTCCGATTGCTGGTGATTCCGCTGACCTTTGTGGCCATGGCGTTCTACCTTCCCATCCCCGAACCCCTTAAAATCGTCCTCTGCATACAGGCTGGAATGCCGTCAGCCGTTCTTCCCATTATCCTTGTGCGGATGTATGGAGGGGATCTTCAGCTGGCCATACAAATTATTGTCTCGACATCGGTGCTGTGCCTTCTGACCTTGCCTGCGTGGCTTTCTTTGGTGTTGGGCTGTTGAGCATCAATCTCAAGAGAGAAGATCGGCCGTTGCATAGGCGAACAGAGTACGTATGTCGCGTCGAAGATCTCTTTCCATGAGATGTCATCCGAGGCTGTGTGCGATCTCAGAGCGTGGAGCCATGAATTCGTGAAGAGACTTCCATCTGGGAGAGCGAAGGCAGATTCGCCAGGTGAAGATCCTGCGGCGATGATCATGCCTTTGGTGTAGAGGAATAATGTCTTCAATCCTGGGAGAGGGGATTTTTCGCGGACAGCACGACGTGGGTGTTTGAAGGCCAGTGGAGTATTACAGCAGTCAAGGATGATGATGACCAATCGCGAGCCTATGGCGTACAAGCGCTGGTAGATGGGTTCTGAGGGGACCGACTCAACTTTTTTAGGCAAAAAGAGGCATGGCCAAGGAGAGTGTATGATTTCTGACCTAAATCCATGTCCTGAGTAGTAGAAGAGAACGACATTGGGAGGTTTATGCTCTAATTTTTTGATCCAGGAATGGATGCTATTTGCTGAGAGGCGATTGCCGGACAAAAAGTGCATCGATAGGTGAAGCCCAGTCTGAAGGGAGATCTCGCGGAGCGCCGTTCGTACGTGGGAAATGTCCTGCTTTGCTGAAGTTTCAAGTTCCAAATCAGTGTCGCAGGCGATCAGAGCATGAAATGATTCGCCAGCAAGGAGTGCAGGCCAGGCGCAGAGAAAAACAAGCAACCAGTTCATTTTTACCTTGTTTCGATGGAATAGACGGGCGTTTGTCTGCCATCGCAATAGTTGTGGCAGTACAAGACTGTTTCAGCAAATACCTGCTCCCAAGTGGCCACGGGCTGTGTGGCAACGTGTGCCATTGAAAGAAGAAATCCTGTTGTGAAGATACCACCAAGTATCTGCCCTCGAACGGTGGTGATAGCGCTCTCTCCTGGCTGTGCAGCGCATGACGTAATGATGCCGCGCGTTTTAAGGAAGAGTGTCTGCAGGCCTGGAAGGGCCTGTGTAGGGGAGAGAGAGAGAGTCATCTGGGGAGAGGGGAGGTCGGCGCTCTTTTTTTGAAAGTATCGGTTGCACGAATCAAAGAGGATGATAGCAAGGCGGGCGCTCTTTTTGGCTAACAATTGATAGACCGACGCTCCCATAAGGGGCTTTGCCTTTTGGGGACGATGGTAGAGTGGAAAGATCATAAAGGGCCATGGGTCTTTCAGCGAGCGGTATCGTCCGCCATGGCCGGAGTAGTAGAAGAAGAGGATGTCCTTGCAATGGGAGGGAATAGCGTTTATCCACCGAGAGACATGCTTGATGCCAAATTTTTTGCCATGCAGCACGGTGATCTTTGCCTTGATGCCGAGCTGTTTCGCGATGATTTGGCAGGTTTTTTTCATGCGGATGCGGTCAGCGCGTGAGCCTCGTCGAATGTTGTGCGAGGTCATGTCGCACGCAATGAGGGCGCGAAGTGCTGGCTTTGTTGCTCGGGCGGGAAGGAATGGTTGAAAGCAGAGGAACAACGAGAGAACGAGCCATTTCATAACAACTCCGTGAAGGGCGGTTCCTTTTGGAGTGAATGACTTCTTCGGAATTTTTGCAAGCCTTCTCTTGTGTTTGAGAGATGCTTGACTCTTTGGCGTAATGAGGATATGGACTAAGATTATAGGAGTACCCCATGGGATGGGAGCCATTTCATGGTGAGATAAATTGAGTATCGAGTATCATTGTCGACTGCATGAAAAATTTTGTCGTCGTCAACAATCCACAGCATTGGCGGTTGGATCTCCCTGAAGTAGAGGTCGTAGCAGCCAAGAGCTATTTGACAGAAGCCCGTTTTTCGATGGAACGGAATGCCAAGGTGTTTAACCTTTGCCGTTCCTATCGCTACCAGTCCATTGGATACTATGTCTCGCTTCTTGCCCAGGCTCGAGGGCATAAACCACTTCCAACTGTGCAGACGATCCAGGATTTAAAGTCTTCAACGATGGTTCGGTTTGTGTCCGCCGAATTAGAAGAACTCATTCAACAGAGTTTGCAGCATATTCAGTCCGACAAGTTTGTGTTGAGCGTCTACTTTGGCCATAACGTCTCTAAATGTCATGACCGCCTTTCCATGCGATTGTTTCAACAGTTTCAGGCGCCTCTGTTGATCGCTCAATTTGCCAAATGCAATGCCAAGTGGCAGCTGCAAAATGTCTCTCCTCTTATTGCTACAGATATTCCTGAAGACCACTTTGAGTTTGTCATTCAGACGGCCCGAGAATATTTGCGACGTGGTGTTAACCAGAAGAAAAAATCCAATCTTCGGTATGACCTAGCCATTCTGTATAACCCAGTCGACCAGTCGAGCCCGTCCAATGAGCGGGCGGTCGCCAAGTTTCTCAAAGCTGCTGAACACATTGGTTTTGATGCTGAGGTGATCAACAAAGACGATTTTTCGCGCATTGCAGAATTTGATGCCCTTTTTATCCGCGAGACTACAGCGGTGAACCATCACACCTATCGGTTTGCCCGACGTGCTTTGGCAGAAGGGCTTGTGGTGGTTGATGATCCTGAGTCTATCCTGAAGTGTAGTAACAAGGTGTATATCGCGGAGCTCTTGGATCGGTATAAGATTCGCACTCCAAAAACGTTGATTCTCCATGCCGACAATGCCGACCACGTTGGCAGCCAACTCGGATTCCCATGTGTCATCAAACAGCCAGATGGGTCGTTTTCTAACGGAGTCACAAAGGTCGAAACAGAGAAAGAGCTGTTCAATCAGCTGCCTGCGCTGTTAGACAAGTCCGACATGCTCATTGCCCAGGAGTTTATCCGCACGCCGTTTGACTGGAGAATCTGCGTTTTCGACCAGCAGCCTGTTTTTGCGTGCAAATACTTCATGGCTCGAAAACATTGGCAAATTTATGAGCGCTTAGAAAACGGGAAGACGCTCTCTGGGCGTTCTGAGACCCTTCCTGTCTCAATGGCCCCCAAGAAGGTTGTTCGAACGGCTCTCAGGGCTGCAAACTTAATTGGCAATGGACTGTACGGTGTTGATATTAAGGAACATGGCAACGAATGCTATGTCATTGAGATCAACGATAATCAGAGCATCGACAGCGGTGTTGAAGATTTAGTGCTTCAGGACGACTTGTACCTGCGAATTATGGCCGGGCTTTTAACTCGCGTAGAACGAGGCAAATATGGCCTTGTCTAAGCAAAAGTGGGGGCTTTTCGAGCGCTTTGGCATTGAAATCGAATACATGATCTGCGATCGGTCTACGCTGGCGGTCCTCCCGATTGCTGATAAGCTGATTCGCAAATTTGCCGGGACGTTTTGCAATGAAGTAGAAGCAGGCGCTATCTCGTACTCAAATGAGTTGGCTTTGCACGTCATCGAGCTCAAGACGACGAACCCCGTGCCAGATTTACATGGTGTCGACAGCGACTTCCAAGAGCATGTGCAGAGGATCAACCAGGCTCTTGAAGAGTTTGACGCTGTTCTTTTGCCCTCTGGCATGCATCCATGGATGAATCCATACCAAGAGCTTCGATTATGGCCCCATGGGCAAAGAACCATCTATGAGGCCTACAATGCGATCTTCGATTGTCGAGGTCATGGGTGGGCCAACCTCCAAAGCGTCCATTGTAATCTCTCGTTTAGCACTGACGATGAGCTGAAAGCCCTGCACTCTGCTATTCGTTGGCTTCTCCCGATCATTCCTGCTCTTTCTGCCAGCTCGCCTATTGCTGACGGCCAACTCACGGGATTCGTCGATACCCGCCTTGAGACGTATCGAAAGAATCAAAGGAAAATCCCGTCGATTTGTGGGGATGTTATTCCAGAGCCGATAGCGAGCGCAGAGGAGTATTATCAGAAGATTTTGCACCCGATGTGGAAGGACATTGCTCCACATGACCCTCGCGGAATCTTACGAGAAGAGTGGCTGAACTCCAGGGGGGCCATTGTCCGTTTCGACCGATCCGCCATCGAAATCCGCATTCTTGACACGCAAGAATGTCCTGGCATGGACATCGCTGTTCTCAAAGCGGTTGTGGATGTTTTGAAATCCCTTGCCACCAAGATTCAACGGGGGGAACTTTGCCATTCGCTGATCCCGACCTCAGAGTTAGCGGCGCTTTTTCGGCGTGTTGTACGCGAAGGGGACAGGGCGTTGATCGATCACTCCGAATACCTTACTCTTTTTGGGCTGTCTTCTCCTCTGCAGGTCTCGGAACTGTGGCAGGCGCTCTTGAAGCCTGTTTGGGCGGACACCGCTCCGGAGATGGTCGTACGGCAGCAGCATCTTTTGCACCATGGTCCGCTGGCAAGAAGAATTGAAAAACGGTGGAAGGATGCTGCGACGCTCGCTGACAAACAAGCAATTTATCGATCCTTAAGCCACTGCTTGGGCAGCGGCCGCCAATTTCTGTAGAATATGAAGTCGTTTTGGTTCCTTACGTGTGAACATGCGTCGTCGTCGGTGCCAAGAAAATATCGCGCCTTGTTTGCGAATCGCGAAGATCTTCTTAGGAGCCATCAAGGGTGTGATATTGGCGCCAAGCACTATGCCCAGGCGATAGCTGACCAGCTGTCCTGGCCACTCTTTTGTGGCTCTGTGACTCGCTTGCTCATTGATCTGAACCGTTCTTTGCACCATCCTCATCTGTTTTCAGCGATGACAGCCCCCTTGGATCGCGCGGCGCAACAGGACATTATCGCGCGCTATTACCATCCCTTGCGATCCGCTGTTCGGCATGTTGTTGAGGAGAAAGTGGCTGCTGGCATGTGCGTGGTTCATATCTCATGTCACTCATTCACGCCTCTTCTTGGCAAGGAGAGGCGAACGATGGACGTAGGTATTCTGTACGACCCTTGCCGAAGAGATGAGAAAATGATAGGCCAGCGACTTCGGCACGAGCTTGCCTCGCAGACGAGTATGCGCATACGCCTGAATGCTCCTTATCGGGGCGTTTCTGACGGTCATGTCAAATCGTTGAGGAAAATATTTGCTTCGGATTGCTATCTAGGTCTAGAACTAGAGGTGAACCAGGCGATGTATCTGCCAAGCAAGGCGCTATTATGGCAGCATGCGTGGTTACCGCGCCTCATTGATGTACTGCGTTGTTTGGCAGGTCGAAGGAGTTGAGTGCTATGCCATTTGGAACATTGCCCCCGAGGGATTTGCCACTGAGCTATTCCATCGACATTGATATTTTGGGTCAGCCTGATGATGCGACCTGCGGTCCGACATCGCTCCATTCTGTATATCGGTACTACAAAGATGGTGTTTCGTTAGAGCAGGTGATACGAGAAGTCCATACGTTTGAAGATGGAGGGACTTTGGCGGTTTGGCTCGGGACTCATGCGCTGTCTCGAGGGTACGATGCGCACTTATTCACGTGCAATTTGCAATTGCTTGACCCGTCATGGTTTACCAGTCCGCGCGTGAACCTCGTCAACAAGTTAGAAGAGCAGATGCGGCATAAAACCGATTCAAAAATGGCTCGCACGAGCCATGCGTTTATTGATTTTATCAAGAAGGGCGGGACGGTGAAGTTAGAGGACGTCACGAGAGACGTTTTGAGACGGTATTTGAGTCAGGGGTTCCCTATTCTTACTGGGTTGAGTTCGACATTTTTGTATAGATCGCCGCGCGAAGTACCTCCACACCAAGTTCCTGATGACATCCGTGGACTTCCTACTGGCCACTTCGTCATTCTTTGTGGCTATAACCGGGAGGACAAAACAATTACCGTTGCGGATCCGCTGACGCAAAACCCTTTTTCTGCGTCGAGAAAATACGAAGTCCATATTGACCGTGTTCTCTGCTCTATTCTCTTAGGTGTCCTGACCTATGATGCGAATTTTCTGATCATCAAGCCGAAAGCGCGCACACGATTGAAGCCATGATGTGAGATACTTATCGAGAGGCTTCCCGGGTACATCGTTCTGGTGCTTCCAGTTGGCTTTGTAGATGGACATGAAGCGCTGGCGAACGGGCCGACAGCCATTCTGAGAATCTGTTGAAGACCTTTCTCATATCTTGTTGCATCTCAGGAGGAGAGCTAATATCGGGGTTGCGATAGAAGCTGCCGATATCGATGAGAACGGCCGAGTGTCCGATGAGTCCTGCATTTTTGTGCAGATCAGGATCTGAATCTTGAATCCCTTTTACAGATCGCGCAGCGATGAGAGCCACGAGGGAGTCGATCGCACATTTTGCTTGGGCAATGTCTCCTTGGGCAATCCAGCGCTCAAAAGAGGGAAGGACAAGTGCTGCGCGCTTCTGAAGTGCAAAGCCATGCTGACTTAGGTCAATGGTATATGTCCTCCCTAAGGAGTCGACGATGGTCACGGGCAGCGAAAACTCCTTTGACGGAAGGATTTGTGCATAGAGCAGGCCGCATTCCTGCAGGAGTGTGGTGGCGGCCAGCTTGTAGCTGGTCAGTGTGCGCTCGATGCGGTATCTGCGGCGGCGGACGAGATCGTCGCGGTATCTGCCGAGTGCTTCAGGCAGAGGGATGTTCTGGAGCCACTCTGCGGGTTGCATGTGGTGGAATTTGAACAGCTTGAGGACGTAACGGCCATCTTCACTCACAAACGCATAGGCTTGAGAGCCTTTTTTCAAGTATCGAAATGGCTGGTTGGTGATGGCCGTCAGTGTCTCGAGAGTGGATTTGGAAGGGGGTTGAACAGAAAGATCCCCAGAAAATGTTATAGGCGTTTCGATGCGTGAGAGGCAAAACCCCTCTGTCAACGCGTAGTATATGGTGCGCGTGAGGAAGATGCACAAAAAGAAGAGGAGGGCAATACGAAGAAATATTCCCGTTCTGAAAGTGGGAATGGTGGGATGTCGAGAGGTGGATGCCATAGCTACGTGTGGATAAATACAATGTGTATAACGAATCACTACGCAAAAATTCTACCCGCTCAGTGTGGTGGAGTCCAGAGGTTTTGTAGAGAGCTATTTGCGATGTGCCTTTTGGAGGAATAGAGGCTGATTTGATCCCACGCGGGTCAGTAAAAAAGGCGAGGGATCAAACCCTCGCCCTGTGGAAAAATTTCGCACGCTGTTTCTGGTGTGTCAAATAGTTACTCCCAGTTCTTTTTCTCTTCCTGGCTTTCGTCTGAGGCCTCTGTACCCTTGGCCTCTGTATCCCTCGCCCTTTTCAAAATCTTTTGTTGCCATTCCGGACGCGTTTGTTCTGGTTTTGTCTTTTCTCGAGGCGGTGTTTTTTTTAGCGTTACACCTTTCTGTATTGCGCTGGTAATGTCTTCTTGGATCTGCTGCTGTGTGCTGCTTGGTCCTTCCAGGGGCGATGGAGATCCCGGCGGAGAGATCGGCCCCTTGGGAGATCCGCCTCGTTGTGCCGAGGGAGGTGGAGGCGGTGGTGGGGGCGGAGGCGGTGGTGGAGCGGCGTGGCCTGTCTTAGCTGTCTTTTTTTCTTCTAAGGCAGCGACAATGTTTTGGAAAAAAGCAACGAGGTGGTGTGCATCTACAGCCTGATCTCCAGTTGGCTCTGGTAACGGTAGCTCAAATTGCTTGGCTACCTTCAGCATATCTTGAATGAGAGGGGGGGCTTCACCTGTCTCTGAAGTGGTTTTGGCTACTGTAGTTTCCTCAGCGGCGGGAGAGCCTGGCATTGCTTCTATACCCAATGCCGCTTGAAAGATGGTTCGCATTTCCTCGGGCGTTACGGGACGCAGGCCTTCGGGCATAATAATGTCGTGTTCCGATCGTACGGTGACGACAGAGAGATCTTGGAGGGCATTTTTTTCGACTGAAACTACGAAATTTGAAGCAGTGATAAGTTCCTGAATAAAGTCTTCCCACGATTCTTTCAGTCTTTTGGTTGACGACTCCATAAGTCCATATCGTTGCACCAGGTCACTAATGGTCCCGCTAACCTTAGGGTCTAAAGACATACAGTCCTCCTCTTAACATGTGTCAATACCCTCTTTACGCGCATCATACATTATTTGCAAATCATCGGATTCGCAGCGATGGGGTGTCGACCCACAGTTCCATCTGGAAGGATCTTTTCTTAGTGGTGCGTACTGTGGGTGTCTCAAGCTGTATCACTGGTACACCCACAATCGTATGGCACTATCTGCTGATCTATGCACATGGATAAAGAATTCTGAGAGAAAAATCGTGCAGAAATTTTTTGAGAAAAAAAATGAAAAAAGGTGATTGCCCGAAAATCGATTGGTCCGATATTGTTTTGGGCACAACGAAAGCGAAAAACGCTCGAAGTTGAAAGCGTGTCGAAGAACACGCGAATAGCAAGATTGACAGTGCAAATGGAGAGGTGTGCAAGCTCAGAAGAGCTTGTGCGCGGATCTTCTTTGAAGATTTTAAAAAGAGTTTAAGCACTCGCGCCAATGATATATTTTTTTTTGGACTGAGAATTTGATCTTGGTTCAGACTGAACGCTGGCGGCGTGGATGAGACATGCAAGTCGAACGGAAAGAGGAGCAATCCTCTTTCAGTGGCGGAAGGGTTAGGAATGTATGAGCAATCTGCCTCTTACCTCGGAATAACGGCTGGAAACGGCCGCTAATACCGGATGAGGCTGAGAAAAGGCATCTTTTCTCAATCAATGGAGGGGACCCTGAGAGGGGCCTTGCGGTAAGAGAGGAGCTCATAAGGTATCAGCTAGTTGGTGAGGTAATGGCTTACCAAGGCTAAGACGCCTAGGCGGATTGAGAGATCGACCGCCAACACTGGGACTGAGACACTGCCCAGACTCCTACGGGAGGCAGCAGTCGAGAATAATTCGCAATGGACGAAAGTCTGACGATGCGACGCCGCGTGAACGATGAAGGCCTTCGGGTTGTAACGTTCTGTTGTCCTGGAACAAGAGTAGTTGACGAATAGTTGACTACGATGAGGGTACAGGAAGAGGAAGCACCGGCTAATTCCGTGCCAGCAGCTGCGGTAATACGGAAGGTGCAAGCGTTAGTCGGAATTACTGGGCGTAAAGGGTGCGTAGGCGGTGGTATAAGTCGGACGTGAAATCCCGAAGCTCAACTTCGGAACTGCATCCGAAACTGTATCACTAGAGGAACGGCGGAGAAAATGGAATTCCATATGTAGCGGTGAAATGCGTAGATATATGGAAGAACACCAGTGGCGAAAGCGGTTTTCTAGCCCCCTCCTGACGCTGAGGCACGAAAGCAAGGGGAGCAAACAGGATTAGAT
>CAYPCN010000021.1:0-22601 GCA_964409235.1 uncultured bacterium
TCTTAGAGTAAATCCTAGATATACTCAAAAATTCGTTCTAATTTCCTAAGCCCTGAATGGAATGCGAATTTCGGTTGACGAAAATCTGACGAGTCGGCGAAAATTCGACAATTTTGCGCTAAAAGCCTTCAAAAAAAGCGCGTCTTACTAGGTCGTTCCTGTTCACGCACATCCCTAAGCTGGGTGTCCTGGTACATCCCAAGCGTGAAAGAGGGCGTAGCACACCTCGCATAATGAGCTTTGCCGAGTGATGTGCTGTCGTGAGCCACTCTCTTCAACCGAGTGCGCACGATGACTCTATCATACAACGGCCCGTAAGGTCTTCTCGTCGCTTTTTGCGATCGCGCTGAGTACCGCAATCATCACGTGGCTTTCTCCATGCAAGAGGCGACAAACCGCCTTGCAACCCAAGTTGCTACCGGTCGTCAGGGGCAACGTCACTGGGCAGGCCATCAAAAGAGCTATTTGCGCTGTGGTGCTTACGTCCGCATTGCAAGTGGTTCAAGACAAGACGTGCCCTAGAGGGGGAATCAAATGCATCCATTCCTCCTCCCCCGCCATGCCGTCTGTCTGTGGCCCCTTCACCGAGTTGACCCTCCAGTGATGGATGGCAACTTGGGTTTGAATGTTGCTGGAGCAAAGGAACAGTAGATGTTCGTTTTGTAGGCGAATTCAGACGAGTGAAAATCGTCTGCCTCCTTGTATTTCCTCCAACATTTCTCCCCAAAGGGAGCCATGTACGATGTGGCTTCTGGAGGATAGAGATGAATGTCTTTGATCGAAATCCCTCCCTCCTCACTCATATTTCAGCGGATATGTGGTTCGTTGGGCTTGGGGGAAATCGACCGAAAAAACCTTCATTTTGTCCTCAGAAAATGGCCCCTAGCGCTATTTTGCAGCGAAAAAAAGAACGCTGCGCAAAAAAAAACTAGTTCAATAGTAGGAGAATGATCATGTGTACATCATGTGTGTCGCAACCAGAGTTTCCCATACTGCACAACACGGAGCTTTTAGGCGGAATAGCCCCCGCCATCTATCGCGACCTTTCCCAACGTACGTCCATTGTTGTCCTCGAGAAATGTACCGAGATTTCAAATATTGCCGGCATCGCCTTTGTCGGCTCCAGCGCTTCTGGGAAGACAACAATTGTCAATAGTGTCAGGGGCTATGCGCAAGTGGGTGATGAGGTCGTCATTCCTCGACGGTATATCACACGACCGCCTCGTCGAGGCGATGACATGACAGAGAACCTTCACATACAAAGGGCAGATCTCTACCAAAAGATCCAGACCGGAGAAGTGACGGTGTCGTGGGTGCGGCATATGGAAGGGAAGCGAGAGGAGCTATACGGGTTTGAGGCAACAGACAAGAAAAAGTTGGCCATCTACTCAGCCAATAATGATTTATGCCGGAGGGCGGGAGGCGTTGGACGAAACATTCTGGTTGTCGGTGTGTATGCGCCAGATGATGTGCGTGAAAGGCGCCTCCTCAGCCGATCTCCAGACATGAGCCGTGGCGAAACGGCCTATCGCCTTGGAGACTCATCAAAGAACATCGTTCCCTTTGCTCACATTCTAATCAAAAACTATGGAGAGACAGAAACAGCAGCCCTTGCTGATGTGCAGGCTCTTGTTCAAAGCGTCGTGCGCCATCGTGTTCGTTGGGGCGAAATCAGAAACATCGGCACCCCGGTCGCCGAATATCGATCACGGCTGTTTGTGATCGAGAACTACGACGTCCTTTTCTCCGATGGAGTCATCAAGAATTTCCAAAGGGTTGAACGCAGTCCTGGGGTGAGGACCATGATTACGTGCGGAGAAGAGATCCTTGTGACACGAGAGTGGAGAGAAGAAATTGGTGGATGGGACTACCGTCTTCCTGGAGGGAAGATGTTTGAAACCATTGCTTCCTACAAACAGTTTTTGCAGGAACACGGAGAGACGTTGCTGCCAACACGCGCACAAGAAACAGCGGCACGAGAAGTACAGGAAGAGACGGGAATCACTCTTTTTCCGAGCGACCTTTCGATGGCGCAGCTTTCAAAATGCGGTAGTGTCATTTCATGGGATCTCTATTACTTTCAGGTTGAAATCCAGAAACAAGACGTGGCTCCTAGTGTCACGAGTAGCGAAAGCGAAATTGTGGAGAACGTCTGGGTTTCGCGCGACGACGCGCTCAAACTCTGCCTCCAAGGTGTGGTTTCAGAGGATCGCACCTCATCGTTTCTTTTGAAATTTCTCTACCGTCAGCAACAGAGCAGGTAGTAGAAGAAGGCATCTCATGGAGGGGCGCTCACACCGCTCCTCAACGTACGTGTACAAATGACCCAACAACATTTAGGGGACAGTAGGTCCCAGAACTTCAACCTCGAGAGAGAAACTATGACAACTGTTGAACAGATAAGCCTGACAAACCTTAGCAGTGCTGGAGGCTGCGGCTGCAAATTGGATCCAACAGCGCTTCAAAACCTCCTTTGCTCAATCAACAAATACGAGCAGAAAGAGCTCATTATTGGCTTTGACACCGCCGATGATTGCGCTGTCTATGAGTATGGCCCCGACGACTACTTGCTGTGTACTACCGATTTTTTCACTCCACTTGTCGATGATCCATACACATATGGCGTTCTTACGGCTGCGAACGCTTTGAGTGATGTGTATGCCATGGGTGGGAAGCCGCTCATCGCTACAGTTATCCTTGGATACCCAACCGATACGCTCACTCCCTCTGTTGTCCAAAGGATCATGCAGGGAGGTCAGGACACTATGAAAAAGGCCCAATGTACCATTGTCGGTGGCCATACGATTGTCAATCCACAGCCTATTTATGGATTTTCAATCATAGGCCGTGTTGAAAAGCAAAATCTAAAACCCAATTGTTCGGCGAAAGTTGGCGATCTTTTGGTGCTCACAAAGCCGATTGGGTCTGGGATTTTGTCCAATGCCATGAAGCTAGGATTGCTCACAGACGGCCTCTATCAGCAGCTGAGAACGTTTCTCATCGAAGTCAACTCGAGCGGATATGAGCTGGGGAAGGTGCCCCATGTGCGTGCCTTGACGGATGTGACAGGGTTTGGCCTTGTCGGCCACGCTCTTGAAATGGCTCAAGGCGCCTGCCTTTCTCTTGAGATCCAGGCTGACCGCGTTCACATCTTCGATGGGGTCGCAGAACTGTGTGCAGCCGTTCTCTCTCCGAATAGCGGGGCCATCAGAAACAAACGAGCGTATGAAGACAAAATGACGTTCGAAGGCATGTGGTCGCTAGAAGAGCGGTACATCTTTTGCGATCCGCAATCGAATGGCGGCTTGCTTATTGCTGTGGATTCTGTAGGGCTAGAACAGGTGCAACGCATATTGACGTCTACCATAGGACGTCCTGGAGATGTCATTGGGAGATTTTCAGAGGGAACGGCTGGTCGCCCTCCTCTCGTCGTGAAAAAATAACGCAAGGATACATAGACAATGAATACAAATAGTTTCAGAGAGCACTTTCCTCTTCTGAGCAGGAACAAAGAGCGGCCGTATGTGTATGTGGACAACGCAGCGACGACTTTAAAGCCAATCTCAGTCATCAATGCAATGCAGGAGCTGTACCGCGACTATCCTTTTAACGTGCATAGAGGAGCGTATCAACTAGCAGAGCGTACGTCACTTGCCTTTGAACATGCGCGAAAACTCGTTCGTTCATTTCTCAATGCTCGGTCGACCAAGGAAATTATCTTCACCAAGGGGACGACGGAATCTATCAACCTCGTCTCACACTCTTTTGGAGAAAGGTTTATTCGTCCTGGGGATGAAATTTTGATTACGCACATGGAGCACCATGCCAACATCGTACCGTGGGTGCTGCTCTGTAAGCGGACGGGAGCTGTACTGCGGGTGGTGCCCATGCGTGCCGATGGCGTGTTAGAATTTGGCCGGTTTCTGTCCTTGCTAACGCCAAAGACGAAGCTGGTTGGCATGGTACACGTCTCGAACTCGTTGGGAACCGTGAACCCTATCCACAAGGTGATCGAAGCCGCCCACGTTGTTGGAGCTAAGGTGCTCGTAGATGCCGCTCAGTCGATAGCCCACTTTCCTCTCGATGTCAAATCTCTCGACGCAGATTTTGTCACGTTTTCTGGCCATAAAATGTATGGCCCATTTGGCATCGGGGTGTTGTATGGCAAGCAACGGCTCCTTGAAGAGATGCCTCCCTTCCTAGGAGGGGGAGGCATGATCAAAAATGTCTCGTTTACATCAATCTCGTATGCCGATTTGCCGAACAAATTTGAAGCAGGAACCCCACCGGTTAGCGCGGCGGTAGGCTTAGGAGCGGCTATTGAATTCATTCGTTCCGTAGGGTTCGATACCATTCAGCAACGAGAACGAGAACTTACAAAACATGCTCTCGACGCACTTCAAGGAGTGCCTGGATTGCACATCTACGGGCAAAGCCCGCAGAGAACTGGTGTCTTCTCTTTCAATCTCGATGGTGTGCATGCCCATGATTTGAGCACCTTTCTGGATCAAAAGGGAGTGGCTATTCGTTCTGGCCACCACTGCAACCAACCGGTGATGGAGTATTACAAGGTTCCGGCTACGAATAGAATGTCGTTGGCATTTTATAACGAAATTGCCGAGATCGACTATATCGTCGACGTTCTCAACCAAGCGAGGAGGTTTTTCTCATGACGTCCAAGACCGTGTCAGATTTATACCAGGAGACGATTCTTCGATATGGCAGACACCCTAGGAACTTTAGGAAAATTCCCAACGCGTGCTGTTCACTGGATGGACAGAATACAATGTGTGGGGATTTTCTCACGGTGCACATCTCATTTCAGGAGGCGCAATCCTATGGTAAAAGTGTGGCTGATATTTCCTTTGAAGGGGATGGGTGCGCTATCCTCAAGGCTTCCGCTTCCATGATGACGGATTTGCTCATTGGCAAATCCGTGAAGGAGATCGAAGAATTATTTGCCATCTTTCAAAGGATGGTGCAAGGAGAACCGGGCTCTTTTGATACATTAGGGGAAGTGTCGATCTTCTCGGGGATCAGCAAGTTTCAGTCGAGAATTCAGTGTGCCATGCTTCCGTGGGACACACTTATCAAAGGGATGAAATCGCAATGCCACATCGAATAATCTGTGTCCTCGGTGGTCATTCGTACACTGATATCGACGTGCTTGCCAGCGCCTGTGCGTATCAACAAGCACTCACCGTCCTTGGCCAAAAGGCTTGTGCGTATGTTGCGCCTCCGTGGAATCAAACGATTCCCAGCGCCGTCAGATCTTGGGAGATCGACGCGTGCCGAACGCCACAGAGCCTGTCCTATGATGCCTATGTGCTCGTCGATGTATCGGACCCAGCTCATATCTCTCCTGCGATAGATTTCGACAAGGTAATGGAGGTATTCGATCACCACGCGGGCTATGAGGCCTTGTGGCGTGATACAATCGGCGTTGCCGCCTCGATAGAAGGTGTCGGCGCTTGTGCAACACTAATATGGGAACGGTATCGCCGAGAGAGGATAGATCGGCGCATCTCTGCAATGAATGCCAATCTTCTCTATACGGCCATCATCTCCAATACTTTGAATTTTGCTTCCTCTACGACGACAGAGCGAGATAGAGAGGCTGCCGACAACCTTCTCCAATACACAAGGTTGCCCGACGAATGGATTTCGACATACTATCATCAGGTCGAGCGGGAATTTGCACAGAACACGATA
Organism: uncultured bacterium; assembly: GCA_964409235.1. Classification (GTDB taxonomy): domain Bacteria; phylum Chlamydiota; class Chlamydiia; order Chlamydiales; family FEN-1388; genus CAINFV01. The sequence goes on from CAYPCN010000021.1 coordinate 5,713, forward strand.
GAGAGTCTTTTAGCAGATACGAAAATCGTGCTCATTGAGGGAGCGCCAGTCCGTTTCGCCCAGATGGAAGTATGGGATAGCACTGCAGTCCTTCCCGATGGCGTTGGCAGCCTTCACAACCATCTTCCGAGCGATCAAAATCCATGGATTGTCAACTGTGTCAGCATCAAGCATAGATGTTGCTATGTCTACTGCTCCTCTACGCCTCTGTTATTCCGCTTGCAGGCAATCACGTCAGGAGAAATGATTTCCTCGAACGTTATTGCCACACCTCGTCTTTGGCTGAGAAAGGAATATCTGAGCCATTTGCGATGTGGATTTTTAGAGAAGAAGTAGGAGATGTTTGGCTAAAGGCGCTTTTCTGAGCCTATCTCATGTCATAGAGGGAAAGAGGTCGAGAGATCATGGAGATTGTTTCGAGTATTTCAGAGGCAGACTATCGCTATATGCGCGAAGCGATTCAGCACATGCGTCGGGCTGGGTTGATAGACAAGACTGGAGGGCCCTTCGGCGCTGTGATCGTGTTGGGCGGGAAGAGTATTGGGGTGGGGGGTAACACGGTGCTGCGAGATTGCGATCCCACTGCCCATGCCGAGATGAATGCGATTCGCGCGGCATGCCGGCGGGTTGGAAGTGTGGATCTTTCTGGCGCTGTCCTCTATACAAGTTGCGAATGCTGTCCTATGTGTTACGCTGCAGCCTATTGGGCTCGCATCAGCAAGATCTATTATGCTGCGTCGTGGGAGGACTATCGAGACCTTTTCGACGATGCGCACATAAATACAGATATGGCACGGCCATATTCTCAACGTCTTCTCGTCCCTCAGCAGATTCTACAAGAAGAAGCGCAGCAGGTATGGGAGGAATTCAGAGCTCTTCCTGATGGTGCGCGATATTAGACTTCTTTCGGGACTTATGCGGAACGAGAAAGCAGAAGATTTTCAGATCAAGTGCCCTTAAGTCTCGAAAGAAGTCTATTAAGACATCGAAGGACGAAATGCCACATCTTCTCAAAGACTTGGCAGAGGGCTCCATTGGCGACAACGTTTGTGGACGTTACCAGTGGATCGAGGATAACGTTAAAGGCTAAGATGATCGCAATCATTTCTGGGGTGAAGGAGAGATAGGCTTCGTAGATGGGGAGCATGACGAAAATGGCGCCGCCTAGTACGGCCGCTGTGGCAAAACGGGCGAGCACGAATACCATGCTGAATGTCAGCCATGTCGATAGCGAGGGCGGCGCTCCGAAGAACTGCGCAAAGAGGAGAAAGCACAAAAACGTATTCGTAATACAATCCCCAATCTGTTGAATGTTCGTGGTGGCAGGAATCACGGCATGGGCAAAGGAGGGAGTACGAAGGTTTTTCCCTGTCCCTTCAATGGTCCATGGCATTGTCGAGAGACTACATCCAGACGAAAAGGCGAGACTGCCCGCTGGCAGTAGATTTTTCATAGCGTCTATGGCGCGACGAAAGGACCACTCATTTCCGAGGAGAAAGAGGAAGGCTAGGTAGAGAGCTACATAGAGAACGAGCCAGGCGATGAGGAGACTGTACTGGGCAAAGAGCTGGTGGATCAGCTGCGTTTGATGCATACGGACAACAAAACCGAGAACAAAGAGAGGAATTAGTCGCGCGAATACACGCGAGAGCGTCCACTCTGCTGCCTCCTTACCTTTTTGAATCACCTGTATCAGAGATGGCGTCCTCAGTGCGGCGCCCGCGCATCCGATGACAAGACCCGCTATCACTCCTTTGTCTGCCGACCACCATGCGGGTTTTTTGATGGGGAGCTGCCAGAGCGCTGAGAAATCAGAAGAGATGTCTGCAATGGTGATGGGAGGCATGACGTCGAGCGCAAGATGCCCGCAGAAGAACGCGTACCATACGCTGGACAGATTCGACAATGTTTCAAAAACGATGAGCGACACAATAAAGATAGGGGCTCGCTGTTGAAAAGAAGCCACGGTATGAGCAATAAAAAAGGCCACTGTGAAAGGCAACAGCAATAAGAGCACATCTTTAATGGTCACGCTGATGGAGTAGAGGGCTTGGTGGGCAATTGTAGGGATATGAGAAGCTACAAGGAGATAGAGAGCAATTAAGACAAGAATTTGGACTCCTCGATGGCGGAGGCTCTTGATACCTGCAACAATCATTGGCGCCATACATCCCTCCCTTTTGAAGTCATAGCCATTTGCGATGTGGATTTTAGAGGAGAAATGGAAGGTTTTTGGATCGAGCTACCCCACAACCAATGAAGCCCATATGCCCTGACGTGTGGGCGAGGAGGTTTGTGGGTAGATTTGGCCAAAAAATCCTAGGGCACATCGCAAATGGCTCAGCTAATATTCTTTTATTGTCTATAAGGCGTCAATCAATTCTATCGGCAAAAAAATCATTTACGCCCCTTAGCGGAATGTATATGATGCGGATAGGGATCTATAAAAGAGGTGTACATAATTTTCTAAGCTATGATTGGAGAAATAAATGTATGAATTATACATCGTGGATAATTCCATTGATTGTATTAGCATGGAGCGGGTTTTGCCCCCTCACTTCATACGGCGAGGAATCGACGCAAGATGCCCCACTTGCATGGGAGCAACTTCTTTTAACGGAGGCGGAAAAGAAGGCGTCGACGGTTTCGGACTACCCAAATTTTTCGGACAACCCGCGCCTTACCAAGCGGATGAAGCGGCTCATGTCTCCGTATCTGCTGCCGCTTAATAGTCCCCTGAAGCGTCGTTTAGATCAGATTTTCTCAAAGCCAGGGATCATCAAAAATAACAAAACCTTGAAACGCGCTGGGTTTTCTATTCTTTTTTCGCAAAAGAGAAGCTACATTGTGGTGGCAAAACATCCTAAGGTAAAGGGCTATCTCTTCAAGATTTATCTCGATTCTAAGAGGGTGCATAAGGATGGGATGAGGGGCTGGGAATTGTTGACGACGAGATGTATTGTGGCAAAGAAAATTAAAAGGATCATTCGCAAGAAGCATCTTCGCCATTTTACTGTAGCAACGAAGTGGTTATATCCTGTGCCTCCTCCACTAAAGAAAGCGAAAGCCAAAGCAGAGCCAGTGGTTCTTTTGGTCAAGGATATGAAAATCTATAACCGGAAAGCATCCCGACGCGTATGGGAGACAAAGGCAAACCCAAGGATTTTGAAAGAGCTGTATGCCGTTTTAAAACGAGGGTATGGGTCGGCGTTTCTTCATGGGAATGTTCCGTATACGAAGAAGGGAAAATTTGCGTTCATTGATACCGAGTATGCCAAACGGAAGATCCCCTTGCCGCACGTGAAGCACTTTCTTTCAAAGAAAATGAAGATATACTGGGATCGTTTGACCTCTCGATGCCCCAAAAAGCATGGCATCTACGTTCAAACACAAGCCCATCCTGTAGGGTAAAATCAAGAAAGCCCTAAGGCCTCGTCAGTTCTTGGGAGGCCTTAGGGCGGAGATGGACTATCTCATGAACCCGCAGGATATGAGGTAGAGTCCGATGATCAAGGTGATGATCATCATCCATGACCATCCATTCTTATGTCGCATGATCGCATTGATCCAATCAGCACACACAGCTGGATATCCAAGTCGAAGGATTCCTTGGACGACCATGATGGCTCCCAAAAGCGTGATGACCAACGACCAATTCCATATCCATACGGGATGGCCAATCAAGATGGCAAGGCCGCTGAGCAAGCTTATGGCGCCTGCCGTCATTAACAGGCCATGATTGCCGACAACGGCCTTGATGCCCTGTAGCATCTCATCTCGCCGTGTTGCTAACAGAACGAACATGATGAGCATGTAGAGACCTAAAAGACGCGCTAAAAATACCGAAAGCTCCATAGAAGAACTCCTTTTGTTTATGACTGCACGTACTGATTTCTTTGTATCCGCAGCGACCTAGTTATTGTCAAATAATAATTACAAACAAACAGGGGTTGATACCTATCAGACGTCAGTGAGGGTTTGTTAAGAGAGGGCGGCCGACGTGCCGGCGATATACCCCGTTGTCCAGGCGTTTTGTAGATTAAACCCGCCTGTCAGGCCATCGATATCGAGGATTTCGCCGGCGAAAAACAGTCTCGGGCAAAGAGTGCTTTCCATCGTTTTGAATGAAACTTCTTTCAAGCACACACCACCACAGGTGACAAATTCCTCCTTATAAGGACCCTTGCCCTCGATGGTATACCGATCGTCGTGAAGCTGTTTCGCTAGCAGGTTGAGGCTATGAAGAGAGACATCGTTCACCCGCCTGTGGGCGCTGTTGCCATGGCGTTCAACCAGGAGGCCCCATAGGCTTTTGGGAAGCTCGAATATGCTTGTAGCAACGAGCGTTTTCTGAGGCGAATTCTTTTTGAGAAGCACAAGCTGGCGGTAGATATCGTCGTACGAGGTGTGTGGGAGCCAGTTGATGGATAGTTCAGCGCGGTAGTTTTGTTCGAATAAGGTACGGGCCGCAAATGCCGAAAGCTTCAGGATGCAGGGCCCGCTGAATCCAAGATGAGTAATGAGAAGAGGCCCTTGCTGAGAGAAAGGCGTGGACACAATTCGGGCTTCTACTGGATCAACGCAGATCCCGCTCAAACGGCACAGGGGCGAGGAAGGACAAGAAAAGGAAAAGAGAGATGGAATTGGCGGGATGATGGCATGCCCTAGAGCGCGCGCTAATGCATAGCCCTCGGGACTGCTTCCTGTGGCCATGAGAAGAGACTGGCATGCAAGAGGCTCCTCCTTCCCTTGAATTGAAAGATCAAAGTGGTGTTCGGAGCGAGCGATGGAGAGAATTTTTTGGTCAAAAGCAATGTCAACACCTGCTGATATTGCTTGAGAAGTCAGACATTTGACAATAGTGTCAGAGGTATTGCTGCTGGGGAAGACACGGCCATCGTCTTCCGTCTTCAAAGTGACGCCGCGTGCTGTAAACCAATCGATGGTGTCTTTCGGTTGAAATCGATGAAACGGGCCAATGAGTTCTTGGCTGCCGCGAGGATAGTGTTGGATCAATAAGGAAGGCGTACAACAGGCATTGGTGACATTACACCGTTTTCCTCCAGAGAGGCGCACCTTGGTGAGTATACGTCCCGTCTTTTCAAGGATGAGGACAGAAGCTCTTGGATTGGCGGCTTTTGCGGCGAGGGCGGCGAACACCCCCGCAGCTCCACCGCCAATAATACCTACAGTATACATAGAGTCATTTGGTGATGTGTCCTTTTGAGGACAGAGTAGGATCTTTTGGGCCGAATCCCGTGGGATGCGGTTGCGGCTTCATGATGAGAGGAGCCATGCACAACTCTGGGATAGGCTTCGCCAGATATTTTTGTATATAGGATCTCTCAACACCACTAACGTGCGTCCAATCTTACTTTTTTTATAGTCGTATGCTAGACCCTCTAAAGTCCAGGTCCCTCCCGTTATGCCTGTGAGGTGGTTTCCCCTCACGTCGATCGTCTGCAAATACGCCAATGAATGGAGTGCTGCAATGGGTAGTTCGGACAGCTCATTATCTCTCAGCTCTAGTGTCTGTAACAATCGAAGATTTGCCAATGGGAAGCCTATTTCTTGTAATCGATTCTGATTCGCCAACAAATGCTCCAATTTTTTTAGATGTCGTGTTTCTTCGGGCAATCTCGTCAACTGATTACCGGAGATATCCAATATTCGCAGCTTCTTCAAGTGTTCTATTTCTCCTGGCAACGAAGAAAGTCGATTGCCCCCCACCCATAGCTGTTTTAATTTTTTTAATCGTCCGATCTCTGCGGGAAGAGAGGACAGCCTATTGTGGGAGAGATCCAAGTACTTCAAGTTTTCTACATGCGTTATTTCCAAAGGAAGATAGTTTATCTCCAAATTCGACAAAACCAATTGTCCAGTATCGCGCATAGTGTTCGGCAAGGACAAATAGGCAGCGACATTTTCAGCTTCGGCAATCCATTCGTCGCGAGATCCGGGGGTACCGTGAACTATGAGAAGCCTTCGTCCCACCTGTACGAGATTGTATGAACGAATGGCATAAAGAGCTCTTTTCAATTGAGAGATGTCTTGAGTAAGCGTATCTCTGTTGATGGGTCCAAAGATCGCGCGGATTTCGTCTGGTAGGTTGCTCCATGCACTCATGACCTGTTGCTTTATCTCGTGCAAAGTTCGAGTGATGCCCTGGTCGTCCATTGCTTCAGGCGGAGGAATGGGGTGTCCAAAGATTTGAGAGTACAGAGGACCAGCCTCTCGATCCAAGGAGCATTCCGCGAGATTCACTCGACGTGCCAGACAAATTCCCTTGATACATTCTTCTGCATGTTGAGAAACGCGCACGGCTTGTCCCAAGCGTCGTTGTTCTTCCTCGGATAGGAACTGCGACAAATACTGAGCAACGGGTACATCGAGCATGAATATGTCTGGACGAGCCGAGACGCTCGTGATGCCGAGTCGAGGCAAGCACGCTTCAGCCACTTGTTGAGCACGTCCCGACATCCCGCTTGGTGGTGCAGAAGGCTGTACTTCTTCTTCAGCAGCCTCGTGCATAGGAATAGCGTACCGCGTTGAAGTGCCCTCAACTCCTGTTGTTGTCATGCTAGTACTCCTCCTGGAAAATGTCCTGCATTATACAAGCATTATAAAGTAATGTTTAATATTGTAGGTGCACGTCAGTATTATTTTACATATAAATCAGCTTCCAGGAATTCAAGGTGAATGTCCTAAGCCTTGGTGTAATTGTTGGCAAAAATTGACTCTTCTTCTTCGAAACTGATATCATTTCCCTCATTTGTTTGTATGAGGCGTTCATGAATGAAAAATTTCAGTCCACCCACACTCTTGCTATAGAGATTCTCCAGCTTGTCGTAGTAGTGCTCCTGTTGGTAGTACCAGCAAAAGGGTGGTCGGAGTCTCCGCGTCTTCTCATTGCCTTGGGCCCGAAATGCACTTTTACAGCTGAAGATCTTAGTCAAAGGATACCCCTTCAGATCGTATCGGGGACATACCTAGAAATGAAGGATGCGATTAAGGTCTTAGACAGCACGCAGCCTATTCACGTCACAGTTATGAAAGATACTCCCGAGGAGCTTTCATACCTTGCTCATGAGCTTGGCTATGATTTTTTATTGCTGAATGAAGATGTAGACACCGCCGTAAAAACCTTAGATGTCCTTATCCCAACCATCCCCACGACGGATGCGCAGTTGCCTCGTACGGACCCTCGAGAGATTGGATTGTTTTACGATCTCATGATGCGGGTCGACCAGATCTTCAAAGAGCATACTATTCATTACTGGGCGACGTGCGGGACACTATTGGGAGCTGTCCGCCATCAAGGTATGGTCCCTTGGGATGACGACATTGACCTGTGCATTATGGAAGATGAAATTTCTAGACTCGAAAATCTGCGGGATGTTCTCGCAGAGAATGGGTTGGAGCTATACTACAGGCCAGATTTTGGATTTTATAAACTGTATCCCGTTGACGGTTCCCTGGTGACGCACGAGGAGACATTGGAAATCTGTCCTTGGCGGTTTCCCTTTGTGGATATTTTCCCCATGACCTATGTGTTGCCTGCCACAGTGGAGGGAGGAAAGGTGGCCTATGAAAATGGGAAGATTGATTATGCCAGACGGGCATGGAAAGAGATTTTCCCTCGGGAATATTTCATGCCGGAAGATGTCCTTCCGCCGTGTCCTGAATTGCCCTTTGGGCCGATGATGATTCCCGTTCCCTCACATTATTTAGGGTATCTTACTCAGATGTACGGCGAGGATTGGAATCGCGTGGCCTATGTTCAATTCAGTCATCGTAATGAGAGCCTCTTAAAGCATGTTAAAGTCGATCTTATTGATCGGTCTCCACCCCAGTATGTGCTGCCGAATAGGTAATGAGTCCTTTGCGATGCGCCTTTCGGAGGATAGGGTCGGGCCTGCCCAAAACCTTTTCACACATATGTCAGAACCGCAAATGGCTCATAATGCTTCTTCAGCGATTCTCGGCCATGCAGCATCGAGGCAGAACTGCTGAAGCTTCTTAGTGAACGCCGACGGAAATCTCTCGCAGGCGGTTGGCAATGACATCGGGCACCTCTTGTTGACATTGCCCTCCAAGATGCTTGGCGAGGAATGCTTCCATGGCAACGGCAAAGGCCATTCTATTTTCGACGTTGGCGAAGCCATGTCCTTCATCCGGGGCGCAGATATACTCTACCTCGCGCCCGAGCGAGCGTAGAGCGCTGACAATCTGCTCAGATTCCGCCTTGTTCACCCGCGGATCATTGGCGCCTTGAACAACGAGGACAGGAGCGGTGATCTGATGGGCAGAAAAAAGCGGGGACTGCCGCTTGAGGCGGATGATGTCTTCTGGATTGTCGGCGTCGCCTATCCGTTCATTCATGTAGCTTCGGCCAGCCTCCCAATAGGGCGGGAAGCTGTGTAAGAGCGTTAGTAAATTCGATGGGCCAACGTATGAGATGCCAGCAGCATAGAGGGTCGGTGTGAAGGCAAGGCCTGCCAGAGTAGCATACCCGCCGTACGATCCGCCAAAGATCGCCACACGCTTAGGATCGGCAATACCTGTTTTGATGCAGTACAAAACACCATCGGTGATGTCGTTTTGCATGTCATCTCCCCATTGTTTGTCGCCGGCATTCAGGAATCTTTTCCCATATCCAGTCGACCCACGGAAGTTGATTTGGAGGACAGCGTAGCCTCGATTAGCAAGCAGCTGTACTGTGCGGTCGTACCCCCAGACATCGCGCGCCCACGGACCCCCATGAGGATAGACGATGAGGGGAAGGTTGTGTGCCACTGCTCCTTTTGGAATGGTGAGATAGCCGTGGATGGAGAGACCATCACGCGCTGTGTATACAATCGGCTTCATAGGAGCAAGGAACTCTGATGGGAGGCTGGGCCGAGCTTTGTAGAGGAACGACACTTCATGAGTGCTTCGATTGTAGAGGTAGGTCGTTTCAGGGGTAACATCGCTTCGGATGCTCACCACCCACACAGAGCCATCGCTGGTCGAAGAGAGCATTGCCGCCTCACCATCGGGCAGCGAGGAAGTGAGCGCGCGAAAATCTCGCTCCCACTCTGGATTCGTCCAATACATCCGCTGGCGATCGCCTACATACACAACAGCGATGAGCTCATCTGTTACTGGAGAAAAGAGGACGCTCTCAACATCCACTTGCTCTTCAGGATCGGAATGTACGAGTTCTTCGCTTCCCGTCTCGGTGTTGAGGAGGACGAGACGAGAAAGATCGACGTCTCGTCCTTTGTTAGAGGCCATGTACAGACGTTTTCCATCAGCATGAAAAGCAAAGGGTTGGACGCCCTCTTCTTTTGAACAGGTCCATAGCGGCCGCATCCCCTCGGGCTCTACCTTGAGAATATGTGTGCTGCCATCAGGTGCAGCGGCGACAGCGAGTCGCAGCGCGCCAGATCGGTCGAAGATCCAGTCGGAGACGGCCTGGTCATTCTTGTAGATCAACGTTCTTTGTCCTGTTGCCAGATCTATTTGATACACGTCATGGTACCGTTCATCTCTGTCGTTCAACCCAACGTACGCAATATGGGGAGCGTCTTTAGGAAGGCTGAGCAGTTCGACCCGCACATTGTCATAGGGAGTAAGGTCTCGCTCTTGTTGCGACGCGTTGCAGAACGGGTCGACAGCAAAGAGGTGGAAATTTTCGTTCCCACCTTGGTCTCTCATAAAGAGCAGGTATTTTCCATCGCGAGTCCATACGTACTCTTGGATCGGTCGCGTTGTAGCGATGACGGGATGTGCTGCGCTCAGCGGCTCTTCGGATTTCTTTACCCAAATCGTGAGAGTATTGCGGTACGGTTGTAAAAAGGCGATGTGCGAGCCAGAAGGAGAGATCTTGGGAGCAGCATACAAAGGATCGCCAAACAAGAGCTCTCTATCGAGGAGGGGAGGAGGAAGATGGGTGTCGCGCCATGCATTGGCAGCGAGGAGGAGAACTCCTAACAAGAGGACAACCGTTGCGATGTATGTTCGTTTCACCATGGTAGCCCTACAGCTGTAGCCAAGTTTCTTTGACGTTGAACCGTTTTGTCTTATGCTTTTGCTTTTCGCGCTCTATGCGTTTTTCCTCGGATTCGACACCCTCTTCAGCGAGGATGGCAGCTTTCACTTCTTCAGCGCGAGCATTCAGCTCTTTAATGCGGGCGAGTTGAGCATCGGTGAGGCGCTTCGCTCGGCGAAAGTCCATCACCTCTTCGCGCGTCGTCCCCAAGATCTCATACCGCTCCTCAACATGTTTGCGTTTAAGCCAAAAAATATGCTGGCGAAGGATGTACAGCTGCGACGCGGGTTCGAAAAACGTGTCCGACGGAGGGACTTCTGGAGGCGGCGAGGCGATCGATTTTGGCGGGCGGCCGCTCTGTGCTCGAGCTTTTCGTAGCACATCATACACAGGAGGGCGGCGAATGACCTCAAATTCGGGCTCTTCTTCACCAGAAGAAAGCTCGCCATCCTCACTGAAAGGCAAGGGCGCTTCTATGTCAAACTGCTCAGGGGCTGTGGCGGGAGGAGGGGGAGCCTCCTCATCTTCGCTGCCTTTTTGTGCTTGCTCTTCTTCAACATGAGCCTCTTCTCGCAATAGTCGCGCTACGGGTTCCTCTGGCGTGGGACGCGGTTCTTCTTCTTGAAGGCCAAAATACTCCATTGCTCGCCGAGATGTCACTGTTTTCCCTTCAGCTAAGTTCTTCACGCGCATTCGTTGAAGTGCCTCATGCATCTCGCGCTCTGCTTTGGAATAGTCGAGCTTTGCCATTTGTTATAAATCCTCTGCTGAAAATTCAATAGTACCTTCCTGGCCCATATTTAGTTTTACTTTTTGTTGTGCGTGAACTTTTCCTGAGAGAATAGCAGAAGAAAGGGGATTAATGACCAATTGTTGGATGAGCCTCTTTAAGGGACGGGCACCAAAGAGAGGGTCATAGCCCTCTTGAGCAAGGTACGTAATTACATCGTTGTCCCATTCTAATACAATCTCCTTCTCAGCTAATCGGTGGATGAGACGACGCAGTTGGATGAGAACGATTTTTCCCATATCCTCAGGTTTGAGCGGCAAAAACGGCAAAATATCATCAAGGCGATTGAGAAATTCAGGACGGAAATGGCTCTTCATCACAGGGTCAAGAAGCGCAAGCACAGTCTCTTTTGAAAGGGTATGATTTCCTTTTTCCAGTCGTTCGAGGAGAATCTCTGAGCCGAGATTTGACGTCATGATGAACAGCGCATTCTTGCAGTTGACCACTCGGCCCTTGCTGTCTGTCAAGCGACCATCGTCAAAGATCTGCAATAGGATGTTAAAGACATCGGGATGGGCCTTTTCAATCTCGTCGAGAAGGACAATAGAGTACGGACGCCGTCGAAGAGCCTCTGTGAGCTGTCCTCCTTCTTCGTAGCCGACATATCCTGGCGGCGAGCCAATCAATTTTGAGACGGAATGCTTTTCCATGTATTCTGACATGTCAAGACGGATGATCGCCTCTTCTTGGTTGAACAACTGCTCAGCCAGCGCCTTGGCGAGTTCTGTCTTACCAACGCCTGTGGGTCCGATGAAGAGAAAGACACCTGAAGGACGCAGAGGATCGGCAAGGCCAGCTCGCGAACGACGAATGGCTTCTGCGACAGCTGTGACCGCGAACTCTTGCCCTACGACGCGCTCTTCAAGCGCTTTTTCGAGATGAAGAAGCTTTTGCGCTTCCGAGGAAAGCATTTTTGAAACCGGGATCCCAGTCCATTTTGAAACGACATGGGCGATGAGGTTTTCATCGACCTCCTCTTGGAGCAAACGGTGGGGACGGTCTTTGAGAGAGCGCTCTACTGTTGACAGCTCGTTTTCTACTGCAGGGATAGTGCTGTAGCGAATTTCAGCGACCTTCTCGTAGTCTGCTCGCCGCTCGTATTCTTCCTCCTGAAATCGCAGCGTTTCCAGCTGATCTTTCTTTTCTTTGATGGATTGGATACACCTCTTTTCTTCTTCCCACTGCTGTTTTAAAGTAGAAATCTCCTCTTTGATAGAGGCTATGCGGCTGTCGAGTTTTTGTAGTTCAGGCCGAGGTTCAGTGCCGATATCTTGGCGCAGCGCCTCTCTCTCGACAATGAGGGAGGCGAGCTCGCGCTCTTTAGTGTCGATGGGCAGAGGGCGCGAGCCGATTTGCATGCGAATGAGGCTTGCCGCTTCGTCGATAAGATCGATAGCCTTATCGGGCAGAAAGCGATCAGTGATGTATCGAGACGAGAGCAAGACAGCGGCATGAATCGCTCCTTCCGTGATATGGACGCTGTGGAAGATTTCATAGCGCTCTTTCAGCCCTCTCAGAATGGCAATGGCCTCTTCGACCGTTGGTTCTTGGATCATAATGGGTTGGAAGCGGCGCTCGAGAGCCGCATCTTTTTCGATGTGCTTTTGGTATTCGCTGAGCGTTGTTGCTCCGATGCAGTGCAGGGTACCGCGGGCGAGCGCAGGTTTCAGGAGGTTGGCGGCGTCTATAGCGCCTTCGGCTGCTCCTGCGCCGACAAGCGTGTGGACCTCGTCGATAAAGAGCAGCGTCTTGCCTTCGTTGTGCTCGATCTCTCGCAAAATCCCCTTGAGCCGTTCTTCAAATTCCCCTCGAAACTTTGTGCCGGCGACAAGACTGCCCATATCGAGAGCAAACAATTCCTTGTGTTTCAAGGAGTCGGGGACATCCTCTTGGACAATTCTCTGTGCGAGCCCCTCGGCGATGGCCGTTTTGCCTACCCCGGGATCGCCGATGAGCATGGGATTGTTTTTCGTGCGACGACTGAGAACTTGGATCGTCCTCCGGATCTCTTCGTCGCGCCCGATCACGGGGTCGAGCTTGCCATGCCGTGCTAGCTGTGTCAGATTCTTGCAGTACTTTTCAAGAGCTTGGAGGCCGCTTTCTGCTGTTTCTGAGTCCATAGAACGTCCTGCTCGAAGGTTTTTAATACAGGATTCGACCTGTTGCTCTTGGATATGGAACCGCTTTTTCCAGCTAGCGAAAGGCTCTTGCGCATTGCGAAAGAAGGCAAGGAAGAGGTGATCGGAACTGACATGGGAGTCTTTCCATTGTTTCGCAATCTCTTCAGCTTCTCTGAGCCGCTGCTCAAAGGATCGATTGATATTTGGTCGTCCAGATGGAGGATGCTCGAGCGTGGGAAGTGCTTGCAGGTGCTTTTGTACGGCAGACTGCAATTCCTCCGCCGATGCTTTGAGGTCCGAGATGATGGCTCGAAAATACCCTGTTTTATCGGTTAAGAGCGCTGATAAGAGGTGGGTGTCATACACCTCTGCATGGTGCATCTCTTCCGCTAGGCGAAAAGAGGCTTGAATTGCTTCGGAGATGGCTTCTGTGAACTGTTGAGGCATACCACAATGCTCCAAGAAATATTCACATCATCAATAACGTTCGAGAGAATTATCCGCAATCGGACGGGGAAGGGGAGAGGCGAATCCACCGGGTGGGTTCGCCTCGGAGAGAAGGGACTTGTTACTTTTTCTGATCTGGAGAAGAGCTTTGCTTTGGAGCCTGTTCTCTTTTTGCCTTCACTTTTTGTCCACTTGCCATGTGGTAGATGGTGACTGAGCCACGTTTCCCCGAATCCCCAAAGCCGATTTTGTCTCCAACGGCCCACCGCACCACTTTCTTCCACATGGATTTGTTGAAGGAGATTTTTGATCCGTCGCTTACAATCATGGATTTTGTGTCGGCGCCAATAGAAGAAATGGAGACTTCCTTCGAAATAGTATGCTGATGAGAGCTGTTTTTGTGCTGCCCCCACCATGCTACAAGCGCCTCTTGCTCATTCAAAGAGAGCTTTTGGATGCCCGTGCTTGTCAGTTCCGTAGGGCTCATTCGAGAAAACGGTTCTCTAACACTAGCCGCCGTCTCCGCTTTTATTTCTTTGGAGGAGGCGTGGACAGACTCCTCTCCAGCCATGTATGTTGATGACAAGAGAAGAGACATACAGAGAGCAACAATAGGTGTAAGTTTTTTCATTGGAGCCTCGTTGTTGTACATGTGCGCGTCCCTCCACTCCGAATTAGCTGGCCCTATGGCCGCCCATCGTGACCGTCTCTCCTACCAATGCGGAAATAGGGGCGTGAACACGTACTCGTTGTGTACCATTCCAGGCCTACTATCAGTTCCCGGAAATCCGGGATGATTCTCGTACGCATTCGAATAGTTTTATAGTTCATTTCTCTGTTTTTTGCAAAAATACTGTTCAACTTCGAGGTTCGGCAAAGCCTTGAGAGATGCTTCTAGATGGGGGATTGGCTAACACAGAATCTCCACTGTCGACGTTGACCAGCCGATGCCGATAGATCGCATCTGCACTTCGTTCAACGCGAATTCTATCCCTGGCCCTCCATGTTGCTTGAACGACTTGTTGGCCTGTAGGCGCGACAATCCAGACCTCGCCAGAGGTGAGTCTGATCGTAATGCCATCTGGGGTGATAGAGGCAATGGTGTTTGTGCCTTGAAAATAGGCAGGAGGATCGTTAGGGCGTTGGCCGCTAGGACTTGGCGATCGGGCACGGGTTCCTCCTACCTGTTCGCGGCGATCTTCATTGAAAAGGATGAAAGGGCGGACAAGATCTCGAGGGTTGGTCGTAATGGTAATGCGCTGGTCACGCGCCCAAAATCGAGCGAGTGGTTGGTCGATGAACGTGACATTCCAAAGAGAACCATCCCTCAGCTCTAAGGTTGCTCCAGCAAGATTGCGAAAGATAACTTGATTTGCTTCTTGCCGCTGTTTGGCCGCTTCTTCTTTTGACACAGGTTTTGGTTGCAGGTATGCCGGCCACTCCGACACCCATTGAGAAAGTGACATCGAAGGATGGTAGGCGGGTGCCTGCTGAATCACCCGACGCGTCCATGTTGCCACCCATTGTTCGAATGCCTCGCGCTCAGCAGGCGTCAGCCGGTTGATGCCGATAGCCTCTTGCTCGCTGCTGTTCATGATGGCGTCGATTGAGAGCTCTTCAGCACACGCAAAGGATAGCATGAGGATTGCGGCGAAAAGATGACAGATTGATCGCATGCCCATGGGAAACCACCTTCCTAGTGAGCCATGTACGATGTGCCTTTAGAAGCCTTATCGCAAATGGCTCTATTGTATCGTGCGGTAGGCTAGCAAATCAGGAATATCGGCACAACGGGGGGAGGTGTGTTGAAGTTTGACGATGAGATGATACAGCGGCCGAGGAAGGAACTGTTTGCTCTGGGCTTTTTTGACGGCCGTAGCAGCTTCCTTCCATGCGAGAGGGATGTTCATCCGTTCAAGGTACAGGGAGGCGAGCAGAGCGTGAATGCTACAAGGGGCATCAGCACGATGGCATAGTCCTTCGAGAATAGGAAGAGCTTCTTTTGGCTTTCCGTACGCAATCCATGCATGGGCAAGATGAAGAGGGAGGACAAGGCTCCTCTTGCACGTGTTTTGGACGTCTTGTAGGGCGCGAATAGCCTTGGGCAGTTCTTCGCCTTCTGCCTCTGAGTGTTGTAGAATGGCGGCCGCCCCTTCTTTCGAAAGAGCCCCTTGCGCGAGGTCGAGCAGCATAAAGTCGGGTTCGAGGCGATAGGAGGGAAGAGCGTCGAGAGTCTGGAGGGCAATGTGTTGCGACGGTGTCTCATGGCCGTTGAGCAGCTCGCACAGGCTGAGCATCTGGTATACTTCATCGCCTGAGTCAAACAGAAGCGCTTTTTTGTACGATTGCTGAGCGGCACCCCATTGCTGTGCTTGTACGAGCGGCGATGTTCTGTTGAAGAGCACCATGCCGATGACCTCTTTTATGGTTCGCTCAGGAAGCGCTTTCAATGAAAGACCTAGGTACTCTGCGATAGGGATATCGACCCCTCGAGCCGTCGTTTCTATGACGCGAATGTGGTTTCCCGTCTTATGAGCTACGAAAATGTGGCCTGGAGGAGTATAGACGGAGAGTGGCACGCCGATTCTTTGGGCGAGGGCAAGGTAGAGAACGCTGGCGCCAAGACAGACTCCTCGGCGAGAAAAAAGAACGGACGAGAGGTTTGAAAACTGTTCTGTTTTCTCCGCAGCTTCCGATTGAGGAGGGAAGCGGATGCCAAGTTCATGGAAGAGGAGGTGGGTAAGAGCCGCAATTTTGCTTGCATCATCGGCCTCTTTGCCAACGCGGGCGAGGATCTCTAAGGCAAGAACGTCCAGCGCCGCTTCGATGGTCGTAAGACTTCCAGGGTGCTCGGCGTCAAGAAGGATGAGCGCTCTCGCCAAGTCGATCTCACATGGGGGAAGGGTTTGAATCTCTTGGAGGGTTTGTGCGGAATGGCCCTTGAGCTTTCTGTGAGGCAGAGACGCTCCAATAGATTCGACAAGTGCGATGGTTTCTTTTGGGAGAGCTGGCATGGCGTCGGCTTGGAGCGTCCCTGGTTCGATGACATGGACCAGCGTGGTCGCCGTCAGCCCAAAATCTGGAGGAAGAGGAGGTGGCGTGTCAGATACCTGACCTGCCAAAATCTTCCACGCTTGCTGTAGAGCAGATTTCCCTTCAGCGGTATCGGGATATACCGAGGAGAAGAGGAGAAGCTCGCGGAGTGATGAAGGGTGAATTCGGGCCCGAAGGGCTTGGCGGTGTATAGCTTCGCGTTCACCACTGTCATTCATGCTATGAGCGGTGCTATTCCACAGGAGAAGGGGACAACAGAGCAGATGTACCAACGCCCATCGACATGATTTCATCAAATTGACGGCAAGGGACCCCAGTCCTTGAGGACCTGGAGGAATTGCCGCTCCCTAGTATTGTGACTAAAAACGGTTTCTGTCAAAATTCCGTCACTATGAAACGAACGATCAGTGTAAAGCTTCTGGTTACCAGAGAGCAAGGAGTTCTC
>CAYPCN010000022.1:0-4678 GCA_964409235.1 uncultured bacterium
AACCGTTTTTACTCACAATACTAGGGAGCGGCAATGCCTCCAGGTCCTCAAGGACCGGGGTCCCTTGCCGTCAATTTGATGAACAAGGCGAGAAAACCATCATCCCAGATCCTGCAACTAAGTCTCTCGTCCAAGAGATGTTTTCTCAATACGCTACCGGGAATTACTCGCTTCAAAGCCTTACGGCCTTCATGAAGGGCCGAGGTTTGACGACCAGTAATGGCAGACCGCTTGTGAAGTCACATGCTGAAAAACCCTTTCTACGCCAGAGAAATGAGTACAAAACAAGGCGTATTCCCCCACCGCTATGAGAAGCTGATATCCTTCAGCAGGTCCAAGCTATTCTTTCAGGATACAAGAAGAAGCCATTTCGTTTTCTGGCGCGACCGTTTATTCTTCGAGGATTGATCACCTGTGCCCATTGCGGCTGTCTCGTTTCTCCCGAAATCAAAAAAGGCAAATATGTCTACTACAGCTGTACCAACGCTAAGGGAAGCTGCTCCCGTACGTATTTGAGGGAAGAGCTCCTACTCAACCAGCTCGTACAGTACTTTGACAATATAGCCCTCCCAGAAGACCTTATTCAGACGATCACGGACTACCTAAAGCAGGTGCACACATCTGAGCAGCAGTTCTTCCAGGAAGAGCGTAGTCGCCTGCAAAAGGAACTTGATAAGATCCAGGGTCGCCTTAGCAAGATGTATTGACGACAGGTTGGATGGCATGATAGAGGACGTCATGTATCAGAAGAAGTTTCAGGAAGAGAAGGCACGTCAGCAAGAGATAGTATCGCAGATGGAGCGCCATGTGCGCGCTGACGAGCAGTTCTACATCACGGCCAATACGGTGATGCGGTTGGCAAGTAGAGCTCGGGAGATTTTTGAGAGCTCTGAAGTAGAGGAAAAACGGCAACTTCTCAATTTCGTGCTTCAGAACTTGCAATTAGATGGCGAAAAACTGGCCCACACGTTCCGTGAACCATTTTCGATGATCATGAAGGCCAAGGGAATGTCCAAGTGGATGGGGGCAGTTGGACTCGAACCAACGAAGTCGTAAGACGAGGGATTTACAGTTTTCAGATTTATAAACGCTGAAAACAAAACAGAATCAAACAAACTCATTGGCATTAATTGCTTCATTAAACTAGCCAACTCCCCTGTCATCACATTTCCTCTCGGCGCTCATCACGCATTACGGAAAAATTACGGAAATTTTTCCTCTCGATGTTGTCGAAGATATAGGGTGGGCATGATTTAGCAAAAGAGAAAAAGCTGGGACCAGACAGAGGAATTTATCAAAGAGAGATCAAGCCAACGTCGGCGTCCCCAGATTGAGAATTTCAGGTCGCACTTCTGCTCAAATGCCCGAATGCCAGGAGCGCCCCCATCACTACTGAGGCCTTCTCCTTGCTCCATTCACTATTCACGCCACCACCGAATACCCCGTCTTCCTCACCATCTTTCAATATCATTCTACTGTAGCTAAACAGCATTGTCTGCAAGATTTCGTTGCAACATTCTCTTGGATTTGCTAGTCTCAAGAAGGTAGGCAAGAATACCTTGCAAATATAGGTTGTGTGATGAGAGCTGAAATAGGCCAAAAAATAAAATTCGAAAGAGAGCGCAAAAAGGTATCGCAAGAGAGGCTTGCTAAGGCGCTTGGCTGGAACCATCATCAAATTGTCAGCGAGGTGGAGCAAGGGAATCGCGAAATCAAGGCATGGGAACTCTACGAAATCGCAAAGTTTCTGCATATCGACCTCAAGGTATTGCTCGGAGATCAGGAGATCCGACAGCCGCCGTATGTGCTTTGGAGGCAAAAACCAACCCATGATGAAAAGTTGCTGCAGGCGCAGTTTGTTCATGAATGCGACAATTATGTTTGGATAGAACAGATTGTCTCCAGCTCGCAAGGGCTGCCCTCGGTCGTTTTTAGAGATCTTAAAAAAACTAAAATAGATTTTCATAAATTTACTCTAGAGCATGCGTATCGATTTGCAGAAGGCATGCGGGGAAGTATGTCTCTCGGTGATTTTCCAGCTGCACAACTTGTTGGAACATTGGAGGACAGCTATGGAGTCAAATTTATAGTTAGTGTCCATGATATGGAGCCCTCTGCAGCCTGCTCACGATCGGACAATGGATGTTTTATTTTAATCAATGGTCGTGATCAAGACTCCAGACAATATTTTAGCATTGCCCATGAGCTGTTTCATCTGATTACGTGGGACCAAGAGATGCTGGAACTTGTTGAGGGGAATCAACGGTATCACAAGAAAAACGAACAACTAGCGAATGCTTTTGCTGCTGGATTGCTTATTCCCCTGGAAAAATTGCAAATTGAGACTGCAAGAGCATGTGGCGACAGAATGATTGGCGCGCCCGATGTTATTGCTTTAGCTGAGCAGTTTCATGTTTCTAATGAAGCAATGATTTATAGAATGCTCAATGCCGCATTGATTACAAAGACACAACTCGAAGAGATAAAAGGACATTTGCAACGCACACTTGTTTTAAAGATTCCTACTCAACCAATTGCGCGTTTTTTGCGCAGCAAATATGTCCGACTTGTGTATCTTGCGTATGAACATGGAAAGATTTCAAGAGCGAAAGCGGCAAAACTTCTCAACGTTGACCTCTGCGACTTGTCTGATAGTTTCAATGAATATGGCTTTGTTGAAGTAAATGCAGTCTAACCAAAAAAAGAAAATTCTGTTTGATGCGAACTCGATCATCGATTTGCATAAATACTCGCTATGGAAGCAGGTTGTTCACTCTTGTCAGGCGGCGGTTACGCCGATCATCGTGAAGGAGACGCGGTTTTATAAAGACGAGCAAGGTCAAAAAAGACAAATTGATCTGCGCCAAAATATCGAAACTAAAACAATTGAGGAAATTCTCGTTACTATTGACGAATTTTCCAGCCTTGACTCCATCCTGAACGAATTTTTCCTGCAATCGATCGATGAAGGCGAGCGGGAAGTTATCGCATATTTGTATAACGCGAAGAAAAAAGATGAATTTTTGTTTTGCACAGCTGATATACTGGCAATCAAATGCCTAGGCGTATTGGGCTTGCGCTACCAAGGTCTTTCGATGGAAGGACTCTTCGAGATATTGCATATGAACACCAATATTTCAGGGCGATACAATCAGACGCGATCAAAGAAAACGTTTGAAAGGATGCTCAATGAAGGATTTCAGGAAGCGAACTTACATAGGAAGGGATGACCAACGTATCCATTTCTGACAGGAAATCGCGAACCGTTTATCGCTCAATAACATCTACCCTCTCATCTCATTGCGTAATGCGCTCATGATTTCCGAACACAGCTTTTGACAACAATATCTCTCGCTGTCCGCGAGAATATGGTAGCTGGGTTGGAGTCTTGGTTTTGAATTAGCATTTGATGTGGTGTGCTGTCAGCAATAGGGTGGCGGTGTGCCAAAAATGTGCCAAGATGGGCATTTATGAACGGGGCTCACCGGGATAGAATCGAGCCACAGCAACGAAGAAATCTATCAACTGATGGTATCGCTTAGTAACTTCATTACAGACTCTACGGCTTGTGCAGGCGATTGAAGATGTCCTTCGGGCACAACACCGTCAACTGCCGCATCTGCTATTGATTTTTTGAATTTTATCCGTTGCCAACGAGCCTCACACCAAGACCATCTCCGACCCTCAATTATCGAAAACGTAAGAGGAATAAAAATTTGGACGCGCGCGTTTTTCTGTCCTTGTCTATAAACTCTTCCTTTTAGCTGCTCAAACTCGGCATGCGTCCAGGGCAATGAAGCGATAATCATGCGAGAACACACCAGCTGGAGCTTGTCTATCCCAGTCCCAATACAACTCGATGCAATCAGGACATCGGCATCTCCTGCAATAAACTCATGAAGACCTTCTTTTGATTCCCCCGTAAAAACCACCACCTTCCAGCCAGCGTTCTGCAAAGAAGTTTGCAAAAGATCCAATGCGCCATTTTTGTTCCAAAAATGGCTATAAACTATTGTTTTTGAATGAATCTGTTTCAGAATATATGGGATTTTAGCTTTTATCAATATCCCATCTAGATCGTCAACAGGCGGGTTCGCGCCCAATCTCTTTACTTCGGGCACTAATTCCGAACAGTCAATGTTCTCAACAATAACGTCTAACGCACAACTATATTTTGGCTTCATTCTGATCCCGTGAGATATAAATTTTTGATACATCAAAATACAGTTAGAAACGGTAGGTGCCGTGCCAAGATTTTTATATTCAGTTCCCGAGACAAGCTCCAGTAGAGTTTTTCCCTCAAAAAGATTGTTGATCACGGGTGTTGCCGACATTCCCAGCACACACAATTTGTCATTCGAGGACGTCGCTTTATACAAGATCGACCCTATTGCTCGCCTTCGAATTGACGAAATCCCTTTGTGCCTTTGTTTGGAATAATGAATTTCATCAATTATTATGAAGTCGATTAAACAATTGTCTAAAAATTGGTTGAGTTTAGTTATTCCGCGCAATCGCTGCACAATTTCATAGTTTATTATCAAATACAATTTTATATTTTCAACTTTTTTGTTCTTTTTCATTTAAAATTATAAATGGATAATTATCAAGTTTATCAATTATATAATTAATTATATAATTGATAATATCTTCTTTATTATGACCTAAATTTTCTTCT
>CAYPCN010000022.1:4688-18859 GCA_964409235.1 uncultured bacterium
GGCCAGTCTGCTCTACTCGCTTTGTTTCAACGATACTATCGGGATAGATCTCTTCGATCTTTTCCTTCCATCCAGCTACTACATTGTTAGGACAAAAAATCAACACAGTTTTGGCTTCTATAACCCTGCTTGCCAGAACTGCCGCAAGAGTTTTTCCGGCCCCTGTTCCTGACCAATTTCCAATCCTTTTTCGACTTTGTAGTATTGAGGCAGTGTATAGTTGCATTATGTTTGGCTGAAGAATAAGTCCAGCGCTTGAAAAATTATACCCCTCAGGTATTTTAAGGCATTTTGCTGAATTGTATTCGAGCAAAAATAGTTTTTTCACCTCTGAAGAGTATAACCCATCTTTCTCATCATAGCCTTGAATCTGATGTATAGCGGTCGATTCATCTACGAACACGTGTTGCCAAATTTTTGATACGGCTGATTTTATAAAAAATTCGACATCGTCTCTTTCAAAACTAGCGAATATTGGATTGTCTAGACTTACCAAAACGTCTTTCGCTTGAAGTGTGGGCAATTCCCCTTCATGCTCATTGTGTATATCTACAAGTTCATTTAAATCGTCGGGGCAAATCTTTTTATCTGAGATCTTTTCCTCTGTTTCAGGTTCATGCGTTTCTTGAGCCGAATCCTTTATAAACGAATCCACAAGAGACGGCTCGTTGTTTGCAAATTTTTCTAATTCATCCTTTGGAAATTTTCCTGTTGAAAGCGCTTTTATAAACGGCCTACCGCTTGCGCATCTGCTCGCATTAAGGGCCCCACTTTTAAGACAAAGTAGATATAGTTCTGCCTCATTTAATCGAGCAATAAGAGGCAATATTGACTTTACGAACAATCGAATGCGTTCCCATGTCCATCCAAGATTACACAGAGGACATCCATTGCCCTTTCTCCGGTTATCAACAGTTGATCGCCAGACATGGTCGGGATCATTCGCACATTGCCACCATACTGCTTGCCCTGATGAAACGTGAATTTCAGATGGTGTTAATTTTCCATTTTTTGTCGTATGAAATTCTTTGGCAAGATCAGGTCGCTTAAATTCGAGAGAATTATCATAGGCAAGTTTGTGTCCAGAACAGTATGGGCAACCACTTCCAGATAGGGTTCTGTGAGCGATCCTTGCTTCATATTCATGCGCTTTCGAACATACCCACCACGCTTTTTTATTAGAAGCGGCAACGACATTCGCTGGAGTTAACATACCGTTTTTGGTCGTGTGGAATTCCTTGGCTATTTCGGGATAAAGAGTCTCAAGGCTGTTTGCCTTGCAGACTTTGCGCCCGGAACAACATGGACATCCTTGGTCAACTCTATTGTTTACTGTTGCTTCCCATTCGTGATCCTCGCCTTTTGAGCATTTCCACCACACCTTTTGATTCGAACCGGCTGTTACCAAAAATGGCGTCAACTCCCCGTTTTTAGTAGGATGCCAGGATTTAGCGATTTCAGGGTGGGTAGTGCCAAGACAATTTGACGGGACTACCAGATAGCCACTGCAGATGGGACAAGGCTTACCGCCTTTGTCAAGCCTCTGAGTGATGCGAGCAACAGATGCTTGCCATTCGTGATCTGTTCCTTTGAAGCACTTCCACCAGACCTCTTGATGTGAGCGATATGAAATTGTCGATGGATCCAGATCTCCGTTCTTCTGGGAATCCCATAATTTTAGCGCATCCGGATAGTCGCTCAGATAAATTCCTTTCTTATTCATGCAAAGCAATATCCCCATATGTATGATCAAAAAAAACAGACAGAAATAGACCTTTGAATCATATATGCGCTGGTTCTTGGAATCGTTCAGCGGGCATCTAAAACCTGGAGGAATGATATGACATGCTTTCTACCTTCTTGTCCGGATCAAATTTTATAATTATGGTCAGGGTTTGCTGGGAAGAGTCGGCGCGTTTTACATAATCAGCGCCGGTCTGAAAGTAGAGAATCAAGCCCTTGCTCCCTGACGTCCTCACTTGCGTTGAAATTTTGTCGTATATCCAGGTTTCTTTGTTGTCCTTGTCCTGAGACACAATGTTCGGGGAGCCAAGAGCGACAGCGACCTCGTCTTGCGTCATTCCCTTGTGAAGTTCCTTCTGCGCCACACCAAGAGTCATTTGCTTGCTGTCTGCATAGGTTTCGTCATAAAACTGTTTGGCGTTACACGAGGTTAATAGTAAAATAAGCAAGGAAGGCAGGATAAAACTATTGATATTCATAAGGCATCGAAACCTATTTAAATATTTTCTTTTTGAATAAATATTCCCTTCGCGACTTTATCAAAGAATTCCTGGTAGAGTTTGGGGTTTGTCAGCTTTTCCACAGACATAGGACACCCCATGTTGTCGATTTTCTTGGTTTGAAAAGTGACTCGGACGCGCACCTTGTCTCCGAACTCTGAAATATTCGCTGAAGCTTCAAGCGATTGCTGCTTCCCCCAACGAGCAGCAGCCCCTGCGAACATTGTGGCAACAAAAGCCTTCCCCTTGTCCTCAATGTCTAGGCTCTTTTCTGCGCTTATCAGCCCTACATCAGGAACAACATTTTTGAGAACGAATCCTTCGTCTTGAAGAACGTTCATCATTGACTTCATGACAAGCCTTGAATCCTTCGTATCAAATTCGCGTGTCTCTATCTCTCTTACTTGAAGCTGTGTCATTTCAGGCTCAACAATCTTTTGTGACGCACATCCAACACAAAACAGGCCGACAACAGCGGGCAACAAAACATTAAAAGTTTTCATTCTTACAACCATTCATACCTATTAACTTAAGACTAAATTAGCTCTAATTGCATCTGAATTACGAAAATATAATCTGTGTAGTCACGGGTTCTCTGCAGGCCGTTCCTTGCTTATCTGAAGTATTTCCAGTGCGTATTCATTACCATCCAACGCGCTGTAAACAACCCTTTTATCTAGCTCCGAAGGTTTTTTGTATTTCGTAAGAATTTGAACAGCATAAAGATTACCACTAAAAGCTTTTTCAACTAGCACGTTATTAACCTTATATTCCCCCCAAGCCATATAGATGCAAAATCCGATCGGGAAGATGAGCAATATCAGCGGGCTCAACGCCCATTTAAAATACTTTGGCAGCTCCATGTGAGATCTCTCTTTTTCGAAATTCACAAAACACCATGAGCGTACTGAGGATCTTTTCACATCAGTTCGCTGTCCGTTAGGCCAATTTCGCTCAGCCCACGAAGAATACGTTGCTGGCAAAGCAACTCCTACGCCTTCGAGACAACGCGCTCAGCAAAACGGTGAATAGGATATTAACGATTGAATTGATAAAAACGCTACTTAAAGTCTGTCTACTTTAAGTCTGTCGACGAACTAATCCATCTCTCTTACATTTTTTATTAAATGAGGCGGCATGGAAATTGTGTTTACGAAACAGCAAAGAGCGGACATTCGGTCAGCATTCGGAGCTCGTATGCGATCAAGAAGAACGGCTCTCGGCATATCTCAGGAGGAGCTTGCGTTTCGTAGTGGGCTGCATAGAACATATGTTGGTAGCGTGGAGCGAGGGGAGCGCAACATTTCGTTGGAGAACATTTATCTTTTAGCCCACGCATTGGAATGCCATCCTCGCGATTTCTTACAGCCACTGTAACTACTCCGCGCGAGTGGCATCAAAGTTGTGGGCCACGGCCGGTCATGCCTTGGCACGCTGCCTGAGATTGATTTTCAAGACATATGATCAGTGATGTGACGCCGCCTTCCTCTCTTTTTGATATTCGAGCCCCAATTCATCAAAGCCTCGTTTGACGCAAAGCATTCCCAATCCGCTTGGTGCCCGACATGCAAGACTGAGATATGAGGGCCGAGAATTCGGATAATGCTGTTCAACCCAACGATCAAGAGCCTCGTCGGGATTCAGGCCAAGACTTGCTGTCTCTGCCGATTTCAAGCGTGTCATGTAGTTTTGCTTCATTGCTTTTTTGTCTTTTCAATTGTTTTCTCGATCGCTTGCAGGCGCTCTTCAATCTCGCACATCTCCATGCCCTTATAGGCATTGGTGAGGATCTTTTCAGCTGCGGAGAGCCGTACTCGCGAATCTGGGTCGGCAAGGCAAGTGACCAACGTTTGGACCGCCTTCTCGGTGGCGGCCTTCAAAGTTGAGATTGAACCAGTAAAAATCAGGCCCTGATGCTTCCTGAGCTCTTTTTGAAAGTTGGGATCTCTCAACCAGATGAATATTTGCTTCACACTTATGCCAGCACGCTTTGCTGCCTCTTCGTATGACGGACTTGCAAGCAGGTGAGGCAGAACCTGTAGCTGTCGGGGTGTCAATCTCTCGTTTCTATTACTTTTCATAACCTTTTAGGAATTATTCACACCTGTTTTTCACGATACCGTCATTGTATAATATTCATAAATTTTCTAGTCATTTAATCAGACAGAAGGTTTGGTCAACACCGATGGCAAATTCCTGCTAACACCCATGCTCGTAAATCAACACCTAACTCGTGCGCTTCGGCGGAACTTTTGCCCACTGGCGGGGGCCAGAGTATCACGTTCGCAAATGTCGAATGCCAGTATGGGCATTCCTTCTTTCCCGCCTCGTCAAAATCCAGCGCCAAGAGAACGGCATTTTTCTGCAGTAGCCACTGGCGAATGCTTTCCGAAGGCCTCTTTTGCGCGCCACCCAGGGCCAAACAACAGCTAATGCTTCCCGCTTCCTGGGCCACCAGCATAGCGTCCAATTCGGCCTCCACAACTACGACAACGTCCATGGATTGATCTCCAAAGATCGGCATTACGTCAACACTGCCAGGAAGAATGTAGTATTTGCCAAACGCATCTCCTTCACACCATTCGTGACGCCTGATTTTGATTTTATGCAGGGCATGCTCATGAAAAGTTGGGATGACAATACCCGATGGAATCCAAAACTTTTTCTCTACGCCGCGCTCAACTTTTTTCTCCAATCCCCACTCCTCGCGTTTTACATATTGAGTGACCGGGTTCCAGCCGACCAAGTATGTTTGAACGGTTTCTACGGACAACCCTCGCTCCTTCAACAGATCGATTGTTCTGGGATCCATCAAAAGCCGCTGATGGCAGCCCTGAACGAACGCGCAGGCCTTGTCCTCCCAGGATTTCGGTGGAGTTATGACAACCGATTCCGATCGCTCGACGTAAAGATCGTTCTTTTTGCCAACCCTGGCTTGGGCCTCATGAAAGGACATGCCCATGAATTCCCGGCAAAAATTTATTGCATCACCAGACGTTTTGCACTGTCGGCACCAGTAGCGACCACTTTTTGGCCAAATGGCAAAGCGGTCAGTGCCACCACAACTCGGGCATGCGGAGTGAAATTCCCCACCGCGTGTCGACGACGTTTTCTTCGGGTGAAGACCGATTGTCATGGCTAATTCGAGTATCATCTCATCCTCAATGCGCTAAACGAGCTAAACGCGCTAATACACTCTACAAATGACTTGCTAACGTCGTGCTAACGCAGCGCTAAATCCAGGACCGGCACTGCTCAATGCCGGGCATTTCTTTTTAGCACTCGCTTAGCCCGGTCTTAGCGCTGGACCTGGACAAATTTTTGTCTCTATTTTCTGGATTGTTAGCGCCATTAGCGCGTTAGCGCCTCCGTGGTTGATTTTCTAAAGAGACGTTGAGCCGCCATTCCAATTTCTCATGGCCCGCCCGTTCCACCATCTTGTGCTCTTCCAAAATGCCCATGACCTTTTGGGCCATTTGTTTGTTGCGAACGCCTCGTGGGCCAGCTCTTTGGTAGATTTCCTGTAGAGAAAATGTCTTTTGTGCACCGTTTTCAGCAGACGCTCTTTTCATCATCCAATCGTGAACGGCCTGTGCCAAATCCAGGTCAGTATCAACACAACTGATATCGGCAATTCGAAGAGCTTCACCGAGGTAGAAACGAACCAGTTCAATTGCTCTCTCCATAGCGTCAATGGAGATATCTGCTGCTTCGAAATTCTCGACAATCGTCAGCACACCACCAATACGAAGAGCCTGCTCGGCTGCCTTATTGGCTGACCGTCGTATGCCATAATACGGGCCATTTGAGCCTAGCGCACAGTCAATCTCATCGTGAAAACGAACCCAGGCTTCCTTGGCAGTAGCACTTAACCCAATTCTCCTTGGCGACAATTCATTCCGTACGGTTTTGTCTGCCAACGGCAGCGGTTGTTGGAGAAGCGCTGTAGCATGAGCGTAAAAACCCTGGAGAGTAGAATCCTGCGATACATCTACTGGGTTGTATGGCCTTTCGCCTGCATTTGATACTGGAGCTACAATAAGGCACCTGGCAATAAGCCCCTGACCAACTAGTAGATCGTTTTTTAGGACGTTGGCCAAAACCACCTCCTGAATCATCAGATGACTTGAAAACCGCCGTCCATAGAGAAGCAGATTTTCATCTCCACCCCTGATCCGAGTGATTGGTTTGCCATCCCACAACGACGACAGGCCACAGGCAGTTTTTAGCATATTCTCCCTGCCCATCGCGTATCCCCCGAACATGCGCCCCCCTTCGTCAGAGAAGAGACCGATGCTCGGCTGGCCGACGGCGTACAATTTGACCAAACCTTCGTAGCTGGGCTCTTCCAGGAGGAGATATGGCTCCAATGGCCGCGCGGGCTCCTGAGGCAACTTGCGAAGCTCGGTTGCAATCGTTTCCGGCTTTTTTCTCAGAATCATGTCCCGATGCATCTTCCAGGCATCAAACTTGTCCCTGTACTCCTGCTTTTCTCGAACGCAGTTTTGAGCCAGAGTTCTTTCATGATCTCGCACTGGCTTGAGGACGATGCTATCGACGGCACTTTTACGATCTCCAGATTCCGCGGCAGTGACCATGAACAGGGAAAGAGGATGTATTCGTCCATCAATACAAACGTCGGCATAAGGTTGGGCCATCAATGCCGCAGCGGCAAAAACGCTTTGTCCGCAAATTGCTTCTGGCGCTCTGACTATTTCATGGATGCGCCTAGCCACAGGGCCTAGAATTGGCCCCAGAGCGTCAAACGGAAATGGCCTAGGCGGTAACACCTCTCTTTGCAATGGCAAAGGACGCGCAACGTATCTGTCATTTATTTCCTGGGCCCTTTGGGCAGACAATATTCCAGGATCGTAGGTAGCGCCGACATCATGTTGCGATGTCGGAACCGGAATGCTATTATTCACGACGTATAGCTCCTAGCTATCGGTGGTTGATTAAAGTAGCCCACAGAGTTGGCGCTCCGTGGGCTCGTGGGACTATCTACTCAGGCCATATACGAGGCCATGAAGTGGTATCTGAACCTCATCGAATCCAAGCAATGACAGCAAATATTTCAGCAGCACATACACGTGCTCAAACTCGTTCGGATTTGCCTTCGCCGCTTCGACTAAGGACCGTATTCGATCATCTTCGGATGTGAAAAATGGCTCAGGACCACTTGTCCTATCCCTAATGGAGCCGATGGCACGATCGGTTTCTGTTGGGCGAACGCAAACGATGTCGCCGACAATCTTGGAGTGGGCAAAACGGCCCGGAGAATCGACGCATACTCCCTTTGATCCATATTTCTGGGTCGTGCTATGTTTATGACGGCTGTTTAAGTGAGTGGTACAACACTCAAGGCGATGTGCCGCAAACACATCGCCTCCATTCTTTTCCTTTGGAATCATCGTTCCTCCGCTTTAGTGTTGAGATCGGCCACGGCCTTAAAGAACTCCTCATCATCGATGAGAATTCTGGCGCCAACTTTTTTGAAGCACTTTTGAAGTGGCTTAAGGCGTTTGTCTCTCTGCGAACGATAAGACCAGTTCCTCAGAGCTGAGACCGAAGGCCACGGATGCTTCTCTGCGAACTGCTTCAATGTTAAAAGCATTTTTTTGACTCCTTTGTTATTGCAGAATGTCGGCAGCGATTTGTTGAAAAACATCGTCTGACAACCCATGTGTCTGTGGATTGAGACCGACGAGAATGTCACTCATGTCCTCTCCGGAAATCAGCGACCAGTATGGTCGGAGTGCATACAATGCTTCCAGAGTGTGGCGCGGGAGCTCGTGCACTCCGTACTCAGCGGCCGCCATGAGATATGCCGCCTCATCAACGAACAGCCGTCCTCCTCTCCTCTTGAAGATTTTCTTGCTCATCTTTCGAGCACAGTGCTCATCAGGGAACGCAAGGCATGGAAGTCCGGGGTGTTTTTGATGAAGGTCTTGGTATTTAATGAACATGTGATTTCTCACTTTTGAGTTTGTTTCACAGCATCAGAGGTAATCGCCTCCTTTCTGCTTGGCTTCATCTTCATCTATTCTGCAAGTTGCTTACGTATGGAACAATTTTGGGTGATCGTTTTCTGACGATAACGCCTTCCAAGGTGGCTTTTAGGGGCGATCCTCAAAATCGTTCGGGAAAGAAATTCATGTTTTTTTCCCACGATGTGGAGACTTGTTGATTGTTCGTTGTTCCAATTCTCAAGCCCATATGTCGGGAAACGCGATCTTTCGGCCGTCAATGGGCCAATTTGAGAAGTGATTTTTTTTGTGCCATTTTCCTCTCATGTTTTGTGCGTGGATCAACAGGTTTGATCATCTTTTCTATGGCACCCGGAGTGGTGATAAATTGTTTTGATATTTTGGCATGCACCCTACGAGCAACTTCAGCCCTGCTGAGAGATGGATCGTTGCTCCATTCCTCTTTTGCTATGTCACACGCCATTTGTTTTATCGTTAGTCTCTCTCTTGAAAACGCTCTCCACAATTTCACATTTGGAAGTTCAGCAATCAGATAGGCGACGACTCTTTTAAGACGACACAGGAGTTCGACCATCGGCGGTGAACGATATACCGGCGAATAGGGATGCTCTTCGAGTTGTCTGACCGCGAGAAATTTGTCGGATATTCTTTCAAATAAAGCCAGGGCTTGGACGGGGTCCTCGCCAATCACATAGGATTTTGAGTGTATCCAATCGTACATCATGATGACGGTCATGAGTTCGTTCTCTTTTGGATCCAGGTCTTCTATATCGTCTGCCTTGGACAACAACCATCTTCGGGCCTCTTCGATCCATCCTTTATCCGCATTCAACTCCATCAATACACCAATTATGCCTCCAGCATTTCTGCTCTTCAGAGACGGTATGAGTTCGTCTAAATTCATCTCCTTACGGAGTCGGCCCAACGCAGCCATATTTTCTGTCTCATGCCATTTGATATATTCGTTATGATTCCGAACCTGATCCCAAAAATCATCCAGTGAGTGGAGTTTGCGCAGCATTGGCATCGTTCTGGTGAGTACTCGATTAAACGCCACATATGTGTCATCGCATGAGAGAAGAGCGGAAAGCTCTGAAAGTACGCTGTTGATTTCATGTTTTTCCTTTTTTTTCATCGAGCAGCCTTTCGGTTGAATGTTGAACGACATCTTTTAAATACGTATCTGCAAAGTGGGTGTACCTCTTGCTCATGACCGGAGATTTGTGGCCAAGGAGAGACATGAGAGCACTTGTGTTGGCCCCCTGCATGGCGAAATGCGACGCCGCCGTATGACGGAGCGTGTGAAATGTCGCGCCAGTGATCCCGGCATTCTTGAGCGCAGTTTCAAATGCCGAACGAAGCCGCACATTCCCATGTTCGTTCCCCATGCGTCTTATGGGTGGGAAAACCAATGTATCGAGAGATAATTGCCTCATTTCCTGTAGAAGAGCCGATATTTCCTTGGATATGGGAATCGTTCTGTCAGTGCCGTTCTTCGTGTGTCGCAAATGAATAAACCCAGCATCGAGGTCGACTTGATCCCAGCGCAACGAGACAATTTCGCTGTATCTCATTCCAAGTGTGACGGCCATTAAGACGACAGGGTAGAGCCGCGTGTTTCGTGACTTTCTGCATTCATCCAGCAGCCGTTGGACTTCATCCACAGATAGAAACCGTGTTTTGCCAGATGACTCTTTGAGCTTGCCGACACGAGACATCGGGGATACCTCAAGCCAGCACCATTCACGAACACAAAGCGTCAGCACTTTTGACAGCGCCGCCAAATATCTATTCGCAGTGGCACCCGACCTTGCCCCTCCCCTCTTCGTTTTCTCGTTCACGAGCCGATCTCGGAGCTCGGAGATAACGGCTGGAGAAATCTTCGCGAGGAGCAGCTCCCCTATTTGATCCTTCCACCACGACAGAAGTTGGCGCTGTTTGGGAACGCGGTGCGGGTATTGACGAAGAAATATGGTGAGATACCGATCAATAGCATCAGCAAGGGTGTGACTTCTCTCTTCCCCAGCCGTTAGGTGCTTGCCACGACGGAGGTCTGACTCAGTTGCCTGCACCCACTGTTTGGCATCGTCACGCGTCTCAAACTTGCGTGACAGGTACGGGAATCCCTTCAGACGGATCTCGGCGTAGTAGGCCGCCCGGCCATCTTTTCGTTTCTTCTTCGCAATGCGACCCACGATGCCTCCTTGAATCATTCAGGAATAAGGTTGAAAAACTAGGACTTGAGCTGAAAAAAGTAAAGCAAGGGATATACAATCCCATGACATAAAAACTCATCCCATTGGCATTCAGAGACTTGTGAAATGCAAAATCCCCATTTTCCGTAATTTTTCCGTAACCGATGGGGAATTTTGGCGAAAAAAGCGCTGCAATCCCTGTTTTGGGTTCGAATGAAATGGCTATAGATGACGCTGGAGTTCGACGCCATCTGGCGCCACAGGACGCAGAAACCTGGGGTCGATGCTGTAGCATTGCAGTGAACAACAAGCGATGGACAGACAGTGAGTGGGATGAAAAAAGTATGCCCGAATCAGAAACCCACAAAAAGGGGAATTTCTGCTGCCGCGTTACGGAAAAATTACGGAAAATGGACCGTGGTGGACTACCACGTAGTGGCCAAGAATCAGCCTCAGAAACGAGTATGGGGGCAGTTGGACTCGAACCAACGAAGTCGTAAGACGAGGGATTTACAGTCCCTTGCAATTGCCACTATGCGATACCCCCAAAGCGGAAAACGCTCTCGTACCTCTCAACTAGCAAAACCATTGTTGAGAACATATATGCTGACAGTAGGAATTGAACCCACAACCATCCGATTACAAATCGGGCGCTCTACCAATTGAGCTATGTCAGCATCAAGAAAACGGAGCATACCTTACCAACAAGGGCGTTTTCTCTCAAGATGGAGTTTGAGGCAACGGCTCCGCTTTTGGCGCCCCCTCAACCCCTATCAGCTCTTCAAGAGTGCTGTAACTCTTAGGAGCCTCTTCCGCCAATTCTGCGGGAGCAGGCGACTCCTTCGGCGCTCCAGAAGGCGCTGACAACACCTTAAATACTTTTCGAGCAAGGTTGATAGATGGATTTTTCCCCACTTGAGGAAGCACCCGAGCCCCGCCAAGACGCGGCTTTTTCGCCTCTATCTCTTTGACTCCGCAACACTTTTTATATTTCTTCCCTGAACCACAGGGACATGGATCATTCCGACTTACTTTACTCATATGAAGCAACTTCTTTCTACTTTACAGCAAACAACTCCTGCCTAAAGGCAAAAGCTTTATGGTCAGCCAACAACTACCACCTACGTGCAGTGTACGGTGCACGTTGCCTGGTCGATAGGCCGGGCAAACCTACAGAGAGTGCGACGTGCATTCACGTCGCTGTGCTGTTGGTTTCCACAAGAGCATGTACACAGGTGGCGATTCCGCTCACCTGTACAACCGCACAGGGAGCACGTCTGGCTGGACCAGGAGAGATTGACATAGAGAACCTGGAGACCGTGAACCAGACCTGTCTGGGTTCGTATGGTCTCTTGGACAATCTGTTTGCTCACCTTTTTGGGCATATCTTGCTCAAGACACGACTGCTGGAACGATCCCGGCTTCATGGCAACATGGTGGAAGAGACGGGGTTGTGCATGGCTACGCGGTTCCAGCATCGACGCTTCACAACCGCCGGTACAATGCGGTTGCAGACGGAGAGAAACTCGTCTCTCAGCTCAGACAGCAGAACTCCTTGCTCTCTGGTGACCAGAAGCTTTACACTAATCGTTCGTTTCATAGTGACGGAATTTTGGCAGAAACCGTTTTTACTCACAATACTAAGGCGGCAATTGCCTCATTTTAATGAAATACTATTCATGACGATGATCTCTGTTCCCTCCCCGCCGTGGACCGGCCTCGGCCGTAGGCTAGAGAGCGCAGTACGAAAAGCTCTCTATGACTTCAAGATGCTCGACCGCGTTGATCGCCTAGGCGTTGCTCTTAGCGGCGGGAAAGATAGCCTCACTATGCTTTTGCTGCTTAAGGCAATTCTAGGAAAGGGATTCCCTCCCATTGACCTTATCGCACTCCACGTGGGAGGCGATATCTCCTGCGGAGCAGGCTTCGGACACCCGTTTCTCATCGACGCCTGCAAGCAGATGAGAATCAAGTTAGTGAGTCAGCCCATGCCCCCATTCAACGAGGAGATCGAATGCTACTCCTGCTCTCGACGCCGCAGAAAAATCTTGTTCGACATGGCAAGAGAAGAGGGCTGCCCAACCATCGCCTTTGGCCATCATCGCGATGACAACGCACAGACATTCCTCATGAACCTCCTCCACAAAGGAGAATGCGCCGGCCTGCTGCCAAAAATCGCACTCCACAAATATAATGTCACGATCATCCGCCCACTCATCTACCTTGCAGAAAACGATATCTCAACATTTGCCAAACACTACGGCTTTCAACGAATCGTCTGCCGCTGCCTAGCAGGACAGCATTCCGTGCGAAAGAAAACAGACCAGCTGCTCAGCTCCCTAGAACAGATATTTCCCAATGCAAGAAACAACGTCGCTACTGCCTCGTTGGTCTATGGAAGTACAAAGGCACAAGAAGAAAAAAAATTATCCACTCGAATAGTATATAACTATGAAAATACTTTTATTGAATGATGACGGTATAGAATCTCCCGGATTATGGGAGCTACAGCGTAGCTTATCGGATGTCGCAGAAGTGGTCGTCGTGGCTCCATCGTCTGAACAGTCCGGAAAAGGGGCTAGCGTTACCCTCCCCCACCCTATGGCGCCGAAGAGGAGGCCGAATACGCCCTGCGAAGCGTGGAGCGTAGACGGAACGCCGGCAGACTGCGTCCGAGTCGCACTTACAACCATCCTTCCCTGTCCACCCTCTCTTATCGTCTCTGGCATCAACCCCGGGTCAAATGCCGGTGCCTTTGTCTTTACCAGTGGCACCGTTGGCGGTGTCATCGCCGGAGTGCTCAGCGGCATCCCAGGCATCGCCTTTTCCTCCGCCAGCATGAGCGACCCTCAGTTTTCTAGATTTTCGCCATATATCGCCTCGATCGTACACTATGCAACCATCACCCACCCCATCCCCGACGGCACGCTTCTCAACGTTACATTCCCCCACCCGCGCGCGCTAGACGCCAATTTAGGGAAGATCGCCGGCATCAAATTTGCACGCCAAGGTCGGTCGTACTCACATCTCCCCGGAGAGATAGACACCGACACCCATTGGCTGCAGCATGGGTATATCACCATCGTCCCCGTCTATGTTGGCGAATTGACACACGCCGCCTATTTAGAACAGGCTCGCGACATCTCGCATGCACTGCAGCCTGCGCTCTCATGAAGAGCCAGGCGCGATGTGGGTTTTGGAGGAGAAGTGGGAGATGTTTGGATCGAGCTACCAAAAAGTTGACGGAGTCTATATGCCCTGACATATGGATGAGAATGGTTTGGATAGATTCGGCCAAAAAGACCCTGCTCTATCCTCCAAAAGGCACATCGAAAGCGGCTCATGAAGATGGAGCCTTGACAATAGGGCGCTCGAGAGACTTTTCAAAAGCATCAATGCGGTCAAACCCTTTGGCTTGGCACCGTTCCAAGAAGGCACGGGCGCCAGGAATGGTAAGAAGACGGCGCAGCTCCTGAGCCAGTCTCCGGCTGGATTGGAACGCGTCAGCAGAGACCTCCCACGTTTTCTTCGTCTTCATTTGAAACAGTCTCGCCTCGATCGCAGTCCTCGCCATCTCGTCGAAAAGCAGAGACAGCGACTCTTGCCGAGTGAACAGATCGTGCAGCGTCTGCGCCCCTTCTAACTCCACAATAAGCTGGCGCTTCACCTCTTCTCCGCGCCGTACATAATAGCCCTCATCCTTGGATGCGCATGAAGAAAGAAAGAGCATCACCGCAATCACATAT
>CAYPCN010000023.1:0-18052 GCA_964409235.1 uncultured bacterium
GATGGCCTGGGCGTAAGCCCTAGAAGCCTCTGCCTTTAGGCAGTGGAGTAGTCACGAGGCCAGGTCCTGTTGGTTTTGCAGCCACAGGCAGATCTTGCGAGCAAGATCGCGATTCTGGGGGATGTAGGTCACGTCTTGTGCTGTGTCGATATCGCTCAGCTGTCCTAAAGAAAGGTCGTTAATATTGCTGTTGATGGTGTTCTCTTGGTGATCGTAGTCGATACTTCCAAG
Organism: uncultured bacterium; assembly: GCA_964409235.1. GTDB lineage: Bacteria > Chlamydiota > Chlamydiia > Chlamydiales > FEN-1388 > CAINFV01. Next base: position 232 of record CAYPCN010000023.1, read on the forward strand.
GATGTGCGCTGGGCCGCAGATTGTGGTGTTCGTATGGCGGTCGATCAAGGCCACTTCGACGAGGGTTTGCGCCCGCGTTTCATTGAGGATGAGATCTTTTTGTCCGTGGCGTAGCTTTTTGGGATCGTAGCGAAATCCAATCTTCTCTTCTTGAGCGTCAAGGACCGTGACGCGGAGGAGGTACTGCCCAGACTCGTCGATGCGAAATCCAGGCTGGCTGTTGAGTGTTTCCATGAGGCTTGACGTGATCTCGCCTGTGGCATCGCCTTGAACATACGGGACGTAGACGCTCATCCGATGGTCTGAGGACATGCTGTCAGCAATATGCCATGAGGAGCAAGCGCTGATACACCCACCGAGCAGAACGGCGCAGAGGCAGGCAAGAATCTTACGATGGCAAGGCCAGATGCAGTTCTTCGGCATATGTTGATAATTCCTTAATGCGAGCACGACATAAAGAAGCGACCGATGATGTTGGCAACTTTGTCAGCGCCACATGATAGTAGAGGACGGCGGCTTTTGGCTGCGACATGCGTTCGTACAGCTGTGCAGTTTCGTAGAGCGCGCGGACATAGAGTTCTTTGATACGCGTCACTCCTGATTCGACGATCGCTACTTCCTGAGCCCCTGGAAAGGCCTTTGCAATTTCCTTGAGGTTGATCTCTGCAAGGGCAATGGCGTCGACATTTTGAGGCTGACGACGGATTTCTTCTAGGTAGCAGCTTGAGATTCCCTGATACGCTTTGAGAGCAAAGCGAGAGCCTGGGAACCGTCTGATCGCCGCTTGGTAGATTTCGATCGCTTCAGCAAAATTCTCTTGGCGTTTGAGGAGCTTGGCTTTGCCAAGGAGGGCTGTGGCGGCAAGGTCGTGGTTGGGAAGTCCTGCTGCTACCTCGTCAAAGATGTCGAGAGCGAGTGATTCTCCAGACTGAAATTTTGGCAGTGATTGGTATCCAAAGAGGTGGCAGGGGGCGCCTGCGGAGAGTTTTTGGGCGATGGCCAGTTTGTAGCGGTATACATCTTCTAAGTGAGTCGGCGTGCTACTCGTTTGCAAATAGGCCGAAAACGCGTTGTTGGCGATGTCGTATTCCTGCATTTGGTACAAGGCAACGCCAAGATAAAATTGCGCCTCTTGGGCGAGCGATGCGCCTTCGAAGCTGACGGTAATGATATGAAACTGCTGGTAGGCTTCATTCCATTGTTGAGCTTTTAAGGCGTCGATCCCGAGCTGATAATGTTCTTCGATCGACTGCGTAGCAACGTCTTGTTGATTGTACAAATGTCCATTTTTGTACAGGTAGGTGCTATGCAGGAATGAACCAGACAACAACAGACCTATACAAACGAGGTATCGCATCCCACGTTTCACAATACTATCCTCTCTTCTCCAATACATGTCCGACTGCCCATTGCGCCTCCCCCATGCGAAGATGGGGGAGGGATGAACATGTACCTTCTCAACGGTGTAGGTTTGTCATGATACGGCGACCTCTGAAAAAAAATAAATGGCTCATATTGAGATAGGTGGTGAAGTGGTTACACGAAATCTTCTACGCGCATGCGTACAGTACCATGTCGAGAACGAAGCTCATTAATGAGGTGTGTTTGCTCTCGCGGTATGACGAGATTTGGACAGCGGCATGCAAATATCAAGCTCATATGAGGCAGCTGAAAAAGTTGATCGGGCAGACTAGAGATTTGGGTGTCGCTGACATTGAGCTCTTGAAGCTCGGTGAGCTGCCGTACACTAGGAAATTCAGTGAGCAGGGTGTTGGCTATTCTAAGGCTTCTAAGATTGAAAAGTTGATCCACGCCCGGAAGTCTTGTGAGCCGGTTCTGTTCTACGTTAAGGGATTGGAGCGTGGTAAGAGGGGTCAGGTCTGGAAGTTCGGTAAGCTGGTTGTAGCTTACATTGAGGTATGTGAGATTGGTGAGCGGACTTAGGTCTGGAAGTTCCGTGAGCTGGTTCTCGCTGGCATTGAGCGCTTGGAGATTGACGAGCTGCTCCATGGCCGGAAGCCTCGTGAGCTGGTTTTGACTGAGGTTGAGGATGAGAAGATGAGTGAGCGGACTCAGGTCTGGGAGTGCAGCGATCTGATTGTTGCTGACATCGAGGAATTGAAGAAGAGAGAGCCGTGTGATTTCTTGTGGGACGAGTAGAAGATTTCTCTCCTTCAGATGTAGTGTGGTTATTGATGGTGATGTATCAAGCCACTGTCGTACGTGATGTACCTGTTCTGCAAATGACTGGTGGAATGGATCAACATTTGCCAGTTCGCCAAAGATCATGAGCAGTTGGTTGTCATAGGCAGCTTGAAGAAATCCGCCCAGCCAGGTTGGATTTTGCGCTAACTTTCGAAGCTGTTCTCTACTATTTTGTCCTCTGCGGACTTCTTCGGGAAGCGTTTGTTCGATCTGTATGAGCCTTTCGACGGCTGAGGAGAGCGTTGACTCGTCGAGGGGGAGTCCAGGAGTCTCCCCTGTGAATGGCGAGAAATCGCGTGGAAGTCCAAACGCTGCAGTTAGGGTGTTGGCTCGCTCAACATTTGTCAACTGTTTTGCAGCCCAGAAGAAACGAGATGCATGCGCTGAACGTATAATGTCGGCCGGCCGCAAAAAGGAAAGCACGTGTGTCATTATATGAACATTTTCCAGACCTTCGAGTACTGAGGGTTGGCCTCCTCCTGTTTGCTGGCTTTGTTCGAGCGTTACCTCTCTCCCTTGCCATGAGACGAGAGGCTGTTGCGCAGCGGATGTGTTTGATACGTCTTCCTGGGTGTGAACGGGAGCTGAGTTGTCAATAGGTTGTATATTGGGATTCATAAGTTCTCCAAAATATTAAGAAGTATAATCAAAAGTTCTACAGTTCTACATGTGCCCAAGTTTTGGAGCAAGTTGATAGTTTTCTAACTATTTTCTTTGGTTTCGTCGTGGCTGAATTGTCTGGAACTGCTGTCTCAATACACGTTGGTATGCCACAAAGCTTCCACGCATACAAAGCCACCTCGGGAACGGAGTGCTTGAATCAGTGGTTGTTGCTCTACTGGTATGGCGACATTTGGACAGCTGAAGGCGAATATTGATTGAATATGAGGAAGTTGAAAGAGACTATTGGGCAGACCGGTGAGTTGGGTGTGGTGTGCTGAGAAGCTCCGCAGACTAGAGAGCTGACGCATGTCCGGAAGTTGAACGATTGGATTCCCATTGATATAGAGGAGTTCAAGCTTGGTAAGCGAAGTGAGGCCTGGGAGTTCAGTGATCTGGTTGTCGCTGACCTTGAGCTCTTGGAGATTGGAGAATTGGCTCATGTCAGGAACTCTCGTGAGCCGATTCTGTCGTACATCGAGGTCTTGAAGTTTAGTAAGCGAACTCAGATCTGGGAGTGCGGTGATCTGGTTGTAGCTTACATCGAGGTCTTGAAGATTGGTGAGCTGACATAAGGATGGAAGCTTGGTGATCTGGTTCTGGCTTACATTGAGTTCTGTGAGACTAGTAAGCCTGGCGACTTCTTGTGGGAGGAGAAGCAGATTTCTGTTCTGCAGATGTAGTGTGGTTATGTGAGGTGATGTGTCAAGCCACTGTCGTACTCGGCGTACCTGATCAGCAAAGGACTGTACTAGACCGATGCCCGCAGCTTTGCCAAAGGCAATGAGCAATTGGGTATCATAGGCAGTTTGAAGAAACTCTCTCAGCCAGCTTGGATTTTGCCACTCTCGATGCACCGTGCTGCTCGTTTTGTTTCTGACGGTCTCTGGCAGGTTCTGTTCGATCTGTAGGAGTCTTCCGACAGTTGCGGAGAGCGTCGCCTCGTCGAGGGAAAGACACGAAGAACCCTCTATGGACAGCAAAAATTCTTGCGGAAGCCCCAGCGCCAAAGCTAAGGTTTTGATGTGCTCAAGGTCTATAGAATATGGTGCCTTCCAAAGAGAAGGATATGTCTGTGTTGAACGTGCAACGTCGGCTGAAGGCAACACGGGAAGCAGAGACGCTATTTGAGGATTTCTTTGCTCTTCACCTACTAAGCTATGGTCTCCTTCTGTTCTCTGACTTTGTTCGAGCACCACTTTTCGCCCTTGCCATGTGACGGGAGGCTGGTGTACAGAGGATGTGCTTGGTGCATCTTCCACGGTTTGCAAGGAGGATGAGGTGTCGATGGCTTGTATGTGGGGATCCATAGAAGATTCCGAGATGTTTAAATACTTCGATAGAGTCAAAAATCCCATACTTCTACATATAGTCAAGTTTTGGAGCAAGTCGATAGTTTTCAAAAAGGCTCCTTGATATTTGTTTTTTGATATGGTAGCTACCAAGTACAACCGATCGCGACAAGGTATATATATGAGGGGACCGTATGGGGGAAATTCGTCCTATAGACTCGGGGAGCGTGGTACCAGTACCTTCTACAGAGGTTCATCGTGCGACAGATTCGAAGGTACATGAGGTGGCAACCAGAACCATTGATCGGCAGCTCGCTTCTTCATGGCACCCCTTGAAATGGTTGCGTAAAAAGATTTTACATTTGGGGAAAGAATTTTTCTTCCCAGCTCTTCAAGAGAAAAAAGATGGAGGAGAGGCGTATGCCGGCCAGATTCGGGCTAACAAGGATAGTCTCTTTGGTCTTGAGCATACTAACCAGACGTGTTGTGTAGAGATGACCATCCCGATGGAGCAGGGAGGAAGCATTGATGCGATGCTTATGCGCCCACTACATCCCACGCATCCTGAAAAGATCGTGATCTTCGCTCCGGGAAATGACCGCTCTGTTTTTCACCAAGACTATCAGTATGTTTTTCACGCCTATCTTTCCCGAGGTATCAGCGTCATGGCGTTCGACTACAGAGGGGTTGGGTTGAGCGAAGGACAGCTGTCGACAACAGGAACTTCAAAGGACATTGAGGCGGTGTACCAGAAGCTCAAAGAGGAAACAAGAGCGTCCGATCAAGACATCATGGTTGAAGGGTATTCGTTTGGATCATGTCCTGCCCTGTCGCTGGCCGCGCATCACCCTGAATTGAAAGTGTTCCTACGCTGTCCAATGTCAAGCCCTCAGGATGCTGCAGAAGGCTTGTTGGAAAAAGAAGGCTGTCCACGGTTCACCTTTGCCCTTGGCCGTATAGCTACCCGCTTTGCGATGCCCTCTGACAATGAGAAATGGATTCGTCAAGTTCAACATGAAAATCTTCACATTGTGTATTCGAACGATCATCTTGAGAGGACCATTCACTCAACGACCAAGCTGCTCTCAGCGCTTCTTAACCATGAACCCACCGAAGAGGAGAAAAAACAACTTAGCTCATACAGCGGTGTCCCTAATCACGCTGAGCACTATTTTGATGTGCCATCTTCCACACATCCTTTGACGCAGGCGTTTGATACATTCCTGACGCGGATTGGCTTTTCCCGTTGAATCACGTACTGATATCCTCTTGCTCCGTCCTTTGCCAACAGGGAAGCTGTTCGATAGCCTGTTGTGTAGAAGTGGAGAACAGTGTCGGCGGCAGCTGGAGGATGGCTGTTTCTTCCCCATCTCGTATAAACGAGAGGTGAATGCGGTCTTTCCCTTGTTGTGCTTGGAGGAGAGACGAAAGGGTAATAGCGTGCGACGCGCGGAAGCTCGACAAATCCAAGTAGATAGAGGTGACTGGAGATGTTAGTTTGGAACTTTTTCCTCCAGCGGACTTTGGCTTTTTAGAGGACGTATAGCGTGACGCTGCGAGCAGGCTTTTTGCTTTTTCATACGCCTCGTAGCTTTGTTCGATCGCTGATTGAGAGATGTTCCTCACGTCCGCCAGAAAGCGGCAGGAGATAGACGATTCATTATTGCGAAGTTCTTTGGAGAAGACACCCCAGAGAAGGCTGTTTTCTTGCAGAATGTCGGAATGGGCCTCAAAGAGATCGGCCCAGACGGGGAGCTCTAGTGTGTCACCCGCTGCATCTGAGATGTTGAGAATAGCGAACTTCCTCTGCGATTTGGAGGCTATTTTTACCTCAACTGTTTCGACGACGAAGGCCATGCGGAAGGCGGTGTCGTCTGGAAGGGCGAGGGCTTCGCGAATCGTTAGGCAACTGAGGGGGTGGAGTTGCTTGCCATACATAGCAAGAGGATGTCCAGTGACGAAGAGACCGAGCAGCTCCTTTTCGCGAAATAGCAGCTCTTCCCTCGTACGTTGCCGTGCTGGCCTCACCGGCGTTCGGTAGGTGTTCGGAATCTCTTCTGGACCTGGGTCAAAGAGCGATAACACGCCGCGTTCGTTCTCTTTTTTTGCGAGCTGTACATCGTCGTACATGGCGTCAAGAGTGGCGAGCAGTTCGTCGCGTGTCCATGAGAACTGATCCATCGCACCGGCATCGATGATGCGTTCCATGGTCTTCTTGCCCACTCGCTTCGCGTCAATTCGCCTGACAAAGTCATACAAGCAGGAAAAGGGCCTCTTTGTATGCTCTTCGACGATGGTCTGCACTGCCGCCGTCCCTACGCCCTTGACGGCGGACAGAGCAAAACGTATCCCCTTTGGTGTCGCTTTAAAATGGTCGTCGGATTCATTGATATCAGGAGGAAGACAGGGGATGTTCATTTGCCGAGCTTCATGCATGGACCGAGCGACCTTTTCGATGTCATCTCGATCGCCTGTCATCAGAGCGGCCAGCCACTCGGCGGGGAAGTGTGCCTTAAAATAGGCTGTGGCATAGGTTAGGTAACCATAGGCAGCGGAGTGTGATTTGTTAAAGCCATACTCTGCAAATTTTTCCATCTTATCGAAGATGGAGGTGGCCACGACTTCGGCAATGCCCTTTTTCATAGCGCCTTCGATGAACTTGGCACGTTGTCGAGCCATCTCTTTCGCATCTTTCTTGCCCATGGCACGGCGCAACACGTCGCCCTCGCCAAGAGTGTAGTCGGCGAGTGAGCTTGCAATCTGCATGATCTGCTCTTGGTAGACCATGACACCATACGTCTCTTTGAGGATGGGCCCCATGAGTTGATGGTCGAATTCAACCGGCTCTTGACCGCGTTTCCTAGCGATAAAGGTGGGGATCATCTCCATAGGCCCTGGTCGGTAGAGGGAGAGAAGAGCGACGATCTCCTCAAATTTATCGAGGTGTAGCTGGCGGGCCAGATCCTGCATCCCTCCGTTTTCTATTTGGAAGACGCCGAGCGTATGGCCTTGATTAAGAAGGGTGAAGGTCTCGGGGTCTTCCAGAGGAAGGTTGCACCAGTCGATGTCACGAGCTCGTGACTTCTTGACGAAGGACGCGCAGAGATTGAGGAGGGTGAGCGTTTTCAGCCCTAGGAAGTCCACCTTGAGCATGCCGACCTGTTCAACGGGCTTCATGGAATACTGCGTGGCATACATGTCCGAATCTTTGGCAGTGCAAATGGGGATGTGGTTGATGAGCGGCTCCCCGCAGATGATAATGCCTGCCGCATGGATGCCCGTATTGCGAATCGACCCCTGCAGAACGTTTGCCGCTTCGATGATGCTGCGCGCCTCCTCGTCTTTTTCCACAAAGGTGCGTAGGTCCTGATCTTTTTCAAGCGCCTGTTCGATTGTGATATTGAGGTCATCGGGGATGAGCTTTGCCAGTTGATTGACTTTTGGCAGCGGGACGTTCAACGCGCGTCCGACATCGCGAACTGACATTTTGGCTTTCATTGTGCCAAAGGTGATAATCTGAGCGACATTCTCCTTCCCATATTTTTGCATGATGTAGGCAATGACTTCTGAACGGCGTTCCATGCACAGGTCGACATCGATATCTGGGTATGACATCCGGCCGGGGTTGATGAACCGCTCAAAGAAGAGGTTGAAGCGGAGCGGTTCTATCTCAGTAATGCCGATCAGGTAGGCGACGATAGAGCCTACCACCGATCCTCGTCCTGGGCCGACAGGAATGCCTTGCCGTTTAGCCCAGCTGATGAAATCCCAGACGAGGAGAAAGTAATCGGTGAGTCCTTTGGAGGTGATGATCTCGAGCTCATAGGCAAGCCGTTTTTCGATCACTTCTTTGGGATCCTGCCCAGGGTATTGTTCTGCTACTTTTTGTCGGCGTTCTTCTGTGTAGCGGAGCGGGATCCCCTCCTGACACATTGTACGAAGGAGCTCTTCTGCGGCGGCATCGCGATTGTCGGCATTTGGGATAGAAAATATAGGGTAGTGCTTGGTAGCAAAGTCTATTTCCAAAAGACATTGATTGGCTATGGAGAGCGTTGTGGAGAGCGCCTCTGGAAAGTCTGAAAAGAGAGCCGCCATCTCGTCAGGGCTTTTGAAGTGATACTCATGAGTGGGGAAGGTCTCTCGCTTTGGATTGGGCGTGATAATGGGCTGATCGGTGTGAGGGTGTCGCTCTCTGAGCAGACATGGTTCCCCCGACTGGATGTTGAGAAGGACCTCATGCGCTTTCCAATCATCGCGTTGTAGGTAATGGCAGTTGTTCGTAGCCACACAGGGGATCCCCCGCGCTGAACTCTCCCGGCGCAATGTCTGTTCGATGAGCGTTTGTGAGGCGATGTGGTTTTGGTATTGGCGGTACAGCCATCCCTCTCGTGCCATGCCATCGAGTTCCATATCCTCTTGCGAGGTGCGATGACGTTGGATCTCAAAGTATAGGTTTGTCCCGAAGAGCTGTTGGAGGTGATCGATGCGCCGGGCTAGCTCGTCGTGATTGCCGGAGAGTATGGCATGGGCCAGAGGACCTTTTTCGCAGCCCGTCAGGCAGATGAGTCCCTCTGCATGCTGAGCGAGTATTTCATAATCAATGCGAGGGACGTAGTAAAACCCTTCTGTAAATCCTATGGAGGAGAGAAAGCACAAATTTTTATAGCCTTGAAGGTCTTTGGCGAGGAGGACGAGGTGGGAGTGGGAGACGCCTTTCTTTTTTTCAAGTCGCGAGCCATTGCAGACGTTCATCTCGCATCCGATGATCGCTCGTAGGCCAGCAGCCTTCATGGCTTTGTAGAAGTCAATGGCCCCATAGAGATTGCCATGGTCTGTCAGTGCCACAGAGCTCATTCCGAACGATTTGGCGGCGGTCGCGATGGCAGGAATGGAGAGAGAAGAATCGAGAATGGAGTATTGAGAGTGGACGTGGAGATGGCAAAACGATGCTGACATATGGGTAGTCCTGAGCTATCGAGTCATTTGCGTGAGGATAGAGTATGGCGAATCTACCTCAAACCATCTTCACCCATATGACAGGGCGTATGGATTTCGTCTGTTCTGGGGTAGATCGATCCAAAAGTCGCCCGCTGCTCCTCTAAAAATCCACATCGCAAATGGCTTTATCGGTATGGACGTGAGCATACCATAGTTGGGGATTCAGCCGCTGGAAATTCGTGGACTTATGACACTGCTAAGAAAATGCCGCATGAACAGAGGAGATTGGTCTTGAGATGAAAGCGTTCTTTGTAGAACGCTTTTGCCCAGAGGTTGCACAAGAGCATCACGGCGATCGCAAAACAAGGGAATAAAATTCCTTTTTCAAATGGCAGCGCCATTTTGGTTGCCATGAGGAGCAATCCCGTGGCCGCAAAGTTGGCGATGCCTCCGAGCGATCCATACATCACATCGTTGGGTTGGAGCTTGGTATTGCTTCGAAAAAATCCTACAGCTTGGGTGAGGAAGGAGGCGCCAAACTGGCCGGGCATAAACCAGATATCATCAGCTTCGGTGATGCCAAGCTTGGACACAAAATTGCTGGTGATTGTGGAATCGAAGAGCACACAGCGAGCTTGAATGAGCGTGAGCGCCGCAATTTGAATGAAACAGCAGGAGATGGCGGTCTTGAGCCATGAAGAAGTATGGGGGGAGTGGCTCGTTTCTTTCCCCGTTCCTACGAAGAACCCCGTCACGACCAGGGCTATGCCGAGCAGCTGAAGAGAAGTGAGCGAGTAGCCAAACTCCGTTCCGAGGACAAGGTATAAGATCAGCCCGGGGAACGTCGCACTGGCATTTTGAAAAGCAAAGGTGAGACCTGATGGGCCTTTCTTTAAGGCGCGCGATGTCAAGTACATTAAGAGCGAATTCAGCAGACCAACACAGGTGCCAATGCTCAAAAGGATGACGTTGACCTGTCCGCTCCAGATCTCTCGATGCAAGAAGAGGGAAAGGGCAAAACAAAAACAATAATATAATGTGAGATATCCTGCTGAGCCGTCGCTCTCGGAGCTATTTTCTGTGCTCTTTCGGAAAAATAAATTTGACAGTGCTGCGAATCCAGCTGCTCCGAATGAAACGACAAGAGAATTCATGAAAACCAACAATATATCTCAATTTTTATTTTTACTTACGAGGTACAATTATATAAGATTGTCGATGTTCAATGGAAGCTTTTATCCTTAAAAAATATCTTTCCAAATGAATTCGCGTCCGGAGGTGGGTACTAGATGGTTTTTAGGGGTTGCAAAGAACGGGTGGGGATGAGTAGAATAGCTCTAATCCCTAGGTGTGGCCTAGGGGTCGTACGTGATTCACATGGTGGCATGGCCAAGTGGTAAGGCAGAAGCCTGCAAAGCTTCCATTCCCCAGTTCGAATCTGGGTGCCACCTTGCTCATTATCGTTGCAACACCGATCGGAAACCTTGGGGATATCTCAGAGCGGGCCCGATTGGTGCTTGCTTCGTGTGACTGTATTCTATGCGAGGATACTCGTCATACAGGGCAGCTGCTCCATGCCTTGCATATTGTTCCCTCTCGATTGCTCAGCCTCCACCGATGGAATGAAGCGTCTCGCGAAGACGAGAGTATCGCTCTTCTGCGCGAAGGAAAGACGGTGGCGTTGGTGTCCGATGCAGGGCTCCCTGGTATTTCCGACCCGGGCATGGGGCTCATCGCCCGCTGCCATCGCGAACACATTCCGATTACGGCAATTCCAGGACCATGCGCCTTCGCTACGGCGTACGCTCTCTCAGGAGATGTGAGCTGCCGAATGCAATTCGTGGGATTTTTGCCAAAGAAGATCGAAGAATTGACGGCGATGCTAGTCGAGATCTATCGATTCCCTGGGGCTAGCGTGGCGTACGAGAGCCCGCATCGATTGCAGAAAACGGTTGCAAGGGCGGTCGAGATCGATCCTTTGTGGGAAATCGTTCTCGTGCGAGAGCTGACCAAGGTCCATGAAGAGGTGGTACGAGTATCGGCGCGAGCATTGCACGATCGGCTGCAGCGATCGTCGATCAAAGGGGAGTGCATGCTCGTTTTTATGCCGCGTGGTGACGTCGAACGTCCGATCAATGAGCAGTTGATCGAGGAGATTGCTACAGTGCGGTCGCGCTTTTCGTGCTCTGTCAAAGAGGCGATCGAAGTAGTGGCCAAACATCGCTCTCTGCCTCAGCGTGAGCTCTACCAACTGTGTATAGAGCAAGATCTGTAATTGGCACTCATGTCGTTCAATTGCTAAAAACACCACTTTTCTTCTTGCTAAAATGGTGGTGTTTGCGTTATACATGAAGCCATTCAACCCCCTAAAGTACTGTCTGCGAGGGGATTCTGGAACACGTAGTCCAAGGAGTTGTGCCATGTCCGCAAACGCGAAGGAACTTATCTTTGAAGAAGAAGCACGCCAAAAATTGTTCCTCGGCATGAAAAAATTGGCCGATGTCGTTGCGTGCACCCTTGGTCCAAAAGGACGCAACGTAGGGCTTGAAAGAAGTTGGGGGGCCCCGACGATCACCAGCGACGGCAGCAGTATTGTCCGAGATTTCGAATTGAAAGATACGTTTGAAAATATGGGGGTTGCCATTGCAAAAGAGGTGGTGCAAAAAATTAAGGAAAAATCCGGCGATGGAACGACTACAGGAACACTGCTGCTGAAAACGCTCGTTGAATTTGGCTTGAAATACGTGTCCGCAGGAGCAAGCCCAATCGGTCTTAAGCGAGGCATAGAAAAAGCTGTAGAGGCCGTGGTTAAAGAACTCGATCACATCGCCATCCCCGTCAAAGGACAGCAAGAGATCATCGATGTGGCCTCGGTCTCCGCGTCCTCAAATCGCGAAGTCGGCGAGATGATTGCTCAGGCGATTGACAAAGTGGGAAGGACAGGCGTGATCACCGTCGAAGAAGCGAAAGGCACAGAGACAACCATCGAAATTGTCGAGGGTATGCAGTTTGACCGCGGGTATATGAGCGCCTATTTCTGCACCAACCCGGACAAGATGATCGTCGAAATGAAAAACGCATCTCTCCTTCTCGTCGATAAGAAGATCAGCTCGGTCCATGACCTCCTCCCCCTCCTGCAGTCAATAGCATCGACCGGCAAAGATCTCCTCATCATCGCCGAAGATCTTGAAGGTGAGGTCCTTTCTACGCTCGTCGTCAATCGCCTCAGAGGAACGCTTCGCGTCTCGGCTGTCAAAGCACCCGGGTTCGGCGATAACAGAAAAGCCATGCTACAAGATATTGCCATTCTCACAGGCGCTACGGTCGTCTCAAGCGACACCGGCATGAATCTCCGCGAAGTCGACAGCTCAGTATTGGGGCAGTGCGACAAGATCTCCATTACGAAAGATCATACGACCATCGTCTCTTCGCATGGGAACAAAGCAGTCATCGATGCGCGTACGAAGCAAATCGAAGCAGAGATCAAGAATACGACGAGCGACTACGAGAAGAAGAAGCTCGAAGAGCGGAAGGCAAAGCTGTCGGGTGGCGTAGCGCAAATTCACGTCGGAGCCGCTACAGAGCCAGAGCTGAAAAACAAAAAACAGGCCTTTGAAGATAGCTTGAACTCTACGAAAGCCGCTCTCGAAGCAGGGATTGTTCCCGGCGGTGGAGTGGCGCTCTTGGTCGCGAGCGAAGCAATCTCAAAATTGGCGCTCGAAGGCGACGAGCTACTCGGAGCAAAGATCGTGGCGCAAGCATGCCAGACGCCAATTCGCCAGATCGTTGCGAACACAGGTCGCGACAGCTCAGTGGTGGTTGCCGAAGTGATCAAACGTGGGGTTCCATGTGGCTTTAATGCTTTGACAGAACAGGTAGAAGACCTAGTAGTCGCTGGCGTGATCGACCCTGTGAAAGTGGTGAAAAACGCGCTTGTGTATGCTGCATCTGCTGCAGGCATTACGTTGATCTCTGAGGCATTGATCGCTGATGCCAAGGAAGAAGACGAAGAATCTAAGAAGTCATAGGTTCCCGTACTAAAAAACTGGGCTCGACTTGATATGCTCGTGCCCAGTATATATCCCCGCTCCTAAGCCATTTGCGATGTTGATTTTTAGAGGAGGAGGGGGGAGGTTTTTGCGTAGATTCGGCCAAAAAGATCCTACTCTATCCTCCAAAAGGTGCATCCCAAATGGCTCTTTTGGAACTGCTGGCGGATAAGTGTCTCTTTCGAGTTTAATGCCATACAGCCCGAAAGAGGAGGGTTGGACGCCATATGCTCTTTCAACTTGCTCTCAAACACCTCGGCCCTTTTTCACACCACCTCTCGAGATCTTTTACAGGAGTTGCCGTAGACTCGCGCAATATTCGGGCTGGAGATCTCTTCTTCGCTCTCCCTGGAGCAATCACCGATGGCCATAGGTACCTCGACGAAGTAGCGAAAAAAAAGGCTGCCGGCGCTGTTATTCGCCGTGATTTCCAGGGGCCATTGCCGTCGACGCTTCCCATTGTTCGCGTCGACGACCCCCTGACAGCGCTTCAAGAGCTGGCGCGGCTTCGCGTGCGTGAGTTGGGAGCAAACATCATTGCCGTCACAGGGTCGATTGGCAAGACGACGACAAAGGAGTTCATACGCACACTCCTCTCTGTAACAACATCGGTGACCGCTACCAGCGCCAATCATAATTCGCAGATCGGAGCACCACTCTCGCTTCTCAACACGATACGAGGAGATGAAAAATGGCTGGTCATTGAGATGGGGATGACCTGCCCAGGCCATATCAAAAAACTCGTCGAGCTGTTCCCTCCAGATATCGCACTCATCACGATGGTCGCACTTGTCCATCTCGACAATTTTGAAGGCCTATCTCAAATAGCGCGCGCCAAAGCTGAGATCTTCGAGAGCTGTACCACAACATGGAACCTCTATAGCGCCGACACCCCTCATGGCGATATTCTTACCTCTATAGGCTCAGGAAAGAAACGCTCCTTTTCTACCAAAAACGCTTCTCACGCGTATTGGTCGCTGAGCATTGACGACGGAACGGTTTCCATACGAGAAGGGTCTTCAAAGATCACGCTCCCGTGCCCTATGTTTCCTGCGCGCCACGTCTATGAAAATATGCTGGCTGCTGTGGCCGCTGCACGAACAGGAGGAATGGGATGGGATGCCATTGAAGAGGCACTCCCACTGCTAAGATTGCCAAAAATGCGTTTGGAGAAAAAGCGGTATAAGGGCATCTGGTTTATCAATGACTCGTACAATGCCGCAGAGATGTCCATGCTGTCGGCCCTCGACGTCTTGGCAGGGTATGCTCCTTCACGGCGCGTGGCCGTTCTCGGACAGATGCGAGAGCTCAGAGACTTCTCGAAGGAATGCCATAGAAGAGTAGGAGAAAAGGCTCTCGGCACAGTCGACGTTCTCTACTGCCTTGGAAAAGAATGCGAGCCTATTGTACAAACATGGACAGAAGCAGGTAGGCCTTGCTTCTGGACTACCTCACTTCCACAGCTGGTAGAACAGCTACAAAAAGAGCTTTGTCCAGGAGATGTGGTACTGCTGAAGGGATCTCGTTCGAACGAATTGTGGAAGGTCTTGGATAGTTTTGCAGAAGGGGCTCTCCGATGATTTCATCTCTCTCCCATTGGTTGTGTCAGCTGCTCGCCTTCCCCGTCCCCGAAGCTTTGTCCAGGACATCGTTGCGCATGGTCTTCGCAGGCACGACAGCCCTCTTCCTCGTTCTCATCTTTGGGCCGCGCTATATCAGAAAGCTGATCGAAATGAAAGTTGGTCAGCCAATTCGCAGTGACGAGGGGTTTTTACTCGGCGAGCTTCACAAGAAGAAAAAAGATACCCCTACGATGGGGGGCGTCCTTATCATCGTCGCCGTGGCACTCTCCTCAGCATTGTGGGCGGACTGGTCGTCCTTTTTCGTCCCCCTCCTCATCGCTACAATGGTCGTCTTCGGCACTCTTGGCGCTTTCGACGACTGGTCGAAATTGAAGAGCCGAAGCCCCCACGGGCTTCCCGGGAAGCTGCGCCTTCTCATCCAAACGATATGGGCCGCCATGGTGATACTCCTCCTCGCTTGCCCAGACATCGTGCAGGCCTTGGGCTTTTCGCTGCCAGCACTCCTCGACAATGGGTCGTCAGTCGCATGGCATACCTGGCAGGGGAGCGTCTACCTGCCTTTTATGGCTCACGCTCTCATAGTCGCCTCCGGCATGACATGGCTGCTTATTTGGGGCGTACAGTGGCTCGCCATCGTCGGCGCTGCCAATGCCGTCAACCTCACCGACGGTCTCGACGGCCTCGCTGCCGGCTGCTCGCTCCTGGTTGCGGCGACTCTGTCCCTGACCGCGCTGCTGAGCAACCATCAAGATATGGCGGCCACGCATTCTCTCATCTACATTCAGTCCAGCGGGGAGATCGCAGTGGTCCTCGCGGCGCTCGCCGGCGCCTGCTTGGGATTTTTGTGGTTTAACGCCTTTCCAGCCCAGGTGTTTATGGGAGATACAGGTTCTCTCGCCATCGGGGGGGTGTTGGGGACAGCAGCGGTACTGCTCAAAAGAGAATGGCTGCTTGCTCTCGTCGGCGCGCTCTTCGTCGTTGAGACGCTGTCGGTGATGGTACAGGTCATTTCTTTCAAGCGCTCTGGCAAACGCGTGTTTCTCTGCACGCCGCTACACCATCATTTTGAATACACAGGACTGCATGAAGCGAAGCTGGTCATGCGATTTTGGATCGTAGGATTGATTCTTGCTATTGTCGGATTTTTGTCTCTTCATATGCAGTGATGGGTAGTATGGTCGATGTCCCCTTTGTCGTTGCATTAGGTCTTGGCAAAAGCGGCCGGGCGGTCGCCGCGTACTGCAGTTCGCGAAAGCTGCCATGTCTCATCATCGATGACAAATGCGATATGGCCAAGACATGGGTGCACGAGAACAACCTCTTCTGCGAAGTGCTCGACGGACGAGGCGATCTGTCGTTTTTTGACACGCTCGTCCCTAGGACTGCCTGGTGTGTGACGTCGCCGGGCATTATGATGGACCATCCTGTTCTCCGCCGATGCAGATCGCGGCAGATACAAATCATCAGCGAGGTCGAGTTTGCCTTGCGGATTGTGAACGATGATCCTCCCAAGATGATTGCCGTCACGGGTACCAATGGCAAAACCACTGTCGTTGAGATGCTCGCCCATGCCTTTCGCCATGCTGGACGCGCATGTGAAGCCATTGGCAACATCGGCCGCCCGCTTGTCGAAGCGCTTAGCATCCCACGGACAGAATGGCCAGAGTGGTATATCGTCGAGCTCAGCTCTTTTCAGCTGCAGACTACCTACCAGCCTCTTTTTGCCATGGGCTGCTGGCTGAATCTCTCTCCCAACCACCTCGATCATCATGCGACGATGGAGGAATACCGACAGGCCAAACAACGGCTGTCACAGCTGGTGGTGCGCAACGGCCTGTTCGTTGTCCATGAGAATATTCCGCCTATCGACGTTGCTACTGAGTGCCGAGTGGTGCGCTATGGCAAAACGCATGGCGAGTGGACAACAGATGGCGTTCACATTCTCTCCCACGGAACGGTCGTTGGCGCGCTGCCAAAGCAGCTCGTCGGCGGCTCTTCCCATGATCTTGAAAACTATCTTGCCGCTACCTGCCTGGCCATCGAATCACAAATCTTGCCTGACGTCGTGGCAGAAAGTTATCAGGCCTTTTCAAAGCCGCATCATAGGATCGAACGCATTGGCGAATATCGGGGAATACAGTATTTCGACGACAGCAAAGGGAGTAATATCGCGGCCACAGTGGCCGCTGTGGCGTCAGTGCCAGGACCTGTTATTCTCATTGCTGGCGGCGTTCACAAGGGAGCTCCATACTCTGCCTGGAAGCAAGCGTTTCAAGGCAAGGTAACGGCGATTATTGCCATAGGGCATGCTCGCCACTTGATAGCGGCGGATGTTGGCGATACCATCCCCGTGCAGTTCGCAGAGTCTCTTGACGAGGCTGTGATGAAAGCATCGCAGATGGCGCCGCCGCACTCCTCTGTCGTCCTCTCCCCAGGATGTTCAAGCTTTGATATGTTCCACGATTATAAAGACAGGGGGCTGCAGTTTCAGCGCGCTGTTCGGAATCTGGAGGCCTCCTCATGACGATTACAAAGAAAGATACCATCGTGCTGGCCGTATTGTGCAACATCGTCGTCCTCGTCGGCGTGTTAGCGACGGCCCAGCAGCTATCATCAAAGAGTGAGGCCCCTGCACGCCGATCTGAGCCAACGCCTCTTCTGAATGTCGTCGATGAGAAAGAGCTCGCCGATCGCTACACACCCCAGGAGGAGAGCGCGCAGTCCTTTGATGAGATCGACCAACTGCTTGAAGAGTATATTTCAGACGAGGAAGACCTCCCTCATGTGCAAGAGGTACCGCAGCCTGCCAAGGGAGAGGGAAAAACCAGTAAGAAACAAGAAGAGAAAGCCTCTGATGCGTTTTACATCGTCAAGCCTGGTGACAACCCTTGGAAGATCGCCAAGAAATTCCATCTCTCGTTCGAAAAGCTGTTGCAACTGAACCATCTTGATGAGGCGAAAGCTCGCAACTTGAAAGTCGGTAGTCGCTTGCGTATCCGAGAGGAACAGTAAACAACTCCTGCCTAAAGGCAAAAGCTCTATGGTCAGCTAACAGGCTGCCACCTACGTGCAGTGTACGGTGCACGTTGCCTGG
>CAYPCN010000024.1:0-15522 GCA_964409235.1 uncultured bacterium
GCAAAGGGTTGCCGAATGCGAATATCACCCTCAAACGAGGAAGCTGAAAAAGCATATCGGGCAGCGTGGTGAGGTACGTGTGAGTTGCTGAAACAGATTGAAGATTGGCATGCCGACTGAAGGGAGGGAGCTCAGCGATAGGATTGCGATCTACGGAGAAGTGATGAAGATGGCTGAGCTGGCTCATCTCCGGGAGTTTGATTATATGATTATTGCTTACATTGAAAAGTCGAAGGTTGGGCAGCGAGGTCACGTCCGGAAGTGTGGTGAGTCGATTTCCACTGACGTTGAGGAGTTGAAGCCGCGTGAGCGGAGTCAGGTCCGGGAGCTCAGCGATTTGGGTATCGCGCACAATGAGAAATTGGAGATTAAGGAGTCGCGTGACTTCTGTTGGGAGGAGCAGGAGGTCGTTTCTCTGCACATATAGATACATTATTTGTGGTGATGTGTCGAACCATTGCCGTACTTGACGTACCTGATAGGCAAAGGACTGTGCTAGATTAATTTCCGCAGCTTCGCCAAAGGCAAGGAGCAATTGATTGTCATACGCCGTTTGGAGGAACCCTCTCAGCCAGGTTGGATTTTGAGCAAGTGTTCGAAGCGCCTCTCTGTCATTGTTTTTTCTGAGGGCCTCGGGCAAGGTTCGCTCGATCTGTATGAGCTTTGTAACGACAAAAGAGAGGGTAGACGCGCCGAGAGGACGACAAGAAGAGCCTTCTACTCTACACGCAAAATCTTTCGGAAGCCCAAACGCCAAAGCTAAGGTTCTGACCTGCTCAAGATCGACCCACTGTTTCACAGTTCGAAAGAAGCGACAGGCCAATGCGGAACGCGCGGCCTCGGACGGGGACAGAAAGGAAAACACATGTTCCATTATGTGCAAGTTGCTCATGCCCGCTACGACCGATCCAGGCTCTTCTACCCGTTGGCCTTGGACGTTTACTTCCCTCCCCTGCCATGTAGCGGAGGGCTGCTGAGCAGAAGGCATGCTGTGCACACCTTCCGATGTTTGAAAAGAAGGCAAGCTGTCTATAGCTCGGATCTGTGAATTCATAGACATAGCATACCCGTTTTTCTGATTTTTGCTTGGACTGCCGAACAAAAGAGGTTAAGAAAGGCCTCTCAGAAGCGGGGGATTCTTGGATAGATTTGGCCACAAAGATCCTACCTCTATCCTCCAAAAAGCACACCGCACAAGACCCACTGTAAAGATCGGTTGCTTCGTTTTGGTACAGAGCTTATATTTCCCTTATGCGAGCAACATAGGTGTACATTTGCTACACGGTACGGCGTATCTGCACATCATTCAGCAGCGCTTTGTATCGTTTGCCACTATTGAGGAGGGTTTTGCATAACCGCCTCGCCACATCGCCGGGGCTTTGGCATTGTTGATGAGATGCATCGAGGTGTGAGTGTGGACCAAGAACGTTGAGAGGACACGTGAATACTTCTGCAGCTGAGTTTTTAGACCAGCCGACGCTTGCCGTCGACTCAAAACTGCAGCTTTCCCTCTTCGCCGAGACCCAACCTCCTCTGTGGATAGAGCCCTCTGTCAAACCGGACGTCGCCAAAGCAATCGCCTCAGAATTTCATCTCCATCCTGTCCTCTCCGAGATTCTTGTGAACAGAAATATCTCTTCACCTGAAGCTATCCATGCCTACCTATATGCACGACTTCCCGACCTCCTCGATCCGTTTCTCTTTGCTGAGATGCCCAAAGCTGTAGAACGCATAGCCAAGGCCATTCAGAATGAAGAGACCATTGTGATTTACGGCGACAATGATGTCGACGGCATGACGGGCACCGCGCTGCTTGTGGAGTTTTTGTCCTTTGTTGGCGGCAAGGTTCTCTTTCATATTTCCAATAGAACAGCGCTTCTTCGCCAAAGCATGATCCTAGATGCCCTTGAGTTTGCCCTTCGCCATCATGCATCCCTCCTCATCACCGTCGACTGCGGGATCACAGCAGCAGAACACATCGAAGAAGTTGTTCGCCATAATGTCGACGTTATTATCACCGATCATCATGAACCGACGAAAAAGATTCCTCACTGTGTTGCGACACTCAACCCCAAGCTCGTCAATTGCGTCTACCCAAATCGAGATCTCACCGGTGTTGGCGTCGCTTTCAAGCTAGCCCATGCTTTGACAGAGCATCTTTTGGAAGAAGATAGACTGCATGGCAAGCGCATCGACCTCAAGCGCTATCTCGACCTTGTGGCCATTGGCACAGTAGCCGATATGGGGGCCTTGACTGGCGAAAATAGAATCTTGGTCAGCTATGGCCTAGAGCAGCTTCGGAAGACAAAACGCATCGGCCTTTCCAAGCTCCTTTCTATCTGCGGTATCGACGTCCATGATGCCACCACTTCGGTCATCGCATCGAAGATTGCTCCTCGACTCAATAGTCTAGGACGCATCGCAGAGCCGGAAAACGGCGTCAAAATCCTCCTCGTCAGAAACGCGCTGGCTGCCGAAAAGCTCGCCATAGAACTCAACTTATACAATATTGAGCGCCAGAAAATTGAGCGGATGATAACCAAAGACGTCGAAAAACTGCTCCACGATGACAGTACGATCACCGAAAACCGTGCGATCGTGCTTGCGTCGAGGAAATGGCACCCAGGCATCATCGCCATTCTCGCCATGCGGCTTTCGAAACACTTCAATCGCCCGTGCGTTATGATTGCCTCTGATGGCCAGATTGGCAAAGGATCGGTGCGATCTATTCCAGAATTCCCTGTTCTGCCCGTGCTGAAAGAACTCTCCGATCTCCTCCTCAACTACGGAGGTCATGATGCTGCAGCAGGACTTACGGTGCGCGAACAACACATCAAAGAATTTGCGAGCCGTTTTATCCGGATCGCGAACGAAAGACTCCAAGAAACGCACATCCTTCCTAAGCTATTCCTCGATGCCCAAGTGCCGTTCGATCAGCTGACGTTCGACCTCATGGACTCATTAAAGCTGCTCGAACCATATGGTCAGGGAAACCCGCCTCCCATTCTCTTCACGGAGGCAACACAGGTACAAGAACCCAAGATCTTTGGTCGGCAACATCTGAAGGTGTTTCTCGAACAGAACGACCGAATGTTGGAGGGCATCGCCTCAGGGCAGGCGTACCGCATATCTCAATTGAGAGGATGGCGAGGTCGCGTCAGCGTGGCCTACACACCGCAGGTGAGTGGGTCAAGCATCCACCTCATCGTACGCGACTTCCAAAAAGGCGATGACAAAAGCACATGTCCGCGACCCCACCTCCGCGCTGGGTAAGCAAGGCAGCCAAATAGTGGCGAGGAAAAACGCAGAGGAGGTTGGCCGCCATAACGTGCTAGTTCCGAGCAGAGGAGTACAAACATGTACGCCAAAGCGACCCCGTTCGATCTTAGGCTACTTTGCGCTTTTTGGACGCTAAATATTGCTCTTTGTACGATTTGACATCGTTCTCATGAATCACCCATGCAGCTCCCTTGCGAATGGCTTTCAAGTATCCACTTCGGGCAGCATAGTAGATTTTTTGAGCGGGAACATTCAGCAACTTCGCCACTTGGTTGACAGAGTAGAACCCCTTGGAGTTGTCAAATAGGAGCTCGCCTTCAAACATCGAACGCGTTCTCGAATATTTCAATCTCTTGTACTCGCGTAAATCAGCCAAATCAATCATCCAGCAACGAGTGTCCTTTCTCGCGCGCAATTTATTTGACTTGATAGCCACATAAATGGCTTGGCGTGTCACATTGTGAATTCTTGCCGCCTCAGTAATTGAGACAAGCCCATGTAATTCATTATCAGATTGTTTTTCCATCCCTTTCACCTAAATTATATAACAACCATTTAGTCTCCACACAGGCGCTAAATAGGCTGCGTTCCATAAAATACGGGTCGATTATCCACAAAAAAAGAATATGTATCAAGTACCTTGTGCAACTTTGATCGCCTTGCGTGTACTCTGTTCGAGATCTACGCCACGAACGTACCCGAGCATTGCCCTTGAGCAAAAGAACCCCTCTCGTATTCGCGCCCGTATGTTTGCTGGGTCTTCAAGCATAATACTTCCGCATCCGCTTCTGAAACGAACCTAGAATACACTCTACTCTCGACTTTTCCTTGAACATTTATCAGCGGTCTGGTAGGCTTATTCTGGACTCAGAGGTCTTCCATGAGTGGCAGTTCAACATCGGAAACGTTTGGCACGTGGCGCACATACCTGTGGCCAGTCCACGGTCAAGAGCTGAAAAAGCTCATTCCCATGTTGTTGATCTTTTTTCTTCTCGCCTTTGATTACAATGTCCTTCGATGCATGAAGGATACCTTAGTCATTACGGCCAAGCATTCAGGCGCAGAAGTCATCCCCTTCATCAAAGTATGGGTAATGTTCCCCATGTCTCTTCTCTGCACATGGGTTTTTATCCGCTTATCCAATCGTTTTAGCAGAGAACACGTGTTCTACCTTATGCTCAG
Source organism: uncultured bacterium (assembly GCA_964409235.1). GTDB lineage: Bacteria > Chlamydiota > Chlamydiia > Chlamydiales > FEN-1388 > CAINFV01. The sequence goes on from CAYPCN010000024.1 coordinate 4,462, forward strand.
CTTCTTTCTCGCCTTTTTTTTCGCTTTCGCCTTCTACCTCTATCCTAAGAGAGAGGCTGTGCATTTACACTCTACTGCCGACTTCCTTGCAACGGTACTGCCAGTGGGATGTAAGGGACTCATCTCCATGATTCGATATTGGAGCTTCACGATCTTTTACGCTATGGCCGAACTGTGGAGCAACATTATCCTTGCTATGCTTTGCTGGGGATATGCCAACCAAATCACGCGCCTCGACGAGGCGAGGCGGTTTTACGGCATTCTTGGTGTTGGCATTAACATCTCTGGAATTGCCGCAGGGCAGCTTTCCATCTTCGCCACACAACTTTCCCGGTCACAGATAGCAGCGGCCGGAGATTCCTGGGGACCAACGTTAGAATACCTCATCACAATGGTCGTGGGGGCCGGAGGATTGGCCCTTCTTCTCTTTGCCCACCTGAATCGCATCCTCAAACATCACCCCGAACTCGGCCCTTCAACAGACTCTGTGGCATCAAAGAAAACAAAAAAGCTCAAACTCTCGATGCGGGAAAATATCCGCTATCTCCTCTCTTCTCACTACCTGCTCTGTTTGGTGGCGATCGTTGTCTCGTACAATGTCGTCATCAACCTCGTCGAAGTTCTGTGGAAACAGGAAGTCAAAGAGCTCTACCCAAACCCTCTTTCGTACAATCTCTACATGAACGAGGTGACGACTTGGATAGGCGTTCTTGCAACGTTCGCTTCGCTCCTTGTGTCGGGCAATTCCTTGCGGCTTTTCGGCTGGACAGCAACAGCGCTGATCACACCTGCCATTCTCCTCATCACCAGCGTCGGTTTCTTTGGTTTCTTCTTCTTAAAAGGATCTCCAGAGCTTACCCTTGCTTTCGCGGGCATTTCTCCACTGACACTCGTGGTCTTCTTTGGAACCCTTCAAAACTGTTGTTCCCGCGCCGCGAAGTATACGGTCTTTGACGCTACCAAAGAGATGGTCTTCATCCCCCTCTCTCAAGAAGAAAAAATTAAAGGGAAGGCCGCCATTGACGGCATCTGTAACCGCCTTGGCAAGTCAGGAGGGTCGGTTATCTATCAATTCCTACTCGTCATCTTCTCTACTATCTCAGCATGCGCTCCCTATGTTGCTGTCATCCTCTTCTCCATCATCGGCATGTGGATCATGGCCGTGCGAAGCCTTGGCAAGCAATTCCACGAAAAAATCCAGCCTCAGATTGAACCGCAAGCTGCCCCTGCAGAGCTTACGCCTAACCCTGTAGTATCTTCAACGTAGTTTCAGCTTCATTACAACGAGAAATTATCTTGAAAGAAAAGAAAATTATTTATAGAATTATTCCTCATTTAGGAGAGAACAATGCTTCAGACAGAAAGCAGTGCCTTTTCGGGCATTCGCTCATTTCTCTGGCCTGTCCATGCGCACGAGGTCAAAAAACTTGTGCCCATGGTCCTCATGCTCTCTCTTGTGGCCCTTGACTACAGCATTCTGCGAAATCTCAAAGACGCATTAGTCATTACCGCACGTGGATCAGGAGCAGAGGTCATTCCCTTTATCAAGCTGTGGGGCATGCTGCCAGCGGCGATTCTCGCCACGATGGCGTTCTCCTTTCTCCTCAACCGATTCTCTCGTACCACTGTCGTCAATATAATCATCCTCTCGTTCGCCGCGTTCTTCCTTCTCTTCTGCTTGTGGATTTATCCAAACCGAGACGCCCTTCACCCCAATGCCTCTGCCGACTTTCTTGAAGGCGTTCTTCCCTTGGGCTGCAAAGGCCTCATCGCCATGTACCGCAATTGGACGCTCACTGGGTTCTATATCATTTCCGAACTCTGGGGAACGCTCGTGCTCCAAGTCCTCATGTGGGGCTTTGCCAATGAAATCACCAAGATCTCAGAAGCTCCTCGCTTCTATAGCGTAGCGGTTATAGCCTGCAACATCGCCGCTTTCATCGCAGGACAAATCGCCGTCGCGCTCACCAATGCGCAGTTTAATGCCAATTTTAGCTTTGGAAAAGATGCCTGGGAACAGTCGATGACCAAGATCCTCTTGCTCGTCGTCGGCCTTGCCCTCCTCTGTCTGGCGACATTCTGGTGGATGAACCGATATGTTCTCTCTCAACCTGCCTACCTTCCCAAAGACGAGGAACGGTCCCAGAAGAAAACGAAGAAACAGCTCAACTTCAAAGAAAGCCTCATTTGCATTGCCAACTCAAAATACCTTCTTGGCATCGCCTCCATCGTCATTTCGTACAACCTGGTGATCAACCTCGTCGAAGTCATCTGGAAAGATCGCCTTCGCCAGCTGTATCCCTCGACTGTCGACTACAACATCTATATCAACAACCTGACGAGCATCATGGGTTTCATCGCGCTGATAGCGTCTGTTGTCATGGCCGGCATCATCAACCGCCTGGGATGGACCAAAACAGCACTTCTGACCCCCTCTATCTTGATGATCACGACCGTTGCGTTCTTCGGCTGCCTCTTTGGAGGAGAGGCCATCTCCCCCTTCGTATCCACCATCCTTGGCACCACGCCACTAGCTCTAGCAGTGTTCTTCGGGTCGGTCCAGAATTGCTTCACCAAAGCGGCAAAGTACTCCTTGTTCGATGCGACCAAGGAAATGGCCTTTATCCCTCTCGATCGAGACGAACGGATCAAGGGAAAAGCGGCCATCGACGGCATTGGCTCGAGAATGGCAAAATCCGCTGGATCGGTGATCCACCAAGGGTTGTTGCTGATCTTCGGGACGTTAGCCTCCAGCGCCCCGTATGTAGCGTTGATTGTCGCCGCCGCCACCGCAGTTTGGATTATCGCCGTACAAGCTCTTGGCAAAGAATTCCGGAATTATCTCAAAGAACACGAAGAACAGCCTGTTACCGAAACAGGAGCGGCCGAGCGGTAGATCAACTCAGGGACGGCAGCTATAGCTGACAGAACCAGCAGGCCGTACAACAGAGGTGGAGCAGGCCTATCAAAAACGAGCCACAGGGCGATCAGCGCTTGCAGAGCTGTGGCCATCTTCCCACACCAAAACGACTGCACCATCCACGCTCTCCATCGCCCTCGCACGAGCAGGTAGCAGGCAAAGAGCAGCAACGCCCACTCCCTAGAAAACACGAGCAGCACCTGCTGTAAGGACAGCCTCTCCTCAACCCAGAATACATAGGAAAACGCAATGGCAAGTCCCTTGTCGCCAAGAGGATCGACAATCGTGCCGTACCGCGAAACGACATTCCAGCGCCGTGCGAGATATCCATCGAAAAAATCGGTGAGGGCAACGGCCAACAAGAAGACGGGTCTCCACTCCTTCGGGCACACCAATACGAATGGGACCGAAAGGAGCCGCAGCGTACTCAACACATTGGGAATGTACGCGCGAACTGACATATTGCTACACTTCTGATTTTGCCGGCCCTTCTCTGACCAGGCGTGCCCAGGCAATCGATGCGATGACGCTGAAGAGAACCACGCACAACGCCACATATCCTATCGATGAAAGAAAATGATGCAGCTTATCGTAGTTTTCTCCGGCTCGAAATGCGAGGAAAAAAACGATCGAGGAAAAGAGCAAGCAGCTCACGCCATCGCCAAGCAAAAAACGCCCAAAGGCCATTTTGCCAGCGCCAGCAGCCATAAACACGCTATTTCGGACCCCAAAGGGGATCATCCTGCCAATGAAAAGCGTCAGCAATCCATAGCGGCGGAAAAATCGCTCCACGGTATCCCGGCGCTCGACAGAGAGCGTTTTCCGACAGATGGCGAACTGTGCCAGCTTAGTGCCAAGAAGCCGTCCAATCCAATAGGCAATCCAATCAGAAAGGTACGATCCCAAAAATACCGCGATAAACAACGGGATTGTCTTCTCAGGGATCACCGTGCTGGCAACAACACCGCTGACAATGACAAGGAGATCTTCACTGATTGGAAAGCTGAACCCCGCTAAGAGCAACAGGCCAAAGACAACAAAAGGAGCGTGGTCGGCATGGAGAGACAACCACTGTGTCATTGACTCAATCATAACAGAGATCTCTATGAGCAAAAAATAAAGAACAAAACCCATTATATCACAAAGATCCTCTTTAAAACAAAGGTAGTCAAAATTTTGCAACTATGCTTGCGTCTTTTTCTCAAGACACGTACTGTTGGGAGAGTACTGTACATGTTCGCGATTCCAGAGCGGAGTGTTTGGAGAATGAGTGGTATACACAGTCTGTTCTTGTGGAACCCTATCAATCTTATTGATGGCGAAGCCTATTGGGTTGCCTGGGGAGTCATCTACATCACCACGGCACTCCTCCTTTCAAAGGTCCTTGGGATAGCCCTGCGCCACGGAAATAAAAAATTCGACACGTCCTCGTTTTATGTTTTTTCTACCGCTCTGTACACGCCCGCCATTGCCTTTATCTGGTATCTCGCGGCCCTGTATAGCATCGATCTCGTCACGGATGCATTTTTCTCACAGGCTCGCCCACGCCTCTGGGCGATCCTTCTCAACGGCGGCGGCGTTATCACCCTAGGGTGGTTTCTGTTCCGCCTAAAAAACTTGTTCATCGCCCATGCCCTTGAGACGCGTCGGGAGGAGGGGAAGGCTGCAGATGCCCATTCAATACAGGCTATTTCCAAGCTGTTCACCGTCGTTATCGGCGTTATCATCGTCATTCTTCTCAACGACTTCACGGGAATGAATCTGACGGCGCTCCTCGCCTTTGGAGGTGTCGGCGGCTTGGCACTCGCCTTTGCATCCCAAGAAATTGTCTCCAATTTCTTCGGCGGCTTTATGGTTCATATGACGCGGTCCTTCCTGATCGGCGAAGAGCTGGCGCTGCCCTCCCTGAATATTGCCGGCATTGTCGAGGAAATCGGCTGGTATCAAACGCGAATCCGGCCAGCGTCCAAAGAAGCCGTCTACATTCCCAATTCTCTCTTTTCCAAGGCTCTGCTGATTAACAAAACGAGGGTCTCGCACCGCCTGTTTAACGAGACGATCTGGCTCGAGATACAGCCTGCTGCTTCACTCAACCTCATCACCCGAGAGGTGGACCTCTACATGGCCAAGCACCCTCGGTTCGATCATACGCAGTGGAGTGGCTGTCGAATCGAATCGATCGGGCCCTCTTCATCCATTGTCGTTGCAGGGCTTATGCAATCGATGACACTTCAAGAATTTTATCGGATTCGAGGGGATATCTTGCTGAACCTTACAGGCATTATCACCTCTCATGGAGGCACCATTACCCATTCGCCTACCGTGATTAAATCTTAGGAGCGAATATGTCAGACTCTTTATTCAGAGAAGCTGTTCGAGGATTCTCAACAACATTTTGTAAAATCATCGGGGGAGTGATCGCCATCGCTGTGGTGATCATTGGTCTATCTATCCTCTCGTCAACAGGGCCAACGCGGTCGACAACAACCGTTGTCCTCCCAAATCACACATGGACAGCAAGCTCTTTTTCTCCTTCAACGCCAACGATCCTGAGAATTCCTATCGAAGGGACGATCGGCCTCAATCCTTACACCACAAGAGATCAACTTGCCAACATCCTTGAAGACCTTCACAAGATCGACCTACGCCCAGGGAGCCTCAGAGCCGTTCTCCTGACCATCAACACTCCAGGGGGCACGTCCGACGATTCTGACGCCATGTTTCGCATGATGCTGGATTTCAAGAGACGAGCGAACATCCCCGTCTATGCCTATGTCGACGGCCTGTGTGCCTCTGGCGGCATGCTCGTCGCGCTTTCGGCAGACAGAATTATTGCGACCACGCCAAGTCTCATTGGCCATGTCGGCGTCATTATGCCCACGGCGTTCAACTTCAGCCAAACCATGGAAACGCTTGGGATCCAAGCCAAGACTCTTTCTGCAGGCAAGGACAAAGATGCTCTCAACCCGTTCAGACCGTGGAATCCAGACGAAGGAGCCTCGTTGCAGCACGTCATCAACGCCTATTACGATCGATTCGTCCACCTCGTTGCCACGCACCGCCCACGCATCACCGAAGATCAACTACGCGAGCAAGGAGCGCAGATCTACCCTGCCGCTGAAGCGCTCGAACTTGGATATGTTGATCAAATTAACGACTCCTATCTCGATGTATTAGAAGACATCGCATCCAAGTTGGACATTGTCAACAATTATCAGGTCATCGAATTGAAACCAGAATTCTCCCTATCAGAAATCCTCGGAGCCTCGTCGTCAAATCTTCTCAAGGGAACGGTACACCATTACCTCAGAACTCCTGGAGATACTCCCCCAGAGCTGGCAAATAAAGCACTGTACCTCTACCATCCAGACCGATGATTGAGAGAGCCTCATCGCTGGAGGGTATTGTGCCTGACGAGGAGTCGTTGCTTATTATTGACGCTTCTGGACTGCTGTACCGTAGTTTCTTTGCTCTTCCGCCGCTGACATCTCCCTCTGGAGAGCCGACAGGTGCTTTGTTTGGGTTTATCCGATCCATTCTCAAGGTCCATCACAATGTCGCTCCTCGGTTTGTCGTCGCTGTCTTCGATGGTCCAGACAATAAAAAATCGCGTCTTGCCATCTACCCAGAGTATAAGGCCACCCGTAAGCCAACCCCACCAGAGCTAGTTCTCCAGATCCAAGAGGCTAAGAAATTTTGCGCTTTGTGGGGAATTCCCGACCTGTGTGTCCCTGGCGTCGAGGCCGACGACACAATCGCATCTGTCGTCCGCTGGGCCCAATCGGCGTCGATACAGACGATCTTCGTCTGTACGGCTGACAAAGACCTCGCTCAGCTTATCACTCCTCATGTCAAGCTGATCAACCCTGCCAAAGATGATGCCATCATCGACGAGGAGGCGGTGCAAGCAGATCTTGGACTCATGCCCTCCCAGCTTCGGGACTACTATGCCCTGGTCGGAGACACCTCTGACAACGTCCCAGGAATAGAGGGAATAGGGCCGAAGACAGCGCGCGACCTTTTGACAACGTGGAAGAGCCTCGATACCCTCCTTGTCCATGCCCATGAGATTCCTGGAAAAAAGGGGGAACGGCTGCAAAGTGGCAAGGAAATGGCCCTGCTCAGCCGCACGCTTGTCACCCTCGACAATACAGTACCAGTCCCTTATGATCGATCGTGGTACGTTCACAAGCCAAGCGACTATACAGCTCTTCGCACGCTGTTCCAGGACAAGGGCTTCAAAACGCTCGAACCTCTTCTCTCCTCTCCCAATCCGTCATCGGAGCTGGCCCCTTGCACCCACGAAATCATCAGCTCTCCGGCACAGTTTGAGCAGTTCCTCGATTGGCTGCGGCAACACAGGAGCGTGGCCATTGACTGCGAAACGACGAGTCTCGATGAATACAGTGCCGAGCTCGTCGGCATTGGCATAGCGGCCACGCCCTATCACGTATACTACATAGATTGCCGCACAACGCTCTCTGCAACAGATGTCGTGGCAGCGCTGAACAAGATATTCCATGAGCAGCATATTGCCCTCACTGGCCACAACATCAAATACGACCTTCACGTCTTGAACCGCTACGGCCTCGCGATACCAGAACTCGACTTCGACACGCTGATTGCCTCATGGCTTCTCAATGCCCATGAGAGAAGCCACAACCTCGACGACCTCTCGCGGCGCCATTTCAACAAAGAAAAGATCCCCGTTGAATCACTCATTGGGAAGGGGAGGACAGCTCGCACCATGGCCGATGCTCCTGTCGATGCCGTGGCCCGCTACTGCGCCGAAGACGTAGAGTACACCCTTCGTCTCAAAGAAGTCTTTGCATCGCAGCTCAAAGAGACGGGGATGAGCGACCTGTTGTACCACCTTGAAATGCCCCTGATCCCCGTTTTGTTTAGGATGGAAAATTGGGGGGTGTACATCAACACCGATCGTCTCATGGCGTTGAAGACTCACATCGACGCCTCTCTTGCTTCGAAGGAACAAGAGATCTACGCCATGGCTGGTAGGACGTTTAATATTAACTCGCCCAAACAGCTCAGCGACGTTCTGTTCCACGACCTCAAGCTTCCTAAGCAGCGCAAAGGGAAGCAGCACATGTCCACACGTGCCGATGTCATGGAGGAGCTGTCGCTATTGCATCCCATTGCGCAGAAAATTCTCGAATACCGCCAATGCGAGAAACTGCGGTCTACCTATCTCGAGACTCTGCCAAAGCAGATTCGCTCTGACGGGCGGGTTCACTGTCACTTTGTGCAATCTGGCACCGCTACAGGACGCCTCTCATGCCAAGATCCCAACCTCCAAAACATCCCCGTCAGAACTGAACTCGGCAAAGAAATACGCGCTGCCTTTGGTCCGCAGTATCCTGGGTGGGTGTACATTTCTGCCGACTATTCGCAGATAGAACTCCGCATTCTCGCCCATCTCAGTCAGGATCCCGTCCTCGTCAAATCCTTCAAGGAAAACCTCGACATTCATGCCATGACAGCGTCAGAGCTCTTCTCCGTCCCTCTCGACCAGGTGACTGAGGAGATGCGTCGTCGCGCTAAAATTGTGAATTTCGGCGTGATTTATGGCCAACAGGCATTTGGCCTTGCGAAAGAACTGCGCATTTCCAACAAAGAAGCGCAGCAGTTTATCGATTTCTACTTCTCCAGGTATAAGAACGTACGAGCCATCTTAGACGAGGCAAAAAATAAAGCCCACAAGACCGGGATGGCCGAGACGTTAACAGGACGCCGGCGTCTTCTCCCCGATATCAATCACCACGATTTCATCGTTCGTTCAACGCAGGAACGGCTGGCCATCAACACCCCTTTCCAAGGGACGGCAGCAGACATGATTAAAAAAGCCATGATTTCCCTTGACCAATGGCTGGCACAGCATCACATGCGCACCAAGATGGTCCTCCAGATCCACGATGAATTGCTCTTTGAAGCGCCAGAATCAGAAGTCGATCTTCTCCTTCCCACCATCCGCTCAATGATGGAATCAGTCATGGAACTCAGCGTCCCCCTTCGAGTAGAGATCAGCATTGGAAAAAATTGGAAAGAATGTTAGTCTTACAAAAAATAGCAGTAACTGGCTCCCTTGCTTCGGGCAAATCCACTGTTTGCCGGCTCTTTGGGCAATGGGGAGCGTATGTTGTCAATGCTGACCACCTTCTCCATCGTGTTTTCTCAACCGACACTTCTCTCGGGCGTCGCCTTAGTACGATTTTTGGACCTGCGATTGTTGAAGGGACACAGATTAACCGAGCGGCTGTAGCAGAAATTGTCGCCTCTGAACCAAAGTTGTTGACCGAGTTGGAAGGAATTTGCCATCCTTATGTCAACCGGGTGATTCGGCGCCACTATCGAAAGGCCTGTCGCGCGGGGAAGTATTGCCTTTTTGTTGCCGAAGTCCCTTTGCTGTTTGAATCTCGGTTTCCATTATGGCCGTGGTTTGATGCCATTGTCGTTGTCGTTGCCGATAGAGCCACAGCAAAGACTAGGTACTGTCGCGCGGGTGGACGGGAAGAGCAATTTGATTTTCGAGAAGCACGGCAGATGCCGTTGCCAATAAAAGTGCAGCATGCTGATTATACACTGGTCAATAATGGAACTCTTGAAGATCTCGAGCATGAGGCAAAGAGCCTTTTCAATCGTATCAACATCTTAACCCCCTAAAACCGATACTATTCCTCAATTTCTCGCCACACGGTGCGATGTATCCTTTTTACAGTAACCAGGAGTCGTAAACCCCACGTATGAATCCAAAAGATACGCAATCCCCCCCCGTCCCCCAAGAAGAATTACAGATTTCTCCTCAGGAACCGCAGATTCTTCCTCCTCCTCGAGACGTCCCTGGAGAAGAAGTCGCCCCAATCATCACGAGGATCTCTGACCTTCAGAGAATGAACATCGACCAGCTCAATCACCATGCTAAGCAAATCGGTCTTCGCCATCTTGGGTCTATGACCAAATCGCAGATGGTCTTTGAGATCGTCAAGGTCCTCTCAGAACGCCCAGGAGAAGCTCTATATGGGGACGGGGTTCTTGAAATCCTTCCTGATGGCTTTGGCTTTTTACGCTCTCCGAACTACAACTATCTACCCTCAGCAGAGGATATCTACGTCTCTCCCGCCCAGATCCGCCGCTTTGACCTCAAGAAGGGAGATTCTGTTTCCGGCTCGATACGCCCACCGAAGGATAAGGAAAAATACTTCGCCCTCATCAAGGTCGACAAGATTAACTTCCAGCCCCCTGAGAAGGCCAAGGAACGCATTCATTTTGAAAACCTCACTCCTCTCTACCCCGCGAAACGCCTCGTCATGGAGACGGGAAAAGAAAACATCTCAATGCGCGTCGTCGATCTCATCGCTCCTGTGGGCAAAGGACAGCGCGGCCTTATCGTCGCTCCTCCACGCTCCGGGAAAACGGTGATTCTCCAACAGATCGCCAATTCGATTGCCACTAATAACCCAGAGTGCGTTCTCATGGTCTTGCTCATTGACGAGCGGCCTGAAGAGGTGACGGAGATGCAGCGCTTGGTCAAAGGGGAAGTCATCGCCTCCACATTCGATGAGCCTCCGGAACGCCACGTCCAAGTGGCTGAGATGGCCATTGAAAAAGCCCGCCGCCTTGTTGAACATGGTCGCGACGTCGTCATCCTCCTCGACTCGATCACGCGCCTCGCACGCGCCTATAATGCTGTCCAGCCGCACTCGGGGAAAATCCTCTCCGGCGGTATCGATGCCAACGCCCTGCATAAGCCCAAGAGGTTCTTTGGATCAGCGCGAAACATCGAGCAAGGTGGATCGCTGACGATTCTGGCGACGGCGTTGATCGACACTGGCTCGCGCATGGATGAGGTCATCTTTGAAGAGTTTAAAGGAACCGGCAACCTCGAGCTCGTCCTTGACCGTCGGCTTGCTGATCGCCGTATCTTCCCAGCCGTTGATCCTATTAAGAGCGGAACTCGAAAAGAGGAGCTTCTCTACCATCCAGGAGAACTTGAAAAGATTTACATGATGCGCCAGGCTGTCGCCGATTTGTCGACTATTGATGCCATGAATCTTCTCTTAGGGCGTCTCAAAAAAACCAATAGCAACGTCGAATTCTTACTCGGGATGAAGGACTAGTCGCACAAC
>CAYPCN010000025.1:0-15508 GCA_964409235.1 uncultured bacterium
ATTTTCGGCCATAAGTTCCTTAACGAGAAAGAGTTACGAAACAACTGTCAAAGTCGGGAGCTCTGCGTTTACCGCTGTGCGAAAGCGATGCGGTCGTAGTGACGCTAGACGTAGACCAAAAGCGATTTTCTCGGAAAGACCGACTCATGCTCGCCCGATGTACGGCCAACGGCTTGGCGCACATGCATCAACGGGGCCTCTGCCATTTGGATGTCAAACCAGACAATTTGCTCATACGGAGAGAAGCCTCTGGTCTGCAGGGGTACCTATCGGATTTTGGACTATCCGCGAAGAAAGAGGAGTTTTGGAGAGGAGGAACATTGGACTATCTACCCCCCACGGTGAAGTGGGGAGGCCAAACGAAGGCCAGTCCTGACATTGATACATGGTCGTTAGGGCTGTTCATAGTGGAACTTCTCTATGGAGAAGCATGGAATCCGATGAGAGACATATCTCAGAGAGATGTGTTGGAGGAGAAGCATGTTCGTTTGTGTACACGCATAAACAAGGACGAGTCGTCTCCTTTAAAGGAATTGTTGCTTGGGCTTCTTGATCTCGATCCCTCCAAACGTCCTTCTGCCGTTATGGCACGCCAAGTGTTAGATGAAGTGTTGTCGAAAATGACTGGACCGTGACATTCGGAAGCCAATTTTTGGCTGTTTTCCCTCTGCTCGTTCGAAAAATTTAATTGAATGAGGGTTGTTCCCAAAACGAAAATAACACAGATCCCTCACACCTTCTTATTATGCTATATTCTTTTTTTTATCTTTGAAATATATAACGCATGGGCCTCGTGGAGTTTGCCAAGATATCGTACATGGAGAAAATATTTCTATGACGAACCCGCTAGAAAGATATTGCGGAGTCATCTCGTCATCAGCTACGCCAGAGGCATATGCTAGATTGTCAAGAATCCAGAAGTGGGGGGCATGGTGGAGGTATAAATTAGCAGGAATTGGAGCATCTTCGACCAAGAAAGGAGAAGCTCTTTTCAAAAAAATGTCTGCTGAAATCCAAGCCGCACCTGAGAACAAAAAAACTCAAATTGCCAAGAAGTATGGGTCGGCATTGGCCGTTGCTCTGCATAATGCTTTCGCTTCTAAGCCCGAACAGCAGCAATCGTATCTTCGCGGATTTGTCGCTTCGGAAAAAGAAAGCCGAAAGGTTCAAGAGCTTGTCCAGAATGTTCTGCCACGCGCTGCGGGAGCGCCAGTCCCTGGTACGCACAGAACTGTACCGATTTCAGAGGCCCGTTCTCCGGATCTCACGACACCTCCCAACGAAGAGGAAACCCTATTAGCTCGTGAAAACATTTCGAAAGCGGTGGCGCAAACATTTGCCGATCATGTGCTTCGCATCCAGGAAGAGCTTTTGAAATTATGGCCACAGATAGTAGGAAAGGATCTCAAATCACAGAAGGTAGCACACCAATTCTTGGTGGGCGAAGAACGCTACACACTGAAGTATCGATATCGTGAGGGGGCTCTCCAAACTGTTATAAAGCAAGACCTTGGTGAAGGGGCGTTTAAAACGGTTCAAAAGGTTCTTATTGTGTCTGGGCGCACGATGGCAACCATTGAAGAGCCATTTGCGTACGCTAAGTTACACGAAACGCACCAGGTTGGTGCGAACGCAAGTCTGGAGGCAGAGGCTTTGTGTTCGCAGGCAATACACGAAGGCTTGTCTTCAGAAGAGCAAGCCAATGTCCTCAAGATTGTCCAGGTGATGTCTCTGAAGAACCCATCAAAAGTTAAGGCGCTGCGTTTACAGCTGTGCGAAAGCGACGCCGAAGTAGTGGCGCAAGACGTAGGGCGAAGGAAATATTCTTTGAAAGACCGACTTGTACTAGCTCGATGTGCGGCCAACGGATTGGCACACATGCATCAAAAGGGGTTCTGCCATTTGGATTTTAAACCAGCCAATTTGCTTATACGGAGAGAAGCCTCGGGCCTACAGGGATATGTATCGGATTTTGGGGCGTCCGCGAAGGTTGGCACTGCGCTGTCGGGCGGAACGCTGTTGTATCTGCCTCCTACGGTACGTAAAGGAACACAATCGACAGCCAGTTTTGACATTGATTTGTGGTCGTTGGGGATGAGTATCGTGGAACTTCTCTATGGGGAAGAAGCGAATCCGATGGAGTATCCTTTGTGGGAAGACCAATTCTCCTGTTTGTGCGACTACATAAAAAACAGTGAGTCGTCTCCTTTAAAGGAATTGTTGCTTGGGCTTCTTGATCTCGATCCCTCCAAACGTCCTTCTGCCTCTGACGCGTGTAAGATCTTGGATGAAGTGTTGGCGAAAATGAAATGAAATGTCAGGAGTTGTTTACCGTTCTACTCCAATACGTGTCTGAGGTTCAAGAGAGAACCTCTCGTCGCGACCTGTTCGTACGAAGGTATGGTATCCAAGGCCAGCAATCATGGCCGCGTTGTCAAGGCATAGTTCATCGTCTGGCCAGAATAGAGGGACAGGAAGTGCCTGAGCAAAATGGGCACGGATAGCGGCATTCTTCGTCACACCTCCGCCAAAGAACAACGCTTTCGGATGAAATGTCTCACACGCCTGCACGATCTTCTTTGCCAGATCACAGATCACAGCATGCTGAAATGAAGCGCAGATATCGCAGATCGTAGCATCAGATAACGGGCCTTGGGATTCAAGAGCACGAATCGTGTACAGAACCGCGGTTTTTAGTCCGCTGAACGAAAAACAAAGAGGCTTGCCTTTGACCGTGCCAGAACGAAAGGCAAAGGCAGAGGGAGTACCCATGGCTGCCTTTCGCTCGATGTGAGGCCCCCCTGGATATCCAAGAGACAGCATCTTGGCGACTTTGTCAAAAGCTTCTCCAGCGGCATCATCAACAGTCTGCCCAATCGTGGTATATCTGTCGACGCTATCAATGTGAACAAGAGTGGTATGTCCACCGGAGAGGATGACGCCTATCGCTGGGAGGTATGCTTCAACCCGATCCACGTTCATCATTGAGGCGTATAGATGGGCTGCAATGTGGTTGACACCAACGAGTGGACGGTCAAGAGACCATGCCAGGGCTTTCGCCATCTGGATACCAACAAGGAGTGAGCCGATCAGCCCAGGACCCCGAGCAACGGCGATGAGATCAATCTCCTTTGGCGTCAGTTGGCACGAAACAAAGCATTGGTCAAGTAGGGGGATGATAGTCTCAATGTGATGGCGAGAGGCTAGTTCTGGCACCACGCCACCAAACAGAGCGTGAATATCTGCTTGAGAGGCGATGATGTGAGAGAGAATCTCTCTCCCAGAACGAACAATCGCCGCCGATGTTTCATCACATGTTGATTCAATGCCAAGAACTAACACAAACTATAAACCAAGCCCATGTGCTGCCTTTTTATCGATAATAAAGCAGGCGGGATTTGTGGGTGTTCCCAGCCTCTGTGCTGGGATTTCTTGGTAATTATACTCGCCAAACAAAATTTGTTTGAGAATTTTTGATTTTGCTTTGCCAATGGCCAAGACATACAGAGCTTTTGCTCTGTCAATAGTTGAAAATGTCATAGTCAGCCGCGTCTCATTTCTTTGAGGGACGGCATTGGGAACGTAGAGACGATTCTCTTCTGTAAGCGCAGTGGTTTTAGGAAACAGCGATGCCGTATGGCCGTCCTCGCCAACGCCAAGAAGGACCATATCGAACCGTCCACCGGGGCAGGCTTTGAGCATGGCTTTTTCATATGCATGAGCGACGGCGTCCACATCCGTTGCGTCACCGGCGAGGCGATGTTTCTTCGCTTGATCCAACGGCGGACGACTAAAATACTTCATCGCATTGCCGTAATTGCTTTCAGGATCGTCTGCAGGAACACATCGTTCGTCGCACCAGAAGATGTCCAATAATGACCAGTTGATCAAGAGGGCAGCAGAAGGTTGAGAGAGAAGTTCAAAAAGCGGGAGGGGAGTTGACCCTCCTGAGAGAGCTAAAGCGCAAGCTCCTCGCGTGGCAATGGCCTTCTTTACCTCTTCTGTACATGTCTGGAGACAAAATTCATACGCCTCTTCTTCTGTCTTCGCCACAAACACATGGCGACGCTCATCGACGATCACTCGTTTCATTCAGACTCCAGTTCAATGGTTCAGTGGTATGGTTGTATGGCATGGACGCTTAAACCTCAAGACCCAAGTCAACCCAAGCAGCAGCTCACGGAAATGCAGCATTGTGAGCAAAAATGCGTATATTCGCACAGAGGCGGTCAGCCCCTGCGCTCTTGTTGCCATGGTTTTGAGGCGAGGACCTCAAGCATCGGAAGATAGTGGTCAGATGGTGCCTGGAAGAAAATTTCGCTTGGCAGAGTTCTCCCTCGTTGGAAGCTCCCAACAAAAATCGAATATGGCATTTCGCAGCGATCTTGCGACGAGGCGTGAACCACAATATGACGATCATCACGTTCGTAGCCAAGGAGAAAATGAACATCGTTGTCGCCCCTGATCTCAATACTAGCGACGGTTCCCTCCTCGAGGAAAAGACTGTCTGTTGGAGTGAGAATGACGGCGACTTCTCGAGAGTCAAAGCTATATCGAATCATCATGAGATCGGCATTCTCTTCGATGCTCACCAGTGTCCAGCCAAGACGAGACGCGAGCCACCCTTGGACAAAGATCGCTTGTGTGTCCGGGGAGGCCGTGGTGGGCAATGCGGGTCGGCGCGTATAGCGGATTTCAATCTTCGTGCAAGAGCCCAGGAGCGATAATGCTTCTTTGGTGTTGAAGACACGGGCCAGAACTTCTCTCCATGGCTTTGTCCGAGCCCAATTCAGATCGACGTATTTATGCCGCTGGGGCAACGCAAAAATCTCTTCGGCAAAGAGGCCTATATTAGGCAAATGGGGGACGTCAAAAATAATACGCCCTACAAAGGGTTCGAGTTGATCGACGATCGTTTTGACTTCGGAAGGAGCGTGGCTACAGAGTAAAAAGACAGGAAGGTCGGCAAGAATCTCTGGAACAACGAGAAACAGCGCTCTTTGCATCTGATCATGCGAGGCTTCGATCGTGAACACATCGCATGCGATAGCTTTTGAGCCATTGCCTAAAACTCTAGTCGCGTACTCCCGTTTGAGAAAGGAGTCGCGTGCTTCAGTGTCAATAGCAATGACGACGAGCTTGCAAGGAAATTTCCTTGTGATAAGATTCACAAGTTTTTGCACATACAGAGTTCTTCGGGCATCTTTCACGACGACGAGCAGCGTGAACAGAGAGGCCTTCAGCGTATTAGTGCCCACTGCTGGGGCCACAGGGGAGGATACACTCCCAAAAAGTTCGTCTTCAAACAGTTGCATACGATCTCCCCTACATCAATCTCCACGTACGGCCTTCGCGTTGGATCATCCTGTTTGCCTCTTCAGGTCCCCATGTTCCTGCCGGGTAGTTTGGAAACTCACTGGGAGGTGTCGTTTGCCAATGGTGGAGGATGGGTTGCAACAGCGTCCACGAGGCTAGCACCTCGTCTTGACGCGCAAACAAGGTCTGATCGCCAAGCATGCAGTCGCACAGCAGCCGTTCGTAGGCTTCTGGAGGCGTCGTCCCAAAGTACGAGCTATATCGAAAATCCATTTTTACGGGTTGTATCAGAGAACTTCCGCCAGGAACTTTGGAATTCATGCGGAGTGATATCCCTTCATCGGGTTGAATTCTAAACACAAGGGCGTTTTTTTCATGGGGAACAGCTGCCTTGAAAAGTACTCCTGGCGACTCTTTGAAGAAAACGGCAATTTCTGTTGCACGCTTTGGTAGCCGTTTCCCAACTCTGAGGAAAAAGGGGACGCCAGCCCATCGCCAGTTGTCGACGAACAGCTCCAAAGCTACAAATGTCTCCACATGAGAGGTTGGAGAGACATTTTGCTCTTGGGTGTATCCGACGGCAGGCTCTCCATGGGCAAACCCGGGTCCATACTGCCCTCGTACCGCATGTCGGTCTACTTGGTCTTTCCGTATGGGACGAATAGATGTCAGCACTTTTACTTTTTCATTCCGTATCGCATCACCACTCAAGTTGACGGGGGGCTCCATAGCCACAAGGCTCAGCAGCTGGAGCATGTGATTTTGCACCATGTCGCGCAGCGCTCCCGCCTCTTCATAAAAACGACCTCTCGTACCAACGCCGACCTCTTCTGCAACTGTAATTTGAATGTTGTCGATATATGTATTGCTCCATAGCGGCTCAAAAATGGCGTTCGCGAATCTCAGGACGAGCAGATTTTGGACGGTCTCCTTGCCAAGCCAGTGGTCAATCCGAAACATCTGCTTCTCTGCCAACGCTGTTGCCATGTGGCGTTGCAGTTCAACAGCAGTTGGCAAATCATGGCCAAAGGGCTTTTCGATGACGATTCTCGAAAACCTTGTGGGATGCGTGGCTTCATCGTACAACAGGCCGTGTTGCTTCAGCTTTTGAACGATGATCGGAAAATGGCTGGGAGGGGTTGACAGGTAGTAGATTCGATTCCCTTTCGTGTTGAAGGTGGCGTCAAGATTTTTTAACCGCTCAGCAAACGTGCGGTATCCCTCGTCATTGTCAAATTCTGAGCGGTGGTAGAACAGCTGCTCGCTGAACGCTTGCCATATCTCGGGATCTATGGGCTGGGTGCGCGAGTGTTCGCTGACAGCGTCGTACATTTCATCCCGAAATTCGCCATCGCTCTTCTCTCGGCGAGCAAAGCCGACACATGCAAAGTGGCATGGTAGCTGCCCTTCATGAGCGAGGTTATACAAGGCGGGTAGGAGCCGTCGAGCGGTGAGGTCACCGGTCGCCCCGAAGATCACGAGTACGCACGGGTCGGGCATGGTGAGAAAGGTCTGATCTTCCAGTGGATTTTGAAACATCTCAAATTCTGTCATCGTCGTACCTATTTGCCGTTACAAGCGGTCCTCTTGTTGCTGATACCGGAATTGCCCGACACCCGTCAATGGTTTTTGCGCTCTGACTCGGACGGCGCCATACTGGCCATCAAACCCGGGCGTCGTCACTACGATTCCCTTTCGCATGTTCGCGATAGCTTCGGCGAGATGGGGAATTTGTACAGAGCGTATTCTATCGAGAGAGATATTGAGAAGAACGTCAATCTCAGACCCTAAGGCATGGATGGTGCGGTCATACGCTGTGCAGACCGCGCGCGTTGCTGGTCCGACTTCCAGAACTTCTGACAAAAGCTCTAGAAGAGGGATGACGTAGGTACGTGGTTTTGCTGAAGGACGCTGTACTCCTGCTTGCCGATCGGCGACCTCTTCAAGGCGATGCACAACGCCGAGTGTCAACGGCCGTGTGCACTTCGGGCACCTTCCTTGCAGTGCGTGAGTCTGATCTGGACGGCAGGAAAAACCGCATTTTCGATGGCCATCTAGGAAGTACTTGCCTTCCTCAGGGTATAGTTCAATCGTCCCTTCAAAACCGATGCCCGTGGCGAGGGCGCGGCGAATGCCATGAAAAGAGAGGGCCGACGCAAATATCGACGCCTTGCGGCCAATTTTTGCTGGGGAATGAGCATCAGACGTAGAGATAAGCTGAAAGCGGTCAAGAGAAGAGACCTGCCAATTCATCGGAGGATCTGACGACAGCCCCGTCTCGACAGCGAAGAGATGGGAGGAGAGGTCTTTATAACAGGCGTCGATAGAGGGAAACCGCGAGCGCGATCCAAGTACGGAAAAGAACGGGGTCCAGATATGAGCAGGAATAAGAAAGGCGTCTGGGTGAACTTCTAGAACGATCTCCAAAAGATTTCTGGCATTTAGCGACAGCGTTGGCCTTCCATCAGAAGCGAGAGCGCCAAACGGTGAGATCTTCGCCATGAGCCTGTCGACACTGGCAAAGTCGGGGACAAAGACAAGGTGGTGGATCTTCCGAGTACGACCATCTTCAGAATAGACTGTGGAGAGTTCTACTTGGAGGATCCACCGTACGAACGAGGAACAGAGGGGAGGCAGCAGGGGGACCAGGGAGGCCTGGAGATCCTTTTTGAGTTGAAATAGGCCATCCTCAGCAGCGCACAGCTTTTCTTCAAGTTCTTTTCGCCATGCAGGATGGGCGAAATCGCCGGTGCCGAGGAGAGAGATGCCCTTTCTCCCCGCCGCTAAAAACATCTGCTCAAGGCATGCGTTGCGGCTTGTCGCTATTGACCATTTTGAATGGATATGAAGGTCGGCTAATAATTTCTTTTCCACTTTAACGATACAATTCCTTCTTGATCATCGCCGACTTCCGCACCTACCACTACTTCAGGC
This sequence comes from uncultured bacterium, assembly GCA_964409235.1. Classification (GTDB taxonomy): domain Bacteria; phylum Chlamydiota; class Chlamydiia; order Chlamydiales; family FEN-1388; genus CAINFV01. Next base: position 8,251 of record CAYPCN010000025.1, read on the forward strand.
GCCACCTGTGCCTCTAAGCCGAGGTAATTGGTATTAGACGTGACATTTTTAGAGACTGTGACGGCCACCCCATCGGAGATGTATTTCCCCACCTTTAAACTCACATCGCTTTGGAGATCAGGAGGTGGGGGTCCGGTGTCAGACGCATCTAGCCCTGTTGAAGGAGACGATGCTTGGGGAATCCCAGGCGATGACGATCCAAAGTCGATGACATCGATGCCAAAGGTCTCTTTTACCTTGTCGAGAAGGTCAAAGGGTCCAGAAGAATGGTCCAGCATCATCGCCGTATTGGCAAGTTGAAGCGACTGCAAGGGAGAGATGTCGCCGTACTCTTTGTTGAAGAGGATGAGAGAGAGAATTTCATTGTCGGGTTTTGGGGGCATAGACTGAATCGCAATCTTGGGGATTTCCAAGGATCCTTTGAGAGTAACCTGGGCGGTTATTGAAGGGAGATCGATCTTAGCAACTACATTGAGCCGTGAATCTTTAAAGAGGTTCCCATTGACAGAGATCGTCCCTTCATTGATGGTAAGATCTTTGTTTGATAGGGTGAACGACCCTTGTAAGCTGTGCAGCAGCCCCTCGATGTTGAGTGCTTCTGCAGAACCACCAAGATGGAGATGCCCGTCCCACGAAGAGCTCAGCCCCCGGCCTTGGATGCTGAGGTTCTTAGCAGCGTCGATCGACAAGTCAAAGAACACGTTGTAAGGGGAAGATGGCTCTGGAGTCTCATCGCGATACGTCACTTCAATCGTCGGGACAGTCTGTGGAAAGCGAGCGGCAAGGTCGATCAGCGCTTTCTTGGCGCTGCCCGTTCCTGTAATTGTGATGCTTGAGAGATCTCCCATGAGCTTCAATGTCGCATCGGCGATCACGGTGGCGTAATCGAGGCTGACCACCGAGAGGCCTTGGCATTCTATATTGGCCTGCCAACGGAACGCATTGTCACTAGCTATTTCAAGGAAGCCGCTGCCGGAGATAGTTCCGTTCATGTCGTCTGTGGCGTGAATATGATCCACGGATACAAAGCGATGCTCAATAGTGCCATCCATCTGTACATCACTGATGACTTCGCCAGTAGGCAGCAGGTCTATCCTCCCTTCTCGGAGGTGGACAGGGCCAGACAGCCAAGGATCCTCTATAGTCCCTTTGACGACGATGTCACAGCCGATAATCGCTTCAAAGCCGGCGTCTGCTGGCATCCATCCTGTCAGTAGTTCTGATAGATGGATGTCCCCCTTGACCTTGCCTTGTAAAGAGGTATCGGGAGATATCACAAAAAACGGAGACATATCACGGCGCGTGATAGGAGCGGCAAGCGAGACCATCAACGGTTCTTTGATGCCTAGGCCGGCAATACAGACATTGGCCGCTGCCATCCCCTGTTCTACTGAAAAGGTCCCTCCTATGGCGATGCCTCCCTGAGGGCCGCCAATAACTCCAAGGCGAGAGAGGTGCATCTGGAGCTGCCCCGAGGCGATCACATCGGTAGCTGTTGCCTGATAATGGCATTGGCCATCGAACATGCCACTGACGTCGGCAAATCCCGCACTCGTGAGTGGGACGCGTTCTAAGGAAACCGTCCCCGTGGCTTGACGTGCTGATACACGGTGCCACTGGCCAGAGATTCTTCCTTCCTGGCCGATGCCGAGAGCGAGGGAAGCGCTTGAGAGTGTCAGGCCAGCATGCTCGAGAACGAGAGGGTGTTCGAGGATGATAGCCTCATCACCAAGCTTTCCTTCCAACCGATCGATCGAGAGGACTCCTCGCTTGAGATCCGTTTCTCCACTGCCACTGGCAAACAGGTCAAAAGGCAAATGTTTGTATTGGCCTTCAGCCCGCGCTTCGAGGAGCCGCAGGGAGTGGGAGAGCGGCTGTAATGAGAGGGCGACAACGCCTCGATCTATCGACCATGACCCTCCGGAGTAGCCGTGCACACTGGCATGCATCGCTATATTGTGGAGCGACGGTGTTGTAAACGACAGATGACAGTTTGCATTTGTACATCGCGTGGTGTGAAAGCGCATGTCACTGACATTGCCGGACAGAGAGAAGAATGACTTCTTCGGGCCGAGGAGGATGTGCGATGAGAGTTCCGCATCCCCTTCGATGGGAACGGTGAAAAAAGGCTGCAAGACAGAGAGATCCTGACATCGAATGGTCGTCCATAGCGTTCGATGTTGGCCTTGGAGGTCGTATCGAGCAGAAATCCTGAAGAATTGGGCTACGAGATCTCCGGAACACGATCCGCTTTCTGGCCCTATGTCACCTCTGCCGGCAAAATGCAGAGGGATGTGACACGAATTCTGAAAGACGTCGCCAGTCGCTGTTGCAGCGAGGTGGAGGAGGCTTTGATTGAGGACGAGGTCCACGGTTCCATCGAGAGCCCCGGTCATATCGTTGATAGAAATCTGTGGAATGTGGAGCTGAGCGCGGACTGTTTGAGCTTCTGTGGAAAAGAGCTGTACGCTGCCCCGCCCTTGGATGGCGACGGTTCGCAACAGCTCAAGTTGAAGAGCGGGGATCGATGGCGTTCCATCGAGATCTGGAAATGCCTGTTCTCGTTTCGCTACTGTTACAAATGCTTGAAGGTCGTCGCACTGTACAAGAGCCTTGTGCCCTGGCCGACACATGACCGTCCCATGGGCCATGGTGGATCGTTGAAGGACATATTCTTCACTGTTTTCCTCTCTCGCAATAGTGGGAGAGTTTGCTGCGGTCGCTGTGAATGGGCGGCGATGGTTCTGATAGAGAGGGATCTCCGCCATTGGACAGGACAGCTGCCACGTTCCCTTGATCATGTCAAAGGAGCGGAACGAGAGATGTGAGTGTTCCTCGCGAGCTGTGGCCGAGAGCTGTACGGAGAGTTGATCATCGGGCCCAAAAAGGTATCCTTTTGGGCGGTCGAGCCCAATGGTGGACAGGAATACTGTAGCAGCGGCGGAGTATTTCTGCTGTTTCTTCGACAGCACCAGGTCGAGTCGTTTAGGCCACGAGCATGGTGTGTTCTTGGAAATGGAGAGGGAGAGCTTCCCACGGCTTGCATCGGAGGAGAGGGAGAGCTTCCCTTTGAGGGAGCAGTCAAAGGCTCCTTCATTGTTTGGAAGATGGCTGCTTTTGATGTGAACAGACTGAAGATGGAAAAAGGGGATGGTGATGGCAAAGCGCCACGGGTCTTGAGATGCCTGCATCTTGGACACAGCGTCGGCGTCAAAGAAAATTCCCTGACCTCGAAGTTGGAGGAGAGAAAGCTGATGAAACGGCAAATCGAAGAAGAGGGGAGTGACGATGAGCTGCTGGCAGGAGAAGAGCGTCGCATGGTTTTGCGATGGATCTGAGGCGCGCACCCCTTGGAATTTGATGTACAATGGAAGTACGACGTCGATATGGTCGATGGTGACGTCAATGCCGGCGAGGCGTAGGCTTTTGGTGATAGCATTTTGGAGCAACCGCTGTCCCCATGGTACCTGCGTGAAAATCCATATGCTGGCCATGAGAAGCACGAGGGCGAAGACAATTTTTTTGCACCATGAAATCAGCATTAGAACGCCTGCCCTATGCTAAAGTACAATTGAACGAATGGATCAATGTGACGTCGGCGGTTGAGAGGGAACGCGATGTCGAGGCGTAACGGTCCAATGGGCGTTGCATAACGAATTCCTAGTCCTACCGACTGCAAGACCGTGTGGCGATGCGGGTCTGGGACGACATGGCGGTAGACATTTCCACAGTCGTAAAAGGCCACCCATCCTAGGCCTTTTTGTGTTCGGGTTCGAATTTCGAACGACCCTGTCAGCATCGACAATCCACCGATCGGCTCACGACGCTGGTTCAAGGGGCTGACATAGCCTGTTTTATAGCCACGGAGAGAGTTCTGTGATCCGCCGAAAAACCGATCGGGGAGGGGGATGTCATGATTTGAAGCGCCGATGATATTACCGATTCCCGCTCGCACAGCAAAGGTGATCGCATCTTGCCATAGAGATTGGTAGACGGCAAGAGAGGCGGTTTCTATGAGGTATGTGTAGTGCGGGGAGTTGAATTGGTAGGCAGGCGTGAGGCGAAGGTTGACAGCAAGCCCTTTGGTGGGGTCGAGAGGCGCGTTTGCATTGCTCCACTTCAGTTGCAACGGCGCCTTGGCGAGGTACCAAAGTTTGTGGTGGATGATGCCGGTCGATTCAAGGCGTTCTAATGACAATCCATAGACGATGTTCGTTCGTTTTGTCAGTTGGCGGTTGATGAGGCCTGACCCTGTGATTGCAGAGCTCGTAAATGGAAGGTAGTTTTGGTGGTCATACTCGAGGATCCATATCAAGCTCTGGTCATCGCGCTGGAAATGGGGAAAGGTGTACGACACTGATGCCATGCGCATCTTCTGCCACAGCTCGACGTTCAACGATAACTTCCGTCCCAAGCCTTGCATGTTCCGATGTTCCCACTGTGCTGAGATACCGGCGCCGTATGTTGTGGTATAGCTGATGCCAGCGCCAACAGTCCTGGGTTTTGCTTCTGTGACATTGATGATGATTGGCAGGGCCCAGTTGTTTTCGAGGTCGTTGCCCTCTTCGACCTGCACGGATTGGAAGAGACCACTTCGCTGTAATGTGTTTTCTGTCTTTTCGAGGAGGATTGGGGAGTAGAGTTGTCCTTCTGTCCATCCTTGGTTGATTGAAAAAAATTCGGGCTGCACCTTTTCAGCGCCGATAATCTTTGTCGTGCCAAAGCGCACAATGGGGCCTGTTTGGACGACGATGGAGATGTCGACAATATGCGAGCTTTTGTCGACCACCACCTCTTTGGAGACGACGCGGGCGAAGGCAAAGGATCGCGACCGCAGGGCGCGCACGAGTTCTGTATCAAACGCTACGATTGCCTTCCCTGTCGCTGGCTCTCCTGCACGAAATGATGGGACGTCTTTGAGTGTTGGCCCTTTCAGCGAGGCTAGAGCACTATCCTTGCGCTGTGTCAGATCGTCGATCACCATGTCTCTGTCGTTCCAGTCAATGGTGAGCTGGCCAAAAGAGAAAAGGGGTCCAAGCTGGATGTCGAACGTCACAGCGGGGGTAGGATCAGGGGTGAGGCGAGTCTCTATGCGGCAATCAAAGTATCCATAGTATTTTGCGACGTTTTTCAGGCGTTCGACGTCGTTGGCAGTTCTGAGCTTGAGAGCGTTGAACGATGGTACAGTTTTGTTTGACGAGGAGATTGTGGACGAAGCCCGTTCCATGGCCTCTTGAAGCTCGGGATCTTCAATTCCCGTGAGCTCGGCCGTGTACGAGAGAGCGGCTACAGGGGCAGGGGCGACCACGATCGCCATTGCAAGCATGACAAAAAAACAGCGTAGTACACCATGGGCCGTTGTTTTTCTCAATATTGCAAATGGCTCCATTGAGGTATTCCAATTCCATACGTTGAAAATGCGCAGTATGGTGGTATTCGAATTTTTCGGACAAGCTGGTTCAGTAGTTCGATGCCTAAGCCTTAATCAGTTGCAAGTGTTAGCTTGGCGTTTGTGTCTTGAGAAAGTCTTGTGCTTCGTTAAACGTCTCTTCAAAAACTTGTGAGATGAACTGATTCTCATCGGCAGTAAAGTACTCGAGCTTCCCATCGAGACACCGAATCTCAGCGATATAAGGCTGCGGCTGACGGTCAATATTCTCATCCCAAAACGAAATGCGAAAGGCAATGTTCTCTGGAATTGGGGCTGGAGATCGGTACTTTTCACGAAGCCACAGGGTCGACTCTATTACACGCTTTAAGCAGTTTGGATCTGTGCTTATAAATTCAAACATTTCCTGGGCGCATCTCGCTCCCAATGTCCTTGCCTCCTGTAGCGTAAGGCGTTTATTTCCACACAGTACAAACCCAAAAAGCCTTGAGTCAAAACAGTGTTTGCCCACGCATCCTATGGTGACGAGTTGAAGGCTGTTCCGATTGCAGAACTTCTTCAGAAATGCAATATGAGCTTGTATGACCTGTGATTGGAACTCCCACGCGTTGTCCGCAAAGGTGGGGAGTATCGGCTTGGGCTCGGCTGGCTTTCGGGGCACTGGGTACGAATACAGCTCTTTTAACCCATCAATCTCTCTGGGAGAGCGAACACCAATGGGCGCGTATGATCGTCCAGCGACCCCCTTAAAGCCGATCAACTGTTCAAACTTTAACGAGTCTTCATCCATTACGATTGCCGACACATACGGTGGCCGGAGCTCTTGTTGCCGTGTACCAGCATTGAATGAGATCGTCAACCGACATGTATCTGGGGTTAACGGGAACGTTGCAAGGAAGGGCCGTATGATGCGAAAAGAGTTGATCGTGCGAAAAAAATCGGCATACACTTCGACATAAAACCGTTCTGCCTCATCGATCGATGTAAATTTTTGATTGTTGAAAAAGATGGTCGCTCGGATCCAATAGGTGAGACCTGCGTCAAAAATAGCAGGGTAGCAATACTCGGCCAGCGAATATCCCCATCGGTTATTGTCCATGACGGCGCGTACCATTGCGCAGTCAACCTGGACTCTTTGGCTAGTTGGACCCAACAACAACTCCCGCTTTGCCATTGCCTGCACGGTGCTCGCTGTCAATAGACAAGCGGTACCAAGACCTATCCAAAACTTATTCATTGGTTCTTGCCTCTCTTTGTTTTATGTACTCTTTCAGAGGTGATTGATACGCTGACCCCGAAAATCTAGTTAGGAGTTTGTGTCTTGAGAAAGTCTCGCGCCTCGTCAAACGTCTCTTCAAAAACCTGTGAGATGAACTGATTCTCATCGGCAGTAAAATAAGTGAGCTTTCCATCGATACATCGAATCTCTGCGATGTACGGTTGAGGCTGACGGTCAATGTTCTCATCCCAAAACGAAATGCGAAACGCAATGTGCTCTGGAATTGGGGTTTCAGAACGGTATTTCTCGTGGCTCCACGTGCTCGACTCTTTTACACGCTCTAGGAATTGCGGATCGGTGCGTATGAGGTCAAACATTTCTTGAGCGCATCGCGCTCCCAATATCCTTGCCTCGCGCAGTGCAAGACGCTCGTACCCACACAGGGCAAACTCAAAAAGCCTTGAGTCAAAATAGTGCTGGCCTACGCTTCCTATGGTAACGAGTTGAAGGTTGTTTTGATGGCAGAGCTTTTTCAAAAATGCAATATAGGTTTTTACAAACGACGATTGATATCTCCACGAATGATCCGAAAAGAGTGGCACCCGTGGCTTGGGCTCAACTGACTTCCGAGGCACTGGATACGAATACAG
>CAYPCN010000026.1:0-12569 GCA_964409235.1 uncultured bacterium
CCCGATACCATTAAGGCTGCTACCTTCCGGTCCTGACCTGGTTCAAGCCGTTGCACTCCGCGAGCTCCCCGGCACACTTCTAGAGCTCTTCAATGTGTGTTATACGGAAGATGCCATCCCCTTTTTCTCGATTGGATTCTGAGAACTGATACCACTAGAAGCAGCTCTTATGCAAATCGTACAAAAAAGAGCAGTTTCTTCGCTACGTTTGAAATGCCGAGCCGGCTACCGCTTGTCGTTCGTGTTCGATGAGCGCCTTGTAGCAACTGGTGAAAAACAATCGCAGCGCGTGTTCTGCTTGTATTCCCCGACGATCGCCTTCAACGATCAGCTGCGCGATACGACGACCGAGCTCTTCTTCCTCACTATCCCGAGGGCTTTGCAGCAGGTCCTCACTGGCAGGATGTAATGACGGGGCTTTCTTTACCTTGGACAGCAACTTCTGCATCATGGCGAGCGCCGGCAGCGACTTCGGAATTCCGTCCAAGCGGGTGGTACGACCAGAATGCTCGACTTCCGTAGCTTTGATGTCATCCCACCGCTGCTCGACAGCCTTCGCACTGGTCAGTTTTTGCTCTTCATTGAAGATGTGTGGGTGGCGACGAATCATCTTCAATGCCGCCTTTTGCAACGGCAGCGTCCACGAAAATCGATGCTCTTTCTCAGCAACTTTGGCTAAGAACAACGCTACGATCATGACATCGCCAAGTTCATCGGCCTGCTTTTCGGAGTCGGTCTCATCGAGAGCGTCGATGAGCTCGCAAATCTCCTCTAAGACCATGTGAGAGAGTGAATGCACCGTCTGTTCTTGATCCCAGGGACAGCCGTCAGGCCCAAGCAAACGATCAATAATAGCTACAAGATGTTGGAAATCGTTCTCTGAAGACATCATACTTACCTATCCTTCCTTTGACCGCCCAGACGGAGATAGTTCTCTCGACTGAATTCCAGGGAACCGCGATATATTGGCCGCCGCGTTGTTTTTTTTTGGAATTCGGGATAGTATATCATACCTACTTTTTACCTATGAGGGACTTTTGGAGTACGACGAAGATCAAGATGTAGCGACTGAACTTGAAAATTCCGTATTAGATTCATTAGGACAAGGAAAACGGGGAAATCGCAAAAAGGAATTTCCATCACATTTATATATCTTCCCCGTCGTCCGCCGTCCCTTTTTCCCCGGCATGGCTGCTCCCGTCGTTATCGAGCCAGGCCCCTATTACGAAGCCTTGAAGGCCATCTCTAAATCCGACCAGAAATTCATCGGGATTGTGCTCACCAAAGATGAGAATGCCGACATCTACAAAGTTGGGCTCAACGATTTGCACTCCATCGGGGTTGTTGCCCGCATCTTGAGAATCATCCCTATGGAACAGGGAGGAGCTCAGGTCATCCTAAGCATGGAAGGGAGGATGCGCATCCTTGGCCCCGTCTCACGCCGTCCCAAGGAGCTCGTCGCCAAAGTTTCCTACCATACTGACGACGTCGTTCTAACGAAAGAACTCAAAGCATATGCCATCAGCATCATCTCAACGATCAAAGACCTTCTCAAACTCAACCCCCTCTTCAAAGAGGAGCTCCAAATTTTTCTCAGCCACTCAGATTTTACTGAGCCTGGCAAGCTGGCAGATTTTGCCGTTGCTCTCACCACAGCCAATCGCCATGAGCTGCAAGAGGTATTAGAAACGCTCATCATTCAGGATAGAATCGACAAAGCTCTCGTCCTGCTCAAAAAAGAAGTCGACCTCAGCCGCCTGCAGAATACGATTAACCAAAAAATTGAGTCGACCATTACAAAGACTCAAAAAGAGTTTTATCTCAGAGAACAACTGAAAACGATCAAGCGCGAACTGGGAATCGAAAAAGACGACAAGACAGTCGACCGAGAAAAATTTGAAGCCCGCCTCAAGGAGCGAACGATTCCTCCCGACGTTCAGAATACCATCAAAGAAGAGCTAGACAAGCTCGCCACACTTGAGCCCCAGTCACCCGAATATGCCATGTGTCGCAATTATGTCGACTGGCTTACGATTACCCCATGGGGAATACGCTCTCTTGATGCTCACGATCTGCACACAGCCAATGAAATCCTTGAAAAAGAGCATTATGGCCTCAATGACATCAAGAAATGCATCCTTGAATTCATTGGTGTCTCCAAGCTCGCAGGCACCCTCAAAGGCACCATCCTCTGCTTCGTCGGCCCACCAGGAGTGGGGAAAACGAGCATCGGCAAAAGCATTGCTCACGCCCTGAACCGGAAATTCTTCCGGTTTTCTGTGGGAGGAATGCGTGACGAAGCTGAGATCAAAGGCCACCGGAGAACATATATCGGTGCCATGCCGGGGAAAATCATTCAAGCGCTGAAAAATTGTCAGACAATGAACCCAGTGATCATGCTCGATGAGGTGGACAAAATTGGTTCGAGTTACCAAGGAGACCCAGCCTCTGCTCTGCTCGAAGTCCTTGACCCAGAGCAAAACTGCGACTTTCTCGACCACTATCTTGACGTTCGTTGCAACCTCTCCGACATCCTATTTATCGTCACGGCCAACGTCCTCGACACCATTCCTGAGCCACTTCTCGACCGAATGGAAATTTTGCGCCTCTCTGGCTACGTCATGGAGGAAAAACTCGAAATTGCCAAACGGTACCTCATTCCAAAGCAACGAAAAGCCGCGGGGTTGAAGGCCTCAGAAGTTCTCTTCACCACTCCGGCACTCAAAGAGCTCATTAACTCCTACGCTCGTGATGCTGGCGTCCGCACCTTAGAAAACAACATGAAAAAAATCCTGCGCAAGATTGCCGTCGAGTTTGTCCGCGACGAAGAGCAGCGAGCACAAAAAACTCACAAAAAGGTGGTGGCTAGGCCAAAACGAAAAAAGGCCGTCACACCTCAGTCATTGCAAGAGTTTCTCGGCAAGCCATTGTTTATCAGCGATCGATACTATGAGCAGACTCCTGTTGGAGTAGCCGTAGGCCTGGCGTGGACGTCACATGGCGGAGCGACACTCTATGTAGAGTCGATCAAGGTGAACGCTGAAAAGACAGATATGAAGCTCACTGGCCAAGCGGGACAGGTCATGAAGGAATCTTCAGAAATCGCCTGGACGTTTGTACATGGCTCCCTTCATAAATATGCCCCAGATCATACCTTTTTCGAAAAATCGCAAGTTCACATTCACATCCCAGAGGGAGCGACGCCAAAAGATGGGCCATCAGCAGGCATTACGATGGTGACCTCTCTCATTTCCCTGTTGACCAACCTTCCTGTCCAGCCGGATATTGGGATGACGGGAGAGCTCACCTTGACTGGGAGGGTTTTGCCGATCGGTGGAGTCAAAGAAAAGCTGGTCGCCGCCAAGCGCTCGAACTTGAAAAAGGTGATCTTGCCGAAGGGAAACGTACGCGACATCGACGATCTTCCCCAACCCGTTCGCGACGGCATCGAATTGCACTTTGTCGAGCACTATGATGAAGTGTTTGCCATCGCCTTCCCATCGCTTTCTTTAGGCCGGTCGCTATAGCAAGGACACATGTCATGCGTTATCCACAGGAATCTTGGAAGGTTTTTTCAAAGACAAAAATCGTGCCTCCAGATGGCATCTCAACGATTCTCATGCCGTTGAGGAAAGCGGGTAAGACTCTTGCTACGTTGAACGGATCTTTTGATCTCCTCCATGCAGGGCATCTCCACATTCTCTACGAAGCTTCCCAGGTTGCTGACATCCTCGTGGTCGCTCTCAATACTGATGCGTCGGTGAAACGCTACAAAAGCCCATCGCGGCCCATCATCCCTTTGGACCAGCGCATGGAAATGGTCGCTGCGCTTGGCATGGTTGATTATGTCACGTGGTTCGATCAAGATGATCCTTGCGATCTTCTTCGCCTCCTTCGACCTGATGTCCATGTGAATGGCGCAGAATATGGACACAATTGCATCGAAGCTGACATAGTTCGGGAATATGGGGGGACGCTTCACCTCGTTGATCGCATCCCAGGTCTTGCAACATCTGAGATTCTTTCCACTCTTAGGAACGTATGCGAAGAATATGGACCTCAACTGACAGACACCTCATCGACCGCTGCTGCCAAGAGCTCACAAGCCACGAGATCCCCCATTCGGTAGACAGCGAAAAAGATCTCGACTGGAGTAGTGATTCGTATGGCACCGTGTTTTTTTCTATTTGGGCGCATAACGATACCGATGTAGAACGCGCTAAAGGCCTCCTCTCACGGCTTTCTGAGACAGAAGGAGCCCCTCCTGTGATTCCCAATGCCTCTGTGAATACGCCCTTGAAACAGTTCCTCTGCCAGAAATTTCATTGCTCTTTTGATACAAAACCCGCCCGGAACCAACTGTCTCGGTATGCGACGATACTGTTGGTGCTTCTGTGCACCTTTCTCCTCGGCCTTGAATATCGCGAATACAAAGCCGACCCTAACCGTCCCCTTGCTCCTAAAGCGCCCTCTACACATGTCCAGGAGATGTTGTTATTTGATTACCCCTCTGTGGCCGCCCTCGCAAACACATTGCTCCAAGAGTATGGCCCTGAAAGCCTCGACCCCGTATCAAAACTCAACGAAGAAGGGAAGGCCCTACGCCGTCTTTTTCTTACAACACCGTATTGGGGCGGATTCTATACAGAAGCCGTGGTTCGGGTTTCTCAGAGGGACTTCATTCCTACGCCGTCGATTTCTCCATCGCTCCTTGGAGAGCGCATTCGAGCAGGAGAGATCTGGCGCCTGGTGACACCAGCTTTCCTCCATGTCAACCTTTTGCACCTCCTCATAAACATGACCTGGCTCATCGCCCTCGGAAGCCAAATTGAGCGCAAGATACCGCTCTTCCGCTACTTGCTGCTCATCGTGCTTTTTGCGGTTGTGTCCAACTCTGCGCAGTACCTGATGTCTGGCGCTAATTTCGTGGGATTTTCTGGCGTTATCTGCGGCATGGTTGGCTTTATCGCCGCTCGCCAACGCACCGCCCCTTGGGAAGGGTATATATTCAGCCAATGGCTATACTCATCGGTGCTGTTTTTCATTTGGGCGCTTGTAGCTATGTCAGTTGTCTTTTTTTGCATTGAAACCTACCTGCACATTTCCGTCCCCATCGGTTTGGCCAATACAGCCCACCTGTCTGGGCTTGCAACAGGCTTACTAGCTGGGAATATGCAATGGTTTCGCATGACGCGCTACGCAAATGAGCTCTAAACAAAACAAATCAATGTGGTATAGGTTACATATGTTTCGAATCATTGGGCACGTTCGATAAAAGGAGGATGGCCTATGTTGGATGACTTTCGCCAAGAAAAGCAAGAACAACCCTTAGACCCGCTGTCGGAAGGATCCCCTCTCCCATGGGGCAAAAAAATAGGGCTTCTATGTTTTGCTATTGCATTGATCGGTCTTTTTATCTTTTTCACCAGCGACACTTGAAGTTCTGATTCCAAAGGCTATAAAGAGCGCGCTGCTACGGCGCACGCAGTGGAGCAGCTGAAAATCCGCCTCTCAGATCTGGAGCAACGCATTCCAGCTCGCACCTACGCAACAGCATCTCCTGCAGTACCCTCTGAGCCGACCGAACCCGATGCTGTACTAGCATCGAGTGCTCCTGCCATGGCAAACTTAAAATCCCTCATCGAACAAGAGCTGCAAGAGACTGCCATTGCGTCTACCCAAGCGTCGCATAGTGGCACCGCAAAAGCAGAGACGCCCGCGACAGCACAAGCGCAAGCCAAAAAACAGCCGACAAAGAACGATGGGAAGCAGACGTACGTTGTGAAAAAAGGGGATACCCTTTCAAAGATTGCGCAGCAGTTCTACGGATCTCCCAAAAAATGGCGGCGCATTGTAGAAGCGAACAAAGACAAACTTGGACAAAGCCAAATACTCAAAGCTGGGATGACATTGGTTATTCCGCAGGAAAACTAAGAATATATGCCCGGGAAAGGACTCGAACCTTCATACCTTTCGGCACCAGATCCTAAGTCTGGCGTGTCTGCCAATTCCACCACCCGGGCACGTTCTGTGACATTTCCCCCATCTGAAGGTGGGGGCTTTCTAAGGACCTAAACCCACGATACAATGTCCTGGAGCTGGTAAGAACAAAAGTACCATCACGTCTAACGAACTGGTGGGCAAGCTTAGACTTTTAATGGTACCGAGTTTAGGATATCGAAACTTTAATGAAAAGAGCGCCTACCATAAGCCATTTGCGATGTGCCTTTTGGAGGATAGAGTAGGATCTTTTTGGCCGAATCCACCCAAAAATCCCCCTCATCTCCTCTAAAAATCCACATCGCAAACAGCTCAACCATCCCATCTATGAGGCGCATAAGGAGCATCCCGTGCAAGACGCAGCTCTCGCCATTGTGGTATCACCACAAAACCAAGTCCTCCTCGTTCAACGGAAAGATGTCCCTGTCTGGGTTTTACCGGGAGGGGGCATTGAAGACGCTGAATCACCTGAGATTACGGCTGTGCGCGAGACGTTCGAAGAGAGCGGATTGGCCATTGAAGTCATCGATCACGTGGCGACCTATTTCCCTAAGAACAAGCTCAGCTCGACGACCCATCTCTTCTTATGTCAACCGACCGGCACAACTGAGATGAAGATCCAGGACAAAGAGATCGCTGCCGCGCAATTCTTTTCCACGTCCGCATTACCTCCAACGCTGTTTCCCTTGCACAAAACTTTCATCCATGAATGGAAATCTGCTCCAATGATCCCTATTGTTAGAGTGCTGACCGAAGTCTCCTATCCTGCTCTCTTTCGGCTTTTCCTCTCCCACCCGTGGTGGACAATGCGGTATCTCTGGACGAGATATCGCCATGACTAAAGAACCGAATTTTAGGGATAATGTTTTTCCTTCCTCGTGTATGATTGAAGAAAAACACGCAACAGATAAAAGGAACGTCGCATGGTCTGTTCTGATGCCTGGATCCTGAAGATGTGTAAAGAAAAGCAGATGATTGATCCTTTCGTCGATCATCTGGTCCGTTATAACGAAGAGGGAAACAAAGTCGTCAGCTATGGCCTGTCGAGTTTTGGCTATGACCTTCGCGTCGCTGATGAGTTCAAAATTTTTACCGACGTCTACAACTGCCTTGTCGACCCCAAACAGTTTAAAGATGACGCCTTTGTCTCTGTCCAGGCCAAAGAGTGCATCATTCCTCCTAACTCCTTTGCCCTCGCGCGCAGCGTTGAATACTTTCGCATTCCACGCACCGCCCTCGCCTTTTGCATCGGCAAGTCGACGTATGCACGTTGTGGCATCATCGTCAACGTCACGCCATTCGAACCGGAGTGGGAGGGGTTTGTAACCATAGAAATTTCGAATACAACGCCTCTACCAGCGAAGATCTACGCGAACGAAGGTATCGCTCAAGTGGTCTTCTTTGAAGGTGAGGCGTGTATGACCTCCTACGCTGATCGAGGGGGCAAATACATGTTTCAAAAGGGCATCGTTGGCCCCTCGGTATAAGTGACATTGTACTACCATGAACCACAGAGCGTTAGACCTAGCGTTTACTGTAGAGCCGTCTCTTCCACGATCGATTTTTTCGGTCCTGGCGTTCACTGTTATCGCTCTTGGTGTCTATGCCTATGCCTCGTATGAATTGCATCAAGAAGCGCATCCACTCGCTGTCAAATGCCATGACCTCGAAACCAAAGTGCAGGCAACGCGGCGAACAACGAAAGAACTCTCAGGGGTAGTAGCAAGCTTCTCAGACCCCGCTGCCGACGAATATGCCCTGATCACAGAGCTAGGAAGAATCCCCGTGGGAAGCCGAAAAGTGGTATTCACGCAACCTCGGACTGCTTCGCCATGATCGAACTATGGTTGCAAATCGGGGTGCTGTGCGTCCTGACCTTGTGTGCCGGTTTTTCATCGGCTGCGGAAACCGCCTTTTTCTCTCTTCCTATTGGGCGAGTCCGCCAATGGCGCACCAGCGACGACAGAAACCGCCGCTTAGTATCAGGCCTTCTTGCCCATTCTCGGCATCTTCTCGTCCTTATCTTCATGATCAACACCATTTTCAATGTTCTCATTCAAAACGTCGCGTCAGATATGGCGGATCTTCATGATGGCGGCTACCTGGAAAAAGTGGGCATCCCCCTCTTTCTTATTCTCGTCTTCGGGGAGTTTCTTCCAAAATATCTTGGGATGCTCTCTTCAGAAGCACTCGCCATCAAATCAGCTCCCTTCTTCACAGTGTTAGGAAGGATTACGGCACCTCTTCAACGTATCATCACTGCCTCTGCAGAAACGCTCTCGAGAATATTTTTCTTCTTTTTAAAGCCAGAGCCTCCTTTTACCCCCAAAGAACTTGAAGGCATCATTGAGACCTGCGAGACGCAAGGCGTTCTCTCACCCGAAGAGTCCTCGTTGATCCGATATTCGTTAGAATTTGAAGAGAAAGAGGCCCGCGAACTCATGACACCGCGCTCGGAAATGCCAGCCATCAAGCGATCTCTGCTTACGAAAGAAGCCGTTATCCATGCTATGCGTGCTTCGGATCGCAGCTCTGTCCTTGTCATCGATGAGACGATAGATAATCCTATAGGGGCGATTGGAACCCACGAAGCCCTTCTGCTCCAAGCTGGCGATATCAGCGCCATGTTTGCTTCTACCGCCCAGCAGCTCTTTTTTGTTCCGGAGACCATGTCGGCAAGAGCCCTGCTCCAAGAGTTTTCAGAACGCCGCGCTTCTATGGCCTGTGTCATTGATGAGCATGGTACCATTGCCGGCTTTATCGAGTCGTCCGAGATCGCAAAACAGCTCTTAGGATTCCCCCAAAAGAAGTCTGGAATCCTCCCGTCTACATCTCGCATGAAGAATAAGTCCATTATTGTCCCTGGTAACACGCCTATCGACACCATCAACGCCCTTTTTGGTGCCTCACTTGCCAGCAAGTACCATTCCGCCACTATTGGAGGCTGGTTGGTAGAGATGCTCGATGACATTCCCGCTATTGGAACGACATATAGTATCGACATCCTTGTCTTTAGGGTGCTAGCTGCAGACGAGAAAACGGTCAAACAGCTGTTCATCCAGAAGAAAAACGGGAACAAGGCCCCTGCTTCTGCATATTTGGAGAAAGACCCGTGAGTCCTGAAGCTATATTTTGGGGCATTTCTTCCATCTTTTGGACGCTTGTCATGTCGTTCTATTCGATGCAAGAGATGGCGTGTATCTCTTTTAACCGCCTCCGCCTAGAATTTGCCGTCCGCGAAGGACATCTTCGCGAGACGTGGATCAAGTCCATGCTTGACAATCCAACCGCACTTTTCGGGACGACGTTGATAGGCGTGAATGTCACGCTTGTCATTGGCTCTGAATCGATGCGCCGGTTGTTTGTCGCCCTCGATATCAATCCCAACCTTTCTCCGCTTATCCAAGTCCCCTATGTATTGATCATCGGTGAGTTGATCCCGATGTTTGCCGCCAGACTCTTCCCCGAGTATATAGCGCGCTTGGGGATCCCTCTGCTGTGGTTGAGCAGCAAAGTTCTCGCTCCCATCGCCCTGATGTTCGACTATTTTTTCTCATTCGTGCGAAAAGCTCTTTTTGCGAAGGGTCTCGCCGATTCCCGCCCTCGTCTTCAGCGCGATGAACTTAAAGATCTCATCAGTGTGCAGACGCACGGATATATAGAACAGGGGACAGAACAGCTTGAGTCCATTGTCAGCTGGATGTTCACTCTTCGAGAAAAACCAATTTCGCAGATGATGGTCAATCTCGAACAGATCCCCTCTGTACGCTCCTCGGCTCTCTGTGGTGTATCAAGAAGTGTGATCCAAAAAAAAGGCACAGAATTTGCGTTGTTGCGGAATCGACAATCACAGGTCATTGGATACATTCGTGCCATTGACCTCGTAGCCGCTCCTGATAGTGCCTCAGTAGGCTCTATGAGTAGAAGCGCCACCTTTGTCGGTGAGAATACCATGACAATCGACGTACTCTTTCGTTTGAAAAAGGAGCGCTCGACCCTTGCCTTTATTGTCGGCTCAGGGGGTCAGATCACGGGGTGTGTCTCACTTGACGACATTCTCGAAGAGCTCACGCGAGGGACGCGAAGAGAAAAAGCTCTCTTCCATGTCGAACGGAGGATTCCTGCGGACATGACCATCCATGAATTCATTCATAGATACCATCTTGTTCTGCCTGCCACGCGGGCCAAG
Organism: uncultured bacterium; assembly: GCA_964409235.1. Lineage (GTDB taxonomy): Bacteria > Chlamydiota > Chlamydiia > Chlamydiales > FEN-1388 > CAINFV01. The sequence continues at coordinate 10,190 of CAYPCN010000026.1, forward strand.
ACGTTTGGGGCTCTTGTCGAAGAGGTACTGGGCCACAAACCCTCAGCCAATGAGTCCATTCGCTTTGGTTCTTTGGAGCTTACGGTCAAAGAGGTCGGTCTTCTTGGCGCTAAAACGATTCTGGTAAAGACGGTCGAATAAGCTTCTGCGGATATGCTGCCGAACAAAGCATGCAAGAGCATGCCTGATGCGAAGAAAAGGGGCCCCAAAACAGGCCCCCGATTGCATTAATCAAGTTGTTATTGAGACGGAAGATCGCTCACCTTGATCAACGACAAAGTTCCTCCTGTAGCAATAGGAGTCTCGACGACGGGATAAGTCTGCTTAGTATCGATAATATTGAAGGAGTCCACATACAGGCCAGCACCCTCTGTTGAGCCATCAGGATCGGCCAAGTACAACATCAAAGACACTGTATCGCTCTCGTTCAAAGGCAGCGTACATTGCCCAAAGGCACTTATTAGCCGTCGATCTCCCTGTGTCACTCCATCAGCATTTCCGAGAGCACCTGTGACGTGCAATGGAGTGGCTCCATGATAAGTATAAGTATGGCTAGATCCATTAAAAACCCGTAAGAGAATCCACGCATATACACCAGCTGTCATTTTGGTCTCAAGGGCCGCAGAGATCCTGCCCACCAACCCATACTGAGCCAAGTATACGCCCGCGCCTCCTGGTTGTACTTCAAAACAGTGCTCAATTGAATCAAAGCGCAAAAAGCCCACCGTAGTATCTGGATATCCAGTACTAAGTGGAAGTTGCAGATAATCGGGATCTCCCCCCGTCAGCGACCAGTCCCCAAAACCATCCTGAGCTGCTCCAGCGATTAGGGGACATTCTCCCGTCGGCCCTGTTACCCCAGTAGGACCTGTCTGACCCGTTGGTCCTGTTACCCCAGTGGGCCCTGTCTGACCCGTCGGCCCAATATCGCCTTGAGGGCCAACAGGGCCTGGTTTTCCTCGGTGACCTTTTGGACCACGCTTTCCTTTCTGCCCTTTTGACCCACTGTAGCCTCGGTGTCCTCTGTGACCACGATCTCCCTCTTCTCCCCTATGCCCTCGAGGACCACGAAACAAGCTCTTTTCGGCCATCCGCGAGTCATTGTCATTACCGACAGTCGAATTAAAATTTTCAGTTACCCCCCCTTGTTGAAACGATTTGTGGTACGTCAGCATATAAACCCATAGTAAGCGACGATAGTGCAATCAATGCTATCTGCCATGGCAACATACTCCCCTCCATACAATGATATTCTCACTGGTAACCAGACAAGCTTGCTTCTGATCAAATCACAAAATCAAATTTTCTTATACCAAATCGCAAAATATTTTTTAGGCTGTTTAAAAGATAGATGCACACGAGCCCTCCCACGATATATGGTAGGAGAGGTCGTCAAGACTGAACGATTTCCGACAAACCCCATGGCCCTTGCGCTATTGGTGAGGAGGAAAGCCGAGTAGAAAACTTGACTGTTGAAAGCATTTTGAGAAACCGACCACCCGCGGTTCCTTCAGAGCTGGACTACAGTTATTGATGAGTACACATCGCCACTTTAAACACCAAGCATTGAAAGAGATATGAGCGCTACCGGTGGCGGGAGGGAGCTCTTGTAACGACGACGTCAAAATGGAAAGGCTGATCACCAGGCCCATGACGAACCCCATCATCAATGACTGTCACATCGCGTTGTATCCCAGGCTCACGGCCAGTCCGAACGTCTTGAATAAGAAGAGACGCACAGCCCGTCAAGTCCGCAAGACCGGGAATCCCATTACAGGTGGTGATATGGGTCCCGCCAGCAAAGACGAGGTACTTTCCCGCGTTTTTATAGGCTTCTATGAGCTGTATCGCACGGAAATTCATGGCCATAACTCGCTGTTCCCGATGAACGCAGCCATCGCGTTTTGTCGTCCCAGCACTGTATGTGAGTTCAGTGTCCAAACATACGATCTTACTAATCCCTGCTGCTTTAGCAGCCATAACGACCTGTTTGAACCCACATTGCTGCTCCCTGATCAAAAACCCCGACGAAAGAGCATCGAGGTAGACAGACAACGCCTTTGGCATCGAGGATTCAGGAGGAGATGCCAGATAGCCATCGACTTCATCTTGAAGGCCGTCTGATGGAAGATGCTCCATAAACAACGTCTTCACACCATGAGCAACGAGCAAGGGGAAGTGTTCGCACAAAAACTCTTTAGAAGAAACATCGATGTGTCGTTCCCCACAACATATGCCTGGGTGATGTTCAAGACATTGTACCAAAAGCTGCTGTTCCGAAAAGTGCGGAGGCAATGGAAACGGCTCTCTTTTCGGCACCACCACCGTCTGAAAATATCTCCCCGCTTTCTCTAATAAAGCCGCGACGCGGGAATAAGAA
>CAYPCN010000027.1:0-12521 GCA_964409235.1 uncultured bacterium
TCGTCTCTCAGCTCAGACAAGAGAACTCCTTGCTCTCTGGTAACCAGAAGCTTTATACTGACTGTTCGTTTCATGGTAGCGAAATTTTGACAGAAGCTGGTTTTACTCACAATACTAGGGAGCGGCAATTCCTCCCGGTCCTCAAGGACTGGGTTTCCTTGCCGTCAATTTGATGAAAATTTCAGCTAAGATCTTCTCGATCCCTCCGTATATTTCGACGCGATGGGAGTACGTAGCGTCACTTCGAGTAGCTGAGGATCTTCTTATTGTCACTTTGAAAGACGGCACAATCTGCTCCATTCCCCATCTCCAGAAGGACGTCATTGATCAGATCTTTACCCACCATGCTGAATCAGCAGAAGCCGCCAACCATCAACGCGATGAGTTGAGCCAGCTCTTAGAAGGAATGCGGTCTGGATTCAAAGAGCTTGTCTCCATGCTCTCAAAATTGGGGGCAAACGCTTTAAGTTCCCTTGGCAAGGCACTCGAACACGATCCCGCCAACGCGAATCTTCCAGAACTACCACCAGACATGGTCAAAAAAGTGCAAATGCTCCTCAACATCATCCCCCAAGAAGATATTTTGGCGATGCCAGAGGGAGAACCTGGATGCCATTGCATGTACTGCCAAATCAATAGGATTCTACGAGAAGCTATCTTAAATAAACGAACAAGCACCCCAGATATATTGGCGGAAGAAGAAACTGAAGCGGTTGAAGAAAAAGACTTGCAATTCTCCGAGTGGATTGTCGAGCCTATCAAAGACAAGTTGTATAGAGTTGTCAACAAACTCTCCCCTCAAGAAGAATATCGCGTCTTTTTAGGAGACCCTATAGGATGTACGTGTGGAAAGCCACACTGCGAACACGTATTGGCGGTATTGAAAAGTTAACAGCGTCGAGAACTGCTATGCAAGAGCTTACGGGAGAAATCCCTCCGGAGGAACTGGCGCACCAAAAGCAAGTGGCCAAAGACACGCTTGAACGATATTCTGGATCGCCAGCAGAGGAATTTCAGCCATACCTCCTCCTCACGAATTTTCCTCGGTATGTCGACCACTTTGCTGCAACCTACAACGCCGATTCTTATGAAGGAGCAATGTTTAAAGTCGCTCATTCAAAAGAGCAGGGCGTCTCCATGTTGGATTTTAAGATCGGCTCTCCCGCCGCAGCCTTAGTGGTGGACCTCTGCTCGTTCTTGCCCGTCTATGCTACCCTCCTCCTCGGCATGTGCGGCGGTCTTCGGGAGGACTATCACATCGGTGAGTTCTTCGTCCCTGTTGCCAGTATCAGAGGAGACGGCACTTCGGATTTTTACTTCCCTCCAGAAGTCCCGGCCCTTGCAAACTTCTCAGTTCAAAAAGTGGTCTCTGCCATTCTTGAGCAGGAAAAAGTTACCCATCATATTGGCATCACCCATACGACGAACAAGCGATTTTGGGAGTTCAACAGCGAGTTTCGAACACGTTTGCAAACCACTCGCCCTCAAGTAGTTGAGATGGAATGTGCGACGCTCTTTACCGCCAGCTACAGCCATCGCCTTCCTCTCGGAGCTTTGTTGCTCATTTCAGACCTTCCCTTAACAGCTCGAGGTTCAAAAACCAAGGACAGCAGCGAGGCTGTTTTTACGAATTTTATGCCCGAACACATTCGCTTGGGAGTGCTCATCATCAAAACACTCCAGAAAGTTGAACGTCTCAAAGCCTACCGCAAACACGTCCATTGAACAGAATCATCCCCTGATGTACTCTTCCTCTCGACTCACAAGAGAGTGTCGATGAAAAAGAGAACTCTGTTCCTCGTTGCACAGCTGATTATTGCTGTCATCGCCGTCTGTTCATTGTTGGCCAACGACCTAATCGATGTCGTCTACACCTGGGTCGACGGCTCTGACCCGAAATGGCGAGAGCTCTTCGCTGAATATGCTCAGAAAGAAGGCAACACCGTTGCCAGCGGAGCACTTGCAAAAAGACGGTTTACTGACCACGAAGAACTGCGATACTCATTGCGTTCCATCTATCAATACGCCCCGTGGGTCCATCACATTTATATCGTGACGTTTGGCCAACGACCCTCATGGCTGAAAGAACACAGCAAGATCTCCATCGTCGACCACAGAGATATCTTCTCTCACCCAGAACACTTGCCAACCTTCAATTCTATGGCTATCGAATGCCACCTCCACCGCATCCCTCATCTCCAAGAACACTACCTCTATTTTAATGACGACGTCTTCCTAGGCGCCCCCACATCGCCTCACGACTTTTTTTCTTCTCCCGACACGATGAATATCTTCTTGTCTAAGAGAAAGCTTCCCTCAGGCGCTCCTATGCCAGGTGAAGAGGGTTTTTTTGCCGCCTCTAAGAATACAGGAGCCCTTTTGGACGAGGTGTTCTCACCTACCGTTCGATATATGCACGCCCATACTCCGTACCCCACCCTCAAATCTTTTGTATGCTCACTAGAACGCCGGTTCCCAGAGATCTTTTCCACCGTCTCTTCCCATCGATTTCGATCCTTAGCTGACTATACCATCACCAACGGTCTGATCCCGTACACTGCTCTGCATACAGGGCGGGGAAATCAAATACCCGATCAATGGACAACGGTGAACTTCGGTTCAGCTCCCGACTGTGATGCGAAAGTATTGAAAAAAATTCTTCAAGAACACCCTCGCTTTTTCTGCATTCAGGATGGCGCTGATGACGATCATCCCCTCTCCTTGTTTCTTCTCGCCTCTTTTTTTCAAGAATACTTCCCTCAACCGGCTCCATGGGAACGCGACGAAGAGATGAGACAAAACAACGACTGACCTCTCACTGATCAAACCGCTGCGCCACGCCATCCGGAGTGATATAGTGCAGAGGGCGACATGTCACTCTTCCCCCTCCTGTATCGACATCGAGGATCAGGGCTGAGGAACGTCCGATGTCTGGGATGTCCATCTCTCCCACTAGCTGTTTGGCAAATTCTGATAATGACGGCGCATGGCCAATAAAACATATCGTGTCGTGCGGAGAGTCCTGAATTATCGAGAGCAGTCGTTCTTCACGAAAATCATTTCCTAGACCAGCTTCAATGACGACAGGGCAAGAGAAGCACAATCCCACCATCCGTGCTGTTTCTACAGCTCGACGTAGTGGCGAGCTATATACACAGCCCAATCGCACCCCGGCCTCCATGAGATACTGATTGGTGCTTTGTTGTTGCTTTTTCCCTTTGAGGCTTAGCCCTGGAGACTCTTTGGTATCCGACGATCCAACGTCTTGTAAAGCATGGCGAAGAAGAATGAGCTTCATGAGAAGTTCTCCCCGGTCGTTCGAAGTTCATGATTTTGGCGTGTAGCAACGAGAGCAGCGGAAAGAGCCAACGAGCCCTGCGCCATCTGCGACACGGTGTGCACAGGCACTGCGCTCACAGCTGACAATCCCTCTACTTGATCGGCAAAACTATTGAGCGTTGCGGCCAAGTTATGGGCCGACCATTCTACGTGCGAAAGCTTCAAGAGTTCATCAATCCATTGGCGATGCGAGGCAACGGCATGGGCAAGGCGACGTTCACGGCTCATGAATTGACCTGCAATATCCCGAAGATTGAGGAAGACATCGTCGATCACCTCTGATTGTGAGTGCGGATCAAGACAGACGGCATCATAAAGATCGAAGAGGCAAAGGTTCAGACGCCAGATATGGGAGACAATCTCTACAATCCTCATCACGATTACCATGAGCGAGCTGGCAACAACAGCCACAGGTGTCGGCAAAAAGAGCACTGATGGAGCACGTCCCTCCTGAGATGGCCACTTTTCGTGGGAAAGACGATTGGTCATATAAAACAGAGTGATTCGCTTTGGCGTATGGAGAGAGTCGGCGAGCCGCTGACAACTATGCACGAGCCGCCCTGACTCTTCGACGGTTTTTAGAAGTACTTGGGCAATGCGGACGACCTGCGCAGCCATCTTCAAAAACCGCGAATCTCCAAAGCGAGCATTCGCAAGAACTCCTGCAAGGTACAGTCCAGGATGCTGTTGCCGCACGTCGAGGCGACGCAGTGTGCGTCCAAAAAAATGGCATAGATGCACGCAGGTTACAGCAACGCCGATCGGCTCAGGAAGTTGTAACCGTCCAATCGCCTCATGAGAAAACTCAAACGACGCCGTCATCGCGTGGCAGATGCTACTCATCACGGTGCCCGTGTTAAAAATGTATCTTCACACATTCTTTATCCTTGTCCATCTTTCTTCGCCAGAGATACAATCTGAACCATTGAGCCTCACAGAGGACCATCTTCGGTGTACATCCATAACTTCGAGAGACCCTATGTCTGACGAAACCGCGACCCCCTCACTGCTTGACGATTCCCTCAAGCAAGAACTTGCGAAGATTGCAACGACTATCCGCGTTCTTGCCATGGACAGCGTTCAAAAGGCAAATTCTGGGCATCCTGGCCTCCCTCTTGGTTGCGCGGAACTAGGGGCCTATGTATATGGACATCTTCTCCGACATAATCCTCTCAATCCTTCGTGGATCAACAGAGATCGCGTTGTCCTTTCAGCGGGGCATGGATCGATGTGGCTCTACGCGTGTCTCCACCTTTCGGGCTTTGACCTCTCGCTTGAAGATCTGAAGAACTTTCGGCAACTGCATTCTAAGACTCCTGGCCATCCAGAATCGTGGGTAACACCAGGCGTTGAAAGCACCACAGGGCCGTTAGGACAAGGCTTTGGAAATGGCGTGGGGATGGCGTTGGGACTGAAGATGCTCGCCAAGAGATTTAATACCGATGATTTCCGCCTATTCTCCTCAAAGGTCTACGTCTTAGCTGGCGATGGCTGCATGATGGAAGGAGTCTCTGCAGAGGCCGCCTCGCTCGCCGGTCATCTTGGCCTTGACAATCTTATTGTGTTCTTTGATTCCAACGACGTTTCCTTGGATGGCCCTGTCTCTGAAACCAATTCCGAAGATACCAGAATGCGCTTTCGCGCCTATGGCTGGGAGGTCTTTGAAATCGATGGCCATGACTTCGAACAAATCGACAGAACGATCCGTCAGGCTGTCCACAACCCAAAAAAGCCGGTTCTCATTGTCATGAAGACGGTCATCGGCAAGGGAAGCCCTGCCAAGGAAGGATCCTCGTCTGCTCATGGCGCCCCCTTGGGTACTGACGAGGTGGCACGTGCCAAAGCTCTGCTCGGCGTACCGGAGGAAGCATTCTACATCCCCCCAAGCGTTCTCTCATTCTTCCAAGAAAAACGTGCCAAAGACGCTCTGCTAGAAGATGAATGGACAAAGCAGTTTGAAAACTGGTCCCGTAGCTTCCCGGAAAAGCGCCGAGAGTTTGACCTCATGCAAAGTGGCGCTATTCCTGAAGATCTCGAAGTCCTGCTGACCCAGCTTGTGATTCAGCCTTCGGTCCCTGGGAGGAAGGCCTCATCGGAAGTGCTGAGCGCATTGGGAGATGCCATCCCCCAACTCGTCAGTGGCTCTGCAGACTTGTCGACTTCAGATATGACCGTCCTGAGAAAGTCTTCGTTCATCACCAAAGACCATATGGGCGGGCGAAATATCAAATTTGGAGACCGCGAGTTTGCCATGGCAACGGCTGCGACGGGCATGGCCCAAACAAAGATGCTTCGCCCCGTGATCGGCACCTTCCTCACCTTTTCCGATTACATGCGAAACGCCATTCGCGTGGCAGCTCTCATGCGTGCAAGAGTCATTTATCACTTTACCCACGACTCTATCTTCCTAGGAGAAGACGGACCGACGCATCAGCCTGTGGAACACGTAGCGTCCCTGCGTGCTATCCCCCATCTTCTTGTCATTCGCCCTTCTGGAGTGCACGAAGTCAAAATGGCATGGATAGCGGCCCTGAAGTACGACGGACCAACGGCTCTCATTCTCTCGCGACAATCAATTCGCGACCTCCAAGAGACGATCGTTCCCTATGCAGAAGGCCTTGGACGAGGAGCATACATCGTTCGTCACGAGAAACGGCCTGCGGACTTCACGCTCATCGCCACGGGATCTGAACTCCCATTGGCTATGGATGTTGCCGACGCTCTCGAACGACTTGGTAAGTCAGTCCGCGTCGTCTCTATGCCCGTATGGATGTTCTTTAACCAACAACTCGATACGTATAAAAACCGCATTCTTGGTCCAGACGCAGGAAGGAAGGTTTCCATTGAGGCTGCTGCAGAATGTGGATGGCACAAATACATTGGCGCTGATGGGATTGCCATTGCTGTCGAAGATTTTGGAATGTCGGCACCCGCTGGTGACTTAGCCAAAGCGTTCGGGTTCACTGTCGAAACCATTCTTGACCGTCTGCTATCTGCGTGACAGTGAAAACACCTTGAGTGCTCGTTCTCTGCCTTCATTCAAGTCAATAATGGGTTTGGGGTAGTTCTTTCCGAGATAGACATTCCACGATTCTAGATCTTCGGCTGAGGCATCCCATGGTCTGTGGATATACTCTTGGGGGACGAGACAAAGTTCAGGGACATAGCATCGCACGTACGCCCCTTCTGGATCAAATCGTTGTCCCTGAACGACAGGGTTAAAGATGCGGAAGAAGGGTGCTGGGTCAACACCGCACCCTGAGACCCACTGCCATCCGAAAGTGTTATTGGCAAGATCTGCGTCGACGAGGGTATCCCAAAACCATGCCATCCCCTCCTTCCACGAATGAAGAAGGTGTTTCACGAAGAAGGAAGCAGCAATCAGGCGGATGCGATTGTGCATCCACCCCGTCTGCCATAGCTGGCGCATTCCAGCATCGACAATTGGAATACCTGTCCGCCCAAACTGCCACGCTTGTACCTCATGGGAATTTCGCCGCCACGCCACTGTCTGAAACTCTTCTCGAAAGGGATCGGTCACAATCCGTGGGAAATGGTACGTCACGGCATGCGCAAATTCACGCCAGCCGAGTTGGCGTAGAAAGGCATCAACTTGAGCAATGGAGAGGGCGTCGGTATTTTTGCGCGTCTGATCGAGCACCATATTCCACACACGTCGCACAGAAATCTCCCCAAAGTGGAGATAGGGTGACAGCCTTGACGTCACCTCAGCCGCTGGGTAATCTCGCCGTAATCCGTAGTGCGGCAACCCCTCGAGGCAAAACTTCTCAAGAGCCTCTAATGCCCTGCTTTCGCCGACTTTCCATACAGCCGCGACCTTTTTCGGCCAATTCAGATGCTTAGGGCAGAGGGAAAGTTCTTGAGGACTTAGCGTCGATAGCATTGTGGTATATGGCTTCGCCGGAAATGCCTCTGGAGCCTCGCTGGTATCGGGATGAAGCTGCTGAAACGCCTGCCAGAAAGGGGTGAAGACTTGAAACGGCTCTCCCCTTTTATTACAAAGCTGCCATGGTTCAAGGATGACATTGCCCCGACACACGGAAATGGGTGTCCCTTCTAATTCGAAGAGGTCCTTTATCTCGTCATCCTTGGCTACTCCATCGGGTTCGTAGCGGCGATTCCAAAATATGTGCGTCGCCCTTGTCTCTCTGAGAACAGCTCTGAGAACCTCTAGCGGATTTCCTTCTCGAATGACCCATCCAAAGCCACGGCGCATAGCCTGTGTGCCGAAATAGTCGAGAGCCTGTTCTAACCAGACCCGAGAAGCCCCTCCAGGGGAAGACGGAGCTTGTGCATCAGTATCAAAAACATACAGCAAGATGACCGGATGTCCCAAGGAGGCAGCTTCAAAAATAGCGGGATTATCATGAAAGCGCAGATCGTTGCGGATCCACACAAGCACAGGCCGTTCCATGGAGCAACTCGAGGTGTACTTTTTTTGAACAATAGTAAGGGTCTCTCTTTCTTCTCTACACAAATTCTTTGTCATTTATGGATATCCGGATCTTGACATCCATGTTATATGTTGTGTAGTGTGGGAGAAAACACACCAAACTTGGTGCGAAGAAATATGGGAAAAGGTAGCCTTCGGAGTTGGTATCAAAATTCCCTCAAAAACAATCTTCGAAGCCTTTTGCCCATGGGTTGTGCACGATGCGTACATGCAACAAATCGTGCGACACAGAACGGTTATTGCTGAGGGAAGATTCATGCTGTACACAAGGTAAGGAGAGAAACGATGTTTGCAAAAATAAAAAAAAGAGATGGTAAGATAGCCCCTTTTGCCATCGAAAAAATTGCCGTTGCCATCGGGAAAGCCGGAGCAGCGACTGGCGAATTTGATGAATCCGTAGCGAAAGAGCTCGCGAAACAGGTTCTCAAGGTAGCTGAAGCGAAGATCGCTTCAAAGATCCCAACCGTCGAAGAGATCCAAGATATTGTCGAAGAGGTTCTCATCTCTTCTCCGTATAAAAGAACAGCAAAGGCGTACATCATCTATCGCGACCAGCACGCTAAAGTTCGCGAAATCGTTTCCCAAGCCGGCATCGACTTGATCGATGGATACATCCGACAGCTTGATTGGAAGGTCTATGAAAATAGCAATATGGCGTACTCCCTCCAAGGCCTCCATAACTACATTGCCTCTGAAACATCAAAAATCTATTGGCTCAATAAAATCTACTCTCCGCGCGTTCGACAAGCCCATCTCGATTGCGATATCCATATCCACGACCTTGGTATTCTTTCCGTCTACTGTGTCGGCTGGGATCTGCTCGACCTTCTCTCAACAGGATTTTGCGGTGTCTTCGGCAAAGTGCAGAGTAAACCGCCGAAACATCTGAGAACCGCCCTTGGCCAGGTCGTCAATTTCTTTTACACCCTTCAAGGCGAAGCCGCCGGCGCCCAGGCCTTTTCTAACTTCGACACTCTTCTCGCCCCGTTCATCAGGTACGACAATCTTTCCTATGCGCAAGTCAAACAGGCGATGCAGGAGTTTGTCTTCAACATCAATGTTCCAACGCGCGTGGGATTCCAGACGCCGTTTACCAACGTCACCATGGACCTTCAGGCTCCCGATCATTTTGCCGACATGCCGGTGATGGTCGGTGGGACAGCCCAAAAGGAAACGTATAAAGAGTTCCAAGAAGAGATGGATATGTTCAACCGCGCCTTCTTTGAAGTCATGACAGAAGGCGATGGCATAGGCCGCGTCTTTACCTTTCCCATCCCAACCTACAACATTACCAAAACGTTCAACTGGGATAATCCCAACCTCAAAGGCCTCTGGGAGATGACCGCCAAGTTTGGGATCCCATACTTTTCAAACTTTATCAATTCCGACATGAGGCCAGAGGATGCGCGTTCCATGTGCTGCCGCCTACGGCTTGACAATAGAAAGCTAGAGAAACGCGGTGGTGGCCTTTTTGGCGCCAACCCAATGACTGGGTCGATCGGCGTCGTCACGATCAATCTTCCACGCCTTGGCTATTTTTCGAAATCCAAGGAACACTTCATTGAAAACCTCTCCAAAGTCATGGATACAGCCAAGGAGAGTCTCGAAGTGAAACGGAAGTTTCTCGAGGAGGTATCAAACCAAAATCTCTACCCATATACCAAGTTCTACCTGCGCAAGATGAAAGAGCGGTTCGGCCGGCATTGGGACAACCACTTTTCTACTATTGGCATTCTTGGCATGAATGAAGCATGTCTCAATCTTTTGGGAGAATCGGTCGCCACGCCAAAAGGGAAGGCATTTGCTGAAGAGGTGCTCGACTTCATGCGAGATCGTATCAGTGAATACCAAGAAGAAACCCATAATCTCTACAACCTCGAAGCCACCCCTGGTGAAGGAACTACCTATCGATTTGCTCTTGCCGACAAGAAAAAATACCAAGATATCATCGTTGCTAATGAAGAAGAGTGGGGAAGGGGCGCCCATCCTTTCTACACCAACTCTTCGCACCTGCCGGTCAACTTCACGCACGACCTCTTTGAGAACTTAGACCTGCAAGATACCCTCCAAACGAAGTACACAGGAGGCACTGTGGTGCATAATTTTCTGGGAGAGCGGTTGCAGGATGCAGAGACGGCGAAGCAGCTCGTGCGCCGAATCTGCGAGAACTATCACCTCCCCTACTTTACGCTTACCCCGACATTTTCCATCTGCGCATCCCATGGCTATGTCGCCGGAGAACATTCCTCCTGTCCGCACTGCGGAGAGCGAAGCGAAGTGTACTCCCGCGTTGTCGGCTATCTACGGCCTGTACAGCAGTGGAATCTTGGCAAGCAGGCTGAATTTTCGCAGCGCAAGAGCTATATGGTATCCGCAGAAAACGAGTGCGTCTGCTGTTCGTAAGGCTCATCGGGCGTCCCATTCCACAATGGGACGCCTATCGAGAGAGAAGATCTTGTATAGTCATTTGGCTGCACTCTTTGCGAATATAGGCATTGATTTGGGCCAGCCGCTGGTGCAGCGGGCGCAGGATGCTGCCATAGGATTGGATGTCAAGAGGATACAATTCGGCAGAGGTCGGAGGGTCGATCGCCTCTACGACGGCGAGAACAGAGAGATCTTCTGGCAAAACCTTGAGAGAAAAACCGCCCGTCTTACCCGGCTTTGACGTGACGATGTCCGAACGGACCAGAGCTTGCATGACCTTTGAGAGGTACTCAGGAGACACCTTTGTCATCTCCGCCAACTGCCCTGTTGTCAACGATGTCTGAGGCCGTGACCCAAGGCACACAACGGCCCGAAGCGCATACTGCGCTGTTTGCGAAATCATGGGACCCCCTCACTTCATTCTAGTGGCTCCGGAAATGCGTTGGCTTTCAGCCGTCGTTCCGGGTACTATGTTTTTTGTATCATATACGAAGGGAGGAATCCGTATGCCTATCTTTTTCGCTCCGATCATACCTCTCCTTGCCACAGGTTTGTTGTATATCAATCAACCCGTAGTCAATATGAGAGAATGTCCATCTCATCAATCAAAAGTCGTCTCGCAAGCTCTGTATGCAGAGCAGGTGACCGTCGAAGAGGAACAGCAGGATTGGGCATATATCAAGACGCCAGATTCCTACCATGGCTGGATCCCAAAAGCCTCCTATGTTGAAGTGCAAACTCCGTACATACCGTCAGTATCAGTCTCTCGCTTAGCGGCCCATGTGTTCCATGTGAAAGATGTAGAGTATGGACCATTGCTGACATTGCCGTACGAAGTCCGACTGAAAACTAGTGAGATGCCCGATCCACGCTGGATGCATGTTGTGTTACCGGACGGGACCGACGGATTCATCCAAAAAGGAGATGTCGAGCGAGAACCCCTTCTCCGCAATAAGGGAGAGCTTTCACAATTGAGCGTCCGATTTCTTGGACTCCCATACACGTGGGGAGGAAGATCGAGCTTTGGCTATGACTGTTCAGGATTTGTCCAAATGCTGTACCAAAAAATTAACGTTCATTTAGAGCGGGATGCCCGGCTACAAATGCGCGATGCGCGTTTCCAGACAGTATCACGTGATCAGCTTGAACCGGGAGACCTCATCTTCTTTGGAAAGTCTGAGCGAGAAATCACCCACGTAGGCATGTATCTTGGAGAGGATCGCTTTATTCATGCCACAACAGCCGAATGTCAACCGTGGATTCGGATCAGCCATCTCACCGATGATGAATGGAGCGGCAACCATCCTCGTCGTCCGTATCGAGTTCTCAAACAACTCATCAAAACACAGTGATCGGCCTACCGGCTTTCTTCTATTTTTACTCTTGTTGTTTTGAAGGGATGACTCCACGTACGCCACCTTTTGGGTGTTCCATATCTCCCTGGTATCTTGGAATGAGATGGAGGTGTACATGCATGACAGATTGTCCGGCGACCTCACCGCAATTTGCCCCAATATTGTACCCATGGGGATGATACTCTACATCTAACCGAGTCTTCAAAAGGTGCAAGGCTTTCATCATGTCAAGGCGCACTTCTTCTCGAGCTGTAAACCAGGTTTCAGTGTGTTCATTAGGAATGATGAGAATATGCCCACGAGAGACGGGAAACTCATCTTTAATGGCATAACAATGCGAGAAGGTCTCGAGAATTTGTGCTTCCCGTTCACGACGAGCAACCTGACAAAACAGGCAATCGGGTTGATACACAGGATCTCTAACTAACGGGTACCGATCCGCGTTCTTCAAGTAATATTTTATCGAGGGATCATTTTCTTCTATGTCGATAAACTGAGCATAAATTCTCTTGTCAAAGCCGCCTTTTGTCGTTCGTTTCTGAAGGCGACCTTTCTCGATCTGTTCTACGCGTATTCCGATCGCTTCAGAAAGGGCATATATGACTTCAAGTAGATCCCCAAGCTCTTCAGTGATTTCATCCGTAGTTTTGGCATGTTGTACTTCGCCTGCTTCTTCCTGGAGCTTGTCTTTAAGCTTCGCGATGAATTCATCCTGTTCCATGCATCGTTCATGCAACTGTATCTCCTTGTCGCGCATGATGTCAGGAAGACGATCTCGAATGAGTTTCTCTACTCTAAAGCGTTGAAGTGCCATGGGGAGTATTCTCTACTAAATGCACGCCACATGTAAACAACTCTTGCCTAAAGGCAAAACTTTATGGTCAGCTAACAGGCTGCCACCTACGTGCAGTGTACGGTGCACGTTG
>CAYPCN010000028.1:0-10390 GCA_964409235.1 uncultured bacterium
GTGCACCGTACACTGCACGTAGGTGGCAGCCTGTTAGCTGACCATAAAGCTTCTGACTTTAGGAAGGAGTTGTTTACCAAGATACCTAAGTTGATCTAATTGCTTCGATTCCAGCACAATACAGTACCGTGTATACTGCTCAAGAGAGAAAATGGAAACGACGAACTTTCTTCCCTATGCGCATCAATCGATCGATGCTTCAGATATTGAGGCTGTGACTGCAGCTCTCACACAAGAACTCATCACTCGCGGTAGCCAGGTAGAGGCTTTTGAGCATGAGATGTGCCAGAACGTCGAGGCGTCCTATGCCGTAGCCTTTTCCAGCGGTTCTGCAGCCTTGTACGCCGCTTTTCAAGCGGCACATGTCGGACCGAATGATCGTCTCATCACCAGTCCTAATACCTTTATCGCCAGCGTGGCCGGCGGTGTCAGAGCAGGCGCGAAGTTGCGGTGCGTCGACATCGACGCCTATGGCAATCTCAACCTCGATCTGCTCTCTGATGAGATCAATGTCCCCCACTCTCGTGGCCGTGCCGTCATCATTCCGGTCCACTTTGCCGGCGTTGCTATTGACATGCAGCAGCTGTCTGCTCTGATTCGCCTTCCGCAGACCGTGGTGATCGAGGATGCCGCTCACGCCCTTGGTTCCTTCTATCCTGATGGTAGGCCAGTGGGAAGCTGTGAGTATAGTGACATGACGGTCTTTAGCTTTCATCCGGTGAAAAATATCACCTGTGGTGAAGGCGGCATGGTGACAACGAGCGATGCTATGCTGTTCCAACGCCTGAAAAAAATTCGAGATAGTGGCATTGAGCGCACAGCCATTACAGGGCGGCCATCTCCCGAGCCATGGTACTATGAAGTCGACGAGCTCAGCTGCAACTTCCATATGACAGAGTTCCAGGCCGCGCTCGGGCGTTCGCAGCTTCGACGCCTTGACACCTTCTTTCAGCAGAAGGCGGCACTGATAGCGGCGTATCGGCGCAAATTCGCGTCGACCCCTGCCGTTTCACTCCATCCTGCAGAGGCTGATGCCCGAACCCACTACCACCTATTTCAGGTGAGCATTGAGTTCGAGGCCCTAGGGCTCACGCGATCGAAGGTCATGGAAGGGCTGCGGGCGCTGTCTATCGGCTCTCAGTACCATTTTGTCCCTCTCTACCGACATCCGGCTCTTAAGAATGCCCTCTCACAGTCAGCGGAGGATTTTCCAGCAATGGAAGAGCACGTGGCCCACTCCCTTACCCTCCCCCTCTTTTCGTCGATGACAGAAGCAGAGAGTGATCGTGTCGTCACTGCGTTGCGCAAAGTGTTGTACCAGATACATTAAGAATAGCACATGAGCAGTGCTGAGGCGTTGCCAGCGATGTACGGATCTGAGTCGTTCTGCAACAGCTTTGCCAGGCGAAGGCCATCGGCAATGCGGCCGGCCATGAAAAACGCTTTTGACAAGTTGAGCAGTGTTGGGCCATGTTCAGCATCTGCTTGCAGAGCTCTGTCGAGGTAGTGGATAGCCTTTTCAGGCTGATCCGTCTGGACGTACAGGGCTCCCAACATCTGGCAGTCGTACACGCTGGTAGGATCGAGAACGACGAGGGCTTCGAAAAATGGGATGGCAATGTCGTATTTTCCTTGGCGGACATAGGAGTATGCTGTATGACGCACCTCTTCGACATGGTCTTCTGTCCATCCTAAGATCGTCATCCAGTCTTTTCTCGCCATGCTGCCTCATCCTTGCAAGAACTGTCCAATGCGGCCACCGATGAACCGCAGGAGAGTGTTCAGCTCCTTGACCTTGTGTAAACATCCCTTGATGGCTGCTTTCTCGTTCTCTTCTTCTTCTGTGTCGCACTCTACCAGATCAAGCTTTTTCTCTTCCTCGTCTTCGGCTTCGGACTCTCCAAAGATCGGCATAATTCTGTGGAAGGCGAAGGAGGAACGTCGCCGTGTGGAAAAGTCTTTAGGCGGAAAGAAATACGCCCACGGCGCTATGGTCGTTCCCACGCCAAGGAGCAGATCGAGCTCTGAAAGCTTTGGATAGAGGTCGACAATCAATGCTTGGGCAGGGACAGATGTTGCCTCTTTGAGATGGTACTGCTGCTGAATTTGCTCGATCAGCTGCATTCGGCGAGCATATTGGATGTAAATCCCGATATCGAGATGGTCAATGGTGACAGCCGGCATGGTATACAATTCCTCCACTATGGAGTATGATACGTTATTTTCGTTTTGTATCTCACTTCTGAATTTAGATAACGAGAATTTTGGAGCAGTCAATGGTGCATGTTCCCAGTCACATTTCCAAGCAGGGCCGGCGAGGCGGCCACGAGGAGACGAATTCCGACGACTCCAAGAACTCCCACTGGCGAAGAGGAACCCATTCCAGCTTGGCCACTGGAGCTGAGGGTCGTGAACATGTGCGTCCAATGCCCCATATTCCTGTCCTGTGCGAAGAGATAGTGGAACATCTCTCTGGCTGTTTCTTAACAACCGTATTCGATGGGACGTGCGGAGCAGGTGGACATGCCAAAGCTATTTTAGAAGCCCATCCCGAGATATCGCGGTATATCGCTTGCGATCAAGATGCACAAGCGCTGGCAAGGGCGCGCACGACGCTGCAACTGTTTCTTCCCAAAATCTCTTTTTTTCATGGTAATTTTGCGGCTCCCCCTGAAGAGATCCAGCAGTTTGATGCCGTTCTTCTCGACCTTGGTGTCTCATCGATGCAACTCGATACTCCAGAGCGAGGCTTTAGCTTCGTCCGCGAAGGGCCGATTGATATGAGGATGGATGCAGAAGGACCTCTGACTGCTGAAGAGATTGTGAACGGGTGGGATCGGGCTTCGTTAGAGAGGTTGTTTCGGGAGTATGGCGAAGAGCGGGGCGCTCGGAGGGCTGCGGAGGCCATTGTGCTGGCCCGTTCCCGCCGCCCTCTTCGTACGACGCTCGAGCTGGCCGCAGTGATCGCCCGCGTGCTTCCTAGGCGAGGGCGAATGCATCCGGCGACGAAGGTCTTCCAGGCGCTGAGGATTGCCGTGAACCGCGAGCTTGACGTGCTCAAGCACGCCATCCCTCTGCTGGCCCAGCGACTGGCGCCCAAGGGACGGTTCTTGGTGATCACCTTTCACAGCCTCGAAGATCGCATCGTCAAAAACGCTTTTCGGGCGCTCGTCGCCACTGACCGCTTTTCCTTTGTTTTCAAAAAACCTCTTGCTCCTTCTCGTCGAGAAGTGGTACAGAACCCAAGAGCAAGGAGTGCCAAGCTACGAGCGATCGAAGCGTGACCTCATAACGCGACGAGGGGTGGAAGCAATGACCAAAGAAGTGAGTCCTGGAACAGGAGACTTTTCTCTTCAACTCCAGAAAACATCCGGAGGGTTTTCTGTCACATGGGGAGGTAAAAAAGTCAGCACAGAGGCTGCCTTTGGAGCGAGTGTGGCAAAAGTCTGCAGGCAAGCCTCTTCTTTGGGTAGCGACGTAAAAAAGCAAGAGCATTTCCACCGCATGGCCCAGTTGTCAGTGAGTTTGGGAAAAGCGCAGAGTACTAAGCCTGATGCTACGAAAAAAGAGATCGAAGTTTTAGAGCGAGCAAGAAGCACAGCACTCGTTGCTGCTCTCAGAATGGTATCCGACGAGGACGGGCAGGTCGATTTGTCGAAGTTGGAAGCAGAAGTTAACGAGCTAGTAAGCGCGCGTGGCAGTCAAAAACCAAAAGAAAAAGAGAAACGCGTTCGTCAGCTCCTGAACATCGCTTCGCTGCTTCAAGAAGCAGTCGCTAGCGGGCGATTGGCGCAGAGCGCAGAGGCACAACCTCGTGCTTTGATGCTAGCAAAATTAGCATTAGCGAATGCGATCTCTCTACTCCCAAAGGAAATTCCTGCTGATGTCAAAGAGGAAGTTGGTCGTTTGCTTGCACAAGTGGCTCTTGAAGATGCTCGCCAAGTCACGGGTACACAAAAAGATCTCTCTATTGAACAGGTGCTAGGAAGGATCGCTCTCGCTATGGCTCGGCTGAAAAGAGACTACCCTCAGTTTGAAGTGCTCCAGAAAATGTATTCCAAAGTGGGGAAGGCGCTCTGCACATCAATCGCGAACAAGAGGGAACAAAAGGGCGCTTTGTTAGATAAAGAATGGGAAACAATGGTTGATAAGGAAATACAAGCCTTTGCTGAACGTTGCGGTTTCGCTGTTGACAAAAAGAAGCTGAAAAGCAGCGTTCTCGAGCAGTTTGCGACACGAAACTTTGAAGCTGTACGAACAGCGTGCACGAAGCCTCCTTCTCCAGATTGGTATCTCAAAATGATAGAAGCGCAGCATGTGTATTCTGCCTTCGTCAATGGCTCAGAGGCAGATAGAGAGAGAGCCGAGGAAATTAGAAAACAGTATCAAGATATCTATCAGGACATGAGCGATCGCTTTTTCACCGGGACAACCTTTTCTGTGACAGTTCAACGGCAACAAAAGATCGTGGATTCGCATGATGAGAACCCTCCATCTGGCTTGGAGAAATGGTCCCGTTCTTGTGCCTCAATGCCCATTCGCAATACGTTTGGACGAGTGAATTCGATTTTGATTGGAGAGAAGGAAGAGAGTCCTTCGGCAGAGCACTCGTCTGGAGGGATGCTTACAAGGGCCCATGCGTTTTCTCAGGCAATGGTTTCCTCATTCGCCAAAGCTTTAGAGGAAAAAGGCATTCCTAAAGAGCGGATACCAGCCTTGGTGAATGAGCTGATGATGCGCTGCTGCGGTGATGCTTCTTTCAATTATATTTTCAGTCCTATGAGTCAGATGCTGGAGGGTGTAAGTATACAAGAAGTGGACCTTTCTACCTTCCGTCCAAACTTCGTCCAATTTCGGTTTTCTGTCGACAATCAGGGGAATCTGGTGGCACAAAAAGTGTACGTCGTTCAAAGAAAGATTTGTACAGAAGCTGAAGCGAAAACAGAATACGTGCAATGTACCTCAACCATCGTCATGGATCCCAATGCAAGTTTTGATGAGTGGACGGAGAGCTTGGAGACAGAGCCATACGGAGTGGCTTTAGCAAAAGAGGTCGAAGAACGGGCGAAAGCGACAGGTACGACCGTTCAAGAGGTCTTTAACGTGCGCAAGCAAGACCTTGAGGGGCAAATTAAGAATTCGGAGGAGCGCAAGCTGGTCCTGCAAGATATGCAAGCGTATCTGAGTGAAAAGAGACTTTTACCGAAGAGCTGAACTAAGTAAGATAGTTTCTCTGGAATCAGAGGCTGTTCATGCGCGTCGTTCCTTTTGTCTATTGTGTCGTGCTCACGGCATTGTTAGTAGGGCTGTATATCTCCCGTCATAACCAGCTCACGCAATTGCGCATTCGCGCTGTATCATTGGAGAAGGAACTCAGAATCGTCGAGGCTGAACGGCGACGTCTCGATCTGGAACTGGCACTCTTCCTGAGTCCAGTACGCCTTGAGGAGATTGCAAGAAAAGTGCAGTATTCCCATCTTCGCCAACCATTGCGGGATGAGATTTTGGAAATTGAGGTCCCATGACCCCTTTCACGTCGCGCCGACGCCGCTTTCTTCTCCTGTGCGCCGGGATGAGCGTAGGCGTGCTCTTCTGTCTGCTCATCGCTCAATTTTTCCGTCTTCAAGTGCTCGAACATGAACGATGGAAAAAGCGCGCCGAAGGGCAACATTATTTTGTCGTCAAAGAGCCCTTTCGTCGAGGGACGTTTTATGCCAACACCTCCATACAGCCTGGCCACGAAAGGAGAAGGGTCGCCTTTGCGATCGACGTACCGTTATACCACCTCTACGCCGATCCTAAAGAGGTCCCTCCTGAATTGCGGCAGGAGATTCGAGAAAATATCATTCGCTTGCTCTCCCCTTCCTTAAAAGAATCGATGAAAATGGCGGCGGAGCTGAAACGCCGATGTCGATCGCGGCGTCTCGTCTCATGGATTTCCGAGCAGCAAAGAGCGCAGTTTGCCAGTTGGTGGAGGCCGTATGCGAAGCAGCACCGCCTCCCATCGAACGTCCTCTTTTTTGTGTCGGATTTCAGGCGCTTTCACCCGATGGGCCGCCTCCTGGGTCAGGTGCTCCATACCATTCAAGAGAGACGCGATGAGCTGACAGGGAAGGCTTCTCCAACAGGAGGGCTCGAGTTGTCGATGAATACCTACCTCGAAGGGTCGGTGGGCTTCCGACGACTCATGCGCTCTCCATATAATAGCCTGGAGACAGGAGAAGTGCTCAAAGCGCCTGTCAACGGCGCTGATATTGAGCTGACCATCAACCATGGCCTCCAAGCCATTGTCGAAGAAGAGCTCGAACGCGGGGTGAAAAAGCACAGGGCGAAAGGAGGCGTGGCCGTCATGGTTCAGCCCAAGACAGGAGAGATCCTCGCCCTTGCCCAGTATCCTTTTTTCTACCCGGATCAATACCAAGAGTACTTTAACAATATCGCGTTGGCAGAGCGCGCCAAGATCAAGGCCATCACCGATGCCAATGAGCCCGGATCGCCGATGAAAGCATTGACGGTGTCGATCGCGTTCAAAGCGAATCGCCTGCTCAAAGAACAAGGCAAGCCCCTTCTTTTTACACCTCTTGAGAAAGTCCCAACAAGCTCGGGAAATTTTGCTGGACGCTCTAAACCATTGACGGATGTGCATACACACAAATTCCTGAATGTGTACATGGCGGTGCAAAAGTCATCGAATATCTATATGGCCACGCTTGCAGGGCGCGTTGTCCGCACGATGGGAGAGCAGTGGTATCGCGATCAGCTCGCCCAGGCCTTTGGCCTCGGCGGGAAGACGGGAATTGAGCTGATCGGCGAGAGTTCTGGGCTTTTGCCGAGGCCTGGAAAAGTCAGCGCTGGGGGAAAGCTCGAGTGGTCTAAGGGGACACCCTATACCTTGGCAATCGGATACAACGTGCAGACGACCAGCCTCCAATTCGCCCGGGCGATGTGCGTCATTGCCAATGGCGGCGTGCTTCCAGAGCTCACGCTCGTGCGCAAGATATGGAGAACAATGGCTCATGGAGACGAAATTCTCGTCGATCATACGACGGAGGACCGGGTCAAGAGCTTCCCTCGGGTCTTTGACGAAGAAGACATGGCAGAAGTCGTACGTGCGTTGAAATTCGTACCCAAATATGGGGGGACAGCCGGCAAGGCCGATATCTATGGATATACAGAAGCAGGGAAAACAGGAACGAGTATGAAGCTCGTCAATGGGCAGTATTCGAACCAAGCGCACATCGCGAGCTTTGCGGGGTTTGCGCCAGCGAAAGACCCAGTGTTTGTTCTGTACGTTGCTCTTGATGAGCCTTGGGTCGGGTATATCCCTGGACTGGGACTGAATCACAGAGGAGGGACATGCGCGGCGCCGATGTTTAGAGAAATGGCGAGGAGAGCGCTTGAATTTATGGGAATTCCCATGGATGATCCTTATGGGTTTCCAGCACAAGATCCACGGGGAGATCCCAAGAAAGCAGACTGGCACGCAGAAATAGAGGCGCTCAATCGATTGTATCAACAATGGAACGGATAGCCGCATGGTCAAACTCAAGCACCTGCTCAAAGAGATACCATTGGTCCAAGTCGTAGGATCCAGAGAGGTCGAGATCTCTATGGTGACCTCCCATTCCCAACTTGTAGCGCCAGGGTCGCTGTTCGTAGCCCGCCGGGGCACTGCTTTTGATGGCAACCGCTTTGTACCCGAGGCGATTGCCTCAGGCGCTGTGGCCATTCTGAGCGACGTCTACGACCCTTCTCTGCCAGTCACGCAGCTAATCGCTCCTGATATTTTCGCTATGGAAGCGGCGTTTGCTGCAGCGTTCTACCGCTATCCATCGCGGCAGATCCATCTCGTCGGCATCACCGGGACATCGGGGAAGACGACGACATCCTATATCGTCCACCACCTGTTCTCGCACGTTGGCATCAACGCTGGTCTTATTGGCACGGTGGCATATATCGCCGGTACACATCGCTATGAGGCGCCTCGCACTACGCCTGATGCCATCACCAATCAGAAGCTCCTTGCAGAAATCGTCAAGGTGGGGGATACAGCCTGCGTCATGGAGGTCTCTTCCCATGCCCTTGTCCAGGGACGTGTGACTGAGATTGGCTTTGACACTGCTATCTTTACCAATCTCACCCATGAGCATCTTGACTACCATAAGACCATGGAAGCATACGCAGCGGCAAAGAATATCCTGTTCAGAAATCTTGGAACCAACGGGAAGAAGGAGACGCTTGCCATTCTCAACATTCAGGATCCATGGGCATCACAGATAGCCGAGGGGACGTCGGCGCGCATCGTCACCTATGGCATTGATACGGAAGCCGATCTCGTTGCCTCTAATCTCCGATTGTCGGCCACATCTACGACCTTTGATCTCAGCTATACAGGACAGACATGTGCTGTCGCATTGCCATTGGTCGGTAGGTACAATGTGGCCAATGCGATAGCGGCAGCAGCGCCATTCCTTGCTCGAGGGTATCCCCTCCATGCTATCGCTGCAGGGCTTGCCACTGCGACCCCTCCTCCAGGGCGCCTCGAGCGAGTACAAAATGACCTTGGGTTGACGATCTACGTCGACTATGCTCATAAGGAAGATGCCCTTCGAAAGGTGCTTCCAGCACTTCGCGAGAGTACGAAGGGGAGGATCATCGTGGTGTTTGGCTGTGGCGGCAATCGCGACCGTCAGAAGCGGCCTCTCATGGCGCGTGCTGTTGAAGAGCTCGCCAACATATCGATCGTCACGTCAGATAACCCTCGGTCTGAGGATCCTCAGACCATTATCAAAGAAGTCTGCTCGGGATTTTCCTCGTCGAACTATGTGGCCATACCTGATCGTGAAAAAGCAATTGCCAAGGCTGTAGAACTGGCGACGCCTGAGGATGTGGTGCTCATTGCCGGCAAGGGGCATGAAAAATACCAGGTCTTTGCCCATGGCACTGTGCCATTCGATGATTGCCAAGTGGCCATGGAATGTTGCGTTCAACGTCACAACAGAGGAGCGGCCACTGCCAGTTTATGAAGACCTCTCTCACGATGCCGTTGTTCGCTAGTGTATTGATGCTTGTCACGGGCTGTTCCGCGCCGCGACAGAGCTCCTCCTACCTTGTTGGGTCTGCTTCTGCTCCCTCCGAAGCGAAGCCTCGGCCTTCGCCTCGCCACGCACGACCAGGGCCCATCGTCTTTCTCGATGCTGGCCATGGAGGTCGCGATGGCGGTGCAGCGGTGAAGGGGGTGCCGCTGCAGGAAAAGGCACTGGCTTTGGAGATCGTGCGTCGTGTCGAGCGCTTGCTCGACGGCTGGGAGTATCCGGTCGTGCTCTCCCGTTGGTCGGATATCTTTGTTCCTCTGCAAAAACGAGTGGCTATGGCAGCGCGTGCGAACGCCTCTCTCTTCGTCAGCGTTCACTTTAACTCTGCAGCATCGAAGAAGAGCAGGGGAGCTGAAATTTATTATTTCCACATGCCCAGAAGCCAGCGCAGTATCGAATCAAAACGTCTCGGCACGGCCATTTTGAAACGCCTCTGCGAGGCGTTGCCTACCCACTCTCGAGGGGTCAAACATGGGAATTTTTGTGTCGTTCGAGAGACAGCGATGCCCGCCGTCCTCGTGGAAGCTGCCTTCATCACGAATCCTAAAGAGGCCAAGTTACTCACCTCAGCATCCTACAAGCAGCAGATTGCGTGGGCCATAGCACAAGGTATCAGCGACTACCTCCGCCGTGCGTAGGTGGGCTGTGGGTATACGGTCTCATCGCGCATCATCCTCGGCGCGAATCGAACGCGCGACCTGTCGCTTAGGAGGCGACCGCTCTATCCCCTGAGCTACGAGGACACAATCGTTCCCGGCACGAATCGAACGTGCGGCCTGTTGCTCCGGAGGCAACCGCTCTATCCCCTGAGCTACGGGAACGTTGGGAAGAGCCTAAAGAGTCGCCGCTCTTTTCGGCAAGAACCCTTTTCGCGCCATATGCGATGTGCCTTTTGGAGGATAGCGTAGGATGTATCTACCAAAGCCTTCCTTCCGACAGTCTGAGAGGACCTACAAGCGTGGGGCAGCCTCCCCTCTTTCCCGGAAACCATGCCGATGGGTATGGTGGATCCTTCACCAAGGAGGATCTCCATATGGCACAAGACATTGGACTCATCGGCCTGGCCGTCATGGGTCAGAATTTGGCGCTCAACATGGCAGAAAAGAAGTGGAAGGTATCGGTCTACAATAGAACAAAGGAGCGCGTCCAAGAATTTCTCGCTGGTCCAGCACAGGCGCTAAAGATACAAGGGTTTTCCGATCTGAAAGAATTGTATCGAAGCCTTTCAAAGCCTCGAAAGGTCATTTTTATGGTGAAGGCAGGGGCGGCCGTGGACGAGCTCATCGAGCAGTCTC
>CAYPCN010000028.1:10400-12337 GCA_964409235.1 uncultured bacterium
CAGTCTCTCCCCTATCTTGAACCCGGTGATATCCTCATCGACGGAGGCAACAGCTATTTTGAAGATACCCAACGGCGAGAGCGGGCGCTGCAGGAAAAAGGGATTTTGTATGTTGGCATGGGAATCTCGGGAGGAGAAGAGGGAGCTCGCCATGGTCCTTCTATTATGCCGGGGGGGGATGCTGCGGCATGGCCTCATCTCAAAGAGATCTTCCAGTCGATCAGTGCTCATGTCAACGGCGTTCCCTGCTGTCAGTGGCTTGCCGAGGGAGGAGCAGGGCATTTTGTCAAGATGGTCCACAATGGCATTGAATATGCTGATATGCAGCTCATCGCTGAGAGCTATGATTTGCTCAGCCGGGCTTTTTCTTGCGATGCAGCTGAATTGGCGCAGATTTTTTCCACGTGGAACAAAGGATATCTCAATTCCTACCTCATCGAGATTACCGCGGCCATCTTCGCAAAAAAAGATCAGGATGGCCAGCCATTGGTCGACAAAATTCTGGACGTAGCAGGTCAGAAAGGGACTGGCAAATGGACGGTCGTCAATTCTCTTGACGTTGGGGTGCCTACGACCATCATTGCCGAGGCTGTCTTTGCGAGAAGTCTGTCAGCACGGTATGATGATCGCCAGCAGGCAGGAGGGGTGTTAGGAACGCGCATTAAACCGCCGAAGGAGAAGAAAGAGGAGATCATTCAGGCGCTTGAAAAAGCGTTGTATGCAGCAAAGATCATCTCCTACGCCCAGGGCTTTTGGCTCTTGCGATATGCGTCGCAGACCTTTGGCTGGACGCTTGATCTCGGCGCCTGCGCTCTTTTGTGGCGAGGTGGGTGCATCATTCGAAGCGCCTTTTTGGGCAAGATCGCAGAGGCTTTTGGAAGAAAGCCTACGCTGTCGCTGTTAGTGTTGGATCAGTATTTCCACAATGAGCTGAAGATTGCCGTGCCCTTGCTGCGCGCCATCGTGTCCCTTGGCGTCACTGCTGGCATCCCAATGCCCTGTTTTAGTTCGGCGCTGGCATGGTATGATGGTATTAGAAGCCAGCGGCTGCCCACAAATCTCATTCAAGCTCAGAGAGATTTCTTCGGAGCCCATACCTTTGAGCGGATTGATCGCCCTCGAGGAGAAATGGTGCATGCCGATTGGTTGAACGCGTGAGAACACAGATGTGAACTGTTTCTATCAATTTGTTATAGGCTGCTTTCGCCTCTTTTATGGACTGCTCTACAACCACAAGGTAGAGTTTGAGTTCGACCTTCGAGAGGTGCCTGGAGCGGCCATTATTGCGCCAAATCACGTCTCCTATCTCGACCCGCAGTTGGTGGCTGCTTCCTGGCCTGAAGATCTCCATTTCTTTGCGAACCGACGGCTGTTTGAGAAGCGAGTGATGCGGTGGATTCTCGACAACCTTTGTTGCCATCCCGTGGAAAAAGGCAAAGAGCTGGCCACTATCAGAACAGCCCTTGAATTACTCAAGCAAGGCAAAAAAATTGTCGTCTTCCCGGAGGGGACGCGTTCAGAACGCGGAGAGCTCCAGCCCTTACGGAGCGGTGTGGCATTTCTTGCCCTTCAGAGTGGTTGCCCTATTATCCCATGCTATGTGCGAGGAGCCTTTGAGGCATGGCCTAAGACTCGAAAGCGACCTCGGTTTTGGGGGGTTCGGACTGTCTGTCGCTTCGGACGGCCGATATGGCCAAAAGACTCAGAAGGCAACAGCATCACAAAGCAAGCGCTCAACGATGCCCTCCAGGAGGCTCTGAGGAGTCTGGCATCAAAGTGAATATAGTCAGTTCTTGGCCAAATATCCCTATGAAATATGCTCGAGGGCTTTTTTGGCGACGATTACTTTCTCATGTATGCATGTGCTGAAACATAGTCAAGCTCCCGACTTTGACAGTTAGCCAAGATCCAAAACCGTAACATCTTCTCATACAATG
>CAYPCN010000029.1:0-11944 GCA_964409235.1 uncultured bacterium
CGTGCACCGTACACTGCACGTAGGTGGCAGCCTGTTAGCTGACCATAAAGCTTCTAACTTTAGGCAGGAGTTGTTTACGGCAAGACGGCAAGAGGTCCCGCCTCTCTAGTGGCGAGAGGAAGTGCCGCTCCTTTTTTTAGCGATTGTACATCTTGGGTTCAAGCCCACTCTTTGGTGTTGAGAGGCTTGAGAACTTTTCCTATCAAATCATAGTCGGAAATATCCGTGATTTCCACAAGATACGTGCTTCCAAAAGCTCGAACGCGGCGGCAATCGTTCAGGAGAACGAGGGGGTCGATTTCGGGACATTGGCCTGGGCGTCTTCCAATCATGAGGAGGGAGCTCTCTGGATGGTAGCCATCGATGAGGACAGGAATCTTTGTGCCAATCAATTGCTGATGGCGGGCAGTGACAATAGAGCATTGGAGAGCGCCAAGCTGCTGGCAGCGCGCCTGTTTTATCTCGTCTGAGCAATGTCCTGGCAAAGAGGCAGAGTGGCTCTGCGGCTCTTTGGAATAGGCAAAAATTCCGACGTGATCAAGGGAATACTCTTCGACAAACCTACAAAGCTCGGCAAACTGCTGATCTGTCTCTCCAGGAAACCCAACGATGAGGCTGGTTCGAATGGTGATGTTGGGAATCTGCTCGCGCAGCGTGTCCACCAATCGGCAAATCTGCGCCTTAGACGTTGCACGCCTCATGGCACGTAGTATCTCATCATTGCAATGCTGAATTGGCATGTCGAGATACGGGAGAATTCTCGGGTCGGATTTCATAAGGCCGATGAGCTCATCGGTAATCTCATCGGGGTAGAGATAGAGAAGTCGGAGACGAAAGTCATCGGGCATAGCAAGAAGCCGCTGAAGGAGCTGTACTAACCCCGACGAGCCATGAAAGCCGAGGTCTTTTCCGTAATCGCCAAGATCCTGGGCTATGAGGATGATCTCAAAGACGCCCTTGCGGACCAACTCCGAACACTCGAAGACCACCTGCTCTACCGATTTGCTCTTGAGAGGGCCCTTGATGTGGGGAATGATGCAGTACGAACATCCTTTGCGGCATCCTTCTGCGATTTTGAGATATGCATAATGTGGCGGCGTGGAAATCGTGCGAGGAACCTCTCCCTGTTCTAGGTA
Source organism: uncultured bacterium (assembly GCA_964409235.1). Taxonomy (GTDB): domain Bacteria; phylum Chlamydiota; class Chlamydiia; order Chlamydiales; family FEN-1388; genus CAINFV01. Next base: position 1,137 of record CAYPCN010000029.1, read on the forward strand.
GCTCTTTGCAGAGGAGATAACAACCCCCGATTGGTCTGCCTCAACGGCCTTGAGGATGCCTTCGATGTCCCCGGATCCAAGGATGTAATGAATCTCAGAACGCACGTCGTCAAGATGAGAGCCTTTCAGCTGGGCCATGCAGCCTGTGACAATGAGCTTTGCCCCTTCTTTTTTGGCGGCAGCAGAGGAGCGAATAGTGGCGATTGATTCTTGGCGTGCTGCCTCGAGAAAGCCACACGTGTTGATAATAATAACATCCGCCTCTTCGATGGAGGCTGTGGGGGCGTATCCATGCGCGCTAAGGAGCCCGATCATCACCTCAGAGTCGACGAGATTGCGAGGGCAGCCTAGGCTGATACAATGGACGAGCTTTGGTGGTATCGCTTTTCGAGATTTTTTTTGTTGGCGTGTCATGAGAATCCTATGATCAGGAAAGCGCGATATAGTGTAATAGAATCTTCGATTACATGCCAGAAGAGACCCCGCGGCTCCGCAGTTCGAAAGGGGGATCGTGAACATGTAACAAGGCTCCGACAGAAGTAGAACCATGTGCGATATGGATTTTTAGAGGAGAAGTGAGAGCTTTTTGGATCGACCTACCCAAAAACCGACGGAGCCCATATACCCTGACATATAGGTGCGGAGGTTTTGGGTAGATTCGGTCAAAAAGATCCTACTCTATCCTCCAAAAGGCATATCGCAAGTGGCTCAAGTAATGTTTTTGTTTGAAATAATCGAGGCTCATAGTACCATAGTTCAATATTCACGCTTGTACTTATGAGAGAAAAAGGGGGATACTATGCATCCACCACCAAATGCTCTGCAACAGCGCGAAGAGATGTTGAAAAGAGAAGAATCTCGACGCGAAGAACAGGAACGCCGTAGCCTGGAAGTTCAGCTTCGGACGTTTGATGCTCACGACTTCTATGATTCCTTAGAAAATTGGGCAAGCCAGCCGGTTCCTTCCCCTGTTCGACAGACGATTCGTTTGACGCCTTTACGGCAAAAAACCATTGTGCAACAGCCTCTTCCGCTTTCTAGAAAAGAGCTTGCAGATCTTCGAAAGCTTTCCTCAGACTGCACACGCCTTCTATACCTCTTACGAGCTATTGATCAACGAGGGATAGAATGCCCCTATGTCCATCAGGTGCACCGTCGGAGCCTTGAGAGGGCCATAGAAAAATGTGATCGGTTACAAGTCGCAGAACAAGAGTATGGCAATCGCACGGGAATCAAAGCTTTTTTTGCGCAGCTCTTTCAAAAGGCCCATCTCGTGGCGATACGAAGAGATCTTGATTTTTTCAAAAGTCGATTAGAATCTATGCTGACGATGTGTCGGCATGAAGAGTTTGCTCAAGAGCTGATGCACGTCCGCCGACCTGTGACCTATCGCGCGGGCTCGGTATTGACGCCAACCGACCCTCAAGGTCGAGGCCATCAAGCAAACACTTCTAAGGCGCCAGCAAGAGCCCAGCCTCGGGCATCCATGCTTTCTCTTCTTCGAAAAGAACAAGGCATGCTTGCAGGATAATCTTTATTTTATGTTAGAATCACCGCCATCAACGTAGAGGTCATAATGTCTGTGACGACTTTTCGTGAGCGTGAACGAAACGAGATTGCCGAGTCATCAGCCGGAGCAACGACGCGGCGGCTGCGCATTCAGAACCGACAAGGGCTTCACGCTCGCCCTGCTGCCTCAATCATTCGATTGCTGAGAGACACTCGCTCTTCTGTCAAATTTACGTATCGCCGGCAGACGGTGGATGCACAAAGTATCTTAGGTCTTTTGATGCTGGCCGCTCCGCAAAATGCATGGATTACCGTGTCAGTGGATGGGCCTGATGCTAATGATATCATCACGAAATTAGAAGAAGCCTTCCGCCAAAAGTTTGGAGAACAAATTTGATCGAAGCCGCGCATGCCAAAGAGACGTGGATTCAAGGGCGTGCAGTTGTCCCAGGTGTGGCTATTGGATCATTGTTTCTTCTTCCAGAACGGTCGTTGGTATTTCGAGAATACGATAGTGATTCTCGAGTCTGTGCCGAACATGAGATACGACGCTTTTCTCTCGCCGTTGCCGAAAGCCAAGCTGAACTGCGCTCTCTTTTCGAAAAATTGAAGAATGATGGATTTTGTCAAGAAGCAGATATCGTTGACATGCATCTGCAGATGACGGTGGATCCTGCGCTACGCGAAGAGGTCGAACAGGCCATCATCCAAAACGAACAGCGTGCTGAGCGCGTTGTGGAAGAGGTGATGAAGAAGCTTCGCCTTCGATTTGAAAAGATCCCTGACGCAGGCATCCGCCAGCGTTTTGAAGATGTAGAAGGCGTTTGCCTTCGTATTCTGTCCTTTCTCGACTCTCCTCCCATTGAAAATCTTCGCATTCCGTCCAATGCTGTGCTCTTTGCGAAGAGTGTGACAGCACCAATCGTCGCGCAGATGAGCACGAACGGGATTGGGGCCATTGTCACAACCCACGGCGGGGCGATGTCGCATACAGCTATTGTGGCAAAAGCTCGAGGGATCCCCTATGTCACGGACATCCAGGGGGAGAGCTTCAAAGATGCGTTTTCTGGAACTTCAGTGGTGATCGACGGGCTGGCGGGGCTTGTTGTGGTACATCCAACAGAGGATACGCTTCATCGCTATTTGGCACTGAAAGAGGCTCATGAAACCTATTTTTGTACGAGTGTAGAGAGGCCGTCTGGCTCCTTTACGAAGGATGGGTGCAGAATCTCTGTGATGGCCAATGTGGCTGGCATTAACGATGTGCGGCAGCTGTCCTCCTTTGGATTGGATGGGGTGGGCCTCTATCGCACCGAATACCAAGTTCTCGAGCGTCGTCGATTTCCAACGGAGCAAGAGCAAACCGATGTCTATTGCGCATTGGTACGAGCTGCTGAGCATAAACCAGTTGTGATCCGCGTCTTTGATTTTGGTTCGGACAAAGGATGGGAAGAGGTTGGAGCAGCGTTTCCCTCCCTCAAGCAGGGGAGGCGAACGATCGATTTCCTTTTGGACAGCCCGCAGATTTTTCTCTCTCACCTACGAGCTATTCTCCGCTCTTCGGTGCATGGTTCGGTGTCTGTGCTCTTCCCGATGATTTCGTCGATCGATGAGGTGTCTCGATGCCTGCAGATGCTGCGTCAAGCTGAGGAGATGGTGAAGGGAGAGGGGCAGATACAGCCAGTGCGCATTGGTGCTATGGTAGAATTGCCAGCTCTTGCCTTTCACACAAGTTCCTTGCGGGGAATGGTGGACTTCTTGTCGATTGGCACCAACGATTTAATTCAGTATGCTCTGGCCGTGGATCGCAGCAATAGCGCCTCTTTCGATCCTAAGCTCTCGTATCACCCCGGGCTCCTTAGACTCCTGCGGTTTATTGTGCAAGAAAGCTGTGACGCGAAGCTCCCTGTGTGTCTGTGTGGCGAGATGGCGTCCGATCCGCTCCTCATTCCCTTTCTGATAGGCCTTGGTATTAAGGAGTTGTCCGTAGCTCCTCGACTCTCATCCATGGTTAAACACGTCTTGCAGTCATTTTCAATGGACGATGCTCAGCGTATCGCGCAAACAGTGCTCTCGTTTTCCTCGGCGCAAGATTCCTATTCCTATTTGCGGAGTCAATACTGCGCCATTCACTGTACAGCGAGTGCCGAGAGTACGTGTTCCTAGCCTTCTCTTCACAACCAGCTGACTATAGTACGCGTTCCTCGGAACGTGCCTCATGTTGAGCCATGTGCTGGAGGATACGTGGGGCCTTTTTGGCCGAATCTATCCAAAATTTCCTCGCCCATATGTCAAGGCATATAGGTGAGGAGGTTTTGGGGTAGCTCGATCCAAAAATCTTCGAAAATCCAGGCCGCAAATGGCTCATTTTGACTAGTTGCTGCGAATTCGTGGAGAGAATAAAATGTTTCCATTCACGGTGTACTGGTGTTTTATTGTTGAGGGAACAGTTGGTTCTCGGAATAGATAGTCTGGGTATCCAATCCTTAAAAGCCCCCGTTGCACAATTGTGTGTAACTAATAGGGCTGGTTCTTGGTAGCGGCGAAAGCTGCTCTTGGGAGGAGCCTTCTGCGTTAGCTCAGGGAGTATGTACGTTAGCAATGTATTGTTCGCGGAGAGAAAAATGGGAGGAAGAGGGAAAAGACCCATTTTATCGCGATGTTGAGGCGCTGCTCCATTCCAAAGCGTATGCTCGCTATGCAGACAAAACGCAAGTCGTCTACCTGTTCCCTCACGACCATATTGCATCGCGCGGCTTGCATGTTCAACTTGTGAGTTCGCTTGCGCGTGGTATAGGGCGAACATTAGGGCTGAATGAGAATCTCATAGAAGCCATCAGTCTAGGCCATGACATAGGGCATGCTCCTTTTGGTCATGAAGGGGAAGAGTATTTAGATGCGTTGTCGCGTGCGTATGGGTTAGGAGTGTTTTCCCACTCTCGTCAATCATGCAGGGTGGCCTCGGAAATAGAGCCAATGAATCTGACGTTTGCCACTCTTGACGGATTCCTCTGCCATGATGGAGGGAAGGAGTTTCGCACGATTGAAATAGCGCCCGAAAAGGGATGGGAACGACATGAATGCGAGCTTGAGCTGCGCAAGCAAGAGCCAGAGGCCAATCTTCGTCCAGCGACAAAGGAAGGGGCGCTGGTCAAACTTGCCGATACGGTAAGCTATTTGGAACGGGATTTGAATGATGCGATTACTCTTGGCATTGTCCACAAAGACGAAGTTCCTGCTTCGTGTGTTCCACCTACCCAGCGCTTGTTGACGCGTATCGTTGCGAACGATATCATCAACGTGTATCAACAACGTGGCGAGATTGGCCTGTCGGAAGATGTTTTTCATTCTCTGCAAGAGTTGCGGGCTTTTAACTTCGAGCGCATCTATAAGCACGAGAGATTGAAAACAGAGTCGCAGAAAATCCAAAATGCCTATGAAATTCTCTTCTATCATGTGTTGAATGGGTGGAAAGAGCAGGGCAAGCATAGTGTGCTTTGGAGGCATTTTCTCCACAATAAAGCCCCGTCGTATGTCGCCAAGCATCCGCCAGAGCAGCTAGTGTTGGATTACATCGCGGGGATGACCGATGGATATTTTTTGCGGTTGTTTGAAGAGGTGATGCTGCCGCGCACCATTCTGGTTCCAAATGTTCTTCCTTTTTCGTAATGCCCATGTACGGTCTTTTTCTTGATCAAGCATTTGGGAAGGGGCTGTTTGCCCTGTTCCATGACGGATCCGTTGTCGAGACGCGCTGTCTGGAACTGAACGATGCTCGGCAACCATGTGCTATCTTTGGGCATATTCTCGAGGCACATTTTCTTCGTCTTACAGACCTTTCCTTTCTTGCGTGTGGCGTAGGGCCTGGTTCATACACCGGAATTCGATCCGCTGCTGCTACGGTGAAAGGGGTGGTGTTTACTACGCAGCTGCCCGTTGTGGCGGTTCCAAGTCTGCTATTGTACGCTCCTCTTGAGGATGGCTCATATCTTGTCACTGCTGATGGAGGGATTGGAGGAGTTTTTGTGCAAGAAATTGAGGTTGTCGATGGCGAATGCCGCCTCTCTCCTCCTGAGCTGGTTTCTGTACGGGCGCTCCACAACAAACGACATGCTCAGACAAAGATCATTGCGGCCGATAGTCAGTTTTTATCCGCTAAAGGTCTCGAAGAGGGGGTGCCGGCGTTGGGCGTCTATCGCGAGACGTCTCCACACACCGCTCTTGCCGCTCGGTTTGCGTGCCAGGAAATGCGAGCTGGTCGACATTACACAGCAGCACAGCTTCCGCTCCTCTACTTGCGAAAGACCCAAGCCGAGATTGAACGCGGCCTCTGACAACCTTGCGCAATATCGCAAGATTAGGTATCCTTTCTACCAGATTGTGAGGGAATCTAAAGGCGCTATAGTGAGCGCATTCCCTCCTCTTTTGGAAGGACCAGTTCAATCTAGGATTGCGTGCATGACCACCGTTAAAATACGACCGGGTGATTCAATTGACAAGGCTCTGCGGGCATTGAAGAAGCGTCTTGATAAGGAAGGGATCATGAAAGCCGTAAAGGCTCACCGGTTCTATGCAAAGCCTTCTGTAAAAAAACGGGTAAAGTCAAAAGCCGCAACGAAATATCGACGACAAAGATCCTAGCCCTTCCTTCTTTGTACCTCGTTATTTTCCAAGAGATGTATCGACAAGTGGGTGAACGATGGCCGATTATTACGAAGTGCTTGGCGTTGCTCGGAATGCAACTCAGGAAGAAATAAAGCGAGCCTATCGAAAGCGAGCCCTCCAGTTTCATCCAGACCGCAATCTCGGTGACCCCGAAGCCGAAAAAAAATTCAAAGAAATCTCTGAAGCATACGACGTTCTTGGCGATGAAAAAAAGCGCCAGATGTACGACCGCTATGGCCAAGAGGCTTTTGCCGGAGCTGGAGCTGGCGGTGGCTTTTATGGCGGCGGTGGATCTGGGTACGCTTCTATGGAAGAGGCTCTACGGACCTTTATGGGGGCGTTCGGTGGAGAGCCGTTTTTCGAAGATATGTTTGGAATGCGTGGCGGTGAAGAGGTCAGCCGGCGGCAACAAGGGGCGAGCAAGCGCATTACGGTCGCTATTGCCTTCGCTGAGGCTATGTCAGGGGTCGATAAAGAGCTAACGCTGAACAATTTTGTCCTGTGTGAGTCATGCGGTGGGCGAAGGACCTCTTCGTCGCAGGGCGTGCGGCGCTGTGGTCGATGCGGCGGTGCTGGACAAGTGTTTGAGCAGCGAGGGTTTTTCAGCATGTCGATGACCTGCCCTCAGTGCCACGGCGAGGGGCAGCAGATTGTGGACCCTTGTCCTGCATGCCAAGGCGAAGGGCGTGTCAAAGCCAAAAGAAAGGTTCATTTTCACATTCCTGCTGGTATCGATACAGGGATGCGATTAAAACTCAGTGGACATGGAGATATCGGAGTCGGGGGTGCTCTTGCGGGAGATCTATTAGTCTATATCAAGGTCGAGCCACATGAAATTTTTGAACGCCAAGGGAATGATATCACCCTTGATCTTCCGGTCTCGATGAGCGAGGCGACTCTTGGCTGCAAAAAAGAGATTCCCTCCTTCCATCATGGGCATTGCAAAATCTCCATTCCTGAAGGGACCCAGTCAGGGAAGATCTTCCGAGTCAAAGGCGAAGGGTTCCCGAGTCTTCAAGGTGGCGGGCGAGGGGATCTGCTCGTTCGTATTGTTGTAGAAACCCCAACGGAGATTTCTTCGCGTCAGCGACAGCTGTTAGAAGAATTAGCGAAGATAGAGACGTTGGATAATTTCCCGCAGAAAAAGATCTTCACAGAGCGGTTAAAAGAATTTCAACTGACTCATTAGTTCAATTTCGAGTCGTTTACAAGACTATTTTCGTGCTCATCTGGTGTTGATGGGCAATATCAATGGAAAGATGTATTCCTCGACATTCTAAGAAAGAATTCACCACGCTTTTTGCTGTCTGAGGAGTATTACATTCCGATGATAGGTGGGCGAGGAAGACCTGGCGGAGGTCTGCATGGGAGACATCAGCAATAAGCTTGGCTGCTTCTTCGTTGGATAAATGGCCCGTTCTACTGAGGACACGTCGTTTATAGATGTCAGGCCTGCTGGAAGCATGCACCATCTCTGGTTCGTGGTTGGCTTCTACGTAGAGGATATGGCAGTCTTGCAGAGCATGGCGGATGGAACCGGAGATAAATCCAAGGTCTGTGCATAGTCCTATCTTCTTTCCCTCCGCCGTCACCGTAAAGGCGATCGGGTCCACGCTGTCATGCCGAATGGAAAAGGGTAAGATAGACATCCCTAGATATTCAAATGGTTCTCCTGTTGTGAAGATCGTGAAGCGAGGACACTCGCCAATGGTTTCTACGATGGCCTCTGCCGTGGCATAGTTGGCAAAGACAGGGATGTTGTGTCGGAGGGCGAGAGTTTTAAGACCCGCAATATGATCGTGATGTTCGTGGGAAATAAAAATAGCTCGAAGAGATTCGAGGGGGATGCCCAAGGCATCGAGTCGTGCTGTGAGGGCTTTTGTGCTTATGCCCGCGTCAAAAAGGACGGTTCCTGTTTCTGTGCGAAGCACAACGGCATTGCCCTTGGAGCCAGAGGCTAGTGGACAAAAGGTAATCATTGGGTACTATTCAATCTCAGAGTCTTCATATTCATCTCTCATAGCTGCCTCTTCGCTTTTAGGGAAGTGGATCCGCCTCGGCTTTGCGCCTTCTTGGGGGCCGACGATACCTTGCTGCTCGAGCTGATCCATAATGCTGGCAGCACGGGCATAGCCAATTTTTAGCTTTCGCTGTAAAAAGGTCGTCGAAGCATTGCCAGTGGCCAACACTGTCATCTTGGCCTCTTCAAAAAGGTCGTCAAGCTCGAAATCTTCCGATATTCCCAGAGCTTCACTTTCGAGTTTTTCTAGGGAACCTATGAGATAGTTAGGGGGGAGCTGTGCCGTGATCGACTTGATCACGAGGCCGATCTCTTCATCGCGTACGAAGACGCCTTGAGCACGGATAGGCTGCGAGCTGCCGGGCAGGAGGATGAGCATATCTCCATTGCCAAGGAGCGTCTCGGCGCCAATGTCATCAAGGACGATCTGGCTGTTCACACGGCTGGCAACTTTAAACGAGATTCGGGCAGGAAAGTTCGCTTTGATAAGGCCGGTAATGACTTCTCGTGACGGCCGCTGCGTTGCCAAGATAAGGTGAATGCCGACAGCTCGCGCCATTTGGGCAATGCGAGCGATTGGTGCTTCGACGTCTTGGTTGGCGACCATCATGAGGTCGGCCAGCTCGTCAATGATGCCTACAATATACGGAAGCTTGGGGGGGATCGCCACATGGGCGTGCGCCTCAGCCTCTGGGTCGATCTTTCTCTTGTTAAACCCCTCGATATTTCGTTGGCTGGTGAGCCGAAGGAGTTCATACCTCTTTTCCATCTCTCGGACGAGCCAATTCAATGCTGCTGCTGCGGTGTGCGGCTCCGTGATGACCGGTGCGAGCATGTGAGGCAGTTCTGTATATGGCGCAAGCTCGACCTTCTTAGGGTCAATCATCAGGAACCGAATCTCATCAGGACGCGTTAACATCAGGATGGACATAACGATGGAGTTGATGCAGACGGATTTTCCAGAGCCTGTGGCTCCTGCGATAATGCAGTGCGGCATCTTCGTCAAATCCGCAAGGACAAGTTCTCCATTGACGGATTTGCCAAGCAGCATGGGAATTTTAAACGGCGATCCTCGCTGCTGATACGCGGCAAAGATCTCTCGGAAGTTGACTTCTTGCGGCGTTTGATTGGGGATTTCAATGCCTACAGCAGCCTTTCCAGGAATCGGGGCGATGATGCGAATGGACTTTGCTTCCATGTTCAGGGCGATGTCGTGTTCGAGCGTTTTGATCTTGCCGACTTTGACACCGACTGCTGGGTGGACTTCAAACATGGTGATCGTTGGGCCGCAGTGGATCTGCCCGACCTTTGCTTCGATGCCGAAGTTCATCAGCGTCGCTTCCAGGAGGTCGGCTTTGTCCTTCAGCTCTTTTTTCAATTCCGAAACATCGACCTTTTTACTCACGTTGAGGAGGTCGATACTCGGAAGTTGGTATCCTGACAGATCATGAGGTACTGCTTTCTTTTCTACTTTGCGAATGGAAATAGCGGTTCTGGCCGCTAACGGCCAGATAGGGTCTGTTTCTTTCTGTCGTCGACCGTCTCCACCTTCTACAAAGGGATCTGTCTCCTGGCCAAACCGAACAGATCGTTCCGGAGGCTCAGCAAAGAGCAGAGGACTCTCTTCCTCTTTCTCGTTCTCCTCTTTTTTTTGTGAACGGGGTTCTTTTTTCTCAGGGCGCTGCCATAAAGAACGGATGTCGGCATCAAAAAGAATGAGGAGGCAGACAAAGAGCAACGTAGAAGAGACCAGCGCGGTTCCTACCGTGCTAAAAAGGCGTTCGAAGTTGACATAGGGAACAAGCCGGTAGATGGCTGCAGCAGGAGCACCGCCAAGGCGAAACTGCCATGCGGACGAGGTGGTGGCTCCCAGAATGTGAGACCAGGACGATTCAACCTGCGGGAAGAGTACAGCGACAAGGGTGGCGAGCATGGCTAATGAGAAGAGAACGCCAAGCGCTGCAACGACATGTCGGCGAGAGCAGAATTCGGCGTCATGCCGTAGCAGGCGCCAGCTCAGCCCTGCAATGCCGAGAAGGCCGATGCCGCTCACTGAGCCAAAGAGAAAGAGCCAGCCATACGCACTGACATATCCAAATAGTCCAAGAAGGTTCTGATGGGGCTGCTGCACCTGAAACGTCGCCAGTGCAGCGCACTGGCTAAGCACAAAGGCAGCAAGGATGACCCCAACCAAATCAGGATGGCGTTTAGGATGCCAAAAAGGATACTTCATCTCGGCCATCAATGTTCTCCCGTGGAGGCTTTTCGAGCGATTTGCTATGTGGCGTTTTGATTCAGATCGCAAGTGACGCTCGTACACGCTACTATAAACTGAGGTCAACCGCTTTTGTCAACGCTGCTCAGAGAGGGAGCCGGAAAGAAAAAAAGGGCGACCGACGGGGTTTGAACCCGCGACTTTTGGAACCACAATCCAACGCTCTAGCCAACTGAGCTACGATCGCCATGAGAAAAACTGCATTGATGCTAGGGAAGAGAGGTTTTTTTCGTCAATATATGGATCGAGCCAATGGAATGCCAGGGCACATGAAATTAGAACAGATTTTTCAAAACTTTAGCCCTGTACTCTAAGATGCAAGCGGCAGCGCATTGTCTT
>CAYPCN010000030.1:0-2691 GCA_964409235.1 uncultured bacterium
ATGATTCGCTCGGCACATCGGATAGCTTATTCCGTAATTTTTCAAGAAGTCTTTCTCTATCACTTCGGCGTTGTTGCGTAAATCCTGAACGAAAAAGCGGATGAGGCAAGGGATTGCTCTTTTGTCGCTCGTTCTCTAATTTTTTTGCTTAGCACAGCGAAAAATGAGGTGAGCAATGAAAGGGCGCCCCCAATACCGCATCCGCAACTGGGCGAAGTATAACAGATCTCTTGTCCAACGAGGAAGTCTGACCATTTGGTTTTCCGACGATGTTGCCAAAAGTTGGCTTCAAAAACCATCCGGCAATTCGAAGAAAGGGCGACTTCTCACTTATTCCGATCAAGCCACACTCGCTGCGCTGATCATACGACAAGTGTATCACCTTCCGCTCAGGGCTCTCCAGGGATTTCTTATATCCATTGCTTCATTGCTACAGCTTGCTCTTCCTATACCTCATTACACATCTATATGTCGTCGTAGTGCTGCCTTAGGGGCAGACATCAAACGGTTGAGTCGAAAACAGCCCACAGATATCGTCATCGACTCTAGCGGGTTGAAGGTATATGGAGAAGGAGAATGGAAAGTACGCCAACATGGGAAAAGTACGCGACGAACATGGAGGAAAATTCATCTTGCCGTCTGTCCTGATACCCATGAGATCGTGATCGAAAGCCTGACAGAGAACAACGTGGCAGATGGGTCTGCGATGGTCAAGATGAGCTCTTCCATCCCTTCGTCGGTCATACGCTTTTATGGGGATGGGGCATACGATACCGCCGGATGTCGTCGAGTTCTTGCAAGACTGGGAATAGAGCCGATCATTCCTCCTCATAGAAATGCCGTTATACTCGAAGGTAGCACCGAGCCATGGAGGAGATGCCGAGATAACGCTGTTGCTGAGATAGAAGGCTTGGGAGGAGAAGATGAAGGGAGACGTTGTTGGAAAAAACTGAAGAGATATCATCGCCGTTCGTTAGCAGAAACGGCCATGTTCCGCTTTAAGACCCTATTTGGACGCTCTTTGAAAGCCAGAAAGCTTGCAAACCAACGAGCCGAAGTCCGAGCTGCCTGCCTTGCAATGCATCAAATGAGCAAGCTGGGGATGCCGAAAGGAGATTGGGAGGCTGCCTGAAAATTCGGTCCTTTGCATGAGAATAATTTTCTTGATGATTTACGCAACAACGCCAATCAAGACTGTTTTTTCAAGAATTCGATTTAATGGTCAGTCACCTGCGGCCATTTTTGATGTGGACCATTTGCGATGTGACGTCGATTGTGTTTTGATTTGCTGCATATCTGACACATACCTAAACTGAATTGCCGAGAAAACTCGTGAAGTGCCGGAAACCGCTAATTTCATAATGAGGGCCAAGACATCTATGACAAGCAATCTTTCTCAAGAGCCACTTTCACCCCCCCTTTCTGTGTGCGTGCCCATCCCATATCCAGATGTGTCAACGTTCTCGCTTCCTCCAGGGTGGAAGAGAGACGTAGCCATCAGCGGTACAGGTGTGGTAATGGCAGCAGCGATGCTAACACCGCTCCCTCCATGGCAAAAAATATGTCTTGCCGGCGCTATAGGAAGCGGCATGAGCATGGCATGGAACGGCTATGCAGCAGCAACGACGGGTCGCAAAGTTCTTCGAGGCGACGACAGCCCAACGACGGCGAAGAAGTTGAAATTCAGCGTTATTCTCGCTGCCGTTTCTTCTGTCGCTTTCGCGCTGTTCCAATCGCGAATTGGGCTCTGAGCGTACTACACTCCAAGGCCTTTGGCCATGGCATCCTCGAGGATGAGGCGCTGGCGTGAGCCTTGTTTCCAGACTTCGCAGAAGAGAAGGAAGCCGTCCTCTGTCCAGCCAACATCGAGGCCATCGCGACGGCCATTCGCGTATTTTGTCGTCCTCATGATGGCGCCGTCGTCATGGTACAGCTCGAACGGGCCGTGTGGTAAGCCATCGACAAAGCCGCCTGACAATTGAAGCACGCCAGTGGGATACCACCGCCGATAGCGACCGGCCAGCCGGCCATTGGTATAGCCTCGTTGGGAGAGGAGGACACCTGTTGAGCTGTATTCAAGAGCGCGGCCGTGGGAGAGCCCTCCGTAGAACCATTTTTCACTAGCACAAACGCCATCGGCAAAATAGGATCGTGAAGGGCCGTGGAGAATGCCGTCCCGATATGTTGCCCTGAGGCATACAGAGCCATCACGACGCATGGCGCATTGCTCGGAGCAGGCAGCAGAGGATTCGGAGAAGGAGATCTGAAGCTCGCTATCGGCGATAGCAAAGAGCGTGGCATCAAACTGGTAGAGGTCCTTTGTTGGTCTGTCTGTCATCGGGCACGGCCCTCTTGGTTAGTACCTAATCCACGATGCTTTGATCTCAGCATTGTGAAGAGGAGCAAGCTGAAGAGCATTCGGAAGCACATATCCATTCAAGCATCCCCATGCTACAAACGTATAGAAAAACGACAGGTAGTAGCGATTGCCCTCGTCGAGAAGCCGCAAGCGCTCTTTGAGCGCTTTTCGCTCGTACGCCCCATCGCGCTCTTCATCAAGGAAGGGCCGGCAGTCGAAGTACTTGCGCATGTGAGCCATCTTGGTATGCATCATGAAAAGTGTCGAAAGGCCATAACGAAAGGCCAGTTCCTTTTCCAGCTCATCGCCAGCTTCTAAGAGTCCGGGAGGCT
>CAYPCN010000030.1:2701-11852 GCA_964409235.1 uncultured bacterium
GGCTCCGTAGAGGTGATGTCGACTTCTACGAGCAGCCTCATCATCTTCTGCAAGATCCGCGATGTTCTTTCAAAGCTTTTTGTCATAGTACGCACGGCCTTCGCCAACTTTTCTTTCGAGAAGCTCGCAGGTGTCGCCTCTTGCAGAGCAAGGTGGAGGAGGGCCTCTATATCCTGCGTCGTGGAGCAGTACTGTTCGAGAGCCTTAGCGAACGGCATCTGCTCAACGCCGTGAATGGCAAGCCCATCCTGTGCTGTGTTGATGAGCTGGAGGCGAGGATGTTTGTCTTTGAACTGCTCTATCCACTGCGCCTCTGTCACCCACTTCGGCTCTGTGAGAATATCTCTACCGTCGTAGGTCGTGCTATGAATACTCTCGCTTTGCATCTGATCATGAAGCGCCATAGTCTCCCCGACCGCCATAGATTCAGAGAGGGAGTTGGCATAGCGAGCCCCTCCTGTATAGGCCAGGTCATACCCCACCATGATGATCGGCCGACAGCCGAGGGCATGGGCAATATCGATGAGCATATTGGAGACGCTGTGGCCGCCATCGAGAATCTTGCCATGGATGCCGAGCGTATGCTCAAACCATTCAACGATTGGATAGCCATCGCCACCGCGGAGGTACAGGAAAGGCCCTTGATGGTACATGACGGCTTCATAGAGGGCGCGAGATCGGTAGAGGAGCGGCAGGCAAAAGGGTTGGATCTGCCGGAGGCGAATATACTGCATAGGATTGGGGTCGACAGAGGCTGCTAGATGGGGCATGATCCCAGCCTGAAGAAGGGCGTTGACGGCGGATCCTCCTGCGAGCACTAACGCTTTTGAATCCAATCCCTTGAGAAGCTCTATTTCCTTTTCCAACGATGGACCAGCTGCAACGACAACAGCTGGGCATCCTCGGAATTTATTGAAGAGAGAAGCCGCATTGATGGACTTTTGCCACAGCAATACATTGCGCCCAAAATTTCGAAGAGGGCTCGTCCGGAAGTCAATGTATTCAGCAAGCACCTGGGCGACACTGGCCTGCCAAACTGTCAGCTCCTGAGACAGAGCTTGAAACGTCGCCATTCGATAGCGCGCATAGGCCGGCGATGGCAGGCAGCTCCACGAACGCTCGTAGGCGTACCAAATCACCATTTCCTTGACATGATCTCCTTCCTCACCTTCCTCAAGGTACAGCAGCGTTGACTGCGCGTCCTCGAAAAATGGTTTGGCGAGATCGCTCTCCAAAAAAGCCTGGATGATCGCCAAGTCATCTTCGATGAATACAAGGCGCCTGACACGTTTCGCTTGCAACCACGGGAGGAGTGCCTGCCATGCGGCGCCCAGCCCTATGCCGAAGACGATGAGAAAGTCTACTTTGTCAACGCTGTGGCTCCCCACCCAAGCCACCGCTTCCTGAAGCGCGCCTGATGGATCGTGGAGGTACTGGGGAGGAGTACGCCGTTGGTCGAGAAGGTTGGGCTCTCCCAGAGATGTTGCACACGCGACAACCCCCGATGTATCGATGAGGGAGAGGAGTGCGGCCGCCCGAGGGTTTAACACCTCAAACTGCGCCATGATAGATGGGTCGATAGGCATGACGTATCTTCCTGCTTCTGGGAGCTCTTCGTGCTATCAGCCCCTTTTATGACGAGCGTTGTTTAGCCATGGCCCGCTGCGATGACGACCGCACGTTCCACAGGGGAAGTAGGAGCAGCGTCGACAGCACCGCACATCCCGCGAGCGTCATGAAAAAGCCTTCCCATCCAAAGTCTTGTGCGATTTTTCCTAGAGGATAGCCCGCTGTAGCAGCGCCGAGGTACGCAATCCATCCGATGAATCCCGTTGCCGTCGCCGCCGCTTTCTTATGGGCGAGCTCGGCAGCAGCAACGCCAATCAGCATCTGCGGACCGAAGATAAAGACCCCTATGAGGAAGACAAGAAGAGAGTCAAAGAAAGGAGTATTGCCTGCAACGCTCCAAAACGCATAGATACACGCGATGCTGCACAAACAGAAAAGGGCATTGACAGGTCCTCGATTGGCGGCGAAGATGCGATCCGAAGACCAACCAGCGGCAATACTGCCGAGAATCCCCCCCATTTCAAACCAAAAGATCACGGCTCCGGCTCCTAGCTGCGTATAGCCTTTCGATTCCACGAGATAGAGCACCGTCCAGTCGTTGACCGCCTGCCTGATGAGGTAGACGAAGAAGTAGCTGATGCCAAGCATCCAAATAAAGGGATTGTTCAATACATGCCCGAAGAGAATCTCTTTGGCTGACAGCTCTCGCTCCGGCTCTTTAGGAGCTGAGAGAGGGTAGTCATCACGGAACTTCTCAATAGGAGGCAGTCCTACCGACTGCGGGGTGTCACAGAGCCGATTGATTAAAAAAAATCCCCCGAGAATGACGAAGACGCCAGGGAAGATCATAGCACACCGCCAGCCATACAGCTGAGCACAGTAGGCGGTGAATAAGGGGATAACGGCACCGCCGACATTATGGGAGGTATTCCAAAATGACCACCACCGCCCGCGTTCAGACTGTGAGTACCAGTGTGTGAGCAACCGGGCACATGGCGGCCAGCCACACCCTTGAAACCAGCCGTTAAGTCCCCAGAAAATGGCAAAAAACCACAACGATGATGATAGTCCAAAGATAATGTTACAGATCCCCGTCGCTATTAACCCAAGGCCCATAAGATAGCGGGGATTTGTTTTGTCTCCTAGGATGCCACTCACAAATTTACTTACGCCGTACGAAAGAGCGAGAACACTGGCCAAAAGACCGAGCTGCCCTTTGTCGTATCCCAGATCTTGCATGAGAGAGGGCATGGCAAACGTAAAACTTTTTCTTGTCAAATAGTAGAGCGCATATCCAATATACATTGAATAGAACACTCTAATACGCCAATGGGCATATGTTTTTTTGATCGTCTCTTGATCGGTAATTTCAGGAAGAATAGGAGCTGTTTTTATTCTATCAATAAATCCCGCCACGTTCAAACCCTCATCATATACATACTACCGCCTCGTAAGCCCTCATAAAAGTAAGAGGCAAAACCCACCCTCCTTGCAAAAAAATTGCACAAACACCTTAAAGTACACAGTTCGAAGAGGTATTCTGTCAATAAGGATTTCAAACCTGTCTTGGAAGAAATATTGTGATGTGACGCTTCGCGGATAGCAAGGAGCAAGCGACATTACGTTCGCACCCATCCCTCTTTTCCACCTAATGGGCGGAACTTGCCTTTCCGCCGGACAATTTTTTTCTTGTCACTTGCCTGTTCTTCGGCAATCTGCTGCTCTAGCTCAGCCTCGGTCTCAGGATGTTCTTTTACAGCGACGTACATGCGCTCTTTCGCTGCTTCGCAGACGGACTGCAGGTGGCGTAACTTGTCGAGTGTTTTTTTATCCTCTTGGGTAAACGGAATTTTATCCACGTCTACCTTCCCTCCTGTAACAGAAGAGAATAACTCAAGCAGCTCTTGTTGATCCTGGTTGAGCAGTTCGATCGACTGCCGCACCTCTTCTAGTTGCTTAAAAACATCGACAAATGAAAATCCTTCTTTCAGCTCCTTGCGCTCGCACTCAAGAGCAAATTGCACGAGTTCTTCCAACCGGTTGACCACTTCTGGAATCGACATGGGACCGGTAGGCAGCGGTGGTATTGGGGGCATTGCCGCTTCTGTAGTCGCTAGCACTTCTTCCTTTACAGCGGGGTTCTTAGGAGTTCTCTCTTTGTTGTGTATGGCCATATGAATCGCCCCTCATGTACAAACTCTTACAAAGCTCTTTGCTCACATAGTAATGGCCATACATCAAAAACGAATTCTAAAAAAGGAAATTGCGATCAGGATAGGGTCGCTGACTGCAGCTGTTGGTACGTGGGCAGCAGAGCAAGCGCTCCTTCAAAGAGCGGAGTTCCGCGACATGAGAGACTCATATGACCCGGCCAAGCCAGTGCGAGGTACGGAGCGCGCACAAAAAAATTATATCCATTCAGCTGGGACAGCGCCTCAGGCCCGGGTGGCACTGCCTTACATTCGATGATGAGGAGAGGGGTCATCGTACCGCGATGACAGGAAAAGCAGACGATGTCTAACCGGCGGCGGGGAAGCGAGTGGCTGCGATGTGGGACGAGACGATGCACAGAGACTTCGACGCCTATCAATGACTTTGGACACCCAAAGGGCCCCATCAGATAGTCAAGGAGCTGTTGGCGAACCCTCTCTTCCGGTGTGTCGTGCACCCTCAGTCCACGGACACGACACACCAATGATGGTTCCATAGCCTACGCTTCAGGTTCGATAATGCCGTAGTTGCCGTCGGGACGGCGATAAATCACCTTGAGGCGCCTGTCGGACTCAGCACGGAAGACCATGACAGGATCACCGGAAAGCTCCATTTTCATCACAGCTTCTGAGTCATCGAGGATCCTCAGCCTCCCAACTTCTGTTGCCACAATGCGAGGTGCAGCCGCACCTACTTCGGCAGTGCTGACTTCCTCAAGCTCGGTCTCTTCCTCACCAGGAGCTCTGACGACTTGGACGGGGATCTCTTTGATTGGGTATCCCTTCTTGTGATGGTCATGAAGCTTCTTCTTATATCGGCGCAGCTGCTGGGCAAGCTTGGTAACAGCTTGATCAATAGAAGCGTACATATCGGTCGTCGACGCACGGCAGCAAATCAAGGTATGGGCATACTTCATCACAATTTCACACGTATGGCTCAGCTTCTGAATATCCATCGTGATATTCACGTCAATGATGCGATCTCCAATGCGCTCCAACCTCGAGATTCGATCTATGGCATGCTGTTTCATTCCATCGGTGATTTGCACATGTCGGCCAGTGACTGAGATTCGATACCCTTGATCGAATTCCGCCATTCTCTCTTTGCGACTGATCATAGACTCCCAACCTCATCTTTTGTGACACGGTCTACCCCTTGGTACAACCGTATGTCGTGAATAGAATACGGCATTCTACGAATACACCGTAAATATTTCTAGCGAGAGTTTGGGGCCTGAGAAGAGTAGACAGAAGGTACCAACACAGGCCGCCATCTCGAAGCGACACGTGAACAGGTACCAAAAAGAGTGCGGGTACTTAGATTTGAACTAAGGACCTCGACATTATCAGTGTCGCGCTCTAACCAACTGAGCTATACCCGCGTATGGTGGAGGTTAGGAGATTCGAACTCCTGACCTTCTGAATGCAAATCAGACGCTCTACCAACTGAGCTAAACCCCCAAAAAAACCTGGAAGGAGAATAGCTCTCCTCTCGATCAGATCTGACCGTTGGTGGTCGCCCTAGTGACGATATCGAACCAGCACCATTTTGGGCAATCCCTTCGAACGGCTTTCTCCAGGGCACAGGAATGTACCACCCCAGCCTTCCCGCCTCCACACTCACCGACGCAAGCCATTTGCCGCGCGCCTTTTGGGACATAGAGGAGGATCGATGTGCTGAAATATTTAAAAATAAAAAATTTGTTGGTAAACACAAGTCGAACCCCCAACGAAGGAGGGCTGCCGATGAGTACTTGCCATTCTCTCGACCCGAAGCACGGGAGCCCCTCTCTTCCACGATTTCCGCCACCTGAGGAGCAGTCCCTGACTCATTCCTGGACTGGGCGGCGGGTAGTCGCCATCAAAGAGAGGCCTCTCCCTCAGCGCCGCAAACGTACCGCAACAGCAGAGCTCTTGCAAATCGTACTGCGCCGTTCGATACTCAACCTCCCAGAGAACCCATCACAAACGCCACCATAGAGGCGACGTATGCCATTTACCATTCCGCTCCATGCCAAAGCGCCTGATTTTTCACTCATCGGCACGGATGGCAAAACATACACATTGCAGAGCTTTGCTGAAGCACCTCTGCTCGTCATTTTCTTCACTTGCAACCACTGTCCATATGTCCTCGCCTCCGATGAGACAACGCGCCGCGTCGCCCTAAAATATCTTGACAAGGGCGTACGGTTTGTCGCCATCAACTCCAACACACCGGACCTCTACGAAGAAGACGACTTTGACCACATGATGAAAAGGATGCGAGAGAAGGCATTCCCTTGGGTCTACCTCGCCGACCCCACCCAAGACGTCGCCCGTGCCTATGGGGCCTTACGGACACCCCATTTTTACGTTTTCGATGCAGCTCGTCACCTTGTCTACTGTGGTCGCGAGCTTGAGGACCCGATGCATCCGGAGCGAAACACGCGCAATGGCCTCGACGAGGCCCTCAAAGAGCTGGTAGAAGGCCAAGCGGTGAGTATACCTCTGACAAATCCCGTTGGCTGCACTGTCAAATGGAAAGGCCACGACGCACACTGGATGCCGGAAGAAGCATGCGATCTCGTGTGAACAACAGGTCTCTGAGAGTCGTCTGCGATGTGAATTGTAGAATTTTTGGATCGAGACGTCACAAAACCGACGAAGCCCATATGCCCTGGCATATGGGCAAGAAGAGTTTAGGGAGATTCACCTACTCTAGAGAAGGAACAGTGGGATATGACATCTGAAGGCCCTTCCTTGGAACAGAGCGGGTTTCGAATACCTGAGAGCGACCTTTCGATGCCAGCAAAGGGCGCCCGATCTCGCCTTCGTAGCAAATCAAAGAAAATGCCAACGCCCTCGTCCTATACGCCAACTTCTCAGCTGGACGTATCGGAAAGGAAGAGAAGCATCGGGAAACAGGGAGGGCCGGAAGAACCTATAGAGGAAGAAAAGATAGAAGAGATCGCACAACAATGCTTTGGCCTTCCGAAGAAAGGGCAGAAAACCATGGAACGATGGGAGGAAGAACTCCTGAGTGAGCACCTCGCACAGCTATCTTTGGGTGAAACCGCTTCCGCAATGGCTGTGTCCGAAGAACAGATGGCTGGTCCTATGGAGATAGACTTTGTCGCTGCTATACCTCTCGACGTTGTCATGGAAATTGTAGATCCTATCGACATTGTAGAATCAACGATGATGGACGCGGGCACTCCCTACCAAGAGTTTTCCCTTGGACCATCGATCTTTGATGCTGAGATTGTAGGAGAGGGGGCGGGGATGGAAAGCCTCCCAACGGTGAGTGAGCCAGCAGGGGCGGGAGACGTTGGCGCAGCGGTCGAAGCTCCGAAGGAAAAGCCTGTTCTGCCACCTGCAAGCCAAGAGGTCAGCGCTCCTCCACCTGTCACTACGGAGACAGACGTAGGTGCTGAACCTCTCTCTCAGAAAGTGGCTGAAGAACAAGCGCCACGGATGCCCGTAGTGCCGCTGGCTCCGAAGAGACAGCTTGGGGCCGCAGAGCGTGCACAGAAACACTTTAACAAAGGGAAGTTCAGAGCAGCGTATCAACTTCTGTTGCCACTTGCGCGGCAAAAGCCCCATGATCAGAAGGTCCTGGCTCTGACGGCTCTGTGCCTCGAGAAGATGCACCGCTATAAAGAGAGCCTTATTATTTATCGAGAGCTTGGAAAACGAAACCCGAACGACCTTACGTTCAAAGAAAAGATTGCCGATATCTTATTTGCTCTTGGCGATTTTGTACGAGCTCAGATCCTCTATAAAAAGCTCCAGACAATGATCGTAGGCCGGAGAGAGGACTTTGAACGTAAAATTCAACAATGTAAAGACCGATTACGATCATCGAGTGAATGGGATTCGTTCCAAGCAATCTTCGATTCTATCGGGGCGTCGGGAGGGCCTCTTACGCCCCACCAGATCCATGAGATAGATCGGATCAACAAGCAGCTTGTGCAGACAAGCAAACTTATGTGGGATTTATTGTTCTTACAAACGAGGAAAATTTCTCCACGCTACCTCAAAAAGCACTTTTCTCCTGTGCTATTGCGCAGCCGTGACGGGCGCACATATACGGCATACAAAAGTCCAAACTTTCGATTTCTTGCCCATTTTTCCACGTTAGAAAATGGAGCAAAAATTCTGGAAAAAGAAATAGCGGCACAACAGGACCCGACAATACGAGAAAGTGATGACTACTTTTGGAACAGCCAGTACAAAGTTTGTACCTCCCTCCTTCGCCTTGGGCTACCAGCCTTTCATGGTGGAACTGGAATAGGATTTGTTATTGATGTTCCAGACCCAGACAAAAATATCCTTCATGCGTTCGTACGAGATGCGTGGACACCCTCCTATGTCAAGGCAGGTACTGCTGCGTTTGTCACTGGTCAAGTTTCAGAAACCATGGCAAAGGAATATAATGAGTTCATGCTCCGGTATCAGGTGCTGTCAGAATATGTGTATTCACTTTGGCAGCATGCTACGCAACAATCCCTCTATTTCCATGTGCTCGAACGCATCGAGAAGCTCGACCTCCAGGCCTCTACGAACCCCATTTACCGGCTGATCTCCGCTGGCCTTGACTATTTGCGAACATGGCTATCTCACCCTGATGTGAATAAAACCGCAGTGAAGAGTCTTTTGGCGCAACTGACAGCCCTTTGCCACTCCCCAGAAATGGATTCCAAAGTTGAACAGAACATTATGGCTGTGATGAAACAGATAGAGTATTACCTGGAAAAAGGTGATAAGAAAAGTGCACAAGCCAAAGTGCACGAAGAACGACTCGCTGCCAAGATAGGCTTTGAGACAAGGGCGCGCGCGCCAGAAATGATCACCTCTCCTACGCCTTTTGAAACGGACAGGCCTCTCATCCTCGACTATTTGGATAGGACAATCGACATAGCCCAGTCTCTTCTTGCAACGAACCCACAACGGGAAAAGGATCTCTTTGAACGAATTTTCTGCCGTACGATGCGGCCTGGAGAGCATTTAATTTCCCAACTACTCGAAATGCGACAGACGATGGAACAACATCTCGAGCAGGCCTTGCCCCACGTATATAAAAAGCAGGGAGGGCAACAAGACAGGGCAATTTTTTGCCGCCAGCTGTCCCCAAATGAGCTGCTGGCAGGAACAAAAGCACAAGGGTACAGTGAGGTCGGGGTGCGTTCGCATTTTTCATCTCATGAGGTCGGCGCCCATGGAGCAAGCTTCAAGGCTGTCGTTGTGACACGAGCATCTGTGACAGATGGGTATATCTCTGAAAAACTTGCCCCCCTCCTAGAAATGGCACAGAAGGCCTCGTTGCCCGTCATTTACATATGAAACGAACGATCAGTGTAAAGCTTCTGGTTACCAGAGAGCAAGGAGTTCTC
>CAYPCN010000031.1:0-11612 GCA_964409235.1 uncultured bacterium
CGCGGCAAAGAACGAAATTCGTTGGGATCCGCATGACCTACGGATTTTAGAAGGTGGTACAGCTACTACGTACCCGGTTTGCATTTCAAATGCGCAAGGAAGAAACCGAGCTTCCAAGAATCCGTATGGTCTTCATGCGAGCCCTCCGACAGCATAAGCTCTGCTCTGCCTTGCGCAGCAGAAGATAATGCAGCATGTAGAGAGTAGATCGTGTTGCTGTGGGATGCCTTTCCTCGCAAGACACTCATGAACCTGTCTTGAGAGGCTCCTAAGAAAAGATAGCGCGTGCGTTGGAATTGTGGCTTACCGGCTACCTCTCGAAGTTTCGCCACGTTGTCTAATCGATCGCAGCCAGGAGCCCCACGCTCTGCTTTGGCGTGCATAGTGACAGTGTCTCGCACGAAGCGGCATAAAAACTGAGGAAGCCCGAAGTTTCGTGCAAAATTTTCAACCACCGCCCCCATATCAGTAAACGTTCGATCGAGGACAATAATGTCCATGTGTAGCCCCTCGGTGTTGCCGACAGCCTGAGCAAAGTTCAATGCTTGAGCACCGCCAAGAGAGTATCCAAAGACAGACACACGAGTGACGCCAAGGGCTTTGAGGAACTCCGCATCCGCCTGCGCATCCTCTCGCATTGCTTGTTCGTTGCAAGGAGTGGATTTGTCCACATATCCTTGTCCCCTCCCCTTCCCACAAATGACATGATCTCCAGCATAGGAAGCTAAGAGGACGTTGTAGCCTCGTGCGAGGTACTCGCATGCAATACGATCTTCCGAGCTTCGATGCCCGCTATTGCCATGGTATAGAACAACAGTAGGACGATCCATGCTCTTGGGAACGTCACGAGCAAAGCATAAATCTCCATCGTGGTAGCGAAGCGATCCATCGCACTGGCGAACAGGGATGCGAACGACCACCCTGTTGTCATGAGGATATTGCTCATCTGTAATGGCGGTGCGAATATAGTTTTTGGTTTCGTTGATCGAGGGAGCAGGATGTTCAAAATAGGATTCGCACCACTCTTTTTCATTGTTTTCGAGATGGAAAATTGAAGGCTGGGTTCGAAAAGAGGAACCATACACAAAACTTGAGCTCGCGAACCCAAGGTTGCGAAGAAGCCCTGCAACGACGGGAGAGTTTAAGAACCCCTGCACACTGCCTGTCAGCCGATATTGGTAGGCAAGTTGCGTACCAATAATGGGCACCAGTTGAAGAGCGGCGATTCTGGCCTTGTGCGCCATAGATGCCGCCCATAACGCTGGCTGTGTCGACGGAATCTGGCTTGACGCGGTAGGAGCTGCTGCAGGCTCACTAGTGAGCGGCGCCACCCTATTGGCCAACGAGAGAGGGGCCTTCTTGGCTCTAACGGCAGTCGCAAGGCCCCTCCCAGCAGCGAGTGTTGAATAGTATGCCAGCTTCCCAACCCCTGACAGTATCGCCGGAGGCGTGGCCAAAAGGCCCAACAAGATCGCAACGCCATGCCCTTGAAAGATCCCTTTCATGCGTGATAGGCCAGGGGCCGGCTGCGAAGGTACGCTGGCTTCGTGCAGCTCTTGGGACGGCTCTGTCATGACCTGCCTTAGATTGTTAGGATACGACCTTTCTCTTCCATTGTTTACATCGACGCGATCTGACTGACATCGGCAACAAATCCCAATGGCTGAGGTAAGGCCATCTTGCCAATAGGAAGTCTTCCCTCAAAGAATCGACGATAAATTTCAAGGCCTTGCTGAGCTGTTTGGACGCAAAATAGACATCCCGAAACCCATTCAGAACCCTTAATCGTTCCTTGCTTGAGATTGCATTGATAGCGATCGGTAATCTTGCTCTTCCAATATTCGACATCACCAAACAACAGCACAGGAGTTGGAAAAATACACCCTACCTTCCTTCGCACTTCCTCAAGGCAAAATTCAAAATCCGTGCCGATGCCTCCCGTCACAAAAATAGGGAAATCAAGGTTGAACGCTGCCTGACGTTCGACGAGCTCCTTGAGTCGATACGTCATCTTCGCTTCTACATATGGATTTTGCTCTTGCTCATTGACAGCCGCCCCACTTTTCAATCGGAAATCGGCGATATTGGCGCAGGAAAGGATGCCCAGCTCTTTCGCCACTTTGTTGGCGAGTTCCATCGCCCCAGGCCCCCCTCCCGTGACAAGAGCAAGAGGGGTGTCCTTAGAAAGTAAGGGATGGTGGACGGTTTCCCGCATAGCGAGAATTCCCGAGAGGAGATCAGCAAGCTCAGCTTCGAAAGCCCCGACGATGAGGTTGGAGCCGTACACGCCGAAGACCGTTGCCTTCAAATACATATCAATCTGGTGAAGAGGGACGAACATTCCAGTCTCACGATGAGGCTTTTGGATATATTGCAAGACTTGGTTCGTTCGCTCGTCGACCCAGAACACAGGCATTCCGAATGTATGAAGATCATTGAGGAGCGCCCGATCTTCACTCGAGAAAAAATCCCCGTGTGAACGAGAAGGATATCGGAAATAGATTCCCTTCAAGCAGCGCGACACCTCTTCACTGAGGAGCATGCGCTTCATGATCGGCGATGGGAAATAGCGAGTGAGGAGAATCCCCTGACTGGTGATTTGTCCTTTTTCTATAGCGTTTAAAAATGGATAGGAAGGCTGTTGGACGATAAATCGCTCGACGAGCATCGCTTGCCGCAGACCATGCCCTACGCCTGGAAGTTCGTGAAAAATGGGATCCCGAGCAATCCAGTCATCAGCAGTCAATGTGGTACATTGGTGACCTTTGACGATGTAGACAGCGGCACGCAAATCCTGTGGTTGAGGAGCTGTTTCAAACGCCTTGATGAGAACGGAAGGGTCTTCAAGGCATGTTTGGAGCTGATCTCTGTCTGTAAAAAAGACGTTCTCTCGATAGGGTTCAAGCGTGTAAAACTCAAGTGGGATATCTGTAACCTCTCTCTTGGAATCTCCTTTGAGTTCATAGATATCTCCCGACGCCTCGGTGTCTGGCTGCAACACTGAAGCCGAGGTATGGGTGTATCCTGGAGAAAGGAGCTCATCGACGACATGGGCAAAAACAGTGCGAATGTGAAGCGGTGGTGTTTTGACGAGGAGGATGTCACCTTCGGCAACGTTTCGTGGCGCCCCTTCGATCCATATTTGATGCAAGCGGAGAAGATCTCTGGATTTATAGCATTGCTGAGTGGCCTTGGCCAGCGTTGGCAAAAAGCCGAAGATCGAGGAGTCATACGCCACTTTGCCATTGAGGAGGGAAAGGTAGGCAATGGCTCGGCCATCGACGGTGTCGAGGATCAAGGAGTCGCTGCCATGGAGAGTTCCAAGAGAAAGCAGGGGGCTCCCCCACCGGTCCGATCGGCCAAACATACGAGTGATGTAATCTGGGTCTCGAACACGACGGCGATCATCTTTTGCGAACAGCTTGCCAATCCATGCGCCTGGTCTCAACAATCCCAAGAGTTCTTTCCCAATCGGCCCTAGAGCATCAATGCGAACGCGGACTCGAGCTTTTCCTTCGGCCTTATTCAGGAGATACTCAAGGCCCGTGATATTCAACCCTGCCTGCGCAAGAACGCTCTTGCCGTTGAAGAACAGAAGACTGCGATCAATCTCGTACCCCACAAACCAGGGGCTGATGTTTTCAAAGAGGACATCAGCTTCTGCTGACACGTCCGAAATGTGCTGGAGCGACTCAACGCGGCCATCCGGCGAAGCAAGATCATGCGAGGGGTCTTCGACTCGATGCTTCATCAAATTGACGGCAAGGAAACCAAGTCCTTGAGGGCTTGGAGGCATTGCCGCTCCTTAGTATTGTGAGTAAAAACGGTTTCTGTACAAATCCCGCCACCATGATAACGAACTGTCAGTGTAAAGCTTCTGGTCACCAGAGAGCAAGGAGTTCTCTTGTCTGAGCTGAGAGACGAATTTCTCTCCGTCTGCAACCGCTTCAGGAAGGGAAACTGGTATTTCAATCTTGTCCTTGATCTCCCTGATCCAAAGCAGATTCCCCTCGAGGGAATGCCGGGTGTAGACCTTGGGGAGAACGTCCTCGCTGCGACGAGTAGCGGAAAACTTTTTGGATGAGGAAGGATTCGCCACGCATGCGATGCGTTTTTGTCCAAGCGGCGCCGCCTGCAGTCCAACGGTTCTCAATCGGCGAGACAACTGCTGAAGAAAATCTCTGGCAAAGAGGCACGCCGCATCAAGCATATCAATCACAAGGTGAGCAAACAGATTGTTCAAGAGGCCATACGCACCCAGGCAGGAACGATTGTGTTGGAAGACCTGACGAATATTCGTCAAAGGATTCGGACAGACAAAAAAGTGAGGAGCCGTCTTCACCGATGGGCATTTCACCAACTGCACACTCTGATCGAGTACAAAGCTCAAGGTCACGGTTTCCAGGCTCTCTATGTCAATCCCGCCTGGTCCTGCCAGACATGCTCCCTTTGCGGTTGTAGGGGTGAGCGAAATCGCCACCTGTGTACATGCTCTCGCGGGGACCAACAGCACAGCGACTTGAACGCACGTCGCGCTCTCTGTAGGTTTACCCGCATGACTCTACCATACCCTGTTGCTTGATTTTTTCTCTTGATGGGTTGCACGAATTTCGCATGAGCATACGGTCAATTCCTCTCAAAAAGTACGCAAATAGTACGCGAAATCGCCAGAAAAACCCCCAGATATTGATGAAAACCTGTTGGTGTGCTGTACACAACCATAAAAAACTTTTTTTGATCTCGTGAGGAGAAGTCTCTCTAGCACATCTTTGGGGCATGTCGCCCGCAAACAGATGTGTCTAGAGGACAATGTTCGTGAATCCATTGAGGAACCAGTTGTTGCAGTCAAGAGCATCGACCAGCTACCATAGGCCTCTAGCAGTTCCTCTAACAGCGGAGGCCGTCATGTCTGGTCATAGCAAATGGGCGAACATTAAACGCCGCAAGGAAAAAAGCGATGCCAAAAAAGGAAAGGCTTTTTCCCGGGCTTCGAAGGAAATTATTAACGCTGTCAAACTCGGTGGCTCCTCGGATCCCAAGACCAATAATCGACTCCGAATCGCCATTCAACATGCAAAGGAAGTGAATTTTCCGTCAGAAAACATTGACCGAGTCATCAAAAAGGCGTCGAGTGCCGATCAAGAGGCCTATCATGAGATTCAGTACGAGCTGTACGGCCACGGTGGCGTCGGCATCATTTTGGACATCATGACCGACAATAAGAATAGAATTGCCTCTGACATCCGAATTGCCACAAACAAGCGCGGAGGAACCGTCGCGGTTCCCGGGGCTGTTTCTTTTAACTTCGATCGAAAAGGCGTCATTGTCATCTCGAAACACCATGCCATCGAAGATGAGCTGTTTTCAGCAGTCACAGAAGCTGGCGCCGAAGATTTTTTTTCGGATGAGGACTCCTACGTCATCACCACAGCCCCGTCGGATTTGTATGCTGTCAAAGAAGCCGCCGAAAAGCTCGGGTTCAAAGCTGATGCGGCTGGCATAGAAATGGTTCCAAAGACCTATATCGAGGTGCCGCCTGAAATTGCTGAGGCCAACGCAGCACTTATAGAATGGCTTGAAGGCATTGAAGACGTCGACGCCGTATACCACAATATGAAGGGTGCGTCGTAGCACCGGCTTTTACATGAACCGCTCCATAAAAATGCGCCCTACGTACTGATCCCCGTCCTTGATCCAATGAGTCTGGCATCCAAATTCTCGGAATCCGAACCTTTCATACAGCCTGATAGCAGGATTATCTTGGTATACTTGAAGATGAATCAGCTCGATATGAAAATGATGCTTGGCGAGCCTCATGATAGAGCTTAAAAGAAAGGAGCCGATGGATCGGTTTCGATACTCTGGAGCGACGATCACCCCGAATTCCGTTTGATGGGCCAGTCGCTTGTACGCCTGAATATAGAGCGTCGCAAGGCCAACAGGACGCCCATCCATTTCTACAGTGAGGCTAGACCGGATGCGCGAAAAGGAAATCCATCGACGAACAGCATCATCGATTTCAGTTTCCGAACTCATAGGAAAGGCATCTCGAACACTTGGATCCATGAGCCACTTCTTCAGCCATTCGGCGTCTTGAGGGACAGTATACCGAATGGTCAACCCCGCGATGGGACGTATGTCTGGAATGTCTCGAGGATCTGATGTCATAGCACTTTCCCACCAAACTCTTTTAAATACGCCTGAATGAAGGGATCTATATTCCCATCCATGACAGACTGTACATCTCCTATTTCATACTTCGTCCGCGTATCTTTGACAAGGGTATATGGCTGGAAGACATAGCTTCGAATTTGGCTCCCCCACGCAATATCCATTTTTTCCCCGGACAATGCTTCGAGCCGTTTCTGCCGCTCTTCCATTTCTCGTTCATAAAGTTTGGAACGCAGGAGCTTCAAACAGGCTTCTCGATTTTGTATCTGACTACGCTGAGATTGCGAGGAGACAGTAATACCTGTGGAGATGTGCAGCATGCGAACGGCTGAGTCCGTCTTATTAACATGCTGACCACCAGCTCCTGAAGCTCGGTAGGTATCAATCTTCAAATCCTCAGGACGAATTTCTACCTTGATGTCTTCTGTCACTTCGGGGATGACGTCAACAGCCGCAAAGCTGGTATGGCGGCGAGCGTTGGCATCAAAAGGAGAAATGCGAACTAACCTGTGGACGCCCTTTTCTGCTTTTGCATACCCATACGCATATTCGCCTTGAATGTGCAAGGTGGCATTTTTCACCCCAGCGACTTCTCCTGGAAGCACATCGACCACTTCAATCTTCCAGCCCCGTTTTGAAGCCCACCGTTCGTACATCCTAAGGAGCATGGAAACCCAGTCACACGCCTCGGTGCCCCCGGCCCCCGCGTTAATGCTTAAGAAGCAGGACGCTTTGTCCATCTCACCAGAAAGCATGCGTCGGACTTCGAGTTCTGACAAAGCCGACTCAATACGTTCGAGTTCTCTCTGTAAATCGGCAATAAATGCAGCATCCTGAGTGGCCTCAGGAGCAAGAGCTTGCACATCTTCAACCCGCTGTAATAGCTCTTCTAAAGGAGAGGCCCATGATTTGAGTTCATTGGATTCTTGAATAGTCTCCTTGGCTTTCTCTGCCTCATCCCAAAAATGAGGGGATTGCATGAGCAGCTCGAGAGCTTCTATCCGGTTCTTCTTGGCAGGAACGTCAAAGGAACCTCCATAAATGGAGGATGCGTTCACGAAGAGATTCAGCATAGAAAATGAGTTCTGACATGGACCACCTACCTATGTGACATACGAAAGAGATGGAATGATTGACTCCCGTCTCAGGCTCCTAGAGTACTTGAGGTCAGATTTTGTCGGCCACGAGAAAACGACCCCTGGAGCAGCGTTCTAGCTTCGCTCCTGTCGGTATTACGTCGACGTTTTTCGGTGACTGCTGCTCGGAGCATGTGGCGCACCACCATTCCACAACCACAACACCCACTTCCTCACCTCTACAGCTCCGAAGGCGAATACAAAGCTCATCGCAGGGAAAATCCATAAGTCTAACGAGAGTGGAGTGAGGGAAAAGAGCGACGGGAACAGGTACGTGACCGACAGTTGAAGTATAACGCCGATCAAAAAAGCGAGGTAAATGAATGGATTGATGGTGAAACTGTTGACCACATTGTAGAAAAACGGTTCATCCTCTTTTTGCGCCTGCAACCCATTGGCCCACTCGGAAACAACAACCGACGTAAAGACGATCGTCGAAACAGTCTGAAAGGGGAATACGTCAAATAGCTTCCAATAAAGAACAAAGCAAAACACCCCTTGTGTGATCCCAAAGAAGAGGATTTTATGGATCTGACGGATGTCAAAAAATGATTTCCCGGCCTTTGTTGGCTTTTTCGCCATGAGATCTCCTTCCTCCGCGATCAAGGAAAAGGTTTTGTCCATGACCCCTGCCGTCACGAGGTTGAGCCACAAAATTTGGATCGGCGTCAGTGGGCTCGGAAGAGCGAAGAAGATCGAACAGCTCAGCAGAACGATTTCTTGAAGCGACGTAGAGACGAGGTAATAAATCACCTTGCGGATGTTCGCAGCGGTAAGCCGCGCATATCGAATGGCATTAACAAGGACGGTAAAGTTATTGTCGACAAGAATCATTCGCGACACGTTTTTGGCCGCTTCTGCACCGCTCCCCATGGCTACGCCAATATTAGCGGCCTTCAAAGCAGGAATGTCATTGACGCCATCGCCTGTCACCGCCACAATTTCTTGAGCGCTTTGTAGCACCTTCACGACTTTGTATTTATGTTCGGGAAGAATTCGAGCCAGCACCGTTGTATGCAACAGCCTCCTCACTAAGTCGTCCGCAGGCATCTGCTCAATTTCACGACCAGTTAACACCTGATCATTCTCTTTCCAGATACCAACTTCGTGGCCAACCATCTGAGCCGTCACTGGATGATCGCCCGTAATCATGATAACGTGTATACCCGCCTTCTTCACGCAGGAGACCGCATGGTGCACACCCTCCTTCGGCGGGTCTATAAAGCCTATGAGCCCCTTGAGGACAAGCTCCCATTCCTCTGGTTTTTTGCTAACGGCCTTCCCCTCAGCAAATGCCAACACCCGATATCCATGGTGTAAAAATTTGGAAAAGACTTTGTCGAATTCTTTGATCTGCCTGTGATCCGCAACCTTCTCCTTAAGCGACTCATACGCCCCTTTGACGTACAGGGTTTTGACTTTGTCTACTTCATTGATCGTCGCCATCAACATCAGGTTGGCGTCAAAGGGTAAGATCCACTTTCGAGGATAGCGCTCTCGCAACTCTTGCGCACGCTCCACCCAGTCGATCAGCGCCACGTCAAGAGGATCTCCCACCCCCTCTTGAGAGTCGTTACACAAGACGGCTATTCGTTGCAGGTCCTCAAGCTCTGTCTGAAAGGTCTCTTTTACGACCAGCTTCCCTTCGGTGATGGTTCCCGTCTTGTCACTCGCTATCACCGTGGCACTGCCTAACGTCTCTATCGACGGAAGGTCGCGAACTAGCGTTTGCTTTCTACGCAACAAAATCGTCCCATACACCATACACAGCGTCACTACAATGGGAAGTCCTTCTGGAACTGCGGAGACAAGGCTCGCTAAGAGAAGATAGGTGAGTTCCAATGCCGGTCGTTGCTGCGCAAGGCCTACTCCTCCAAGAATTCCCAATATAACGAGAATGATCGCCATGTATTGTTTGGTAAATGCCTTCAACGAAATCTGTAGCGGTGTCTCTGGAGAAGGTTCTTGGGCTCTGGCGCCAATAGACGCTAGGTACGTCGAGTGCCCCGTACTCACCACAATCCCCCTTCCAGTCCCACGAACAATCGTTGACCCGGTCAGCGCCATGTTGGACCATTCATAGGGAAGAGCTGATTCTGGAAGAACATGATCATACTGTTTGACCACAGGCATCGATTCCCCCGTGATCGTGGCTTCGTTCACCATAATCCCAGAGCTCTCTATAAGCCGCGCATCAGCTGTCACTACTTCGCCTGGGTGAAAAACGATGCAATCTCCTGGGACAAGTTCCGACGAAGGAATGACTCGAACTTTGCCTCCGCGAACAACGATGTTCTTCGTCGCCGTCATCTTCCGAAGTTCGGCCAACGATGAAGCCGCCTTGAGCTCCTGCCAGAAACCGACAAGTGAGTTGATCATCACAACCCCAAAAATAACAAAAAAATCAACCACCTCCTGCAAAAATATACTGATAACAGAGGCCAGAAGAAGGACGATAATCGGGGGGTTATTCAGCTGTCGGAGAAAAATGGTGAGAAGCGACACTTCTTCGTTTTCAAGGGAGTTTGGCCCAAAGAGCAGAAGTCGTTTATGGGCTTCGGCCTCTGACAATCCATGCAACGAGGCATGCACATCAGACGCTGCTTCTTCAATCGTCATTGCATGGTATTTCTTGCGCATCCAGGTCATAGAGCCTCTTGAGTCGATGTCATTCGCTACAGCAGCTCTGCGGCCAGTGCAGCCAGTTCCGAACGTTCTGTCTTATCAAGGAAAACCGAAGCAGAAATTCTCTGTTCTGAAAACTTTGCAAAGGCATACGTCAATCCATTGGAATCTTTGTCCAAATAGGGATTGTCGATCTGTGTTGGATCGCCCGCAAGGACGACCTTTGTCCCCTCCCCTGCACGAGAGATAATCGTCTTCACCTCGTGAGGGGTCAGATTTTGCGCTTCGTCAATGATGATAAACATCTTGGGGAGAGACCTTCCCCGAATATAGGTCACGGCCTCCATCTCGATTTTTTTGTTCTCAAGAACCCAAGTGAGAGTATCGGTCGTTTCATCACCTTGAGAGGCGCATAAGAGCTCGAGGTTGTCAAAGATGGGCTGCATCCAGCTCGACAACTTTTCCTCTTTACTCCCCGGCAGGTAGCCAATGTCACGGCCAAGCGGGACAATAGGGCGGGAGATGAGAATCTTCCTGTATACCCCTTCATCAAACACTTTTCTCATCCCAGCCGCTAAGGCCATCAGAGTCTTACCAGTGCCAGCAGGCCCGAGCAATGTTACCAACTTCACATCATCGCGTAGTAATGCATCGGCGGCACACTTCTGCTCGATGTTTCTGGGCTTGATTCCCCACATTAACGGCACCTGGGACAGCTTGACAAAGAGGCCGCTATGGCGATCAAAGCGAGCCATCACCGACGCCTGTTTTCCATCTGTCAACACCACGTATTCATTTGGCTGAGCGATCGCCCCCTCGATGCTCAATGTGCCTTCTTGGAAAAAGGTCTCGACAGCCATCGTTTCTACCGCAATGGTTCGACAGCCTCTCGTTAGGCTGTCATACGACGCTTTGAGATTTTCATAGTCTTCAGAATCAAGACCGACAGCTTCTGCTTTCAGCCGAAGCACAAAGTCTTTTGAAACAAAGACCACCCGAAACCCTTCATCGATGAGCTGCAACGCCGAAAGGAGAATTCTATTGTCGTTGACCGAAACATCTAGACATCCTGTAGTGTCGTTTTTCGCCTCTGTCGCAATTCTCAGCAAGGATTTGGATGGAAGCATCACGCCTGAGTACAGATTGCCCTGACACGTCGATTTGGCATCGATGAGATGCCGGATGGCTGTTCGCGCGTTTTTGCCCAGTTCTCCAGGAGTTCGCTTAAAACTATCAATCTCCTCGAGTACCGTGATCGGAATAACAATTTGGTGCCTCGGAAATTTGTACAGGGCTTCAGGGTCATGCAAAAGGACATTCGTGTCCAAAACAAAGACTTTTTCTCTCGATTTTTGACGTTTTGCCATATGTTGCCTCGCTCCTCTTCTTCAACTTAATTGGGCATACCGCCCGAGTGCAAGCAAAAAGTCAAAAGAGTCAGCGCCGCTGAGCGCCATGAGCCATGTGCCGATGTGGATTTTGAGAGCGAGCTACCCAAAAAGATCCTACTCTATCCTCCAAAAGGTACATCGCACATGGCTCACCATTTGCGGAGCTTGACAAGAGGATCGCAGGCCAGATACCGTACTCAAGAAGATGTGGCAAAGGGTCAAATCGTAAACAATTCCTGCCTAAAGGCAAAAGCTTTATGGTCAGCTAACAGGCTGCCACCTACGTGCA
>CAYPCN010000032.1:0-7370 GCA_964409235.1 uncultured bacterium
TCGCCGCTGCGCTATCGCTGCCTCAACCTGTTTAAAGCGCTCCTGATACGTGTGAAGGTAGAAGCGAAGCGCCTGCATTTGCCTCCCAATCAAAATCGAAGACGCCTTAGCCTTGACCTTGTCAGAGGCATTCCCACGAACAGACGCCGTTCGCATCGCTTGATATTGGCGCTCCATCTCAGCCATAGTGGCCTGACCGTGGGCAAGGCGCTGTGCATATTGCTCGGCAAGAGACTGCTGAGTCGCCTCGAGCTTCTCAATCGTCGCTTGGCTCTGGACCAAATTCTTTTGTGACATCACTTCAACATCCACAATCTGCGTCAGTAGCACAACCTCTGCCTTCCGCTGTGGATGATATTGTTCCATCTCTTCTAAAGGAAGCGGAGGAATATCTTTCACACCAACGCCCTCTAACGTCTCCACCAATTTGGATCGAACGGCAAGCAGCTCGCCGATCTTCTTCTCGACAACCTCGAGTTTCGCTGCGATAGCCGTAGCGTTCAGCTCGTACTTTTGAATTTTGATTTCATTACCATGAGATTTCTGCTCTTTTGTCCTCAAGCGCACGATCTCAGACGCCATCATTAAACTTTCAAGCGCATATTTGTTTTTCTCTGCCGCCTCATACAGCTCCATGAGCTCCACGTTGGTTGCAAGCAGTGAACGTCGCGCCACCTCAATCGCATCAGCTCGAGGTTGCAGTCCTTGTCGAAATTCTGCTTTTTGAGCATCTGAAAGCGCGTTGAAAAGAGCGCACAGCGTTCGAGGATCGACCCCTTTCGTTTTGTATGTGCCCAGCATGGCAGTCAGCAGTTCTTTCTTCTGCACATCAGTTGTATGCTCTACGAGGTGCGACAAACACTTTTCGAGTTTTTCCCTATCATCGCTCATCTCCATCGCCTCCTCTTCAGTCATCTCGAGAAGGTACGCTTGTTGATATTCTGGTAGCTGACGACATAGGGAGGCAAGGGTCTCGACGAGGCGTTTCTTTTGGGACTCTACCACTACTGAACGGGGTGGAGGGGAGGAAATGATCTCCCGTAATCGGGTCACATCTCGGCCATGCTCTTCGGCAAGAACGCGCAGCCATCTCGCATGATATGTCTCCACAAGATGTAGCGCATGGAGGATCTTGGCTTCGCCAGCAGCCATGAGATGCTGCGGAGTAATGCCTGCTCGATCTTTGGCGCTGAGAGCCTGGTACTCGGCAAGAAAACCTCGAAGTTCAGCTCCCTTTGGTTCTTGTTCAAAGTCTCTCCACAATGCCCCTGGGGCCAGCACCGCCTCTTCTGCAAGGACGCCTTCCTGCTCGGCGGCTGCACTCCGCATCTTTTCTTGATGCGCCGAAGAGTGCACAATGAGAAAACGTAGCTCTCGTTGCTCCTCCTCTGTTAAACGGTGGTACTCCCAAGGAGGAATGGTGTTGATTTCATTTCGCTTTTCCGCTGGCAAGCTCATAAATCGCTCGACGAGAATCCGCACGCAGGATTCAGATCTTTTTTCATCAGGCGTCAAAGGATGGTATCGCTCCACAATGTCAATAATACGTTCTTGAACGTACGGCGCTACTATCGAAAAGTAGAAAGGGTTGATCTCGAGGAGATCCTCGGCTTTCAAATCCTCAAATCCCAAGAGCAGTCGGGTGATCAGCATCTTTTCGTGCGCCGCATCTAACTCCCCGTGTACATATTGTTGCCATACGATTCCGAGCTCCTCTTTCTCTTCCGACGAAAGAGACGACTTCCGCAACACAGCATGAAAGATAAACTCGCGATCGTTAGCACTCAGCACCTGTTGGAAGTTGGCAATACGCCCCGCATCAACATATCTTCCACTGTTCACCGCTTGCTGCAGGTAATATCCAATCCCACGCGTCACCCCAGCAACAGACTCACCGACGACAGCAGCGGCCTGCCTCGACACAGAGCCCAAATACTGCCACATAGGTCGCACCCTCGGAGCAAGATAGGAACCAGCTCTTGGGAGCAGATCATTGGCGACAAAGGCTAGGAGCAGCGGCGTCAGCACGAAGCCTCCTGTTCCAAGGGTAAGACTCGAAACAACGGGAAGTGCATACGACGCTGTTTTCGCCACAGAGGATAATGGCCCACCGATATATTTTTTCCATCCACCTTCACCAGAGATCTCTTCCGCCCTCTTAAGAACGGCCTCTGCCGCCTCAGTCGAATATCTCCCTGCTTCCCGCGCAAGGTCAACCCATCTTAAGTGCTGAATGATAGCCTCGCTACCGAGAGCCAGCATTCCCTGTTCCACCGCCAGTCCCTTTTGGAGTCCACTCAATAACACAGAAACAGGGCCAACACCTTGGGCTGCTGGTGTCGTGGCAAGATAGTGCAAAAAGGGATGGGTTTCAAGGAGCGTCCGCATAGACTGCACTCGATCCGAAGCACGACCAGCCTCCTCTAAGAGAGTGAGCTTCTGAGCCAACTCATGAACGTCTGCGAGAGCTTCAGCACTCGGCGTGCGCCCAAAGGACGTTCCCCAAAACCACAGCCTTTTCACAATGGCAACAATTCCCTTTTGCGGCTCAACGATGTTCCGTGCTGCCAAGGATTGCCGGATGGCGACGGCAGCTTGAGCAATATGCGGAGAAACAGAGGGCAGCTGCCCTTCGACGCTTCTCAGCAGGCTGCTCGCTCCCCCCATGGCACACTGTTCCACGACAATATCTGTGACAGCTTTGATATCGGTAGCCAATGCAGCCCCAGAACCTCCTAAGGCGGTGGCCGTCGAACAGACGGCATCGCTTGCAGCCGCCAGCTCATGAGAGATCGCTTGTACCTGTTCCGCAGAGGAAGCAGGGTCGCCAAGAATCTTCATTGCGCGAGAGAGGGCCGTCATCCACTCTTGTGCTGATGTGACACCGCTGAGCAGTGCTCTCTCAAGAGGACCCGACAGTCGCAGAAGAAGAGGGAAGATTTGCGCCGCACCAGTTTCCATTGCTCGGACTTTCTCCTCAAGCCCAAGCGTTTTGAGGGCAAGCATGAGGTGCTCTTCG
Organism: uncultured bacterium; assembly: GCA_964409235.1. Classification (GTDB taxonomy): domain Bacteria; phylum Chlamydiota; class Chlamydiia; order Chlamydiales; family FEN-1388; genus CAINFV01. The sequence continues at coordinate 3,020 of CAYPCN010000032.1, forward strand.
GTGGTAAAAACAGAAAGTCCAAAGGAAATAGCTCCAAACATCATTTTCACGGCGGTAGGCGTGCTCGCCATCCCAATACCCTGGGCGAGCTTCTCTAAGAGCATGCCCACAGCGCCACTCGCCCATTCTTCAGCAGAACCAAGGTAGGAACCGGACGTATAAAAGAGTCCCGATGTCACGACCGTACTCCCTACGCTGCTTTGAATCTTTGCAAGGTCTACAGGCGTCGGAGCTCGTTGAGCAAAGACCTCTTCTCTAGACACCGCAGGCTCTATTTCTTCAAGGGGAACAAAGGTCTCTCGTGTGTGCAACGTTGATTGCAGGCGGGCCAAATACAGGGCAAGCTGTTTCTTCTCTCCTTCTTCAAGCGGCGTCGGCGCCTCAAGACGCTCCTGTACCTTCGCGATTTCTGCTTTCAACTGCTCTTCTGTAAACGCAATCACCGTTGGCGGAGGCGTTACCATCTGATGGAGATGGATTTTTCTCCCTATGCGCAAAGACCGATTCAAAACCTCGGTGAACTGGACAACCGCAGCATACGAGTGGATAGTCTCTTGGACATCGATCTTGTCAACATCTGTACTTCGTGCCTCCCGCAACAACCTCTTCCCTTCCTCCACAAACTCCTGCCGCAATGCCTCAGGAAGAGCCCATACTTGCTCCGGCGTGACATCATACAGCCTTCTCTGTTCGTTCAACGATAGACGGTTGAAATGAAAAAAGATGATGTTCTCCAGAGCACGCTGCGTGGATTCATCAAGATGCAGCCAATCTTCGATCTCTCGCACCTTTCGGTACTTCGCCAACATGCGTCTTTCGATCGGACTCAGATCAATAGCATGGTCTCTGACGATATCCATGATGCGAATGCGCACTGTCGCCTGGTCCAACGCACGGAGTTTCTGATCGCAATCCTCAGGCGCCAGCGCCCGCTGCAGATAGTCTCCCGGCAGCGCGGCATACATTCCGATGAGCTCGCGAAGAAGGCGAGACTCTTCCTCCTCTACTGCCTCGTGATGGACTCGCGCATCTTGGATGCGCTGCAAGGCCGTTTCGAATTTCTCGCGCTCACGGCCTGATATATTCCACATCGGGGATGAAACAACGACAAAAAGACGCCGATGTTGTTCTTCATCAGACAAAGCAAGAAACTGTTGGAAGTCGGTGTCTGATACGCGTAGAGTCGCTCGCTCTTTCTGAAGGCCGGTGAGGCACAGATAGGCCGAATACATGATGCGCAACGCCTGTTTATCGTCCTCTGTCCGTGCGACGCCTTTTTTCTTCAGTGCCGCTGAGAAGGCACGTTTTTCGTCGTCTCCAACTCGCAACCATGGCGAGGAGCTCACAGCCTGAAAAATCTTCCTGCGGACCGACTTCCCCATCTTGATAAAACGCTTAAAATCTCCTTCTGAACAGAGAGGAATCACAGGCCGCGGCGGCTCTTGGGCCTCAAGCAACGTAAACGCATATGAATCCATTCGATCTCGGAAATTTTGAAACACCTGATTTAAACGCGAAGGCTCACTCATACCTAGATAGGTGAGATCGGCAATCTTGTGAGACACTAACGCCGTTCCCTTTCCGAGATATTCAATCCCAGATCCCACCAAGGGAAGAACGAGAGATCCCACCCTCCAGATTCGAGAGATGAGCCCGGAGCCAACAACGTTGAGCTTCGCTTCAGCCGCTCTCTCTGCCCTCTCAAGCGTCGTCAAAGCCCCTCCAGCAAAGGGAAGGTACGAAACAACATGCCCCCCAGCCTCTCCAACAGCTGTGCGTACCCCTAGACCAGCTTGGAAATATTCTTCCGTGTATCTCGATGCTTCCACTCCGATGCGACGGGTCAAATCGGTCTGAAGAACCTTTCCAAATACTTCTGCCACACGGCCAGCATAATAAAGCGCCTTCCCACCAAGCCATCCTACCGCGCTCAATCCCGAAACAACGGGGCGAAACGTCAGTTGGTCAGCCGCACTGCCAGCCAACGACAGGACTTTCGCTCCTAAGCCTATTGGCATGGCTACGCAGTAGAGCCCTGATCTACCAACCGCCTCCACTTTTCGGCCGGCAAACTCCCCCTGAAGAACCATGGGAGTTCTCGTTGTAGACTCAAGGGGACGATCCCCTTCAATTCTCGAAACCATACCTATATCCTCCGTTAGCCCCTCACTCTACTGAACTAATTTTTTTCACTCCAGTTTTCGAAATGGTTCGTTGAGAAAAAATCATCTCACGATTACGATGGTTCCTTGTTCCGGGCGCATAGCTCAGCGGCAGAGCACCTGTCTTACACACAGGTGGTCATAGGTTCGAATCCTGTTGCGCCCATGCGCCATCGACAGAATGGGCGCAACTGTATGCGGGGGTAGTTCAACTGGTTAGAACGCCGGCTTGTCACGTCGGAGGTTGCGGGTTCGATCCCCGTCTCCCGCGATTTTGAAACCCAGGGTTGGATGAGAAGACTCAAGCACAGCCTGCTTTCTCTCCTTGAGTAGCCTATGCAAAAATCCACTCTTTCCGAACGATTCTCTAAAGTCCTGGCATATCTTACCAACGCATTGCGGATCGCCATAGGGTGCGCCATAGCGGCCTTTGCCATTAAAATCTTCTTCATCCCAAATCGTCTGATCGATGGCGGAACAGTGGGCCTTGCCATGATCGTGGGACGTCTTGTGGGCATGCAATGGCTGTCGGTCTTTATTGTGCTCTTCACCCTGCCCTTTGTCATCTTTGGCTCGAAACAGATTGGCAGGCTCTTCGTCCTCAACACCATCATAGCGATTGCATCGTTTGCTACCTTTTTGTTCCTCATCCCCCATTTTTTCCACACGCCATTCTACGGAGATCCCCTTGAGGTTGTCGTCATCGGCGGGGGCATTTTAGGGGTTGGCATAGGGATCATCATTCGTGGAGGAGGATGCCTTGACGGAACAGAAATCCTTGGAATTGTGGCGAACCGCCGCTTTGGATTCACCGTCGGCCAGATTGTCTTCTTTTGCAATATCATTGTCTTTAGTGCTGCAGGACTCATCTTCAAAGAATGGCACCCACCGTTGATGTCGCTCATTACCTATATCGTGGTCGCACGAGTGATGGATTTCGTGCTCGTCGGCCTTGACGAGACAAAATCGGTGCTGATCATCTCTTCGAAATTTCATGAGATCGAAAAGGCTATCCTCCATGAACTTGGCATCGGTCTTACCGTGATGTACGGCAGAGGAGGATTTTCCGGAGAATCGCGAGAGATCCTCTACGTGATCATCGAACGCCTTCAATTGGCCGAACTCAAAGAGTTAGTCTATACCATCGATCCCACAGCCTTTATGGCCATTGAATCTCTCCATGAAGTCTCAGCAGGACATAACCGAGGGAAGCTCTTGCACCAAAAAAAGAAGAGTAAAAAACACCGGCTGTTTCCAGCGACAGAGCGCTAGCCCATTGTCTACAATGCATTCCATGCCCTGTCCATAGCTAAGATCAGGCAGACCAACACAGCGAATCCCACAAAGAAAAGCGGAAAAGCCTTCCCCAGGCGTACCATCGGCTGTTCCCACACTCCATGCCAGACATTCAACAGGAACGCCATACACATCGCCCATGGGAATAATACGACCGTTGACATATTCATGTTGACGAAGGCAAGACTAACAGCAATAAACGCTACGACATGCAGCAGAGATGCTGTCTCTACGGCCCGTGCCGTGCCAAATCGCGCCGGAATGCTGAACAGTCCAAAGCGACGATCAAAAACTTCGTCCTGTACAGCATATAAAATATCAGTACCAGAAACGGTCGCAAAGGCGGCGAGACTCAACAGAGCAGCAGGCACAGAGATCGTGCCATTCTGCCATAATGACCCAGCGATAGGAAGGAGCGCATGAATCATCCCGAGGACAAAATGGCACCCAATCGTGAAGCGCTTAGTAAAGGAATAGAAAAGCACCAGTATAGCCACGCCGATCCCTATAAGGCGGCCAACGGGAGCAAAGAAAAAGCAGGAGAGAAGAAAGAGAGCCAGCGTCAGCAACGCATAGGCCGCTAGTTCTTTTTGCGACAGCCGCCCACAAGGGCCTGCACGCCGGGCTGTACGAGGGTTGCGAGCATCAATCTGCCAGTCAATGAGCCTGTTCCAACACATTCCCGAAAACCGCGCTGTCGTTATCGCCATGATCATGATCAGGAATGACCAATCTGAAAATACGCGAATGGGTCCGTTGCAGCACAACACTCCCGCCAGCAGCCAAGAAAGAGCAGAGAGGGTCTGCCATGGCACTACCGTCTCTTTGAACAGCATCGCATGGCGATGGACAGATGCTACCATCAGTACGGGACGAGCTTCGCGCAACCTCAT
>CAYPCN010000032.1:7380-11227 GCA_964409235.1 uncultured bacterium
CTCCACATTACCTCTTTTCTTTTTGAGTGAAAAATCGCAAAAAGAAAGGAAAGAACCATAAAGAGCCCTTTGCGATGTGCCTTTTAGGGGATAGAGTAGGATCTTTTTGGCCAAATCTACCCAAAATCTTCTCACCCATATGTCAGGGCATATGGGCTTCGTCGGTTTTGTGGTAGCTCGATCCAAAGATCTCCTTCTTCTCCTCTGAAAATCCACATCACAAATGGCTCACAAAGAGCCTTATCGCAAGGGCTCAAAGGACTCTTCATGAGCGAATATCTCTGTCTGCCAGATTGTGGATTCTCTCACCAAAACTCATGGCGTCTCTTTAGGATTATCTCTGAATTCGTCAACGGTTTTGAGACCTTCACAGGCGCTGGACCGTTTATCTCCATTTTTGGATCGTCACGACTCAAGAAATCAAATCCCTACTACAAAATGGCGTATGCAGTGTCAAAAGCCGTAACCAAAAAGGGATTCTCGGTGATCACAGGCGCCGGCCCTGGCATCATGGAGGCCGCCAATAAAGCAGCTCAAGAGGAAGGCAAATCGTCCGCAGGTCTCATCCCTGACCTTCCCTATGAACCATCTCCTAATAAATATCTGGATCCGCAATTCTGTCCTCGCTTTCGGTATTTTTTTGTTCGCAAAGTCATGTTTGTACGATACGCTCAAGGGTTTATCTTCTTACCCGGAGGATATGGGACGCTCGATGAGCTGTTTGAGATTCTCACTCTTGTGCAAACAAAGCGAACGCTGCCCGTCCCCATCTATCTTATGGGTTCGCGCTACTGGAAGGGGTTGGTCGACTGGATACGGGCGACCATGCTCAAAGAGCACAGCCTTTCTAACAAGGAATCGCATTTATTCACCGTCACCGATGACCCCGAAGAAGTGGCCAATGGCCTTCTCGAAGGGTACCGCTCGCGCATGAATCTTCAGCAAGGCGTTATCGAAACGATGTAGAGTTAGTGAGCCGATCGCTGCTGTTGTACGCAACGTATCACCACGTTAGCCGCTGCCCTCACGTCCTCTTCTGTCGTCCCTTTTCCCACGGAAAAGCGAACGGATGACGCAGCGCGTTGCGGAGAATACCCCATTTCAAGTAGCACTCGCGACGGCTCAAGAGCGCCCGAAGAACAGGCAGCGCCGTGGCTCGCTGCCACGCCCGCCAAGTCCATTTGGATAAGCAACCCCTCCCCGTCAACACCCTCAAACGCAAGATTGGAAGTGTTGTTCACCCGAGGGCCTTCTCCATTCACAGATACCCCGGAAAGACCTTCAAAGACCAACTCTTCAAAGAGATCTCGTAGTCTCTCCATTCGTGCCGAATTGTCGGCCATCTCTGCAATGAGGAGCTCAAGGGCAAGGGCACACGCATAAATAGCCGGGACGTTTTCGCTCCCTCCCCGACGGCCAAATTCTTGCCCGCCGCCTGGAATCAACGGTCTGAGAGAAACGTCTTGACGCATGATGGCAAAGCCTACTCCAGAAGGGGCGTACATTTTGTACGAGCTAAAACAAGCGGCCGTCACCCCATCATACATCGAAAACGGCAGCTTCCCAAGCTGCGCTACGCCATCCACTAGCAACGGGATGCCATACTGGGCGGCTACGGCGGCGCATCCCTTGATATCAGTGACCACGCCGGTCTCATTGTTCACGGATATCAAGGCAATTCCCGTTGTCCTTTCCGTAATTGCCTCCTGCACGTCTTCAGGCGTTGGCGCGCCGTAGGATCCTACTCTCAAAAACGTTACCGATGCTTCGTCGTGCTGCTGCAGCATTCGGCAGCACTGCCATACTGCCGCATGTTCTGCGACAGAGGTGATCACGTGCGCTCCCCTCTTTGGTGCCAACACCCCGTGAATGAACGTCGTCAATGCTTCGGTAGCTGTGGAAAAAAAGACGACCTGCTGAGGAGACACAGAAAAAACACGGGCAACGCGGGAACGAGCATCGGCAAGCATGGCCTTTGCGGCCTGCCCCTCCCTGTGAATGCTAGAAGCATTCGCCCACATCTCATGGCGGACCCGAATATACTCAGAATAGACGCGCGGATCGATCGGCGTCGCAGCATTGTAATCGACATAAATCCTATGATCCGCCACCTGACACCTCAACGAGGATAATCGTGATGTTGTCGCCCCCTCCTTTTTGTTTGGCAGATGCCACAAGCATTCGCACTCTCTCGCCAATCATCATAGGTCTGTTGAGGATCGACTCAATTTCGCCATGCGTGACCATGTCCGACAATCCATCAGTGCACAAAAGAAAGAGGTCATCCGCGGCGATCGGGACGAGGCGAATGGTAGGTTCGACAGTAGGCATGGTGCCAATAGCTCGTGTCAGAACTCCCTTCGATGCGCGCTCCGCAGGAGAGAGAGCCGATGGCGAGCCTCTCGTCCAACAGTGGTCTTTTGTCAATTGCTCAAGAACGCTATCGCGAAGAAGGTACACGCGAGAGTCGCCTACATGGGAAACCGCTGCCTTGCCACCGTGAAAAGTCAGAGCACAAAACGTCGTGCCCATCCCTCTGAGAAGTTCATGGGTAGAAGCAAGAGAAAAGACATAGTCATTCGTCCGCTCATAGCAAGCGCGCAATCTCGCTTCGATCTCGGCGTCCGCCATAGCAACCGGATGTTTTCCGGGGAACAGCTCAATAAAACATGAGTAGAAATGTTCTATCGCTTCTCGTGCCGCCACTTCGCCAGACTGGTGCCCTCCCAGGCCATCGGCAACGAGGAAAATCCGGCCATCGGTACCAGAAAGCCAGGAATCTTCATTGTTCATGCGGACGAGGCCGATATCGGATACGCCGTGAGAGTGAACCTTGAACGGTACAACGGACATTGTCTTTTTACAACCGCTCCAGGCTAATAATTTTCACCTGCTTAACCAACCGGGTTTACATTCGCTCCAGCCCAAAAAACAGGAACAGCGATGCAGCATTGAACGCTGCATGCATTCCTATACAAGCGTTCAGAGCGCCTTCTTTCTCTCGTATCTTTGAGGCAAATATTGAAAACACAAAAAGACCAACCATGATCTCAAAATTACTGCTCTTCTGCAATGGAGAATAGTGAAAGAGAGCAAATGCCGCTGAAGTGAGCAGCACCGATAGAGCTGGGTGGATCAAGCCCTGGAAAAACGCTTGAAGAAACCCCCGAAACAATGTCTCCTCGACATATGGCACGAGCACTACGATACAGCCGATCATTAGCCAAAACAGCGGACTCAATGAGCCAATATTCGCGAGGACTTCTAGAGCCACCTGCGGTGCTCGGCTTTCAGGGCTAATGACAGAGATGACAAATCCGATGACTGACGTCGCAAGGAGGATGACAGGGACAAAGAGCAGCCCGTACAACGCCCCTTTCACACATTTCTTCCAATCTTGACTTTTCCCTTGTACAAAGGAGAGAAGATCGGCCGGAAGCAGCCGCCGAACAATGGTAACCAAGATCGTCCCTAGAATAAGCCCGATGATGTGCTCAACAGAAAGCCATTCTGCCTGTGTCAGGCGCCCGAGAGCGTCGAACCCCGGCAGCGTATGGAAGGAACCGGTAAGAACATGAGCGATAACAAACGACCCTATATAGCCGGCAAACGCGAAAAACAAGCCAATGAGCATGAGGAAGAATTGGCGAACAGAAAAAGGAAATGGGTCAGAGCGTTCGGGCATAGACAACCAGCCGCCCCTCACCGCGAATGCAATCGCAGCCACAGTCCAGATGGCCGCACCAATCCACAACCAAAGAGCCGGAATGTCTATAGAAACCATGCCCGCACTTGCCCCCGTGTTGACCTCATGGTGCACAAAAAAAGCCGGAGAGTGATCGCGGCC
>CAYPCN010000033.1:0-10376 GCA_964409235.1 uncultured bacterium
TCCTCATACCGAGAGCATCTGTTAAAAAAGTGCTTTTAATGATCAGTCACCTGAAAATGGCCGGATCAGAATTGCTGAAAAAGGATACACTGTGTCATGCTCTTACTCCTTAGAGAACGTCTCCTTAGGTTGAGACGTAGTAGAAGAGAACATGCTCCGATGAGAGGGTAGACGCAATGGCTCGTTATAGAGGCGCGAAAAATAGAATTGCGCGTCGGTTAGGTGTAAATGTCTTTGGACGGTCCAAGAATCCGCTTGTGCACAAAGGCCATCCGCCGGGGATGCATGGAGCAAGGCGCAAAAAGAAATCCGACTACGGTCTTCAGCTTGAAGAGAAGCAGAAGCTCAAAGCTGTATTTGGGATGATCAGCGAGTCCCAACTTCGACGCTACTTCGCAGAGGCTGCACGCCGCCATCAGAATACACCTGAATTGCTGATGCAACGCCTCGAATGCCGATTGGATATGATTGTGTATCGCTTGGGATTTGCGTCGACGATATTTGCGGCGCACCAGCTCGTCTCCCATGGGCATGTCTGTGTGAATGGAAAACGCGTGAACATCAGGTCGTTTCACGTACGGCCCGGAATGGTGATTTCGATCCACGAGAAGTCGAAGCAGAATAAAACGATCACTCAGGCCGTCAAAAATTCAAATCGCTCTGTGCCGGACTATCTCGAATTCAATGAATCTGACCTGTCTGGCAAGCTGCTCACTCCCCCAGCATTGGGAGCCATTCCAATACCTTTGGAAATCAACGTTCCTATGGTGTGCGACTTCATCGCGCATAATGGCTAGAAGTTCTCCCTCCTTGTAGCGCCCTAACTATAGTGTGTTAGGGCGTTTTTTTTGCCCCTAGCTCTACGCAATTATGTCGTGCGTTGCCGTTGCCCTATCGCCAAAATGTCGGAAGCGCCAAATAGATAGGCGCATGCGTAGAGGCATATCCCAAAGAGACAGAGTGGCGCGCACAGATGGAGCGCCTGTGCGAGAAGTGTATGGGGGATCTGCGCTCCTGACTCCTGCCACAAGCGGAAGATGACCGGGGGGAAGGTCCATATGGCGATGGTGACAAAGATGAGCACTGCGGTAACGAGAGAGGCAGCCACTGTTTTCGCACAGCCCACCATCCCTGCAGGGGTGAGCAGAGGTCCCACTTCTTTAGTAAGTTTGGCATATAGGTATACGGCGTTGACCCATGAGGAGATGCTCGTCGCCAGTGTTACGCTGATCGCTCCCCATCCGAAGACAAAGACCATGAGGCTATTCAAGACGGCGTTGAGGGCGAGAGAGAGGCACGCTCCGCGCATGGGAATGGTGTAATTGCCTCGAGCGTAAAAGGCGGGGGCAAGAACGACGATGAGCCCCATGGGCACGAGGGCAAGAGCATACCCGTGGAGGCATCCTGTTGTAGCGATGATGGAGTCTGTCTGAAACCCGCCATGGCCAAAGATGCAGTTGATCATCGCCATGCCGAGTACGAAGAGCACGCCAGTACAGGGAATCAGAAGAGCAATGACCTGGCGGATGCCATACTCGAGGAAGGAGCGGTACCTCGGCTCATCATTAGCATGGATGGCGCGCGCGAGCGGCGGGAGGATAGCGCTTGAGACAGCGATGCCGAAGAGCGCCAGAGGAACTTGCTGAAAGCGCACTGCAAACCACAGCTGGGCAGGGCCGCTGGGATCTGCTACTCTGGCGAAGATCGCGTCGACAGCATTGTTGATCTGAGAGGCGCCGATGCCGAGAATCCCTAGCCCTAAGGGGCGCCAGAGACGAGAGATCTCTGGAGATCGGAGGTTGAGGTTCGAGAAGAGATGGTCGCGAAGAGTGGCTTTGCATTGGCGAAGAACGGGGAGGAAGGACGCCAGCCACTGGGCAACGCAGGCAAGAACGATGCCGCATGAGAGCAAGGGCATGATATCTTGGGGCCGATATCCTCGAAGAGAGAAGGCGGAGGCGATGATGACAAGATTAAAAAAGATAGGGGCAACAGCAGCTGAAAAATACTGTTTTTGACATTGTAGGAAGGAGATGTTGAGCCCAAAGAGGCAGGTCGGGATGAGGCTGGGGGTGATGAGCACTGTGAGCTGCACAATCTCCGCTGTGCCTGGTCCGATAGGGAGATAGCGAACTAAGGCGGCCATGCCGGCCATGCTGATGAGGCACAGCAGGCAAAGAAGGCCCGTCCAGAGGATTGACAGGTCGCGAAAGAACCGGCAGGCGTTCTCATGGCTTTGCTTTCTCACATCCTCGAACAAAGGGATGAAGGCGGACTGCAACGCCCCTTCGCCAAAGAGTCGTCGCGCAAGATTCGCCAATCGAAAGGCGATGAAGAGGGCGGCAAGGGCTTCATGGGTGCCAAAACAAAAGGCGAGAACGATATCGCGGACCATGCCGCTGATGCGGCTGAGCATGGTGCCAGAGAAAAAGTGGAGGCTCGATCGCCGGATGGAATGGACGCTATCTCTGTTGGCGACGGCGGTAGCTTCTGCTTCGTATGATCTATTCATAATGGCCTTTACTTCTACAATGAGGATTCTACATGTTTGCACGGCAAACCTCAAAGAACTTACGAGCAGCAAAAAGAGTTGAGCAGCAGGCTGTGGCCACTGCTTTGAAGCGCGTTACCGAAGCGCATCACATTCGTGAGGGGAGGCTTGCAGCAGCGATTGACGCGCTGTCGGCAAGGCCGAATGTACGCCGTTTCGGCGCTGTGTTGCGTGCCGTACGCCAAGCGCTTGCCAAAGAACGCTCTCCCTTCCTCCGCGACTGTGCTCTCGCCATTTTTGTTGGGGCGCCTCTGTTGGAAGCGCTGCAGCGAGCCGTGGTCTCTCTTCCGCAGCCAGCGACGACGGTCGACCTCTTCACCACTACGCGGCAGGCTGCAGAGGCGTATGTGGCCCGCTCGGGACACTCTCTGTGCTACAGCCTGTGCCACCCTCGGTTTCTGTGGAACTCCTGGACGGGGACATACCTTGGCGGCTTGCTCTTGGGGCGTATCTCGCCCTTTGATCCAAAGGGCTTTGGTGGCAACAGCTCAGGATTCCTTTTCAAAGAGAAGTTCTCTGGTCGTCACGGCGCCTCATTAGACATCGACTGGACAGTGGGGCCGACGCCCACAGTTGGGGGGAAAATTGCTCCTGAGGCGGCAGCGGCTATTGAAGCTATACATGATAGGTCCTCATCTTGTTTTCCGCATGTGATGTGGGTGTATGTCAACCTGCAGAGCATGCGATGGAAAGCTGAGGGAGATCGCTCGCACGTTCTCTTTACGGCTTCACAAGGCGCTCCTTCGGCCTTTCGGCTGGCATCTGTGAGCGTAGACGCTCCCTTTTATTACAATTGCGATCAGGCGCTGATACCGCTGCGGGAGCATCGAAAGCTTCTTCTCAGCGAGTTGAAAAAGGGGCTCATACCTTCGCGGTCGAGTTGGTACGCCTTCTCATTGCAAGATGGGGAACGGGATCAGTGGTGGCACTGCGTAGAGCATGTCGTAGAAAAGGCATTCTGCCTGGCGTCGATGACAGACCATCAGATTCCTGTGTTTCACGAGTTAGTAGTGTTAGGCCTCGTCCGTGCCTGGCAGGGGTTTTGCTGCCGGATTGCGGGTGGGAGTGTGATGTCCACCATCGCCTGTAAGGAGTGTGTCGACCGTGGAGGAAGTGTGAATGCTGCTTTCACGTGGGCGTTCTTCGAAGGTAGTGATGAGGAGCGAGCGCGTGCTGTGCAGGCCGTGCTCTGGGGGCGGCCGCTGCTCTCCCGTCAGCGGCTCATTGAAAAGCCGAGGACGCGTGGCTTCGAAGCTCTCGCCCGCTCGCTGATGCCGGCGATGGTGCGGCGTTATCTTGAAGAGGTATGGGACGAATCTTGCCATCGGCGATGGAGACCTCTTCCTCGTCCATAGAGCCCCTGCTGTACCAGCGTTGGCGCAGGTATTTACGCCGCTGCTTTGACAAGCGCATTTTCGCGTCGCGCTCTATACAGGATGAACAGGTTGCTTCCCACGATGATGCCGGCGCCAAGCAATGTTGCGGTGTCTGGCGAGCGGTTCCACCAGAACAGGTCAAGGGTGACGACCCAGAAGAATGACGAGTAGTCAATAGGGGCGAGGGTTGAGGCTTGTGCGTAGCGGAGAGCTTGGGCAATGCAGTACTGCCCAAGAGCTGTGATAGCCCCGACGAAGGCGAACATCCCCCAGTGTGTCCACGGCATGGCTTGCCATGTGTGAAAGACAAAGGGAAGCGTAGCGACGATCATCACGATGTTGGGATAGATGGCAATGGCGAGGCTATGTTCTGTTTGGGCAAGGCGGCGCATGAGGATTTTATTCAAAGCGCCAAGGAAGGACCCGGCAAGGACGAGCAGCGAGGCCCATTCAAAGACTCCGGCTCCGGGCCGCAAGGCGATGACCACGCCGATCATGCCTATGGCGACAGCCGCCCACCGGTCGCGGTTGACGGTTTCCTTGAGCAGGAAGGCGCTCAGGAGGATCATAAAGAAGGGCGAAGTGTAGCTCAGCGTGTAGATGACCGTCAGCGAGCCCATGGAGAAGGCGTACATAAACGCAAGAGTATACGAGAGGTTGACGCACAGCCGGACCGCATGCCGCCATGGATGGTTGGTAGCAAGCACCTGGCGCACGCCGCCATGAAAGAATGTCGCAACGAGGAGTGGCATCAGTCGCGTGATAGAGCGGAGGAACGTGGCCTGGTGGACGGTGTACGAGCCCATGAGATGCTTGATAAACGCATCGGAAAGAGCGTACAAGGCAATCCCACTGATCATGAGGAAGACGCCTAACACTGCTCTATTGTGCAGTTGGCGCTCAGCGCCTCTGTCCTTTGTTGCCTCTCTTGTTGCTGCTACTGTCATGAATCCCTCCAGCAAAGGAGACAATGATACCATGCGCAACCAATATGGGACGATACTGTTTCGTTTGAGTCATGTGCGCTGTGGACTTGTAGAGGAGAAGCGGGAGATTTTTGGGTAGATTTGAGCCTATTCTGTCCTCCAAAGGGCATAGCGCTCTGTCTATTTCTGCTCCCATCTCTCAACGATCTGCCCTAGTGATGGGTCTACGAGGGCGCGAAGGCGCAAAAACTCGAGGGAGAGGGAAAACTCCTCATGCGAATGGAAGCGAGCGTGGAAGTGCGGGTCTCTTTTGAGAGGTGCCATCCGGACTTGGTTGACGATGATGAGGAAGAGATTGCTCAGTATCTTCTTTGGGAATTGGACAAACGACGAGGTGCTGATGCCGTGGAGCAACGTCTCGGCAAGGTGCATAACCTCTTTCGTCGCGATCACACATTGGCGGTCTTCCATCAGCAGGCGAAGCTCTTCTTCCAAAATGGGATAGACAATGGCAGCAAGGAGAACAGAACGGTCGAGCTTGCGGCGGCGCGAGCAGCGCTCATCGACAGCTTGAAGATACCGCATCGCAATACCCTTCGTCGCATCGGCAAAAAAGTAATGAAAGCAAGGGAAGAGGAGCTCTACAAAGCCGTAGTCGGTCATCAGGCGGAAGAATGGTGCTGCTTTCGACGACTCGAGCATCTTGAAGATCTCTTCTAGCACTCGAGCGTGGGCGCTCTTTAGAATTTCGTGACGGAGGGTCTTTACAGCGGCCAACTCCTTGTCGTTGGCGCGGAAGCCAAATCGTGCTTGGAATTTGAGGAGGCGTATCATGCGCACAGGATCTTGCCGAAAGCGTGCTTCTGGCTGGCCAATGGTCTTAATAAGCCCTTTCGAGATATCTTCGACACCGCCCACATAATCTAGAATCGTCTCTTTTGTAGGGTCGTAGAAGAGGGCATTCATAGTGAAGTCGCGCCGCATCACATCTTCCTCTTCCGTCCCCCAGCGGTTATCGTGAATGATGAGGGATGAGGAGTCGGTATCCCCCGCGCGGAATGTCGACACTTCAAAAATGGTGTTCCCAAAGCGAATGTGTGCTAGGCGGAACCTACGGCCAATGAGCAGGCACTGCCGGCCAAAGAGCTTTTTGATTTCTTCGGGTTTGGCCGAGGTGGAGATGTCAAAATCTTTGGGATGAAGGCCTAGGAGGAGATCGCGGACGCTGCCGCCCACAAGGTAGGCAGTATGGCCCGCCTGCTGAAGGGTGGCAACGGTAGAAAGGGCATTCTGATCGATAGTACGGGGGGCGATCAGATGCTCAGAAGGGGTGTATATTCTTGGGCGCACAACTCAAATCGAAGTACATATACCGAACAATCCGGGTTGCTACCTATCGCGTGCTCTGGCCTATGCCTTGCTTCGAGGCGCCTCTATCGCAAGCTGAACTGCTCGGTCAGTCTGGCGAGGGTGAGAGCACGCGATAGGTAGCAACCCGGGGTAAAAATGACATTGTAGTTTGAAAAACGGTTGCGTTGCAATATTATTCTCAGGGCGATAAGCTACGGCCAAGCCTCTTGGCACCTACTAACGAGAGTATACTAATGCAAGGAATCGCTGTCCCTAAATTGTTCGGTACGGATGGCGTGCGCGGCCGTGCCAACCTCTTCCCGATGACGGTGGAGCTGGCCTTAGCCCTGGGCCGTGCTGTAGGAAAGGGCTTTCGTTCTCTGCCTGGCAAGCACCGCGTTGTCATCGGTAAGGATACCCGTCTTTCCTGCTATATGTATGAAAACGCCCTTGTGTCGGGCTTGTGCTCGATGGGCGTCGATACGTTTATGCTCGGCCCTCTGCCGACACCTGCTGTGGCCTTTATCACTCGTGCGTATCGTGCCGATTTTGGCATTGTCATCTCCGCTTCCCACAATTCTTTCTATGATAACGGTATCAAATTCTTTTCCTCAGAGGGGTTTAAACCGCCGGAGACGTGGGAGCGCGATATCGAAGCGCTGATTGCCCAAGGGCCTAAGGCGTTTGAGGACGACCTTCCCAAAGATCATGAGATAGGTAAGAACGCCCGCATCAACGATGCTGATGGCCGGTATATCGAGTTCATCAAAGCCACGTTCCCTCGAAAGCTGTCGCTGAAGAATCTCGTCCTTGCTCTAGACTGCGCCAATGGCGCGGCCTATAAGGTGGCTCCCCTTGTCTTCCGCGAGCTCGATGCCGATGTGCACGTCTATGCCAACACTCCTAATGGCTTGAATATCAACGACGGTTGCGGCGCTCTCCATCCTGAAAATGTCCAAAAAGCGGTGATCGACCATCGCGCTGATGTTGGCATTGCTCTCGACGGCGATAGCGATCGCGTCATCATGGTCGACGAAAATGCGCAGATCGTCGATGGCGATGCCATCCTTGCCATCTGTGCGAGAGATATGTTCCACAAGGGGATGCTCCAGTCTCCGCGCGTTGTCACCACGCTGATGAGTAATCTAGGCTATGTGACGGCACTGCGCGACATGGGCATTGAGGTCATCACCTCGCAAGTTGGCGATCGCTATGTTCTTCAAGAGATGCTCAAGTCTGAGACGAACCTCGGCGGGGAGTCCAGCGGCCATGTGATTTTCCTTGAACACAACACCACTGGCGATGGCCTTGTCTCTGCTCTCCAAGTCTTGCGCATTATGATAGAGACTGGCAGCAAGCTTTCAGAGCTGACAGGAGCTTTTAAAAAGTTTCCACAGATTTGTATCAATGTTCACGTGCGTGAGAAGCCTCCTCTCGAGTCTATTGAAGGGTTTCCCCAAGCCATTGAAGAGGTGCAGAGAGCTCTTGGCTCGACAGGCCGCCTGCTCGTCCGCTATTCAGGAACGGAGCCTATCCTCCGAATTATGGTCGAAGGGCCGAAGCGCACCATCGTCCACCAGTATGCTGAGCAGCTGGCCGCTCTTGCTAGGGAGCGGATTGGCTATTTGCATAAATCCACGTCTTCCTGAAAATATGCGACATTTAACCCTTTAGGACGTGAGTTGTGTTATGACCACCCGGGAAAAGATGAAAGCCGCCTCTTGGTGCGGGAAGGCCTATGTGACCTTAGGAATGTGTGCTCTCTTGTTCTCTTGTGCGCTGTTCTCACCAGCAGCACTTCATGCCCAATATCAGTTCTTTGGAAGGCATCTCCTCGCCCAATATTACGAGTGTGATCCTGCTGCGCTCAGCGATCCTCGACAGCTGGCTGCTGCAATGAAGCAGGCGACGCTGGCTTCAGGGGCTACCATTCTTGGAGAGCTTGACTATACGTTTACAGGAAATGGCTATAGCATGGTCATTCTGCTCTCCGAAAGCCATGCGAGTATCCATACCTATCCTGAATATAACGCCTGCTTTGTCGATCTCTTCACCTGTGGGCAGAAGTGTTCGGCTGAAAGGTTTGACGCTGCTCTCCGGGCATACCTGAAGCCAAAACGGGTCGCCAGCAAGCTCGAAGAGCGCCGCTGAGATATGTTTCAACTCTAACAACGGTGACGACGTATGTGCGGGATCTTTGCTTATGTGGGATCAAGGAATGGCATTCGCCTAGCATTAGACTGCCTCAAGAAAATGGAGTACCGCGGCTATGACTCCGCAGGGCTGGCCTATATCGCCAACAACGCCCTCGTCACCCGCAAGGCCGTGGGCAAGCTGGCCAACCTCGAGAAGATTATCGATGATGAAGCGGCACAGTGCGTTGTCGCCCACACGCGATGGGCGACTCATGGCAAGGTGACAGAAGACAACGCTCACCCCATCCTTGACGCTACGCAGTCTGTAGCTGTCATTCATAACGGTGTCATCGAGAACTTCCAGCAGCTGCGCAGCGAGCTTGAGCGCGAGGGTATTGTCTTCCGCACACAGACAGATACTGAAGTCATCTCTAACCTTATCGCCATTCTATACAAAGGAGACCTCCTTCAAGCGGTACAAGAGGTTACGCCGCTCATCAAAGGCGCCTGGGCTATTGCTGTCATCCACAAAGACCGTCCTGGCGAATGCATTCTCGCCAAGAATAGCAGTCCTCTTGTCATTGGTGTTGGCGTTGGGGAGACATTTGCGGCGTCAGAAGCGAATGCGCTCATCCACCACACGCGAGAGGTCATCTACCTTAGCGAAGGCGAGGTTGCGCGGATAACGCCGACCAACGTTGAACTCTTCGATGCCTCACGTCTGCCCATCTCCAAACAAACGGAGCAGCTCAAACACAGCGCTGAGGAGATGTCGAAAGGAGAGTTCGCTCACTACACTCTCAAAGAGATCTACGACCAGCCGCAGGCCATTCGCAATGCTATGCTTGCACGCTTTTTTGAAGACTACGGTACTGTAGCGATGGATGATATGTCCATTACAGCGGCCGCGCTTCTCGCTGTCAAACGCATTGTCATCGTTGCTTGCGGGACCTCTCTGCATGCAGGCCTTATTGCTGGCTATATGCTCGAAGAGATAGCGCGCATTCCTACGTCAGTAGAAATCTCCTCAGAATTTCGCTATCGCAACCCCATTGTTGAAGAAGGCACTCTCGTCCTTGCCATCAGCCAGTCTGGAGAGACGGCCGACACCCTTGCTGCTGTCCGCGAGCTTAAAGCAAAAGGCGCTGCGATCATCGCCATATGCAACGTCCAAGGGTCAACGCTCACCCGCGACGCGGATTCCACGCTCTTCTTACGAGCAGGACCTGAAGTGGGGGTCTGTTCGACGAAAGCCTTTACCAGCCAGCTCACGGTCCTCACGCTTTTCACCATCATGATGGCTCGCCTCAGGCATATGAGCAAAGCCGAAGGCCAAGAGTTCCTCGCAGCTCTCAAAGCCATGCCTGACCAGATATCGCAGGTCCTCGCCCTCGCCCCCCATATCGAGAGACTTGCTGACAAATACGCCACTGCCAATGACTTCTACTTCATAGGGCGTCGCTACATGTACCCCACATGTCTCGAAGGCGCTCTCAAACTCAAGGAGATCGCCTACATCAACGCTTGTGGCTATGCTGCCGGCGAGATGAAGCATGGGCCCATAGCTCTCCTCAATGAAAAATGCCCGACGTTCGCTCTCTGTGCCGATGCCCTTACCTACGACAAGGTCGTCAGCAACGTCATGGAGTCCAAAGCACGCCACAGCCCTGTCATCTGCCTCACCTTTGCTGGGGACACCCGCCTTCCGGCCATTGCCGATGACATCATCGAAATCCCCCATACCCGCGACGAGCTTGCTCCCATCACTGCTGCCGTTGCCTGCCAGCTGTTTGCCTACTACTGCGCCAACAAGCGCGGTGCCGACATCGACCAGCCTCGCAACCTCGCCAAGTCCGTCACTGTCGAGTAGAGACCGAGCCTTCTCGCCCGACGACAAGGGGGCGTAGATGTTTTTGTGGGGCTGCTTGACAATGTCCTCGCAATCTTGGGTCGATAATGCCGCTTACTTTGGTCTGGGTGAAGATTCTCCCGACTTTGACAGTTGTTTCGTAACTCTTTCTCGTTAAGGAACTTATGT
>CAYPCN010000034.1:0-9606 GCA_964409235.1 uncultured bacterium
TCCACATAGAACGGCTTCATGTGCATCTCCTTATCGGAGAAAAGAATGGAGCCGATCGTGCCAATGCCTCCGCAGCCGACCCTTTCTTCATCTGGTACTGCTCAGCTGCAAAAGCCTAGTCTGCAAACAAGTACTGCTCCTGAAGAAACACGGAAAAGAGCCGCGTGTGCTACGTATCTTGTTTTGAACCAAATGTTGAGTCGAAATCTTGTCAGAATACTCCCTCATTGGTATATGCAGGACAATAGAATAGGAGCGCTGTGTGTACATGACTAATCCTGCAGATTTTTCATCCTTCGATCCAAGATGCCACTTACTTCGGGTTGATAAAGATAACAAAGTGCGTATAGAGAACCGAGGGATTAAAGCATTTTTTTCTAGGATATGGAGGATTGTCAAAGGGGAAAGCAAACTTGCAGACTACAAGATCGAGAACGTCTTCCGGGTTTTATCAGAGAATCCGGAGTATGAGTCTGTTCGGCAAAACGTCATGGAGAAATTGCGGGGTAGACTGACAGAGAAATATCCAGGCGGTGTTCCAGGGGCAAGTAAGTGGACAGGGATACTAAAACAATTCAATGCGCTACGTCTCCCAAAACACACCACGTTAGTCCCGGTTTCAAGTCCCCCCCCCCCCCGCAGAGCCCAGCTCAGCCGTTAGAACAACCAGCCCCGCCACCTCCAGGTGAAGATGCACAACCCATATCTGGCGCGTGGGACTCAGTTTCAGACTATGCGCATGATGAGACGACTCTTGTTTTTATGCATGAAGAACAGACATACCTTGCTCATTACGATACAACTACCAACCGTTTGGTCCTTGCTGTATGGGATGAGAGCGAGCGCTTTAACACAATAAAGCGACACGAGAAGTGTACACAGATCGCAATGTCTGATGGTGCACTGACAGTAGCACAACAAGGCAGTTCTTCGTCTATAAATTTGGGTCTTGCTCATAGACTTTTAACGAGTGCTAAGAAGGCCGTTGACAGCGCACGTAGCCCAGATTATTCAAATCTTAATTTGGATCAATCTCTACTCAAGGAGCTGTCCCAAGAGAGGGGTGAACGATTTATTACTGTTGATGGGGTTGAGTATGCAGTATGGAGCCGAGATAACAAAAACGGCACGTTTACTGTCAGTATTCAAACAAGCAGTCAGTATCGCAATACCCAGAGGGAGGGCAAGATTGGGTTTACAGTTGATGGAAATGGAGAAATACAGTCCATATTTATCAACAATGTTCCGGTTAACAAAATACCAGACGACCGCAAGGAGCTTCCGAAGAAAGTGTTCTCATCGGCAGCCCGTATGTATCAATGGACAAAAATTGAAGAATGGACAAGGGGTAAATCGGATCAAACGAGCGGATTTCAGTTTTGTCATGACAATAGATATTGGATTGCTCGGTATACTCCTGACACTCAGACATTGTCGTTAGCCCCATGGGAAGGTCCTAGGTCGTGGAATACGCTATTTATACAAGACCGTCGCGCAAGTGTTAGAATGGACACAACAACAGGTTCATTGGTTCTTGAGGGTCGAGGCGATCCAGAATTGGTTACGGAAGACAGTGTCCCTCAACTTCTTGAGGCGGCATCTCATGTTGCCAGTATGATGACTCATCCACCGGCTGTTGATGCTATGGGAGTACCTAGTGAGGATTTGACAACATTGCGAGCAGCGGCTCAGAAGATTAAAGATCGATATCTCCTTCGGGAGCCAGGAAAGTCGAGCGACCCAGAATGGATTCAAATCAATGAAAAATTATATGCAGTATGGGTGAAAATTCTTCCTGGTGGAAAATTTGCAGTCAATGTTCAAGACTCTAAGTTGTATAATGCAGGAGATCTAAAAAACAAAATCGGTCTTACTATCAACGATGCAGGAATAATTGAATCTATTTACATAAATAGTCTGCCAGAATCGAAGATCCCTGACGAACAACTGCCGCTTATAAAAGATTGTTTTATGGCTCTTCTTCAAGCGACAACGAAGTTTGCACCAGGTCCCCCTCATGAAGGGAATCAAGCAAGCATACGTGTTGAAGCTCTCCTAAGAAGCCCAGAGCGCATTCCTTTTTATCATCTACAAGAAATGGGAATACACATTAGTAACTGGATTCGCAACACAGGAGCCCACCCCACACTTAAGGTAACTTTTGTGGCTGATGACCTCTCTCTAATGCCAGGAATAGATGCAGGAGGACTTTCCCGAGCTTATCTTGACAAACTTTTCTCAGGGATTTCTAGAAATGCGTGTCTCAGGCTTTTTTCGACCGACACAAGTAAGGAAGCAGTACAATTAGTTCCTGTAGAAAGACATAAGAGCGAATATGAAGCTATAGGGAAGATTTTTGCTGTTTGCTGGAGTTCGAGACATGGAGCGGGTGTCTGGGATAGAACCCTTTTAACTGGATTGCATTTTTCACCAGATCTTTTTAAAATAATTTTTTCATTGTCATGGGAGGAATGTCAAAGACCTTTTGTGGATCAGACAAGAGTCCGTTTACAAGATACTATCTTGGCATCCGGTATTGGACAAAGTAATCCATATTTCGCCGCTCTTTCTATTTGTAAACAGGAACAATGCATTGCAACTCTTTTAGCAAAAAAAGAAGTTATCGATCTAGATGGGTTTTCAAGAATGCAAGAAGAGATCAAAAATCTACGCCTAGTGGTTCGCACTCAGAGCGGTCAAGAACAGATTACAACACAGAGCAAAATTGATAGTTTGCAAGAGACTTTGAATCGGTCAAAACAAATATTTGGAATGTGTTCTTTAGTCCAGGGCCTGGAAAATTCGATGTTTGCGGACAAGGATGATTCCGATATCTATTCTGAAGTAGTAGCGGCTATTCGGAAAGAGCCTTCAGCTCGTACTCAAAAAGAGAGCGCTCTCTTGCAGGCGCTTACACAAAAGACAATGGAATTGGCAAACGATCCCGACTTCGTTGACAAAATAATGAAAGAACAAGGTCTTGACATAGAAGCCGTACGACATATTGCTCTGGGCATGCAAGCTGCGATCATTCCTAGACAGTATCAAACGAAAGAGACGGCGTGGCAGGCTGTACGGAGCACCCAGCCTCAAGTGTTCAGTAATAAAGTGCAAGGCTCTTTGACACCTCAGCAAATTGCAGATAGCATTCGGCCTGCGCAAGGAGAAATAGAAGATGCAACTTTTCAGCAATATAAAACGTGGCTTCAGACTTGGATTACAGGACAAGCTACTGAAGAAGAAGCTCGACAATTTGTTATGTGGGCAACAGGAACAACAGGCTTGTCAAGTACAGGAATCTTGCTACACATGAACAGGCGTCACGGACAATTAAGTCCATATCCAAATGCGCATACATGTTCCAACACAGTAGATATCTCTCTTCCAGGTTCTGTTCATGCAACTCAGAGAGAACAATACGAGACACAAGAAGGATTTATTGCATTCGTCAAAGAAGCGATGCGGCATGTAAGTTTTTCGAATGCTTAATCCAATTTCGGGATTTTCTCTCTGAGGTGATGCCATTCAACAGTAGACTTCTTTCGAAACTTCGGGGAACGAGAAAATAGAAGATTTTCAGCTTTTCGCCATTTAAAGATACGAAAGGACAGAGAGCAGCCCCCATACCTTCTAAAATCCGTAGGTCATGCGGATCCCAACGAATTTCGTTCTTTGCCGCGAGAACTGCCCCTCTGTGGAAAACCCTTGGTGATATTCGAGAAAGAGGCGCACCTTTCTCCCGATGCCGTGGATCTTTCCCCACTCATAGCCAAGAGCGTACGTGGTGTCAAGAGCGAAATGGACGTCCTGCCAATTTGTCATGTGCACCGCGAGGAATGGCTGCCCAAACAGCTGTTTGAAGTCTGTTCTTGGTCCCCTTGCTTCAAATCCGTACTCCACATAGAACGGCTTCATGTGCATCTCCTTATCGGAGAAAAGAATGGAGCCGAGCGTGCCATACAGCCGTAGATGTGGATTAAACGAATAATCTCCGGAGAAATCAAGCGCCTCAAAACTCTTGTTTTTCCTGCGAAAATGTTTGTGGGAGCACAAATACTCGTCACCAATATGCGACGAGATATGATACAGCCTCAAACGGTACGCCCATGGGCCTTTGGCGTATGTCAGAGGTATCCCAGCGTAGTAATCTGCATTGATTATAGGAAAGGTATGTTCTCTGAGATTAAACACGGCAAAGGCGGCCGCTTCAATCTCGAGCTGCAGATCTCCTCCCTTCAAATTAACCCATCGATAAATGGGGAATTGCGCTCCTATGGCAAAATCCGTCGAAACAGAGCCTCCTATCCTATCGTGAGACCGCAGTCCAAACGAAAAACAGGGCTGTCGAGGATTGGCGATTTCAGTAGGGAACAACGCTGTGGACTGAGGAAGCCATACACCATGCCATTGATGACGATGCTTTTTTGCCCCGCTCGTTTGATCGCCTGGCTGATATGAGGGGTTTGTATCGTAGACAGAACGTTTCGTCAGATCCCGGACAAAAGAGACAATTTCTTGCGATCGTTTCGGATCCACCGGCAAATGGAAGAGGAGGACATCTCCTTTTTGCACGGTGACCATGACGGCGCTATCTGGATATTTTGTGTCGAGGACCCCTTGGATATAGGCCTCCATATAGCTGTCAGAGCTGCTCTTCGTCGAAATAGCCGGATCTGACATGGCCAAGCGGCAATCTTCTGGAATTTCAAGGGCTTTGATGTTCTCGGATTCTCCAAAAAAAATACCCGCCGCTGCTACTGTCAGCAAAGGAAGCATTGCAAACCATCGAAGCGTATTCATCGTCGACACCACCCTGAGTACACGTACGTTTTCAAAGCTCAACTCTATACTTGATCGAATATTTTTTGAGGATCGAGAAGACGTTTTTGGTATATTGGCTCAGAAGAGCGATCAGTAGACGAAATGTCTGTATATGTCGTCATATTTTTTGGAGAAGAATATGAGAGCTTTTCTCTCATGCCCTCTATCGGATGCTCTTTGCGCCTATCTTACGACGCGTATTCCCCTTCTCCCACATGCGACATTTACTGTTCCCTCGCAGTTTGACCTAACGATGAAATTTTTGGGGAATGTTTCCGAGGCAACGCTCTTTGAGCTGCGCGAGCGACTGTTGTTTACTTCCTTCCGCCCTTTTGAAGCGCGCTTGAGCCATCTCGGAGTCTTTTCAGAGCGAATGATACGAGTGGTATGGATAGGAGTAGAACCAATCGAGCGCTTTTCCGAACTCCACGCTCTGATCGAAGCACGATTGGCTCCTCTTTTCCCTCACGATGATCGATTCTTGCCCCATATCACCTTGGCGCGCGTTACAGCAGTACAGGACAAACGCGCGTTTCGTGCGCATCTCAGCCAAATTCCTCTCAAGCCGATGTCGTTTCTCGTTGATCGCCTATCCCTGATCAAAAGTGAGCTGACCTCTACTGGTGCCGTCCACACGCCGATATTGGATATTCCAGCCGTGGCTCGTCACCAGAGGGGAGCGTCTATGTCCTCGGGGGATTGACGCCGAAAACAAGGCCAACGCCCATCATCTGCCGATGCTCGTGTCCCGCTTCTTCGGTTCACGCTTCTCTAATCGCCACCTTATTCAGCACAGCAAGTACCTGCTGGCGTTCTGCGTGTGTAAGCGCAAGCTCGGCAGCTTTGGCATTTTCAAGCGCTTGCTCTCTTGTGCGTGCGCCGACAATGGCCGACGTGATGCCAGGCATGTGAATCGTACAATTCAGGATGATCTGGGCGAACGTAGCATGATGGCGTTCGGCAAGAGGGCGGATTTCCTCAAGGGCGTCAAGAACGCACTGTCTGTTTTCTTTGGAGAATATCTCAAGCTCACGGCGATGGTCTCCTTTTGGGAACTCTCTATCAACGCTTACCTTTCCGGTGAGCAGTCCTCTTTCTAGGGGAGAATAGGCTAAAACAGCGATCTGATTGCGTTGGCAAAAGGGGAGGAGATCCTTTTCTATCTCCCGTCTCATGAGGCTATAAGGGGGTTGAATGCTGTCTACATGGCGTATGGCATGACACCGTTTCAGCTCGTCTAAACTATAGTTGCTCACCCCTATCGCTCGTACCTTCCCCTCATGCTGTAGCTGCACCATGGCATTCCACGACTCTTCGAACGGCGTTGTCGTATCCGGCCAGTGAAGTTGATACAGGTCGATGACGTCAACGCCAAGGCGCCTCAGGCTCTGCTCACACTCATGGATGATGCTCGCCGGCCTTGAATTTCTCCGTATCTCCACCTCTTTGCCATGCATATCTGTGTATGTCCATGGCTCAGAGCCTTCGTTCGAATCCCATCGCAATCCACATTTTGTCGCAATGATGACCCCGTCTCTTCGTCCCTTGATCGCTTTGCCCACGATCTTCTCGCTCAATCCAAATCCATAGATAGCTGCCGTGTCGATCGTTGTGATCCCTGCGTCAATACTGGCACGAATAGCCTCCATCGCTTTTCGCTCATCAGTGCCTCCCCACATCCACCCTCCGATCGCCCAGGTACCTAGGGTGATGGGAGAGACGTAGAGATGAGAACTCCCTAGTTGCCGATGCTCCATACAGATCTGCTCCTTTTTTCAACCTCAATAAAACAGTTGGTGTATTTCGTAAAGAGTTCTCGCTAGATTGTCAGGATCAATGTGTCCACCTGCTGATCGGCAAATTAGTAATGGAACATGTACTCCAGATCTTGCTAACCTCTTTGGCAATGTGGTAGAAGTCGAGAGAATACCAATCTGTCAATAGAGGAGAACTTCGATGGGAACGAAAGCGCGCGAGGCTGTGAAATCGGCTGGCATCAAATTGCCGGAATTACTCGCCTTACTCAATAAAGCATTTGCTGATGAGTGGTTGGCGTACTATCAATACTGGCTTGGAGCTAAGGTGGCCGAAGGCGTACCGAGGGCAGAGGTTGTCAAGGAACTCGAAGAACATGCTGGAGACGAGCTGAAGCATGCAGACATGCTGGCGGAGCGCATTATTCAGCTCGGTGGTGTGCCTGTGCTAGAACCAAAACAGTGGTATGACCTGGCCAATTGCCGATATCTACCCCCAAAAAATCCAAATATCCATGTCTTGATCGATCAAAATATCAAGGGTGAGCAGTGCGCCATCGAGGTCTACTACAAACTCCTTGAGTATACCAAAGGCAAAGATCCCATTACGTTTCATATCGTGAGGAAGATCCTTGACGATGAGCTTGAACACGAACAGGATTTAGAAGATCTCAAGCGCGATCTTGAAGTCTGCTGTAAGAAGAAATAGCTCTTGCTTTAGCCCCTGGGCTTTCGGGCCCAGGGCGTCTTTATCGGGAGTGGCCTGTGAATCCAAAAGAGCCTAAGCGTAGAGAAGTCGCCACCTTTGCCGGTGGTTGTTTTTGGTGTATCCAGCATGAGTTCGACCTGTTGCCCGGCGTCCTTGCGACAACAGTAGGGTATACAGGGGGGCTGGCGGACAATCCGACATACGCTGACGTATGCTCAGGGACCACCGGTCACGTAGAAGCGCTACAAATTGTATTCGACCCTTCGAGGATCTCGTACCAACGCCTTCTCGAAATCTATTGGCGGACCATCGACCCTACGACAAGGGAAGGACAATTTTGCGACCTTGGCTCCCAATACCGCCCCATTATTTTCTATCACTCTGAACAGCAGCGTCAGGAGGCCGTCAACTCTAAGCGTGCACTCCTCGAAGATAAGGCCGTTTCCCAGATCCTCGTCGACGTTGTCCCTGCCTGTCCTTTTTTCCCAGCCGAAACGTACCACCAGCAGTACTACAAAAAGTCACAGAAAGAGTACGAGCGATACCATGCTCATTCAGGGCGCAAGCAACGCCTCAAGGAGATTTGGGGAGTGGATCGCTAGCCTCAAAGTTCAACGCAGCAGAATTCATAGTACGCATTATGAAAAAGGGGGTCTGTTCCTCGTTGTCGCAAGACCCTGAACTGCTCGGCTGTCAGACGCTTTTTCCATTCTTCCTCCGTGAGATCAAATCTGTTCCTTTTAAACTGATGTTGTCTCATACTTATTCCCCCAAGCGATGCCCCTTCTCTGACGCGCGGCTTATTCCTTCTCTGATGACATTGTCGGGAGAGAAGCCGTGCTTTTTTTAATAACACCCAATAACTATCTTCTATATAGAAAAAATGAAACAATTGTGGGAAGTGAGATACAGGACGAGTCGGGCGGAATCAGCTCCTGAAGTCAGAGGAGATCCGCGGCCAACGATCCTGGAAGTCGGAGAAACTGGTACAGTATTGGGAAGAAGAGTATCAAAAGGCGATATTCCCTTCGGTTCTATCATCGAAAGGTTGAAGGATCTTGATACCTTGCGACCACATTCCGCATCATGGGAACGTTTCGATGCTGCGCCAGCTCCCTATCAAGAGAGATTTGAGAGCGCGCAGGAGCTCGATGAGGAGCCCGTCGCAGAATTTCCACCTGCAGAACGGAGAAGGCACGTTAAGAAGCTCTGTTCCACGTGCACAAGAGTGCAGATAGCAGAGATGTCCCTGGAGAGCAAAGAAGCCATAGCAGCACGTGGGCCCTCTCATCATGATGTGGAGAGCGCTCAATGTGTACAATTGCAGACGGTGCGAGCGAATCTCGATAAGGCGTTTGATCAAAGAAGACAAATGCTGGAAGCGAAAAAAGATGTGAAAACACTGTCAGACGTCGAAGAGCGTCAATATAAAAACCTTCAGATCGCCAGGCAACAGACACTCCACTACCTAGAAACCCATTTCGATTCGATGATCGAAATGGCGAGAACGAGTCCATTTGGTGCCATCACCGAGTCAAAATCAGAAACCGGTTTGTCATATAGCCTTCGATGCTTCTGTGATCGAGACACAGGAACCCCAACCTTTGAGCTTTCCTTTGGTACTCTTGTTAGTGGTGGCGAGGCAGATATAAAGGGCCTCGTCAACCTAAACACTGGTGAGCAGAGGGTGAAAAGAGATCTGCGAAAAGAGCGTAGAACCGAGGAGGAGCAACGCAAGGAATTGGAGGTGATAGAACTCCTCAAGACCTTAGAAGATGTACCGGGTATTGCTCACGTGAAGGTCCAACGATATGAGGGAAAGGGTGGCGTAGAAAAAGTGAGACCAACCTTAGAATGGTATCCAGGGGGCGATTTGCTTGATTATATCAACGCCTATCACGGTGCCGATGTAAGGGCGACAGATCTTCAGAATAAGAAAATTGCTGCCAGCCTTGTCCGTACGGTGTGCGGCATGCATAAAAAGGGTGTGGTCCACATGGATCTGAAGCCTGAGAATGTCTTGCTCGATAAAGAAGGGAGACCTTTTGTGTCAGATTTCTCCTTTGCTGCAAGAGTACAGAAGGGGGGATACGTGGAGGTCCCGTCTCGGGGGACGCCAGGATGGATTGATCCTGACGTACTTGGTAAAAGTTCCTCTTGGACCGTCAACGAGAAGCAGGATCTGTGGGCCTTGGGGATGATATTGCTGATGGTCATGTGTTGTGATATCACGGAGGAATACAATCGAGAGATTGGGGCTATTGTGGATGGCCCTAACCCAAGAGAAGCTGTCATAGCAACAGTCCAAGTCTTAATCAGGCG
>CAYPCN010000035.1:0-8583 GCA_964409235.1 uncultured bacterium
GCGAGCAAAGGGGTAAGTACGCAAGCCCCCAAAAGCATCATGCGTTTCATATTCTAAAATTCCTCTATGGAGTGTTTAAGAATGGTGAGTAAAGCCCCAGGTGATGCCAAGCGTCCAATATGGCGCACGATGGAGGCGAACATGGTGGCGATGGTTATTGTTCGTGTCGCCAATCGTGAGAGAGCCTTGAAGTGTTGATCCAACGGCGAGCCAAAGGTTCCATCGCGAAGTAGGGAAATAATCCCAGCGAAGTTCTGCACCTGTTCCTTTATAGCAGGTGATGGCGGGGCGGTGGGTGAGGCCTCTACGCACGAAAACAGCGGTATAGAATGGGCGAACCATGAATGAGAAGACGTGGTTCGTGACACCTTGGAAAGAGATGCCGTATTTGATAGGGAAAATGGCTTGGAAAAGCCATTTTTTCCACGTGTAGTCAACGCCAATAAGAGGGCGGACGATGGAAGAGCGCATTCCTAACTCAGCGTACATTCCTACATGAAGCCCTGCTGTAGGAGCAACTTGATATCGTCCGTGGAGGGATGGGATATACCGTATTGAACGCGTGCAGTGTGAGAATCTCATGTCAGGCTGGATGACGAGGCCTCCTGACCAGAGCCATTCTTCCACACCAGTATATTCAGAATTCACCCCTACAACACCATAGAGAGTGTTTTTGGAGGCAATTTTTGACCCTAAGCTTTGATGGATGCGACGGAAGCCCGCGAGAATGCTCTGTGTTGTGTTTTCGTTGGAATAGACCGTCGCATTGACAGAGGCATTTGTTTCTCCGTAGGAAAAATGGCCCTTTCGCGACCTTGCGGGGGCTATCGATATCTGGTTTGCTTCGATGACTTGGTCAGGATATGAGGCGCGATAGCCTGGCGCTTCCAATTCGTCAATGGAGAAGGCAGAAGCGCTTACACTGCCTACAATGAAGAGGGCGAGTTGGAAGATTCGCATTGATTGTTGCAACTCCTGCGTAAAGTGTGAGTCTAAGCCCATTGCCCATAGATCAATCTTCTGGCTTGACACGCGAGCATATGCGGCAGGGCGTTTTTGTTCCAATTTTTTGTTTGGCAGAATTTGACGTAGCTCGATCCAAGGCTCTCCCGCCTCTTTTCTAAAAATCCACGTTGCAAACGGCTCTGTGCGAAAACCCGTAGACGAGTAGTCGGGCGGTTTGATACGGTGCAATCCACGAATTGATAGAGCCATGTGCGATGCAGATTGTTTGGAACATCATTAACTACCTCTGTTTTTATGGGCTATGGTGTCTCTGTGCTACCGCAGGCTGTGAAAAAAGAGGGGAGTGGGTCGTCCTCATTGTGATCGCCTATCTCATGTTTCATCTGTCCGTCGTCAGCTCCTCGCCAAAACGAGAGACCATTCTCTTGATGGCATTGACGCTCCTTGGCGCGATGAACGAATCTATTCTTGCGATGGTCGGCGTTGTCAGTTATGCAAGAGCCTATTTTGGCATTGCTTGGTGGACGCTTTCCTTGTGGGCATGCTTTGCAACGACATTTTGGCATACCTTGTCATGGTTAGGATCCCCTCTTTGGCGTGCCAGCGTTCTTGGGGCTCTAGCAGCGCCAGTGTGTTATGCGTGGCTTTCGAGGGTTGGTGTGATTTCCTTTCCGCTGGGCGTTTTCCCAGCGATGGCTGCTATTAGCATGGTGTGGGCTGGTGTTCTTCCCTTGGCATTTGTGGTCAGTCGGAGGATCCAACATTTTCGGGAGGATGTATGATCTCTCGCCTCTTTGTCTGTATCGTTCTTCTTGCCTTTTCTCAGTTGCCGGTGTTTGTTGACCAATACATGATTCGACTTGACGGTCATTTAGCCGAGAGCAACCGCCAGGTTGCTGCGTTTCAAGAGGCGGCCTCAGTAGGGGGAAGAACGCTGGATGAATATATCGCCAAATTTTTGGAGCAGGTGGATCGCGATTTTGTTGTCCAGGGTACGCTCATGCAGGCGGCTGTGGAGAGGAATCGATTCTTAGCGGCCGCTTCTTCCGCGCTTCATGCTGCTACCCCACTGGTGCGCCCTGCTGTGTGTATTCGATATGTGGATTCTCTCATCGTCGTTGACGCGTGGAATAGCTTCGCGCCAGGTGTTGCACTGACCCTCGATGTTGGCCTCTGGGCCTTGATAGGACTCGTTGTAGGATGGATCTTGGTATTGGCGTTTCGAGGGTTGTGGCATTCGATTTCACGGCGAGCAGAGGCACCGCCACCTGCTAACAAGGGCACGTGACCGACGTATTCCGCTTTTGTCTGTGCAGGCGTTCCTCTTGCCGCTTCGGTTCTTCCACTTTTTGGATGGTAAGCCGCAGCTCTTGTTTTTTGTCTTCTTCTTTTCTGATCTCTGCTTGGTGTCGCTCGCGTTTTTCAAGCTGACGTTCGTAGCGTCGTTGTTCTGCCCATTCGCGTGTCATTCGGCGCTGGAATGTTGCCAATAGACGTATCATTTCTTCAGCTATTGTTGTGATCAACAAGCGATTCGTTGCGAGCCCTATACCTTGGGGGAAGGTGTAGGAGATTTCGTGTGATTCGAACAGTTCTTCATCTTCACACGAAGGCCGTGATGTGTGGTCGAGATCGAGCTGAATTCCCATACAAAATACCTTTCACAAATATGCGTTGTGCCAAAATGACGAAAGGCATTCGACATGCATTTCCGTTATGGCGCGCGTATTGTACGGGAAGCACTCTTTTTACATGTAAAGACTGTGTATGGGCGTGTGCATATTTAACGGCACACGGGGCCCTTCCCACCACTCTTTGCGTTTTCGACTTCTTCTCCACGGGAGATGAAATACTGCATGAACGCTTTTTCCAAGAGAGGGAGCGGGATACCCTTTGTCAGCAATTCTTCCACATTGAACACCCGAACTCGAACGCGATCTGGGGTGGCGCGGATTTTTTTGTACAGGGGAATGGCTCTCCCTGCATTGCTATCGGGATTATTAATGGCTGAGAAGTGTTCGGACGATCGAGCTCCAAACGTTCGAGAAGTTTGTCCGATGTGGTGAACGCGATCTTTTTTTTCGTCAGAATTTTCGAAGAAAAAGTCATAAACGACGTTTCGAGCCCGTTTGTCGGCCTCAGATAAGGGGAGGAAGAACGCTTCTTTGGGCTTTCCGTGCCTCACTCGAACTTTTTTGAGCAGCTTCTTGGGGTCTGGAGATTGGTACGTTGGTCTGATCATGTCGACGATCTCAGAGATGGTATAGGGGCACGTCTGAGTAGAGCCCTGCTGGCTTCTGCCTCCTCCTCCCCCAAGGCGGATATTATAGCCGTTGGATCGGGAGTCTTTGGTACGGATAGCCGTTGTTTCGGCTGTGGCAGGATCTTCGTCGGGACGGAGAGTTCGGATGATACCCCAAGAGAGCCTTTCGGGGTGTTCCTTGACATCGAGATAGAATTGGCGGCCTGCTTTGTCTGCATGATTAAATCCGAAAATATGGAGGGCGAGGCGTCCAACGCCATTCTCTGAATATCCTATATATCGCTTCGCGGAAACTGGTGTTCCATCTTCTGCTGTGTACGCGTCCATTTTAAAGCTGTAGAGGATGCGTTGGCCGGCGGCCATTGCCGCCTTCGTGTTCGGCGTTGGACATATAGCAAACCGAGATCCTTTCCTTTCAAGCTTGAATCTCTTGGCTGGTGTAAAAGGGTCGTTGTCGAAGGTATCTTGATCAGGGACCGCAGGGGAGCGAACCTGTTGTGCTCTGCTGGCAAGAGGGGTGGACGGAGGCGTTCCTCGGCTGGCAGGAGCACCGCTCTTCTGTGGAGAGAGAGCAGGGAAGGGAACCTGTTGTGCTCTGCTGGCAAGAGGGGTGGACGGGGGCGTTCCTCGGTTGGCAGGAGCACCGCTCTTCTGTGGAGAGAGAGCTGTAGTGGCGGTGGCAGTCACAGCGTCACTGATTCTCGGCAGCGGCCGAGAGTCCTGCAAGGGCTGTTCCTCGAAAACAGGAGGGGCGATGCGGTGATGGCGGCCACATCGGGCAAAAATTGACAATCGAACTGTCATATATTACAAATTTTACGTTATGTATTTTTAATATCCAAATTATACCGTCTACTTTCTATTCTTTACAAGGGTGTTGGTATCAGAGCCGTTTACGATGTTCCTTTGGGAGGAGAGAGTAGGCTCTTCTCGTGCTTGTGTTAGATGAGGCTGGTGGCATTGGCCGCTCTGTTCGGCCGGCTCGAAGGGGAGGACGTCCGGCATGGGATGGGTCATTCGCTTGCCAATGGGGCTTGCGACTTGACAGGAAGAATACCAGTTCGTTGTCGAATGATGGAGGCGACTTCTTCGTACAGATCGTTGAACTGTTTTTCTCCTGAAACCTCAATCAGCGTGTTCTGTTCTCTATGCCACTCCAGAATGGGTGCTAGTTGTGCTTTATATGCTCGGAGCCGTGCCAGAATGGCTTCCGGGAGGTCTACCTGGCGTTTTGAGAGGGATGATGCGCAGATATCGCATTTTGACGAAGTAATAGAAGGCAGGATATCAAACACCTTGCCACACGTTCGGCATATATGGCGGCTTTCGGCCTTCTGAAGAATCCATGACTCACTGGTTGAGATATGGATAGCAAGAAGCTGAAACCTCGGGGCAAGGCACTCTTGAATTGCTTGCATTTGCACAAGCGTGAGAAGAACATCTTCCATCAGAGCTCCTTGGCAACAGTCTGACTCCAGCAGGCGATCGCAAATCAGGGAAGGGATGAGGTCGGTAGGCATGGGGCCTCCGTTCACGACATACTCCCGAGCTTTGTTTCCAAGAGGCGTTTCGTCCAAAACATTGGATGTAAGGTAGGTGGCGGGAGAGATGGCGGAAAGGCTATAGTCCACATGAAGGCGAGCAGCGATGGCGGCTTTTCCGGAGCCTTGAGATCCATAGATGATGATAAGAAAGGGAAGTTTCTCTATGGCATTCGCTGAAGCAGCCAGAACACTGGCTGCTGCGACACAAAAAGAGAGGAAGAAACGCATGCACCCCTCCACAAATCTACCACAATTCGCATCCTAGCAACTTAGGCGTTTCATGGAAAAATATTTTTTGACGTGCCGTTGAATGCGCTAAGGATGAGGGGGGGTGAGTTTGTTTGAGCTCTCCAAAAAAAGGACCTGTATGAGAGGAAGGTGCCCGTTGCACCTGAAGTGACTGTCAACGTCGAAAGATAGGCGTTCCCCGAGGTTTTACGAGAGGAGCTCAAGTCTGCCGTGGTGCAGAAGATGCTGGTGGGTGCAACGGGCAGCCAGGTCATCCTGGTGGGTAACGAGGAAGAGCGCTTTGTTTTCAAGCGAGACAGCATGGAAGAGCAGCTCGATGACTGGAGCCGCTGTGATGCTGTCGAGATTACCTGTTGGTTCATCGGCAAAGATGATTTGCGGATCCATGACGAGGGCACGGGCAATAGCAACGCGCTGCTTTTCGCCACCTGAAAGCCATTTGGCTTTTGTTGAAATTCTATGCTCAAGGCCTACTGTGGCGATGAGAGACGTAGCGCGGTCATTGTAAAAACCGCCTCTTGAAGTGGGCTTTCGGGCGATGCGGACTGGAAGCAAAACGTTGTCGAGAACACTGATCTCATCGAGCAGATAAAACGATTGGAAAATAAAGCCAAAGACAGTGTTGCGCAATTCCTCTTGCGGCCATTCGGAAAGAGCTTTTCCAAGGATGGTGATACTCCCCATAGAAGCGGGTTCTAGTCCTCCGAGGATATGGAGGAGCGTAGACTTTCCTTCTCCGGAGCGCCCGACAATAGAAATCGTCTCGTGGGGATAGATGGTCAGAGAGATGTCGCGAAAGAGTTCGAATGGCTTTTCAGGGCCTAGGAAGGATTTTCCAATGGCATGTGCTTCAATGAGAGGGAGTGGCATAGCGGTATTAACTCCTCAGAGCCTCAGACACGTTCATCGTACAGGCGCGGACAGCGGCGCAGGCTCCGGCAATAGCAGAGGTCATGGAAATGGTAATGAAGGAAAATAACAGTGTAGAACCGCTCAGCGATTGTGAGGTAATATCTCCGTAAATGCCTTCCTGGAGGAGGGGATGGCCTTGCAAGGCTCCAATGAACGAAAGCAGCTCTGGTAGGTAGTGAAGGGTGATAGCTGCAAGCGCGGCGCCAAGAACAGATCCGAAGAGTCCTACGCCAAGTCCTGCTAGCATAAAGATCGCCGTGATATTGCGGGGTGAGGCGCCAAGAGCACGCAAAACGGCGATTTCCTTACGTCGATCGTGAGCGAGAATAAAGAGCATGGAGAAGATATTGGAACAGGCCACGAAGATAATGATAACAGCGAGTAGATGGAAGATCGTATGTTCACTGGCAAGCTGCTGGAAGAGGTCGGCGGTCATTTCGTATTGGTCAAACCGTTGGACAGCAAAAAGCCCTGGAAATCGCGTGTCAATCTCTTTTTGAATCGTTTTCTGAGCCATCGGAAGCGATATGGATGGCGGGATATCGATGATGATTCCCGATGTGGCCATCGGCCCATCGGCGACAAGCGTTGGTTGGATTGCCATGACGGCTTGACGAGAGGTGATGGCGAGTTTTCCTCCGATCGGTAAGATTCCCGCGTCAAAAAAGCCAGCAATGTAGAAGGGGATGGTCAGCGGCTGAGTGCCTCCAAGGTCGGCCCCCGAAAATTGGAACGTGCCGGTGTCCAAAAGGCGCGCTCCATGTCGACGCATCTGTTTAGGAAGAAGGGTCGGATACCCGAGATTCGGGATGTATGGAAGTGCAGCATCGGTAGGAATAGCAACGGGCGGCTGAGCTAGCGAGACAGCGATGATGGAAAAAGGAGGCGCTTGATCGAGAGGAACTTCTGCCGTTTCTTTGTTTGGCAAGGAAAAGATGACTTCTGGTGTCTCGTGAGCCAAGGAAATCGTAGCTGTGAGCCGTGTCCCTTGAGGATGGTGTTGAGAAAGAATCTGAGCGTCTTTCGAGAGCACGACGTCGATCTCTTTGATAGCGTTGACAAGAGGAGTGAGTGCAGCGCGCGTTTTAGGGTGGGCATGGCGGAGGAGGGTGATGAGACGCTCTACTTCGAGTGTTGAGAGTTCTTTCACAGGGGCCATCGTTGCAGGATTCAGCGCATCGAGGCCGAGGGGCCAGGTATATTGGCTGAGACTTTGGGACGGTGCCGATTCAAGAGAGGGGATGGACATGTGGCAGACGGCGGATTCAAAGAAGCGCCATGGCAGTGACTGGTGTGATAGTAAGGAGGTGATGGTGGCGACAGGCGCTGTCGTGGACCTATGGGCTTGGTACCAGGTGGCAAGGGGCGGTGGCAATGGCGGATCAGAAGATGGATCATAGGGGAGCGATGAACCCTTCGTACTGAGTCGTTCTGGGGAAAAATCGTGATGAGCTGAGTAGAAGTCGAGCTGGTAGTAAGGGGATTCGAAGTACGCTGGCGTCGGAGTAATTCGCATCGGGCCAACGACGCTGATGATTTTTTGCGACCAACGTGTTTCAATGCTGTCTGTCGTTGAGAAAAAGACGAGAATAAGCCAAGTAATAGCTTGAATGACAAGAACCGCAATACAGCCAACGACGCTAATGGAAAGCTGTCCCTTCCGAGGAATCAGGTACGAAATTGCCGTTTGCAGTTCATACATACGCCGTTATTTTGTCTCTTTAAACTCAACATGTTGGCGTACAATAGGATCAAACTTTTTGATCGTGATTCGCTCAGGTGTAGAAGTTTTGTTTTTTGTCGTGTAGTAAAAGTAGGTGCTTTTGCTGCTTTTAAGTTTTATCAGCTCTCGTTTGCTTGCCATGACTACTGCTCCTGTATTGATCGGTAGCAGAATGATACTCTTTTTCTGGAAAATTTGGGAGTTCTTTCGCTCTGTTTCCGCTGTTTCTAAAAATGCGGTCGAGAAGAAACTCTCGTATTGCCGTCATCCTCAGTAGAAAAGCGGGCATACTGTCGATCCTTTGCGCGTCTATTATGAGATGCTTTTTTCTCATTTTTGATACATATAGTCCATAGAATGCACGGGCTCCTCCACGGTGTTGTACACGGGAGAATATTTCTATGACTAATCCTCTAGCAAGGTATTACGAAGAGGCCCTGTCGTCAGCCACGCGACAGGCATATCATACGTTGACAAGCGTTCAGAAGTGGGGAGCATGGTGGAGATACAAGCTCGTAGGAATCGGAAAAAATTCTGCCAAAAAAGGGGAGGCTCTTTTTGAGAAAATGTCTGCTGAAATCCAAGCCGCGGCGGACGACAAAAAATCTCACGTTGCCAAGAAGTATGGGGCTGCGTTGGCTGCTGCTGTGCATAACGCATTTGCCTCTGCTCCCCACCACCAGGAATCATATCTTGCCGGATTTGTTGCAAAGATACCTACAGTGGCCACGAATGCCTTGAGACAAACGTTTGGCGATGATGCGGATAGGATCTACCGAGCGCTTTTGAACATCTGGCTAGCTATAGGAACAGTATCAGAAGCAACAACACTAAAGAAAAGCACGGAAGGAGACCCATGCTACGAACTGAAATACCGATGCCGTGGAGGTACACCAGAGGTTGTTATAAAACAACTCATTGGTAAA
>CAYPCN010000036.1:0-8575 GCA_964409235.1 uncultured bacterium
GCTTCCTCTGCATGCATTGGTGAGGAGGGCATTGTTCGGTCCAGGCAGCCAAACAGTCCAGGCGAATACTGCAATAGTACGCGCTGTCATGGACAATAACCGGTGGGGATATTCGCTGTTTGAGTATGACCTTCCTTCTATTTCTGAATCAGGTCTCACCTATTGGATCCAAATGACCGTTTTTTTCAAAGATCGAAAGTTTACATCGATTGATGAAGCGGAACGGTTTTATGTTGAAGTATACACTGATTTTTTTCGCACGATCAATTCCATTCGCATCGTACGACCCTTTCTTGCGACGTTTCCATTAACCCCTGCTACATGCCGGCTAATAATTGCATTCAATAGTGGAGGGCAAGCGCCCCGACCGCCGTATTTAACGTCAATCCTGATGAGAAAAGACTCATTAGAATTTGAGCAGTGGATTGATTTGAAAGGGGTGGCTGGACGACCATACGCGCCCATTTGCGTTCGCTCCCCCAGAGAGATTGATGGATTAAAAGAGCTGTATTCGTATCCAGTGCCTCGGAAGTCAGTTGAGCCCAAGCCACGGGTGCCACCCTTTTCGGACCATTCGTGGAGGTTCCAAGGACCGGTTGAACAAGCCTATATTGGTTTTTTGAGGAAGTTCTGCAATCGGAACAGCCTTCAACTCGTCACTATAGGATGCGTAGGCCAGCATTATTTTGACTCAAGGCGCTTTAGTTTTGTCCTGTGCGGATTTGAAAGCCTTTCGCTGCAGGAGGCGAGGATATTGGGAGCGAGGTGTGCTCAAGAAATGTTTGATTTTATACGCAAAGACCCGAACTGCTTAGAGTGTGTAAAAGAGGCGAGCACGTGGAGTCACGAAAAGTACCCCTCTCCGACCCCAATTCCAGAGCACATTGCGTTTCGTATCTCGTTTTGGGATGAGAACATTGACCGTCAGCCTCAACCGTACATCGCAGAGATTCGATGTATTGATGGGAAGCTCACTTACTTTACTGCCGATGAGAATCAGTTCATCTCCCAGGTTTTTGAAGAGACGTTTGACGAAGCACGAGAGTTTCTCAAGACACAAACTCCTAATTAGATTTTCGGGGTCAGCATATCAATGACCTTGAGCTTTGTACTCGATCAGAGTGTGCAGTTGGTGCAAAGCCCATCGGTGAAGACGACTTCTCACTTTTTGGCCTGCGCAAATCCTTTGACGAATAGATGTAGAGGTGGTTGGCTTTTAGGGTCAATCCACAGGAGGCAAGGAGACTCACACCTCCACTGTTCTTACTAAGGAAAGTGGCATGAGCAATGTTAGCAAAAGATACAACACTCAAGTGTGGCAAACCTGTTGAACAAATAAGAGCCGCCCCAACCCCCCTTGCTTCCAAAGGCCATTTAATCAAAAATGGCTTTTAATGATCAGTCACCTGGGATAGCAGCAGTTCTCTCTTGCGAAAAGAGGCCATGGCTGATACTCTTGTTGTTTGTTATGAGCTCGTGATTTGAATCCTTCATTGTTTTGGCAAAGGTTTTCGTATGTCTAAAGTCTGTCAAGTCACAGGAAAAAGGCCAGTGCGTGGGTGTACTTATGTGACGCGCGGGATCGCAAAGAAAAAGAAGGGAATTGGCCTCAAAATCACTGGGAAAACGCGCAGACGCTTCTTGCCAAATCTCCAAACAAAACGCCTATGGCTTTCTGAAGAAAAGAGATTTGTCACTCTCAAACTCTCTTGTTCTGCTTTGAGAACGATGGAAAAACAAGGAATTGACACCGTCGTGCGGGCTCTTCGTGCCCAAGGCCAAAAGATCTAACCGCTCTGTGCGATGCGAGCTCGACGTCCTCGCTCTTTGAAGATGTAGTGGACCATCGCCAGCATGAATATTTTCCGCCCTTTGCGCCGTTGTAAACGTGCCGCTTCAACCATGGCAAAAGTTCTGCGTCTTCGATCAATGATGGCGCTTTTGCTTGCCATTGTCGTCTACACCCTTGTGAGCCAGTGCCTGTGGTCTCCCAGCTATTGTACGGTGAGCGATCAAGAAGGGATGTGCACCTTCTTTTCCACAGACTGCCGCGATCCCCTGCGGTCTTCATTGGTGCATGCCATTGAGCAGGCAGACCATTCTATTACGCTTCTCATCTATTCTCTTTCTGACAAAAAGCTGATCAATGCGCTTCGCGACGCTGCGCTTCGCGGTGTTGCCGTTACGATCATCCACGACGCTATCGAAACTCCAGACTGTTCTTTTCTGTTAGGGCGAAAGATTCGTTGCTACCCACGACGCGCTCACGGGCTGATGCACAATAAGCTCCTAGTGATCGACCATGCACAGGTGTGGATTGGGTCAGCGAATATGTCAACGACATCTCTTACAGAACAAGGAAATCTCGTCGTTGCACTCTCGTGCCGAGCCGTTGCTGAAACAATAGAGTTGCTTGCTGAGGCGATGATGAAGCAAGTCCCCTATTCGCATCCCCCTCTTCAGGTCGCGTTTCCAGAGGCAACGCTCACGCTTTTCTTCCATCCCTTTCATAGTGAGCAATCGTTCCGATCTCTTCTCGAGCGCATCGAAAAGGCGACCCAGAGAATCTTTGTTGCCATGTTTACGTTCACCCACCCCGCGCTCGTTGCGGCTCTCTGCCGTGCCAAATGTCGTGGCGTTGATGTCCGCATCGTTTTCGACAAAGATTCGTCTCTGCAAACGAGCAGAAAATCATACATTAAATTCAAGCGAGAAGGCATTCCAGCAGGCTACAGAACCAAACGAGGGCTCCTGCACTATAAGGTCGCCGTCATTGACAACAGCTTATTGGCAGGATCCTGTAACTGGACCAAAGCAGGCTTTACGGCCAACCACGAAGCCATGCTCTTCATCGATCCCATTCCTCCGTCTCAACAGCAGTGGATTGAGCGATGGTGGCAGCAGGTCGAACGCGCTTCAACACTAAAGGCGCCATAGCGAATGTTGACTCTTCCGGAGCATGCTGCGACGCGCTCTCTGCACACAGGAGCGGGTTCACTTATGAGTGATACGACCTGGGGGCTCTTCATCAATGGATCTGCCACTCTTATGGCTATCTCGTCAGTGGCCTTACAGGTCTTTCGCTTTTCTCCCCTTCACGCATTTTGTTGGACAATTGTCGGTTTTAGTTCTGGATTCCTTGCAAAAAAAAGTATAGGCCATTACACTTTTTCGAGATCAATTGCGCGCACCTTGGTAACGATCGAAGATCGCATTCCGCATATACGAGCAGTTGCTTTTTGTATCGCGCTCATTGTGTCGTGGAT
Organism: uncultured bacterium; assembly: GCA_964409235.1. Classification (GTDB taxonomy): domain Bacteria; phylum Chlamydiota; class Chlamydiia; order Chlamydiales; family FEN-1388; genus CAINFV01. The sequence goes on from CAYPCN010000036.1 coordinate 3,267, forward strand.
ATTTCCTGTGATAGCTGCTCTTTTTGCAGTTACCGTTGGATTTTGTGCAGGGTACTTCTTCCGAGCTCGCCATGAGGCGTAAGAAGATCTTGTTGTAGTGAGAACTTTTATAAAGGAGGATTTGCATTGTATGCCTCTGACCGTCTCGTCGATGGCCTTGATGCTGTTCTTGATAGCAAATCCTATTGGGAACATTCCGGTCTTTGTCTCGTTAACCAAGGACTATGATTTTCGCCACCAGCGATGGATTTTGTTTAGAGAGTCTCTCTTTTCTCTACTATTAGCCTTCGTGTTTTTATTTGTTGGCGAGCCTTTTTTAAAGACTGTACTTGTTGAACAGTACTCTGTCTATCTTTCAGGGGGGATCCTGGTTACGCTCATCTCTATTGACATGATGTTTCCAGCCCATAGTGATGATAAAGGTGCTAAATCCTTATCTCACGAGCCCTTTGTGGTGCCTATTGCGACACCGCTGATCTCTGGCGGAGGGGTCTTTTCAACGATTTTAATTCTCGCAAAACAGGCTCCTCTTTCTCACATTTCGCTGGCTATTCTCATTGCTTGGATACCGGTATTCTTTATTGTGATTGCTGCCGTGTACTTACACAAACTCTTAGGGAAGCGGGGGCTTATCGCCACGGAGCAGCTCATGGGCATGCTTCTGCTCATGCTTGCTGTAGGCTTGCTCACGAAGGGGTTTCATGCGTTTGCCGCACAAACCCATATTCATTTGTTCAATCATGTAACTGGGTGAATAGGTCATGACACTTCTGACGCTCACTTTAACGCTATTTTTGATCATGAACCCTCTCGGGAACATGAAACACTTTTTATCCCTTCTTGAGGGGCTAAAAGGCAGACGGCAGTGTTTTGTCATCACTCGTGAAATGATCTTGGCACTTATTGCTATGTTCATTTTTTCCTTTTTTGGGGAATACATTGCTGACGCCTTCCACTTGAACCAAACGAGTATTTTTATTGCTTCTGGTCTCATTCTCTTTTTGCATGCTATTAAGATTCTCTTTCCCTCCAAGGAAGATCACATTCCCCGTATCCACGGAGAAGAACCTTTTCTCGTCCCTATCGCTATTCCAATTATTGCTTCTCCTGCCCTTTTGGCCACTATTTTGCTATTTTCCCATACTGAACCTCTGATATGGCCTATGGTCGTGAGCATTTTAATTGCCTGGGGTTGTAGCATGCTTTTGTTGCTTGCATCTCGCCCAATCCTTAAACTGATAGGGCCTAATGGACTTGTTGCACTTGAACGCCTTATGGGGATGATTCTCATTCTCGTTTCTGTTCAGCGGTGCATGGAGGGTTTTATCCTCTTTGTTGGAGAGTAAAAAAGGTGTGTGAGTTCTGTGGTTGCGGTCAAAGGACGCGGCTACAGAACCACCGGCAACGCGGGGGGTCACTAGTATGTCCCATCTTGTACTACTCGTAGCATATGATGGCACCTCCTATTATGGTTGGCAGAAGACATCGAAAGGCCCTTCTATTGAAGGGACCCTTGAAGATGCCCTACAGCAGATTCTTCAAGAGCCTATCCGCCTTCAGGCCGCCTCGAGGACAGATCGTGGTGTGCATGCTGTATGGCAGGTTGTCGACTTCACGATCTCCAAGCCGTACCCTGATCTGTACCGGCTCAAGGTAAGCCTGAATCAACTCATGGCACCAGACATTCGTTGTCTTGACGTGGCCGAAGCGCCATATGAGACGTTTCATCCAACGCTTGATGTCATCCGAAAACGGTATCGCTACTATATTAGCACGGGGATTGTACAACCTCCCCACCTCCGGTTTACCCACTGGCATATCCGCCGTCCCTTGGACCGCGATCTTCTGCGAGAATCAGCGAAACTTTTCATCGGCACGCATGATTTCCGAGGAATGTGTAATAGGCGAGCAGATCTTAATGAGGAAGATACGGTGCGCTCGGTCTTTTCTGTCGACGTGCATGAAAAGGGCAACTCCGATCTTCTTGCCATTTCCATAGAAGCCGACAATTTCCTCTATAAAATGGCTCGAAACATCGTAGGCACGATGGCGTGGACTGCTCTAGGGAAGACTCCTCTTACGCATATTACAACGGCGTTGACCTCAAGAGAGCGGTCCTGTGCCGGAGTTACAGCTCCGGCCCATGGGCTTTTTCTCGAGCGCGTATTCTACCATCGTTCTCCTTTCGTCAGTTCGTACGCACCCCCTTCATGATGGAGCTTGTCCTATGTCTCATATGTCCTTTCGAGGCTGTTTTGCCTTAGTCCTTCTGAGCGCTTCTTTGCATGTTGGCGCTGCTGCGCTCGATCGCGCCACGATCGCTGTTCCAGAGGTGCCTGTAGCCGCTCTCAAATCGTCATTTCCTCCCAAAGAAGCTATATGGGTGCGAGTGCACATTGTGCAGCAGACAGATGATGACACGTATTTGATTCAAGATCGCACAGGAGACATCACGCTCTTTCTACCCACAGAACGGCTTGTGTTGCTCGATCTTCGCCCGGGAATGGAAGTTCTTGTCTATGGAACTGTAGATGTCAGTCCCGTGAATCCGGAAAAAAATGAATTGTACGCGGAAAAAATTCTGTTGCCACCGGCCGTTCCTTCGCGCGACTAAAGGAGTCGTCGTCCAAATCTGTGTCTAAATGACCTCAAGCGATTTGGCGAGGAAGTAGGCGCACAATAGGAGCACACCGAAGGCCACCACCCAGAGGAAATTGGGAATACCCTTCACGCCTGAGCCAGGGTGGTTTCGAGTTTCCAAGGTGCCGATGCCATACGCAAATTCTTGGTTGACAGGCCGTCGAAAGACCTCTGGGTTTTCCGTGATGATTCGATCTCCGTCGAGACCCAAAAATGTTGCATACTGTCGCACAAACCCCTGGGCGTATATGGGAGAGATCAACTTCTCCATTTGCCCGGCTTCTATAGCCTCTAGGTACATGGTGCGGATCGAAGTAGCGCTTTCCACTTCTTTTAAAGAAAGTTTCCGCTCTTTCCGGCGCTCTGCGAACTGACATCCAATTCCTTGCAAATCTTCCGACATACCCATCATTCCTTCACACGTGTGTTGCATTCACTATAGCGGCATTCTCCGATAATGTTCCATACAGATATGCAGTGGGAAGAAGGCATTCCCTGAAATTACTCCTATAGAGTACTAAGAACCCGGGGAGACACAATCAACCAAGAAGCGTGTATGAGTGAAGACGTATCCAACATTGTGCCGACTGGCGATATATCTTCTCGAGAGACGAGAGAGAGCCGATTCTCTCACGAAGTGACATGGGCTTCTGCCTCAGGCACTCATAGAGTGAAAGTCAACTTTGGGAGCGGGGCACTTGAGAGTCACGTACCCGAGCACTATGCTACTGAGATCGAGGGGGGCGACAAAAAACGCGCCATTACGCTTTTCCTCAGTAAAAACGACATCGATGCTCTTCCCGGCACAAACACGGTTCAAAAAATCGAGATAGCCGCTCACGTTGTGCAAACAGAACTACAAAAACGAGCTTTAGAGCCAGAAGGCGCTGAAGGGGATGTAGACATCGTTGATGTCTACGAAGAGGTGCCTAAGCAGGCTGCTGCGCCGAGCGAACCACGGCGCTCTAGGAGCGAAGTACAGGCATCCGCCAAAAGAGCAGCCTTTGAACGCGCAAGGCAAGAACAAGCGCAACGAGATCAACGTCGGGGTGAAGCTCTAGGACTTTCTCCGGCGGAACTGACAGCTATTCGTTCGCTTCGCTCGCAATATTTGAAATCTCCGAAAAAATACAGAACCTTAAAAGCCTTGCGAGCAGTTGCGAAGGCAGAACGACCCACCAGACGATGCGTAGACGAGGATGGCCATCGTCTCCACGTACAGCTCGCCTGCCGAAGTGGAGAGCTATACGCTGAGGTACGAGGCCGTCTGTTCGGTGCCGGCGGCATCAAACAAGTCGAAGATGTCAGAGCATGGGCTTTGACTGAAGGTGAAGACACTCGGTATGCCTATGCCAAAGTCCTGAAAGAACGGCGCGAGGACGAAGAGGCTATGGCTTCCATTCAGAGTGAGCGGATGGCGTTCGACGCCATTGCAACGCATCATGTGCGGTGTGCGGCCGAAGGCCACAAGTTTACAAGTGAAAAGGCGTATGCGTACATGGCGGTCCCGTACGTCCAAGGGGATTGTAGATCCTTAATGCCCTCTGAAGGTGCGAACACGGGAGAGCGGCTCACCGATGTTGTGAGTGTGATCAAGGATGCAGCTGCTTTTTTGGCTGATTTCCACAAAGCTGGGCTTGTGCATGGGGATATCACGCCAGGCAATTTCAATCTTGATGGTCGCGATGACCATGGTCGTCTTCATATTCGCGTTGGTGATTTTGGAACGGTGAAAAAGCCCGGTGAACACGTAGGTCCATTTTTTACTCTTCACTATGTACCGAAAGACACGAAGGCCGTTTCAACGGCCTCTCCGGCGATGGATATCCATATGTTAGGAATCTGTTTGCTTGTCATGAGGTATGGCTTCAGGGCTACCAAGCATGATTGGGACCCTGTCGTGCCGTTGTATCCAGAGCTCAAAGCCGGTGCTGACAAAGACCCTGCGGACCCTCTTGATGTTCTCATTCTACGCATGTGTGACACAAAACCTGAAAAACGGCCATCAGCGCAAGAGGTAGAAGAAGTCTTAGGGCGCATTCTTGACCAGCGAACAGGTGACCGGCCCTCCCCTATGGGCGCCTCGACCGGCTCTTCCTCTTCTCCCCATCCTTCTACACCTACACCCCCTTCTCCTCCGCCACTCGAAACCTAGGAGCTCACCCAGCAAGGACAACCAATGCGTGAGGAGCGTTTAACCGACGCTAATTGCCCGCAAGGATCAGTACAAACCGGATGTGAACGACGCGCTCAAGCGCAGACATCGGGTGTTTTTGCTCGTCATTACGAGGCAAGGCTCACTCATCCCCTATTCCCTCACGCTGGGTAGGAGCGTTCATCAGCGGATTCTGACGTAGACCCTATGCGTTAGGCAGAGTACAATGGAGCCTGGCGCTGTCTGGCAATAGTTCGATGCTCATATTTTTGGGAAAGTTTCATCAAATTGACGGCAATTCCTCCCGGTCCTCAAGGACTGAGAGGCATTGCCGTCAATTTGATGAATCAAGAACGTTCTTGATTTATTGCGTGTTGTCTTGCATAGAAAGAGGCAGCCTAGAAGTGGCTCCTCTGATACACGCGTTTGATCAGAACAGGAGAATCAGCGATGACTGAATCTGTGCCCCAGGGATTGCCTAATCTCGTGCAGCCAGACGGCCCTCACCTTCAGC
>CAYPCN010000037.1:0-7445 GCA_964409235.1 uncultured bacterium
CGCGAGCTGGGTTCAGAACGTCGCGAGACAGTTCGGTCCCTATCTGTCGTGGGCGCTGGATACTTGAGAGGAGCTGCTCCTAGTACGAGAGGACCGGAGTGGACGAACCAATGGTGTTTCGGTTGTTCTGCCAAGGGCATAGCCGAGTAGCTACGTTCGGAAAGGATAAGCGTTGAAAGCATCTAAACGCCAAGCCTCCCTCAAGATAAGATATCCCAATGAGACTCCATGAAGACTACATGGTTGATAGGATGGAGGTGGAAGTGCTGTAAGGCATGAAGCTGACCATTACTAATTGTCCATTGGCTTAACTTTTCTTTTCTTTGGAAAAGAAAATATGAATACAAGTTTTATGAGCTAATTCACTTTGTCTGGAAGACTTTTAAGCGTCTTTCATACTTATGTGACGTACCTGTTCAACGTCACCTCCAGTTTGGAGGAGAGAGAGTGAGCAAGGTAGTATGTGATGACTGTGCAATCGGGCACCTTGACATTTTTCTTGGTGGCTATTGAGAAGTGGAAACACCTGATCCCATTCCGAACTCAGAAGTTAAGCACTTCTTCGCCGATGGTACTATACGCAAGAGTATGGGAGAGTAGGGCGCCGCCAAGGTTTTCTTTTGGCATCCAAGCTTCGGTTTGGATGCCTTTTTTTATGCCTACCTTTTTCCACTATACATTCGCAAAGCGTTGCGCGCGACAAGCCGGTTGTATCCCAGGCTAGTGAAGCAACATGAGACAATTCCTGTTGTACTCTTTAAGAGCCTCGTATAGCGAGACGGAGTTCGTCTATTAACTCTGGGTTAATCAGGGTGGACGTCTCGGAAATGGGTTCTTGCAGCAGAATGTTTCTGAGTAAGCGGCGCATGATTTTCCCAGAGCGTGTTTTGGGAAGATCTGGAACGAAGATGACGAGGTCTGGCACGGCGATGGGGCCTAATGCCGTTTTCATGTGATCTTTGATATCAGAGGTCTGGACGTTGTTTTCTCCAACGACAAAGAGCGCGATTGCGCTGCCCTTGACCGGATCTGGAATGGCGATGGCAGCTGACTCAAAAACGGCTGGTAGAGCGTTGGCTGCAGCTTCAATTTCTGCTGTTCCTAAACGGTGGCCAGAGACCTTAATGACGTCGTCAGCTCTCCCAACAATCCAAATATGCCCATCAGCATCTTTGTACGCCTCGTCACCAGTAAAGAAGTAGCCAGGGAACCGCTGTAAATATTCCTTGGTGAATCGTTCGTGGTCTTGAAAAATCGTTCGCATCATGCCAGGCCATGGATGGGAGATGCACAAGAGTCCCTTTTCTCCGGGAGCCGTTTCTGACCCATCGTCGTGCAGAATTTTTGGCTGTATCGAAAAGAGAGGGCCTGTGCAGGAACCTGGCTTTGGCTGTGTCACCCCAGCAATAGGCGAGAGGAGATATCCTCCGGTCTCGGTTTGCCAATATGTATCGACGATGGGGCATCGCGACTTCCCAACGTGTTGATAAAACCAGTGCCACGTCGTTGGGTCGATGGCCTCGCCAACAGTTCCAAGGACTCGCAAGCTGTCGAATCGGTAGCGAGATGTGTACGTATCTTTGTACGATGAGAGTTGCCGAAGGAGGGTAGGGGATGTGTAAAAGTGGGAAACCTTATATTGCTCGATTAACGCATATAGCCTATCTGGCTCTGGGTAGGTATAGACACCTTCGTACAAGAGGACAGTCGTGCCAAGCGCAAATGGCGCGTACGTCAGGTACGAATGGCCGGTGATCCAGCCAATATCTGCCGTGCACAGCCACACTTCGCGCTCTGACGCTGGCGCTTGAAACAGAAGTCCGCGAATTCCCCATGCGTGCTTCATGGTCGACATCGCATACAGCAAATATCCGGCCGTACTATGAAGAATGCCCTTGGGCTTCCCAGTGGTTCCACTGGTGTACAGAAGGAAAAGAGGGTCTTCGGCGTCCATGGACTCAGGAGCGCATTCAGGCGACACGGCAGGCACATGCTCATTCCACAGGCGATCCTTATCGCTGACTGCAGAGGAGAGGCCGAGATTGTTGTAGGTGATGATGTTCGCCACAGTGGGATGCGCGACAAACTCGTTGGATAGCGCGTCTCGCAACAGAAATTGTTTTCCTCTCCGTCGCCCTCCGTCTGCGGTTACGATGACATGGCATTCGGCATTCAAAAACCGCTCTTCTGCATTTTTTGCGGAAAAGCCGGAAAACACGACCACGGCAACAGCGCCGAGCTTCGCGCAGGCAAACTGGGTGACCAGCGCTTCAGGTACCATGGGCATCCAGATTCCAACGCGGCTGCCCCGTCGTACGCCACACTGTTTGAGATAGTTCGCGCATTGAGAGACGTATTGGGACAGCTCTCGGTAGGTAAAGGAGCGCGTTAAAGGAGTATGAGGAGCGTCTTCCTCGCTGACCCAGATCAAGGCCGTTTCGTCCCCATGTTGCTGGACCCAGCGATCAACGCACACAGTGGTAGCGTTTAGTTGACCTTGTTTAAACCAGGTGCCTACAAAATCGTCTTCGCTGGACCTCTCCCATACTGTAACATACGGTTTGACCCATGGGATCATTTGTGCTTGGGAATCCCAAAAAGGTTCTCTATGTTCTACCGAATAATTCCAGAGTTTTTCATATTCCTCTCTCGAAGAAACAGAGGGAATAACGGTGCTCGCGTAGGAAGATCTTCCTTGGGAGCGTTGTTGTATATTAGGTCCGAGGTGATGCATATTCATCCCGTACATTTTTAAAACACAACTATGATATCGCGTTATGGCATTTTAACGGAATGTCGCTGACTCAGAGCCATTTGCGATGTGCCTTTTGGAAGATAGAGTAGGATCTTTTTGGCGGAACCTACCCAAAAATCCCCCATCGCCAATGGCTCAGTCAGGAGCAGAAAAACGCGCGCCAATTTTGGGTACGTAGACGGTGCACTCGAACAGCTCCCCAATTTGTTGGGGCGTGAGGCCTTGTTCACTCTCTCCGACGATGAGGTGGGTTCCCTCTTCGCGGGCCAGTTCAAGGAGCAGCTCTTTTTCGTAGGACTTCAATGTGTCGCTCGTAGCGAGCTCCTCCCAGCTGTCATGGGTGCGGAGCCAGGCAAGGACGCGACCAACGCTCGCATCCGTGTCATCAAAGTGAAGATTTCCGAGTTTATACGTCTTTGTATGCATATAGACAGTGAATAAGCGTGAACACGCAGCTCGCAGCTCTTCAAAGGTGGGGGGTGTCCCTCGTTGGGCTCGCAACGCTCGATAGACCTTTCCCACCATCAAATGGAGGTGCATAGCAAGCCCGTCGCACGATGCCTGATGGGAGCTGATATTCAAGGAGCGAACTTCATCGGGTCCCCCCGGCTGGAAGTTATACCGAATGGCAAAGGTATCGCGGAGAGCTTCGGTATGCTCTGCGTCGAGTCGTGCGGTATCACCAGCAAAGTAAATATCGCCATCAAGGCCGTGGGATTGAATGACATAGCCATTAAAGAGCGATGTTCGTGCGGACTGCTGGTAATTCCCTGAGCCGTGGTTGGAGGGGACTCCGCATATGCCGACCTGGTAGGTCTTCCCATCAGTATCGCGGATCTGCACGTCGATCTTCTCAAGCCACCCGAGTTCTACAACTCGCGAAAACCCCATCGAACGGAGGCGCTCTCCATCTCCTGTTGGGACGACGATCAATGGGTCAAACTGGACGAGCTTATTCAGGGCTTCTGGCGAAAGGTGATCTTGGTGGTTGTGGGACAGCAAGCAGATGTGGATAGGAGGACATTGTTCAAGGAGGCGGGCAGGAGCGGTCATCCTTGGGTAGAGGAGGGTGTTGAGGTCTCCCTCAATAGGATCTGTGATGATATTGACGCGAGAATAGCTCCCCTCTTCTACGCGAATAGGAACTGAAAAGAGGCAGGTAGCATGTCCAATCCAATACGAAGAGAATCGTTGGGCATCGGCATTGGCAAGCGACATGGGAACGGCGTTCTTCTCGTAGATTTCTTCGTCGGTTTCGTTGTTCCTGAAGTAGTGCACCTGATTCAGATAGGGAAGCGTAGCACCAAACAGCCGTGCTACCGCTTGAATGATTCGTACCGCGACGCTGGCCAGCCGTTCGAGTTGCGTGAGCAGCCCAGTATGCGCCATCTGCGCGAGGCTGGTGAGGAAGTGAAATGGCTCGTGGTAGAAATAGGCGCCATGGACGATGTTGGGGCCCCGCGTCTTCCCAATGGAGTATGGACCTCGGGCCACGCGGGCTAATCCCACAGCACACCCCTTGATAGTGTCAGGGAGATGGAACTGAAATGGACGTGCAGCGACTGCATTGATGAGTGGATTGCGAGTTGGCCGCTCTTTGGCTGCTTCAAATAATTGTTGTACTCTGAGAGCAGAAAGACACCACGTATGAATCTCTGGCACATTGACGTGATCTGGGTGTAATTCAAGCATCTGCTGCGCCAAGGCCAGCGCTTCATCGATCTTATGCGCGATCGTGGGGAGATCTGCAACCGAGATCTTCCTGGTAAAAGCCGCTGATATCCAATCGATACACAACAGGCTTCCATCGCTGTGGTCCACGTACAGTCCATTGGTCGTGGCTGCTGCTTCACAGATAGTATTCAATGTTTTTGTAAATGCGCAGTCAAAGAGTGTCGTCATTGTTTGCCCTCAAACGTTATGATCGGAAACTTTGCGCGGGCATGATCATAGATTTGAGTATTAAACACATTAAGATTCGTCGCTATCTACGACCCTTTTGCGATCCAGGGCGGAGATGGCGTCGAAAGCGTGCCTTACGACTCAACGTCGCGCGTGATCTTAAAGTGCATTTTTGCGATGTCGCGAAGAATTTCTTTCCCATATTTTTTGACGAGATTCTTCGCGATAGTCGTGACATGATGGGCAGCGCCTTTGGGGAGATCAGTGTGAACGACACGTCCCGTCTCTTCAAGGCCTTCGAGGAAGGCCCACCGGGCGACGATCGATGCGGCGGCAACGACGATATCCGCTTCTCCCCGAACCCTCTGCTCAAGGGAGATAGATATTTTCTTTTTGAGAAGGGCTTTCTCGACGACTTTTTCATGGGCAAACTTATCGATGATTGCCAGTGGTGCTTTGGTATGTGCTGCCAGCTGTTCGATGACCGTGGCGTGGCACCAGGCGAGAAGGGCGTTGAGGTTGTGAAATGAGGCGTACAGCTCGTTATACTTTTGGGGCCGCAGTCGAATGATATAGTTGGGAACGGCCTTGACGATCTCCTTGGCCATCGCTCGGACCTGATTGTCGGAGAGCGTTTTCGAATCGCGGACGCCGAGCTTGAGCAACACGGGAAACACCGTCTCATCGGCCATCACGCCGGCGACGCACAAGGGTCCGAAATAATCGCCCTTTCCTGCTTCATCCACTCCGATGCGGGCGCGTCGATCAAGCGACTCCATGGCGAGCTGTTCTTTATAGGTGTATTCAGGAGCAAGGAGGACTTCTGGTTCGAGGTAGAACTCGATGAACTCCCGCATGTTCTTCCCTTGAACCGTGAGCTTGAGAGAGGTGTAGAGCGTGCAGGTGATGCCTTGCTTCTTGGCCTGGAAAATCGTATGAGGAGGCGCTGCCATGTCAAAGCCTTGATGCGGAAGGTCTGTGCGGAGTTTTTCGACCATCGATGATGTAATCGTTGTCACAAAGATATCGGCCATAGCCGCCCTCGCTTTCTGTTTTGCTCCGAGCATACGGTTGAAAAAGAATGCACGCAATTTGTGTTTTTGCGTTAAAAAGAGGTATACTCACTACCAGTTCCCGACCATCGATCCGATGCGAAAACAAGGAACTGTTGCATGCCATCTTCGAACTGGAAGGTGAGGCGGCCCCGATTGGCCATCGTCGATAGTGCGTTCGGGGATGGAGTTGCGAATAGGATGGGGCGAGAGAAAACCACATCGCACATGGCTCAATACAAACCAACAGTGCTGTCATGACCGAACAGAGTCATCTTCAACGCGTCTTTGAAGGCATCCTCTCTTCCCAATCATTCGATTTGCTCAAAAATTTTTCCGATGATCGCAGTTGGTTGTCGCTTGCACCTGAGGAGAGAGAGCTCTTAGCGCAGCTTTTTCTGCTGAGCGCCGAAGCCAATGCGTGCTCTGGGAATAGCGAAGAGATCCGCAGACAATCGATCCAGGCGTACAAGACAGCCTGTCGCCTTGCCCCCAATAGTGCACGGGGGTGGTTTCGCCAAGGCGCCTACCTCGCCTTGGGGGAGTCCGAGACCGATCTCCAAGAGGCCGTTATTGCTCTTACCAGGGCCGTGGAGCTCGATGCTGGCTTTTTTGACGCCCACTATGCCCGTGCGAGCGCTTGCTTGCGATTGGGCGCATTGCGAGGTGATGAGGAGCTCTTCCATGCTGCTGAGCAATCTTTTGCGCAGGCCGACCGCTTGGTTTCTGGAGCGGATGGAGAGACCTCTTCAGCACCGGGGGAGTTCTACTGGCATTGGGGCATTGCTTGGTTTTTACTCGCCCGTGCTTCGGGAGAGCCCGTCGATGTAAAAAAATCCCTTGCTCTCTACGAAAAGGCGCGTCAAAAGGGAGTGCTTCGAGCCGACTTCCTCAATGACTATGCCAATGCCATTGTGGAGATGGCGCTGTTGACGTCCAACGATGTGCTGATCCTCGATGCGATATCGCTCTATTCAGCGGCTATTGACGTCCCAGATGCTTCAGAAGATAACGATCATGAAAAGGCTATCCGCCTTTTTAACGTCGGATGCTGTTTTCAACATTTGCACGATCTTTCTCATGACCCGCACTATTTGGAAGCTGCCGAGCATGTTTTTTCGGATGCCTCTCTTCTTGCGCCTGAGCTTCCCTCTGTGTGGCTGCGATGGGGGCAGCTCTTGCTGCGAACGGCTCGCCTTCGATTGGATAGTACCTTGGCTCATGAGGCGGTAGCAAAATTTCGCAAGGCAGAGGCGTGCGGCTCTTCCCATCCAATGACGTTTGCGCTCTGCTCACAAGCCTTGCAGTGGATAGGTAGGGACGAAGAGCGACTTGATATCCTGCATACTGCCGAACAATACGCGCGGAGGGCGATGGAACTTCCGAATGCCCAGGGGCTCCACAACCCCGAGAGCTGGGCGGCATCTGCCCTGTGCCAATATGAGTATGGGTATTACTTCAACGATCACACGTACTTTGGAAAGGCGATCGAAATTCTTCAGAAAGCTCTTGCTGAGCATCCTAAGAGCGCGCTCCTCTGGCATACCGTAGCTCTTGCGAAATATGCTCTAGCAGATGGTACTGACTCAGAGCAGCTGCTTCGCGAGGCGCTTATCAGTTTTCTTATCGCCTCTCGCTCATCGTATGCCAACTTGCCCTCATTCTGGAATGACTGGGGCATTGCGCTGTTGACGTTGGCGGACTGGACTGAAGACCCAGGCGCAGCTCATGAAGCC
>CAYPCN010000038.1:0-6487 GCA_964409235.1 uncultured bacterium
AAAGAAGATGGAGAGCGTGAAGTGTCTTGACGTTGATGGGGATGATGCCATCTGGCAATAGGTCGGCGGTATGAGAAGAAAGGTGTTCAAAAAAAGCGTCGAGCTGCTCGATGCTGACCACGATCTATGCCCCCCTCTCCTACTTTTAAGCTCATTCTGCATAATCTTAGGATTTAGATGAGAGTCCAAACTTTAAAAAAATATATCTATAGGTCTGTTCGTGCGATTCAGAGAATGGTTCTGGTGTTTCTTGACTTCCCGTCGGTACCTTTGTAGACTTTGCTTCAACCCCTGGTTTCAAGTGGTTTAGGCGTAACGGAGAAATATGTTCGGACGTTGGGCGGTTATCCTGCTGTTGTGGGCATTTTTTGTGGGGATCGAGGGGCGTGTAGAGGCGTCCCAGGAGCTGACGGCCTGTATTGTGATGAACGCAAAGACAGGGCGTGTGTTGTTGCAGAGGGCAGCGCATCAAAAGATGTATCCTGCCAGCACGACCAAAATTGCTCTTCTGGCCTATGTTCTCAGCACGCCGGACATTGATTTGAGCCAGAAACTAGTGGTCCCTTCCGAGGCCGTGCGATCGGTTCCTGATGCTGAGAAGAGCCGCGATAACTTTGCCCAATACCCTTCCTATGTCCTTGAAGCCAGAGGGTCGTCGGCAGGATTCAAGAGTGGGGAGATTATCCGTTTGCAGGATGTTCTCTTTGGGGCGATGCTTCCTTCTGGGAATGATGCTGCCAATGTCCTGGCGTACTATTGGGGGAAAGGGTCTATCGAGGCGTGCATCGAACAGATCAACCAATTTGCAGAATCTCTTGGATGTCAGAATACGAAGTTCTGCAATCCTCATGGGCTCCACCATCCGGACCATGTGTCGACGGCCTATGATCTAGCGCTTCTCACGCGCTATGGCATGCAGATTCCGCTTTTTCGGCACATTGTTTCAACGACGTCCTATACTAAAGAGCGAACGAACAAGCAGCCAGCTGTCACATGGCAGCAGACCAATAAGCTGCTGACTTCTGGTCCCCATTACTATGAGCGGGCGACAGGCGTCAAAACTGGGTCGCATTCCCGGGCGCAAAGCTGTCTAGTTGCGACTGGAGAGACGGGCGACCGTTCTCTGATTCTCGTCCTGTTACACTGCCCTGACAGAAAGCAGATGTTCATTGGTGCTAAAAAGCTACTGCAGCGGTTTCTCAATGAAGAGAAGGTTCGTCGTGTGGTTGTTGAACATGGTTCGTTACAGTTGAAGCGCGAGATTGAAGGGCAGGCGATGCCATTGTCTCTCTTTTCTTCCAGAGAGGCTGCTGTCTCATATTATCCCTCTGAAGAACCGACGATTCGCGCCATTGTTGAGTGGAAAGATCTGAGGTTCCCTGTGGAGCAAGGCCAAGAGGTGGGTGTCGTGCGCATACTCGCTGATGAGACCGAAGTAGACCGCGTTCCTCTTTTGGCTTCTGAGCATCGCGATACCACGTGGCACCAGCGGCTTCTTGTCACGCAAAGATTTCTCAAGGCCCACAATGGTGTGATCTTGGCGATAGCCATGTGTGTTGGGGTTCTGATCGCGATCTTCTTCATGCGCTCTTCACGTCGTGGTCGTCGGAGATAGTGGGACGAAGGGAGAGGTAGACATTGCGGTGATGAGAGTGGCGTGGCGTACTACGCCCGAAACGACCATCTTCCGTACGACTTCGTATCTCGCTTTCTTGGAGACCATTGGTGGGACGAGCCTTCCATGTGCGAAAGGACCCGTCCCTGATGGCGTACCTATCTCACGCCCTTCCCTCTTGACGCGGCTGGCTGCGATGGCCACCCTCACTGTGTTTTTCTACTCAGTGTGGGGGGAGAGTCGTGAATATACACACTTCCCCTCCCCCTGAGCTGTATTACTCTACCTCTAATTTCCTGAAGGAGCTTTTCTCTCCAGCGGCATTGACAGCCCGAATCCTATATATCTTCTCGAGGCGTTTCTTATAGTCGTGGAGGTGATGCCAGTAAAAGTGTTTTGGGTGGAGATGGCGTTTGAAGCGGAGCTTTGTCGTGGTGTAGATGCGCTTGTTCTTTTTGTAGATTTGGTATTTGACGGCTTCCTCTGTGTTGCTGTTCTTCCATCGTGTTTTGAGGCAGCATGTGTGATGGCTGCGTTTTTTCGCCTTACCACGGAAGTGCCTAGGGCGCCGAGGATGAGATGGTGTATCTGAGGGCACCGTGATGAGCAGTTCGTACTGCGCATTCTCCGAGCCGTTGTTGCTGACTGTCTGCCCGGTGAATGTTTGAGTGATCGAGGTGCCAGCCGAGTTGGTAACCGTCAACCGTACGGTGTACGTTCCGCTGTTGGCATAGGTGTGCGATACTGTGGGCTCAGTGGTCTCGACCGTGGGAGAGCCATCTCCAAAATCCCATTCGTATTTCACAATGGTGCCAACGGGAGAGACAGAACGCGAAGCGTCGAACACTGTTGCTGTGCCTGAGGCGCCAATAGTGGCCGAAAACTCCGCAGCTGGAGCTTGGTCAGGAGTAATGGCGACGTCACGTAGATCGCTGCTATCCAACACAGCTATTGTCTCTACTTCGTTGGAGGTGAGATCAATGGCGAGAATGTTGTTCGTTTCGGAAGGCCACCCTTGTGCAACGTATGCCTTTTTCCCATCGGGAGTAATGGCAATCCCCTGTAAGCCGTCACCGGTACATTCTATAGGCTCGAAGAGCTGTTTGTCTGAGGTGCGGATCTTATGCACGGCCGCACCGCTTGTGACATACGCATATGCTCCATCAGGCGAGATGGCAACATCCGTAGGGCCCTCATCGGTCCCGAGAGCGATGGGATCCCCTAGAGTGTCCGACGCTGTATCTATGACATAGATGTTGTAGGCTTCATTAGCACAGAGATACACCTCACCTCCATTTGGGGTGATGGCGAGCGCTCCAGGGCCAGGGCCGGTCAGGCCAGTGATTGTGCCTGTCGTTCCTGAGGGAAAGACGGTTACCGAGCCGTCGGGAAAGCCAAAATTGGCTACGTAGATTTTACCTCCATCGGGGGTAATACCGACGCCCAAAGGGGGTGATCCGGTTGTTGGGAAAGCTATTTCAAAGTCATGTGTCGCAAGATCTATGCTTCCACAAGCGCCATTTGGTAGAGGAATGGCGAATGGAGGGGAGAGGGTGCAATAGGCGTTTGCACCGTCTGGAGAAATTGCTATATAGTTGCTTAGCGGCCATCCCTCGCATTCAATGCCTGTTGTTGACCTGTCTACAAGGTTGATACGAGATATTACGGTTGGGCCTGTCTGCTCGGAAGAAGAATCCCCTGCAACATACGACGCTCTTCCATCAGGAGTAATTGCTATCCCAAAACATGTAAGTTTGTTTTCAGTCAGCGGGATTTTCCCTGTGTCGGCATGGTCCGCACAGTTAAGGCACCAAGCAGCGGGATATTGCGATGGTCCCGTCCCTCCTGTCTCGCCTTGTGCCTGCCCTGTTACATACGCAAACCAACTTCCTTGATAGGTATACCGATCTGCGGGCGTGGTGGCGGACGTTCCGCTGTCGGCCTGTACGGTAATGTGCACTGTTCCAGGGACAGATAGAGGAGCGTTTACGGTGATCTCGGTGTCTGAAGTAGGTAAGACCGCGACTTCGGTCGGGCCAAAGAATACTTTGTCGGCTCCTAAAAATCCTGAACCAGTGATGGTGATCGAGTCACCTCCAGCCGCAGGGCCGTGATTCGGGCTGACATAGGTGACAACCGGAACACTGAGTAGCAGCGGCATGGCTAGGAAGGAAAGAAGTACTGCGGCGCATCTGGCGAGTTTCATTGGCTCTCCTTTATAAAGTTGTGCGGTTTTTGCTTTATAGAGGAGAGACCGATATATGTCTATCGCGTCTATCGGAGCCATTGGCGGTGTGCCTTTTGGAGGATAGAACAGGATCTTTTTTGGCGTACGTCGAAGCCGTTGGAAAGCGGTCAAGAATTCCAAAAGGGAAGGCTTTTGGAGCGCGTCTGAAAAAGAGAATGTACAATCCCCCTCTCTTCTTGCTTTTACACAGCGGCAGCCTCTGCAGCAGAGGGATAGTGGAATGCTGAGGCAGCGGCTTGCCCTTGCATATAGGCATTGATCCGAGCAAGCACTCTTTCTCGTTCTACCCAGAGGCGAGAAGGGATTTGGAGGATGCCTCGTCTCCAGTCGTGGTTGTCGAGGAGGCGGATCTTTGGGCCATTTGGTACCTCATGGTACGAAAGAGCCCCGAAGAAGGAGCAGAAGGCTCGGCGGAACCAGTGCCACGTCGCGTCATTGGGGAAGAAGCTCCGGCTCCAAATAAGAGGCATGAAGAGCGTAGGGAGTATCAGGTCTTGGAAGGGGGTTTGGTACGGTTCGATGTCAAGCCCTGGCCAGCTGCGCTGGATAAAATGGCGAACCCATGAAGCGCAATTGTCGCCTTGGGCTTGAAAGATCAGCTCTCCACGCCGGGAACGGAGGAACTCTTCCTTGAGGTTGTTCATTACCAGTTCGAAGTGCTCCTTGGTAATGGGGGGGAGGGCGAGTGCTGTCCGATCTCTGCTGCTCATGAAGCTGTTGGTGTCCAAAACCGTGACATTGGCCTCGTGGGTGTGGAACACATGGTGAAACGTCTCAGCAAGGGTAACGGGGAACCAGTTTGAAAATTTGCCGAGCGAGAGACAGTTAAACGTTCCATCAGAAAGCGGAATGAGTATGTCGGCCCATCCGTGGTTGCCGTCGCCGTTGAGGTCAGGTGTGGTGCGCGAGGCTTTGATGGCAAACAGAGCATACCCTTCTTGGAAGTCGACGTCATAGGTGTCTTCGATCTGCTCTCGCGTCATCCGGCGGATGACGGGCAAGCTGTTCCACCATGCTGGCTTGTCAAAGTCGAGCGTAAACAGGCGACCATCGAAGGCGGTGACACCAGTATCTTGGAGGTATTCCATTTCAATAAATCGGAAGTTCTGCGCTTCAAACTCTTCGAACATCTGGGCAACTGTTGTATGCACTCCTTGGGCAATTCTAAGCTGGGCTGTAGGATCCGTAATCGACTGATACTCGCCATCCACGAGCAACCGCACGTCTTTCACGGGCCTCCCCTGGGCATTCATCCCATACTGCACAAATTGCAGCCCTCTGTTGGCAATATCGCGAATTCTCTTATCGAGAAAGGTTTTGCGCAGCTGCTCTTGAATGTATGGGGCTTGGATGAAGACATCGATGGCGTTGATGAACTCGTCGGGCATGCTCTTGAAAACCGATTGGAAGCATATGTCGAGAAGAGCTCTGTTGTTGCGCGCTGCATCGATGAACATTCTGTATCGGCAGCAATGCCGGATTTTCTCTTTGATGGAGTGGTGTTTACACCAGGTAAGATACGTTTTGCGGAGGTAGCGTTTGATGGCGGACTTGGAAAGGTCGGCGGCATGTTGTGTCTCTGGAGGCGATGACAAGCAGCGGTCGAGAAGAGAGGGGTTTTCGTGGAGGTGCTGGAAAAAGGCGTCAAAAGTCGGGCACTGTTTGAGCAGGCCCTCTTGGAAGAGCTCGTCTTCTTCAGAAGCCAAGTATTCGACATACGGAAATTGATGCTGCTGCCAAAAGCGCAGCTCGCTGGTGAGAAAGGCAATATCTTCCTGCCGACTTTCGGTTGCGCCGATGACATGTTGGTCAATGCCGAGGTACTGGTACATCAGAAAGGCTCTGTCTAGATTGGCGGTGGCTGACCGGCAGCTCCAGGACTCGGTGGTAAAAATCTTTTTGTTGAGTTCTACAAGTGGGGTGGAGAGAGCATGGCGTGGGAGGGATGCCTTGAGAGAATTTCTCTGTATTCTTATTGCCTGCAGTTGCTGTTCTTCTCTGCCGACTTTGTCTTGGAGCGTTGCTTTGACAGCGGCAATGACCATGGCAAGGTCATCGGCATTCCACGTGACGGGCTGACCGATGCCACGTAGCTGATCTGAAGAGACTTTTGCCTGGGAGGTGATGGCGAGAGCAAGGTTTTTCGCGTTTTCGCAGGCCGCATCATACCCGAAGAATCCTCTGACACTATCGACGATGCGTTGAATACATCCTTTTTGATACCAGTGGCCATCTGTGGTGATGCCGATGGATTCTCCGGCGTCTAGCGCGTGAAGAAAACGGGGTACTGTTGCAGCGATAGGGTTCATAGAGTACGTCCTCATCTTGGGGCAACGGGTCCCAGAACGTCAGCCGAGAAGCATGGCTCGAGGTTGAAAAACGAGATGCTCAAGGTTGGCGAGACAGCACGACAAACATGTCGGGCCTCTACCCACTTCCCTTTTCGATGCTGAATTTCCAGGCACTACTACTCTTGGGGCGTGAAGACTTGTGCCAAACCTTTGTAAAGATTTTATAAGGGGTGGAGAGGACATGGTCACGACTTGCTATTCCGAACCAGCGGCGTCCGGGTCTATGCAGGAGAAGCTTGTCGCTCAATGTATGTACGAATAGTCTTTAATGGT
>CAYPCN010000039.1:0-6483 GCA_964409235.1 uncultured bacterium
TATGAGCCCAACGAGCTAACCCCTGCTCCACCCCGCGATCGCTTCAACAATACGTGAGCGAGTCTAGGGCAGGCTACCCTTTCTCTGCAAGGCTCATTTACAAAAAATTCCCGGAAGCGCACGGTAAGGAAGAACAAGGAGAGGAAGTATATGGGAACCTCGTCATCCGTATCTTCAACGCCAGGCGCACCTTCAGTAATACCAGTGGTACAACCGGGGCAGACATCATCCGTTGCGGTCACCACCACCAGTGCTCCGTCCGTCTATTCCCCTGACGAGGCGTGGAAAAATAAGCACATAAAAGACACGCCCGCGATGCTCATGAAAGCGGCTGTCGAGCAATATAATCAGGAGCATCCAGAAGCCAAAGTCAAGCTTGAAAAAATGACAGATATCGATGTCCATAGCTGCGATCCTTCTGGGACTTGCGCCAAGGAGAAAGAGCTAAACGTCCAAACGACCTCGACTGGAACCGCAGCCTTGTATGTACAGTACGCCATGAAATTTAAAACCGAGGCCGGTACGGAGATCACGATCAATGTCGAGCAAGGATGGGATACCGGCATACAATATAGAAATACGCGTTCTCTCGCAGCCGAAGAGGCAAACACGAGGATACAAGCCGTTTTCCTCAGTATCAAGCTCAAAGTAAAAGCCGTCGTGCAGCCAAACAAAGACGACCCAACCTCTCCTCGTCACTATAGCGATAAAAAGATGGAGAAGCTCAACATTACAGAATTTACGTGGAATCGAAGTGCTACCCATGCCTTTGGGGGAGAGTATTTCAAAGGGAAAACTGTGGCCCATCTCGGACTTGGATCGTTGCACGTGCAAGATCGATATGCCCTGGTAGCGATTAGGATCGGTAAGGCGACCTATAACGTAGGCGAGAGTCCTGAGTTCAGGATGAAGATACGGTGTGATACAACGAAACTCGAAAACGAAACACTAGAAACGTCTGAAGCAATAGTAAAACAGGCGCGCAAGAAGCTGGACAAGAAGGAGCAGGCCCGGAGCAAATTGGAGAAGCTTCAGGAGAGAAAGGCAAAAGAGGAAGAAATAAAACAAGCAACGGAAGAATTGAAAAAAGCAACGGAAGAATGGAAAGAAGCCAAACAAAGGTTGAGCACAACACTAGGGACAAACCCAGACCGCTTACTTAATGTATTACAAGATGAAGTGGAACTCGCTGGCGATCGGCTTAGCGAGCTTGCTGCTATCTTGCCAAGGCGTAAAGGAGAAAAAATGATCTCTAGGGACGTCGACCTGCTCAATGCACAATCTCAAATACAGAAACTGAAAGAGAGCCAAGCACAATATACAGCACTAGAAGAGGAAGAAGCCAAACTCCTGGAGCAGCTGCCAGAAGAATCTCATCCAACAACTCTTGGCACCCTTGACCAGAGAAGAGCCGCAAATTATGAATGGCTTCGGAAGCACAACGCCCTACCCCAAGAAGGAAATCTACTTCGCACCCCAGCCGAGATAGCAACGTATCTTAACGGTCTCGCCAGAACGTTTTCTGAATCTGAGAAAAAAGAACTCGAGGTTCGACTTAAGCTCCGTACCGTATATCAGGAGATTGGTACACCACAGGCAGAAATCGAAGGGATCCCACGCTACTCCACTGGCCTTAGAGAGACAATCATGAAAGCACGAGCCAAGGCTTTAGACACAGCAGACCTCCTCGAAAAACAATACGCACAGCTGACGACTCACTATCAAACTCTTCTAGAAGTGCGTAAGCGGCTCAAGGAAAGCGGCCCCCTTTCACCATCACAGCAACGAACGCTACAAGAACTCGACACTCAAATCAAAAAACTCGAAACTAGACGTACCGAACAGCAGTACGAGTCTATAGGCCCGCGGATCCGTGCATTTAGAACAGAAGTCGAAGAGACGTACAAAGACCTAGCGGAAAAGGCCAAGGTGATCCGAGAAAACACTCCGCCGACTAACCCGCCACCTTCACCTCAGGAGAGAACCGATACGAACCCTTCGCCTTCCTCATCAAAAACGTAATCTCCAAAAATTGCCACCTGATTTTCGTGAATTTACCTCCCGAGGGTGGTTCCAGGAGTAGGTGGCCGCCAGGAGCGTCGGGGCCACTTTCTCCTTCTGAGGATGGCATGGCGAACGAAATGGAAATTGGCGTAGAGATATTCAGCACCTGAGTACAGGGCATAAATAGCCGCTATCAGGACAATCCATGTACTCGTGATCTTTAGCGTTGCTGTCGAAATCAGCCCCAAAGAATGGGGAATGAGCAACGTCGTCACCGTGATGCCTCCAATGGCCTGGATCACCGATTTGATCTTGCCCGAAGAGCGCGCGGCAAGAGCAACTCCGCGGAGCGCGCAGACCGTGCGCAACGTGCTGATCACAGAATCGCGGTAGATAAATAAAAAGACGATGAGCAACGGTAGCGAGACCGGTGGCTGCGTAAAGGCCAAAAAGACAGAGATCCTCGAAATACTGTCAGCCATGGGGTCAAGGACCTTGCCAAGATCCGTGACCTGGTCGAACTTCCGAGCGAGATAGCCATCAAGCGCGTCCGACGTCTCAAGGGCAACAAGAAGCGTTAAAAGAACATATGGCATGACGATCTCCGAAATTCCAAGCGCCGCATGTTCAAGATACAAAAAGAGAAAGACAGGGCTAATGAAAATGCGAATCAACGTCGTGATATTGGCCACCGTGAGAATGGTCGGCCCGCCAATTGGATGGGCAACGATCTTTTCGAGCCGCTGTCCCACGCGGCCGTTTGAAAGTGGTACTGCCTCCGATTCAACCCCCATGCCACCTCCTCGTACTATCTGACGCCCCTAGAGCCATCTGTGACGCGAAATTTCAGAGTTACCTCACACACGACGCATTCACGAGTATGCATGTTCACGGAACTCCGAGCCGGTGATATTCGCCGGAAATCAGACCGTCCCGCGCCTCCACAGTTCGAAAATGAAGTCGTAAATATGTCCCTAGTATTAGCCATTTTTCCATTCCGCAAAAGGGGAAAGATCTAGTATCTCTTTAGAATTTCTACTCAACCTCGTACACAGCTATTGATATGCCTCGTGATACAAAAGCCATGCGATTTATCATGCTCCTCGGATTGGTCAGCCTGTTGGCCGATATCGCTTGCGAGGGAGCGCGGAGCATCCAAGGGCAGTATTTAGCCGTTCTTGGTGCGAGCGGGTCGATCGTAGGCATGGTCGCAGGACTGGGAGAGTGCATTGGATACAGCTTTCGCTTGTTCTTTGGATATCTCAGCGACACTTCTGATAAACATTGGCGCTACACGCTGCTCGGCTATACCATCAATCTCGTCGCCATTCCCCTCTTTGCCCTCGTTACATCATGGCCCATGGCAGCCCAGCTCGTTCTCTTAGAGCGCCTTGGCAAAGCCATTCGAACCCCTCCGCGCGATGCCATGATATCCTATGCGACTGATCAAACGGGCAGAGGCATCGGTTTTGGCATCCACAAAGCCATGGACAGCATCGGCGCTGTCGTAGGGCCACTCGCCATTTCTCTTGTTCTTCTCTATGCCCATGGCTACCCTACGGCCTTTGCCCTCCTGGCAGTCCCTGCCGCTCTGTCGCTCTATGCCCTCACGCGCGCAAGAAATTTCTCTCCTGAGCCGAAAGAATTTGCCTCTCCCCAGTTGACATCCTCTGCGAAGGGATTTTCTAGGAAGTTCTGGCTGGCAATTATCGCTCTTTCTTGCGTCGGCGCCGGGACCGTTGACTTCTCTCTCATGGGCTTTCACCTCCAAAAATCAGCCGCCGTTTCGGTGACGATGATTCCCCTCCTGTTTGCCAGCGCCATGATCGTAAACGGCCTCTCAGCCCTGGGCGTCGGGCGCCTCTACGACCGCTTTGGCATCCCCTCTCTCATCGCCGCCCTAAGTCTTGGCATCTTCGCCACTCCACTTGTGTTCCTCGGGAACACACCCATGGCCTTCATTGGGAGTCTTGTTTGGGGGTTGAACTTGGCCACACAGCAGGCGGTCGGAAGAGCGTTGATCGCCGACCTCGTCCCAGTTTCCAAGCGTGGCGCGGCGTATGGGATTTTTTACATTAGCTATGGACTGTGTTGGCTCATGGGCAGCACGTCCATGGGCCTGCTCTACGATGTCTCTCTCGAGGGAATGATTGCCTTCTCCATCATTGCTCAGCTCATCACCCTGCCCATCTTAGCCAAATTGCGGCCATTGTAAAGTATCCACGACTCTACCCCGTCAGTGCTGGCTCGGTCTACCTTATTTGGTATTCCCGATAGCTAGGCTAGACGAAGAGAGCAATGGTTAGATGGATCAATAGCGGACAAGAAGCTCTCTAGCAGTTCTATTGAGATGTTGTCTTTGCCTTGTTCGTACTGTGCATATGCGTTAGGGGACCTTGCCTTCAGTCTGTGGGTTACCTCTCTGATAGAAATCCCTGTTTGCTCTCGCTTGCGCCTTAATGCCAGAGCGAGAAGCAATTTGCTGTTGTTAGTGGTAAGGCCAAAGATGAAAGTGCACATCTAAGGAAATCGTCTTTACAGCCTCTTCCGAAAAAGCGTCGCAGAGCAATTCCGTTACAGCATCTTTTACCATCAGGAGGATGTCTTCCCTAGAGCGGCTTTGTGTCATAAGATCGAAAGCCTTTATCTCTGCAAGCCAAAGAGAGAGCTTTCTGTCTTTTTTTAATGACACCTTCAAATTCCATACTAATTATTCTCATTTGCATATAGATATACTGTGTCAAGTTTGAGAAAAGTACGCAAATATCTCCATGGAGCGAAGCGGCAGCTCTTGCCATAGGTTTTTAATGAGAGACTGTCTTTGGGCTGATGTAGCTATCTTGAAGACCATTGTCAATGTAGCCATAGCGATCCTTCCTGAGGAAACAGGCGGCGAAATGGTTCTTTTAGTAAACATGTCTTATATGCTATAGTAAACCCCTTGTAATGGGGTTTTTGGGAGATAGAATAGGATCTTTTTTTCCGAGTCTATCCAAAACCTCCTCGCTAATATGTCGGGGCATACGGGCTTCGATTGAACACAATGAGTCCTGATATCCCACACGTAAACAACTCCTTCCTAAAGTCAGATTGATGAAATCACATCGAGAAACCATCCGAAATATCGCCATCGTGGCCCATATTGATCACGGGAAGACAACGCTCCTTGACGCGTTGCTTACACAATCCCACCTATTTCGCTCAAACCAAGCTGTTGCCGAACGAATGATGGATTCGTTTGACCAAGAGCGAGAGCGAGGTATCACTATCTTTTCTAAACACACTTCAGTCCCCTACAAAGACTATACGATTAATATCATTGACACGCCCGGCCATACAGATTTCTCAGCGGAAGTAGAACGCGTTCTTGGCATGGTGAACTCCGTCCTCCTCCTCATCGACGCACAGGATGGACCGATGCCTCAGACGCGGTTTGTGCTCTCACAAGCGCTGAAGGCAGGATTAAAGCCCATCGTCGTCGTCAATAAGATCGACCGCCCCCACGCTGATCCTGACAAGGCTCTTGAAGCCACGTTCGACCTTTTCATCGAACTCGGAGCTACGGATGCACAGCTTGACTTCGCCCACTGTTATGCCTCAGGACTCGCTGGCTTTGCCATCCGCAAGCTCGACGACCCTCGCATTGACATTGCCCCTCTCTTTGACATGATCGTTGAAGCTGTTCCTCCGCCAGAGGGAGACAGCACAGCGCCGTTTCTCTTCCAGCCCGCCATGCTCTTTTATGATGAGTACCTTGGCCGCCAGTCGTGCGGACGGATTCTCAACGGCTCTCTTACCAAAGGCGATGCCATCATCCACATCGATCGCGAAGGGCGGGAGAAACGGGCCATCATCACAAAAATCGAAGGCCACCTCGGCCTTGAGCGTATAGAACGAAAACAGGCCTCCGCCGGCGACATTGTCATTCTCTCCGGCATCCCAGAGGCAATGATCGGAGACACCTTCTGTGATCCCGAACATATCGTCCGGCTTCCGCCTATTCACATTACCGAGCCCGTCGTCTCTATCGATATTCGGGTTAACAGCAGCCCATTTGCAGGCCGCTCTGGAAAACACGTGACCATGCACAAGCTGCGCGAACGGCTCGAACGCGAACAGAAGATGAACATCTCCCTCCATATCGACCTGTCGTCAAGAGATCAAGAGGTGATCACCGTGGCAGGTCGCGGAGAACTGCACCTCTCAGTACTCATTGAGACCATGCGCCGTGAAGGGTATGAGATGAGCATCGCCAAACCCCGAGTGATTCTCAAGGAAGAAGACGGGGTCACCCAGGAACCCATCGAACGAGCGCTCATCGAAGTTCCTGAAAAGTTTGCCGGCTGCGTCATTGAAGAGCTAGCAAAAAGAAAGGGAGAACTGCAGCGCTTGCACACGACGGTGGAAGGGCTCACCATGATGGAATTTCTTATTCCCACGCGTGGGCTTATGGGATATCGCAATGCCTTCCTGACCATC
>CAYPCN010000040.1:0-6448 GCA_964409235.1 uncultured bacterium
CATATGAGAGTGGAGTCTCTGCATGTCTGCCATTTTCGCAATGTGCGCTCACTCGCTCTTGCTCCCGCGACGGGAATCAACGAATTGGTGGGAGAGAACGCTCAGGGGAAGACGGCTATCCTCGAAGCCCTCCATGTATTGATTTTAGGAGGTTCATTCCGCACGCATCAGCTCAAAGAACTGGTGCAGGAAGGCAAAGATGGCTTTCTTGTAGAAGCGACAATGAATAGCGGCGGCGTCCATAGGACGCTCTGCGTGGCGTACGATGGCTCACGGCGCTCTGTCTCAATCGATGGACAGCTCCAAGAGACGACGTGTCTGCTCCTTGGCAACCTTCTCGGCGTTACGGCCACATTAGAAGACCAAGAGCTCATCTTTGGTGCCCCTGCTGTCCGCCGTCGATTTTTAGATGAGCAAATCGCTCAGATCGATCCCTTTTATGTGGCACAGCTTAGTCGCTACTCGCGAGCTCTGGCCGCCAGAAATCGCCTGCTGAAAATGCGGGAGACGAGAACGATCACTGCATGGGAGGAACAGCTTGCCAAGGCGGCTGCGTACATCATCCATCAACGCCGGCATACAGTGCACCTCCTACATCCCAAAGTGGTCGCTGCTTTTCAAATGCTGTTTCCTGAACACAAAGATATTTCGCGATTATGTATGCGGTATTGCTCGCAATGTCCTGAAGATCACGATGCCGTCGATTGGTACCAACATCAGTATGCTGCTCGGCGCGAGCACGAGATGCGGGCTTCTGCAACGCTGGTAGGTCCCCATCGAGATGATATGGAGTGGAGTTTTGGAGAAAGATCGTGTCGGGCTGTAGCTAGTCTTGGACAAGCGCGGGCCGTGGCCTTGGCCTTGCGGTGCGCAGAATGGGGTGTCCTAGCAGAGAGGACGGGCGAGACTCCTCTCTTTTTGATAGACGATGTCGAAAGCACTCTTGATAGCGTCCGGAAACGCGTCGTCATGCAGCTGTGCCAGCAGTTTGGCCAAGTGTTTCTGACATGCCATGCGCCGCAATCGCCATCGAGTCATGTCATCACGGTTAAGGACGGCGTTGCGTCGCATTGCCAATAGCGGTAGAGCCATGTGCGATGTGGATTTTTAGAGGAGGGGTAGGAAGTTTTTGGACCGAGCTACCAAAAAATCGACGACGCTCATATGCCCTGACATATGGGTGAGTATGTTTTGGCTAGACTCGCTCAAGCCTTCAAACGACACATCGCACATGGCTCCTGTAACAAGTGGCAAAAGGTGCTCCTGTTTGATAGCATGTAGATTGGAGCAGAGGAGCAGACTATGGTTGCCAGAAGGGTACACAAGCACAAACCCCAACCGCCATATCGGCGCCGCAGGCTTCGCGACATCAACCTCTTTCCAAAAATCCAAGCCAAGCTGCTCAGCGAAGAGCTGCCGCAGGAGCTACTGGGTATCAGTGATGATCAGCTCAGCAGCCTGTATCACACGGCGTGGACTTTCCTCGAAGAGGAGCAGACGGCAGATGCCGTGCGATCGTTCACCTTGCTGTGCCATCTCCATCCCTACGTTCCGGATTTTTGGTTTGGCTTGGGAAGAGCTCTGCGCGAAGGCGGCGAGCCAGAAGATGCGCTGAGCATGCTTTTCGTTGCTGAAACCATGGATCCCTCACGCTTTGAATTCTACCAAGAGGAGATTGAGTGTTGCCTGCAAGTTGGACGTGTGAGGGAAGCAGGACATATTCTCAATAGGCTGTATGCGCATCGACGCTCGATCAGCGCCTTCAATGACAGGCTTCGAGAGCTCCATCAGCTTGAAGAAAAAATCGCGAACAGGAAGCCATCTCCGCATTCTTATGACGAGAGTAACAGGTAGACGTGTGGTCTACATAGAACAGGTTTCGACCAGGAGAAAAGTTTAATGAATCCGGTACCTCTTCAAGATCTCAACGCTTGTGCCAAGCGCTTTAGTGATACGGTGTACGAAGCTGCTGACTCCGCTGTTATGGCGTGTAGAGACAAGGTTAATTCTGGCGATCCTGTAGCTGAGCAAAGAAGCATATTGTGGACCAATCGCATCATCACCGTGCTCAACATGTTTGTTCGTCGTCCTCTCATGGAGATGCCGATATTCCCATATATTGGCGTCCATGCTGACCGCTATACTGTTCGACGCATACATGTGGTGTTCCGAGTATTTTGTGCGGATCTCCCTCAAGACTTAGACGTCGGTGCTCGCAGGGAGATGAGGATTGAGTTGTGGAAGCGCACAGTGAACACTTTGCGATCATTTTTCTCTGCTGAAGAACAATACTTGGTGACGTTTTTGAACAAAACTCAGCAGTACACGCAGGATCAGGCCATCAATGCCGTGACGAAAGGATGTCCCGGCTCTCTTGCCGATGGCATCGCCTATGAACTCCTCACCAATTTTGAAGCAGAAGGGATATTGGAAGAGACGGTATAGCGTTGTCTTCTCTACGTCCATCGTATCCACCAGTTTCCGGAAATTTAGCCAAGAAGGACGATGGGCAACGACTTTCTTGCTCTTTTGTTGTGGTGTAGGATTTTTTATTTGGGATAATTGTTGATTTTTTAAATAAAATATATTATCTGTGAGGTGTCAAGGGAAAATCTCCCTAGGCTGGAGTATGTACCATGAAAAAAACTCTGTATCGTGCAAAGATCGCCGGTAGAGAGGGAACGACATGGGAGGTAGTTATGATCTCCAAGATAGGGTCTCGAATATGGCTTGTTGCTCTCATCGGAGCGGCCATACTGTCCTTTGCTCCTCGTTTTGTCCATGCTGGTTCAGGCGCGGATTGTAGAGAACGAGTGCGAAGTGACCGCGATCAAGATCGCGAACAAACAGAAGAGCTCCAAGGACAAGACGTGCAAGTGCTGCGCAATATGCATCCAGAATTGCAAGTTGCAGCGCCTTTCGGTACAAAAGAATGAACGGCTCTAGAGCAGTAGATCAGGGGAGAGGCGCCGTTCTTGCTTCGCCTCTTCTTCTTTTCTGATTCTCCGCCGTTCCTCATCGTCGGCTCTGATGCGCCGCCGCTCTTCATCGCGGCGAATATCTTCTTGCTGGCGGCGCCGGCGCTCGTCATCGCGCCGTGCGTCTGCAGCGCTGTCGCCGTACCGCATTGTTGGAAACCAAGCGCACAGGCTTCCTCCAAGAACTACGAGTACGCTCGTTATATAAATAATGCGTTTCATCAAATTTATCCTCCACAAGACACATCGCAAATGTCTCTGTAATATATTTTGTTGAAAAATTCAACAGCAAGTTGGTACAAGGGCAAATAAGATAGGATGAGAGAGGGAGTGTATGAGGATGGTCCGTCGTTGGGTGATGCGAACGGTGATCGTGGCGTGTATACTAGTGGCTGGCTCGTTGCAAGGCTATGCGGCAGTGGGCAGTGAGGCGCCGAATTTTCGGGTCACAGATTTTCGTGGTCAGGAGTGTTCGCTGTCAGACTATCGAGGTAAAATTGTCGTATTAGAATGGACCAACCCAAAGTGTCCCTATGTGCAAAAGCAATACTCAAAAGAGACCAACGATGGCGTTGGCAATATGCAGGCCATGCAGAAGCGGTATACCGACCCTTCTGTTGGCGTGGTATGGGTTATGATTGCTTCAAGCCCTGCTGATAAGAGTTCATATTTGTCTGCCGAAGAGTGGAAAGCGCAATTAGAACAGTGGGGGGCCAGTCCCACGACGCTCATCGTCGATGCGTCAGGCGAGCTGGCCAAGCTGTATGGGGCGCAGAGGACACCGGAGGTGATGATCATCGGCAAAGATGGCCTCCTCCTCTACCGCGGTGCTGTCGACAGTCTTCGTGGGACGGATCCGTCTGAGATCGACCAATTTACTAACCTCCCTTGGCTGAAAAAGGCCTTGGAAAATGCCGTTCAGAATCGGCGTGTGATCCCACCAGAGACCATTCCATACGGCTGTCCAATACGGTAAGTCATTTGCTCGAAAGAGGGTAGTCCAGGTACAATTGTAGGCATGACGCACGCACTCCCCCTTTCAGAACGATTTCGTCCGAAAGCCTTTGATCAATTCTTCGGTCAAGAACGATGGCTCCAGGACAATGGCATTATTCGGCGGTCCATTGCTCGAGGGAGGCCTGCAAGCCTGCTCTTCTGGGGCCCACCAGGTTGTGGAAAGACCTCGTTGGCAGGCATCTATCTTGCTTCGTTTTCCTGTCCCAGCATTGATCTTCATCCAACCCGATTCCAAGTCGCGGAAGTCAAGCGCGTGCTCGAAGCGGCCAATGCCTCTCCTCTCTTTCGTCCTACGATCGTGTGGATCGATGAGATCCATCGGCTGACTCGTCCCCAGCAAGACCTGCTCTTGAGAGCGGTCGAAGACGGCTCTGTGGCTCTTATCGCAGCAACGACCGAGAATCCATCGTTCGTTCTTTCCAACGCCTTGCTCTCGAGGATGACGGTGCTCACCTTTACTCCTCTCGAAGAACAGGAACTGCACGCGCTCATCGACCGGGTGGTCTCCGCCTATCCTCACATTTCCATTGACGACGAGGCCAAAAAGATGCTCGTAGGTTGGTCGGCTGGCGATGCTAGAAAACTTCTTTCGCTCATGGAGCCGATCGTCGATCAGAAGGCGTCTACAAAGTACGACGCGGGGGCTATTCGCGATCTGCTGTCGCATCATGTGGGTGGGCTGACTTCGGAAGGCGAGGGACGATATTTTCTGATATCAGCGCTTCACAAGGCCGTTCGTGGGTCGGACTGCCAGGCGGCGCTGTACTGGCTGGCGAGGCTGCTGACAGCTGGCGAAGATCCGCTGTACCTTGCCCGCCGCATCGTCCGCATGTCGATCGAAGATGTTGGGCTAGCGGATCCCCAGGCGCTCTCCTTAGCGTTGAACGCTCAGGAGTGTTATAAGGCGATGGGCAGCCCAGAAGGAGACCTTGCCTTGGCTGAGGCGATCATTTATCTAGCGCTTGCTCCTAAGAGTGCGTCGGCCTATGTTGCCTTTGACAAGGCGAAGGCCGCAGCCTCTGCGACACCTCACCTCATGCCCCCTGCCCATATTCTCAATGCTCCAACGCAGTGGATGAAAAAGCAAGGGTTTTCTAAAGGCTATCAATGGGATCACGACTGTGAGGATGCGTTTTCCGGGCAAGAGTACTTTCCTGAAGGCGTGGTCGAAAGAATGTACTATATCCCGGTGCAAAGAGGGTTTGAAAGGGAGCTGGAGAAGCGACTCGACTATTTTCAGCGGCTGCGAGCGCAGCGCCGGGCCCAGTCGGGGCCCGGATGCCCCAGTGACGAATCGCCCATGGTGCAAAGTTAGCTGCCTTTGACATTGATCTTTCGCGGCGTGGCTTCTTTGTGTTTTTTGAAGCTGATGCGAATCACGCCATTTTCTAACTTTGCTTCGGGTTCACACGTTTCGTCAATATCGCCTGGTACTGTCATTCGATAGACGTACGCGGCATTTGATTTGTGGTAGTATTTTCGATCTTTGTCCTCTTTTTCTTCTTTTTTCTGGGCACGAATTGTGAGCACGCCGCGCTCAAAGGTGAGGTCGACGTCATTGGCCTTTATGCCGGGTAGCGGGGCTTCGACGATCACACAATCTTTTTCTTCCCAGACTGAAAGATCTGAGGAAGGAAAAAGTCCGCGCATCGACGGCATAAAGCTGCGGAAGCAGGGCCAGTCACTGATTGGCCAAAAACTCTCTTCGTGTTCATATGGTTGTACCTCATGACTTGGCATAGCACAATCTCCTTAAGTTGGCAGTCGGAGTCTTTGACTGCTAATTTCAAGGTATCAGATGAGGTGTTTTTACGCAAGTTTTCTACAAAACCTGTACGTGCAACGTGATAATGTCCCCGCCAAAACTTAGTTGAAATGTCCCCTCCCCGTATCATTTCCTCCCAACGTTTGAGCCGGGAGAACATGTGGGGATAATCAAGATGAGTGAACGAGAGCTCGCAAGGAGTGAGTTGATTGCCCGGGTCGTCGCAGGGAAGTACTCTCAGAAAAGAGCAACAGTAAAACCTGGGCTGAGTGTTAGGCAAATCAAACGTCTATGTAGGACGTACCGAGTTCATGGAGCTCAAGGGCTCGCTCACAGAGGACGAGGAAGGATCAGCAACAGAAAAATATCAGACGAGAGACGGAAGGCTGTCCTTGATATCATTTCAACTGAATATTCCGACTTCGGACCACAACTAACGAAGGAGGTTTTGGAGAAGAGACATGACTTCAGATTCAGCCGTGAATGGCTTCGGCGATTGATGATCGAAGGCGGCCTTTGGCACCCGAAACCAAAGAAATGTTTTTATGTTCATCAAATTGACGGCAAGGAACCCCAGTCCTTGAGGACCTGGAGGAATTGCCGCTCCCTAGTATTGTGAGTAAAAACGGTTTCTGCCAAAATTCCGTCACCATGAAACGAACGATCAGTGTAAAGCTTCTGGTTACCA
>CAYPCN010000041.1:0-5330 GCA_964409235.1 uncultured bacterium
CTTAGAGTACAGGGCTAAAGTTTTGAAAAATCTGTTCTAATTTCATGTGCCCTGGGAAAACCAATGGTCAGACTTCCTCGTTGGACAAGAGATCTGTTATACTTCGCCTAGTTGCGGATGCGGTATTGGGAACGCCCTTTCATTGCTCACCTCATTTTTCGCTGTGCTAAGCAAAAAAATTAGGGGGCGAGCGACAAAAGAGCAATCCCTTGCCTCATCCGCTTTTTCGTTCAGGATTTACGCAACAACGCCTCTCGGCGCTCATCGCGCATTACGGAAAAAAGGCCGTCACTGGCACCGAAGGTATCTGGACGCGAGGATTTAGCAAAAGAGAAAAGAGTGGAAACGCCCAGAAGAATGCTTCTGGGCGCGCCCAATCAGGTGATGCAAGAAGATACAGTCTGGAAAAAGCGCGAGCTCAGCAGATGTCCGTTGGAGGCCAGGGAGCGATCCCTCCACCGGACGGCCTTTCGCCGCTCATTCGTGGCCGGTTTTGGGTGCTCGATGAGAACTGAACGAACAACTTTTTGGGGAACCGTTAAAGACTAATAGCGTCTTCTTCCGCCGCCGCCAAAACCGCGTCCGCCGCGATCACCGCGATCCGCTTGGGGGCGAGCTTCATTAACAGTAACAGAGCGACCTGCCACTTCAGTGCCATTCAGGGCATCAATAGCAGCTTGAGCTTGCTCTACATTACCCATCTCCACAAAGCCAAAACCCTTAGAACGGCCTGTGTCCCTATCCATTATAACTTGAGCCGATAGCACTTCACCATACTGCTGAAATACATTTCTCAATTCATTGTTGTCTAAATCGTGGGACAAGTTCCCAACGTACAATTTTTTGTTGTTAGCCACCTTGATTCTCCATTAAAAAATGACTCTCTCAGCAATCATCGAATTGCTAAAAATGCCAGAATTTCTCTACGACGTCTCAAAGATAATGCTAGAACGGGACAAAAAAAGCCATTAATTTTGGGAATTTGTAAGCGCAACGTGATAATGTCCCCACCAAAACTTAGTTGAAATGTCCCCTCCCCGCATCATTTCCTCCCAACGTTGGCATGAAGAAAGCCAGATTCTGTAAACCGATGTATCGTTCATCAAAATCCATTCCTTCCTAACGAGATTACCACCAAGAGCTGGTATATAGCATGTGTGCTATCGTTTTTTGCGTTTTCGATGTCAAATAGACATCAACACCATTGATTTTTATAGCATACATACTATCATAAAGCCACGAGGTGAGGTCATGAAAATCTATTCCCTTTCAGAAAGACTCCTTGTTGAGGAAGTGATGCACGCCTCTCGGAAACTGAGAGAGGCATCGAGGGGGGTCTCGGTTGGGGCTCTCATTAAATCCATTCGAGAACAACTCGGAATGTCGCAAAGGACTCTTGCCAAGCGCGCAGGTGTGCCTCAGTCCACTGTTTCCCGTATCGAACATGGACAAAAGGACGCGACTCTATCGACTTTACATAAAATTCTTGGCGCCATTTTCTGCGATCTGGTCATCGCCCCCCTGTTGCAAGATTCAATAGATTCCGTACGAAAGAAACAAGCAAGAAAAGTTGCCCAGAAGCACGTGGGGTATCTTCAAGGAACGATGAACTTAGAGGGTCAACAGCCAGATCCTAGGTTTATTGAGGAGTTGTTGGCACAGGAAGTAGAGCGACTCCTACAAGGACCGAGCGCAAAAATATGGGAAGAATAGAGAACTTTGTGACGCTCGGCTTTGAATTTTCTGAAGGAGCCACGCCAATATCGGACTATAGTGGTCTGAAAATACCCTGGGTGCACAACACGGGCGATCTCAATAGGGTTGAAGCTGAAAACATCTTGAACGCGCAACGAAAATACCTTCGGAGTCCCGTTGATGATCCAAAAAACTGGTTTGATACGAAGAGTCTCAAAAAGATTCATCACACCATGTTTGGAGACGTGTGGGAATGGGCTGGCGCCTACAGAAAGGAAACTACTTCGATAGGGATCAGGCCAGGGCTCATTCCTTCACAATTGGCGGCTTTTTGCGGTGAAGTGCGGGCATGGTTGCAATATCCCACTGAACTCACATTCGTGGAAATGACGGCGCGGATTCACCATCGATTAGTCTATATCCACCCTTTCGAGAACGGAAATGGCCGCTTTTCTCGTTTGATTGCTGACCGTTTCTTGCTTGCCTGGAGATGCCCCCACCCTACATGGCCGAACCAGTTGTACCACGAATCTGAGGTCCGCAAAGAGTATATCCAAACATTGCGGGACGCCGATAGGGGCGACTACACCTCTTTAATCGGCCTTATGATGAAACTTGGGGCCCGGGACCCTACCATCGTTGAGTTGTTGACGAACAACTTTTATAAAACTCGCCTTCGCGATGACCATCTATCAGCTGTCGTGCGAGCCCTGCTTCGAAATGGTGCCTCTCCGAATGAAGGCTCCGCAACGAATCATCTGCCTCTTCAGGCGGCCGTGAGGGTGGGGTTAGAGGAGGTTGTAAGACTTCTAATAGAGGCTGGTGCAGAAATAGACGTAAGAGATCGAAGTGGTCTGACTTCATTTCAAGTGGCTGTGCAGCAAGAAAACAAAGTCCTGGCCGATCTACTTCTATCAAGAGGAGCTAAGCGAGCGGCCCTTCCTGGCATGGGTTACACAAACCATTATAAGTTATACCGAGAATTACCCCCTCCCTGAAGATATGGTTCAAGGCGGATTTCTACCCGGGCTATTTCACGCTCAACTCATTGCGATGGGAGATGGGGAGGAGTCTCCGATTGAGCTGTCCGTTCGAATTGAGTTGTTGTCTGACCTCAAACAGCATATACGGTTCCGCGAGTAGGGCGGTGAAAGGTCGCGGGCCTTATGACTCTCTCGTACTCGGTGGAGTGACCGCATAAAATGGACTCAAAAATAATTATGGGGGCGGTTGGACTCGAACCAACGAAGTCGTAAGACAAGGGATTTACAATCAGCCGGAATCCAACGTGAGCCAATCGGCCTCAATACGTAACAACCTCTGCATGAACATGTTACGGCAGTAGTTGTGTTGAGTATTGTTTTGAGGAATTGACAAGTATTTCTTGTTGCTGTCCCACTAGTGTCCCATGAATGGTATTTGCATCCAATTTCCCGAACATGCATAACGAGATCCGCTTCAACGAGGTGTCGAAGTTTACAAGCACGGAGGCAGCATGAAGGCAAGCAGGATTTTATCAAGAGCGATTACACTTTTCACTCTATTGTCGTGCACGAGTGCTCTTTGGGCGGAGTGTAACCCTTCTTCAGTTCACAGACTGAACGATAGATCTCCTATTTACGTAACAAAAGGATCTTTGGTACTGCTTCCAGGACGGACATTTGCCGTTTGGCACGGTCGAAAATTAATTTCCGTTGCGGCTGTTCACACTGATTGTAAGGGGCCTTACGTATACGTTGATGAACTGGGAGCTACCCTTGCCACCGCTCACCCCTGCTCCGTTCTCTCTAAGTCCCTAGGACACAGTATTAAGAGGCAAAAAGACGGGAATGTCTTGCGAGAAAAATGGACATTCATTTGCCGGATATGCGGGATGGAATTCAAATCAAGGGACGACCTTTACGATCATATTTGGGAAAAACATAATGCTCGCTAACGAAGTAGCCGTTGAAAGAGCTCATGGAGAGCCGTCGTGCTGAGGGCGAAGCATTTAGTATTTCTTATGGCGATGTGTATGTGTCAACCGCATGCCTGTACCGCCTCCGATTGTGAAAACTCAGCCCTTCAATCTTCGTCCCGTGATATTGGTGAAGAAAGAAGTGTGCAGGTGTCGATAGGCGGTGTTCAGCCTTCAAACACTCGGCTTCTCGTACCTCCGACGACACCGTCGCCGGGTTCCGTCATTAATGAAGCGGTAAAAATTGTAACAAAAATTAAGAACGCACTACCAACTGCTGACAAATCTATCGTTGAATTATTTTGCGGCCCGCTTGGATATACCCTGATTGGCCAAAAGCCTGTTTCCTTCGAAGAATACACCCTTGATGAAAGTATGGTTTTAGCCTTCCACAAATCTTTTTTGCAGGACAAGGAATTTATTCTGCATATTAGCTCAGATGGATCGAGCAAAAAAGAACTATGCCTCATCCATAAACGATCTTTTGTGCAGCTAGCGCAGCAAGAGCGCATTATTGCCAACTTTTTATACGAGAAGAAGGTTTCGGCGCAGAGCTTTTTGGATGGGTTCGAAAAATCGCCCTACTCCTTTGAAGAATTTTGTGATCACGACCCGACCGTTATAGGAACTCTTCTAGGCTTTGGATCTCAAAATGCATTGCTTTGGACTCGATGGGCTGAACTAGGTTCCTTTCTGAGGGCGTGGCCATTTGCGCACCCATGCCCTATCCCTTCTCCGTTGATAATAACACTGCCGCTACCCGGACCGCAAAGCATCGAAGCAATCCATACGCCCAAGACGAATCCAAACTTTACGACTTTGTATGCGGAGTGGAATTGGTTGAATGGCCGAAAAAAAACAATCAGCTCTCTGCCTGTCCCATCCTGTATACCCATTCCGAGCTTTTTGTTTTGGGAAGGTCACGAAGAACAGGTGAGGAAGTTT
The DNA here is from genome assembly GCA_964409235.1 of uncultured bacterium. GTDB lineage: Bacteria > Chlamydiota > Chlamydiia > Chlamydiales > FEN-1388 > CAINFV01. The sequence goes on from CAYPCN010000041.1 coordinate 4,598, forward strand.
ACGCATGCACGCGAACTCCTAGCCAAGGTCTTATTGCAAGCCAAAGTCTATAAGTAAGGGAACAAACAAAGACGAGGTTTCGTTGATAACGCGAGTTTTGGATAAGGATAAGGTGTGAAAACCATCTCACGTGCGTGCTAAGCGGCAACTAGGAGCACGCATGTATGAGATTATGACTGTAGGTATATTGACTTTTGTTTTGAAATATTGACAAGTTTTTTCGTTACTATCCCACCAGTGTCCCATGACACCAATTTCAAGGAATTTAGGTGGACCCAGAAAGGGCCTCAAAACGGAGTATGGGGGCAGTTGGACGAGTTCAGAACTTTTGATTGGAAATCGGTCGCCATTCCACCCCTCATCTAATCAAGAATTCTTTTCACGTCCAAAAGCATGGGAGTATAGTGATGAGAGGTGTGAGCATGAAACAGATGCCCCTCGACAGAGACCTGTTGGTGCTCATAATCCCGACAAAACTTCTCCATTTCTTCATCAAGCACAAGTATAACTTCACCTGGGTTTGGCCACTTTAAAATATCTTTACTATCAAGTCCAAGTTCTTTAACAGGGGTGTTCAAAGCAAGAAGAAGTAAACAACTCCTGCCTATAGTCAGAAGCTTTATGGTCAGCCAACAGGCTGCCACCTACGTGCAGTGTACGGTGCACGTTGCCTGGTCAATAGACCTGGCAAACCTACAGAGAGTGCGACTTGCATTCAGGTCGCTGTGCTGTT
>CAYPCN010000042.1:0-4698 GCA_964409235.1 uncultured bacterium
TTTTTCGGGGTGATGTGAGGCGGAACTTTCCCCTTTGGCTGGCTCATGAGACCTCTGTGAGTTTAGGCACCCACAGTTTCCATGAATCAAGACTGTTTTTTCAAGAATTCAATTTAATGGTCAGTCACCTGACACCGTGTGATTGATGGTTCCAGGAAAAGGCTCATGTCTGGTATCGTGATTGCCGATCTTCCTCCAACTCGTAGGAAAGGCCATTTTGAGAAAGGAGCTCTTTCAAACGCTATGTACGCAATTATTCAAGCAGGTAGCAGGCAATTTCGCGTCCAAGAGGGCGATGTCATTCATGTCGATTGCCTTGATGCACAACCTGGTCAACAGGTAGATTTGAACGACGTATTACTGGTTTCTCGCGATGATGGAACTATTGTCCTTGGAGCTCCAGTGGTTTCTGGCTGCATTGTCAAAGCCCAGTATATTGCCGAGGTCAAAGGACCGAAGATCACGTCATTGAAATACAAAAAGCGCAAAAATGAATATCGAAAATTTGGCCATCGTCAGCGGTATGCGCAGCTGAAAATTGTTGGTATTCAAGGGTAAGGGAGCGACACAACCATGGCACATAAAAAAGGTCAGGGCGCATCAAAAAACGGCCGCGATTCTAATGCTCAGCGCCTTGGTATCAAAGTCTATGAAGGCCAATTTGTAACAGCCGGAAGCATCCTCGCTAGGCAGCGGGGGACAAAATGGCATCCTGGCAACAACGTCCGCCGCGCATGCGACGATTCGTTGTTTTCGGTTGTCGACGGATTTGTTGCATTTCGAAAAACAACAAAGACACTCGTCTATGTCACCCCAGCTGTAGCCGGGTAGTTTCGTTCTCGCCATGCCTCATGTAGAAGATTCAGTAGATGTTTGTCGATCGTGTTGAAATAGAAGTCGCTGCAGGCGATGGCGGCAATGGTGTGGTGGCATGGCGTCGGGAGAAATACGTCCCCAAAGGAGGCCCTGCGGGTGGCGATGGTGGCAACGGCGGTTCTGTCCATCTGTATGTTGATCCCAATATCACAGGCTTAGAGTGGTTTCGCCATGTTCGCACGATCGTGGCCCAACATGGTGGTAATGGCGGATCCTCTTGCTGCAAAGGCAAAGATGGCGAGCCAACCATCTTGAAAATACCTCCGGGAACGCTTGTCCGCGATCTCGATACTCAAGAACTCCTCTTCGACGGTGTCTCCTACCACGAGGAATATGTCCTTTGCCAAGGAGGAAAAGGCGGCAAAGGCAATGCTCAATTTCGTACCTCTACGAATCGAGCGCCCAACATCGCCACGCCAGGAGAGCCTGGGGAACAGCGACGAGTGGAGTTTGAGCTGAAGCTCATCGGCGACGTCGGACTCGTTGGCTTCCCCAATGCTGGCAAGTCCTCTCTATTGATGAAACTCACGTACACTCAGGTCGAGATCGGCGCCTATCCCTTCACCACGCTTACTCCTAATCTTGGTTTTATTTCCTTTGAAGGCGGGCGGCGATTGCTGCTCACCGATATCCCCGGCATTATTGAGAACGCCCACGAAAACCGCGGGCTAGGCCTTGAGTTCTTGCGCCATATCGAAAGGACGCGGGCGTTGCTCTATGTGATTGATGCTGCTGGCGTCGATGGGCGAGATCCTATGTCCGACTACCAGGTGTTGCGCGATGAGCTCCATGCGTATGATCCCGAGTTGTTGACCCGCCCTTCCTGCATCGTCTTGAATAAATGCGACCTCGAAGCAGCTGCCGAGTTTACTGCGCAGTTTCGTCAATCGGTCAGTCATCCGTGCATTGTTGCCGTTTCTGCAGAGACTGGGCACGGTTGTGCGGCTCTTAAAGAGATTATTGGCACCCTGGTTCCAGAAGAGAGGTGATGATGGAGCAACCTCATCCTGAATGGGATGTATTAGGCCACGATGAGAAGCTCGCGCTCATTAGAGCGGTGGCAGAAGCAGAAGTTGCCCCTGCACTTGCCCACGATGGTGGCGGTGTTGACATCGTTGATCTCTCCGAAGGTAACCGCGTGACGATTGCTTATCGGGGAGCGTGTGCCTGCTGCCCTATGGCACTCTTTGGCACCTTGGGATTTATTCAGCAGGTGTTGACGTCCAAAGTCCACCCCTCTCTTGTGGTCGTGCCCTCCCTTCCCTCAGTGGGCGACGACTCCCTGAGGAACGGGCAGAACAGTGCCGTCATTCGTCCGCAGCAGCAAGAATCCATCTTCAGTCCATCCTTCAACGACCCCTTTGACCACGCCTGAGGTGGTATGGACAGAGACTACTGTCCCCTCCATCCATGAACATAATGCCAGGTACTGTTGTTGACAGCGGCGAGGGTCTTCACAGGCCCATGCGAGGGCTGCGAGCAGGGCGTCGATGGTCTGTTGCTGTACGGTATCAACAGAGACGGCGTGATGAAGTACGGCCTGTAACGAGGTGGCAGGCCGTTCAATGGCTGCGAGGAGTGCCTTGTCCATATTGACATTGAGGCCGATGCCAACGATGGCCCACGGTTGAGATCCCTTCGATGTTCCTTCGACGAGGATGCCACAGATCTTCTTGCCATCGACCAACAGATCGTTGGGCCAACGTACCTGAGGAGCGATGCCATATGACTTCAAGACGTTGATAATAGCATGGGTCGCTGCATAGGAGTACTGGACGAGTTGGAGCTCCCGACGCCGAGGTTCAGCGAGGGTGAGGTAGAGGTTTTGATCTTTGGGAGAGATCCAGCTGTGGCCGAACCGCCCTCGTCCCGACGATTGTTCACGTGCTTTGATAATGGTGGGGCCGTCATCGCGAAAATCGGTGAGTTTGCGTTTGGCGAAGGCGTTGGTGGAGTCTATGGTGTCAAGATCCATCAACGTATACATAGGAGTTGCGAACCTCAAAACTTCTGCTGTACTGTTGCATATCATTCGCTGTTGTTTCGTTTAGCGCAAGGCTACTTTGATCATGTGGACAGTACGCTATCTTTCGAGAATTGACGTTCGCCTTATCGGCATTATGCTGCTGCTGCAAGCCTGCGGCCTGATGACCATTGCGGCGTTTTCCCAAGAATTCCTCTTTGAGGCTGAAGAGACGACCTTTTTCTTGCCTGCGGTGAAAAGCCAACTGCAATGGTTGGCTTTTGGATGGGGGTGCTTTGTGGTGGCTGCGTGCTTTGACTACGCCAAACTGAGGGAATGGGCATGGGTGATCTATGTCGTGAGCCTTGTGGCCCTCATCGGTCTATTTTTTACCGACCCTATCGCCCGTGTGCAGCGGTGGTACCGCCTGCCCTTTTTTGGTTTTAGTTTACAGCCTTCGGAGGTTGCCAAACTGGCCGTCGTCGTTGCGTTGAGCTGGTTTTTGGAACGCCGTGCCACGATGTCCGAAGCATGCACGACGGTCCTCGGGGCTGGGTTGATCGTTCTCATTCCATTTGCATTGATTGTCAAACAGCCGGACCTGGGAACAGCGACGGTGCTCTATCCGATGACGTTGGTCATCTTTTATTTTGGAGGTATCTCCAAGAATATCCTCCGCCTCCTATGCCTCCCTGGGGCTGTGGTACTGCTGCTTGTGTTTCTGACATTTTCAGGCCTTGTCTCACACGATACCTTGCGACCGTATCTCTCGGGGATTCTCAAAGAGTACCAGATCGAGCGCCTCAATCCAGACACACACCATCAGAATGCCTCTCAGACGGCGATTGCCATTGGGGGGCCGTTCGGTACTGGCTGGCGACAGGGGGAATTTTGGCGTGGAGGATCGCTACCGGCGCCGTACACAGATTCAATTTTTGCTGCTTTTGGCGAAGAATTTGGTATGGTGGGATTATTCATGATTCTCGTCATGTATTATGCGCTGATTGCCTGCATCTTTCAGGCGGCAGCAGCGGCGAAAGACCCTTTTGGGCGGCTGATTGCGGCGGGGATCGCGGTGTATGTTGCCGTGCACGTCCTCGTGAATATTGGGATGATGTCTGGATGTTTTCCCATCACGGGGGTGCCCTTGGTGTTGATGAGCTATGGAGGGTCGTCGATGGCTGCGACCATGGCGGCTCTTGGAATTACGCAAAGTGTCTATAGTCGGAGGTTCATGTTTTGACTACGCATTTTCTCTTTCACGAAGGAGAATGGACAGGCTCGGGCCGTGTGACATTCTCAATGAGTCCTGACGTGCTGCAATTTACGACACAATGGATTGTCACCTCACTTGGAGATCAGCGATTCCGTGCGGTGCAGCACGTGGAGATCCCTGGGCAAGAGGTGCAGACCAATGTCTTTACTGTCACGAAGCAGCCGTCGGGAGAATTTCATCTTTTCTTAGAAAATAAGGTGATCGGCGTCTTTTCAGGGGAGGGTGTCAGCGATGACAAGCGTCTTGCGTGGGAATTCGCTCACCACGGCGCTCTCGAGGGTATGGAAGTGTACGAGAAGACGTCTGACAGTGAGTATTCGTTCCGTGCTGAATACATTGGGGGTGACGAGTATTCAACGACGATCCATGGTGTGATCTCTAAAGCTTCGTCGGCGTAAGGTGGTTCTGGTGCATCAGACTTGTCTCCTTCCAGAAACAATGAGTACGCCGTTTCTTCTCGATTGAATTGGTGATGACCTGTCTTTCGAGTGACTACTCTACTGCCTAAAGGCAGAGGCTTCTAGGGCGTACGCCCAGGCCATCTAGTCCGAGGGCCAAAATATTTTCTGCCGCATTCATGTCT
>CAYPCN010000043.1:0-4202 GCA_964409235.1 uncultured bacterium
ACATCGATCAGCTCACCAAGGGCAAGGACCCGGCCAAGGTGCGGATCGTCATGGAATAAGAGTGACTAAGCGAGTGACCAACTTCGCCGAGTTTGGTCACCCGCAAAGTGACCAAGCTGAGACACAAGACGAAAGCCAAGGATTATGAAGATGAAAGAAACCAGTTTGTTCGACTCGCTGCTTGAAGAGCCGCAGAAGCCCTCCGGCCCGGTGACTTGCCTCGGCATGACCTTCGAGAACGATGAGGCCCGCCGCGCCCACTTTACCGAGGAGCTGCGCAAAAAACTGCAGGACCCGGAGTTTCGCAAGATCGAAGGCTTTCCCATCGGCAGCGACGAAGACATCCTGAACCTGAGTGATCCGCCGTATTACACCGCCTGTCCGAACCCGTGGATCGCCGACTTCATCGCCGAATGGGAGGCGCAGAAGCCGAAACAGCCCGAAGATTATCATTATCACCGTGAGCCATTTGCGGCCGACGTGAGCGAGGGGAAAAACGACCCCATTTACAACGCGCACTCCTATCACACCAAGGTGCCCCACAAGGCCATCATGCGTTACATCCTCCATTACACGCAGCCGGGAGACATTGTGTTCGACGGTTTTTGCGGCACCGGGATGACAGGTGTGGCTGGTGCATTATGTGGTGAACTTGGGAGTATACGCACCCCATCTGTAAAAGATGCTTCGATTGGGGAACGAAAGGTCATTCTTTCAGACCTATCACCAATAGCGTCCTTTATTTCCAGCAGCCTTCTGAGGCCGGTTTCCAGCCTTTCCTTCACGAAGGAAGTGAGGCGTATTTGCGGTGAATTAGAAAAGGATTATGGCGATATTTATGCCACAAATCACAATGGATGGAAGGTCCGGGATCGTAAGGCTCTTGAGCATAAAGCCTATAGTCATAGAGGAAATCAAAAGGGTCAAGTCGAGTTCACGATTTACTCTGATGCTATAAGGTGCCCGGAATGCAGTCACGAAACGACTTATTACGAAGTCGCTGTAGATGAGGCGAATGATTCTCTGTATAGCGAAATCCGATGTCCATCATGTGACTCTGCGGTGCCAGAAGGGAAATGGGAAACCGTTTTTACAAATACATACGATCCTGTTCTTCGCGAGCCAGTTAAGATTTCAAAAATTGTCCCCGTAATAATTAACTATACGGTAGGAACAACAAGGCACGAAAAATTAGTTGATAGTGACGATTTGGCAGCAATTCAAAAGGCTGAAAAATTATTGGAAACTATCAGCCTCCCTCGCGTTGAGATGATGCATGGAAAAGAAACGCAGCGGAATCTTGGCATAGGAATTACCCATATACATCAGTTTTTCACCACGCGTGAGCACCTCTTTGTTGCGCTACTCATCGACAAAATCAATTCCGTCACTGATTCGAACATAAGATTACTGCTTATGTTCGCTTTGACATCATCTCTGCCATATGCCTCGCGAATGCGCAGGTTCCGTGCCGACAGAAAAGGCGGCGGCCCGCTGTCAGGAACACTCTATGTAAGCTCTTTGATAACACCTCCCCACGTTTTAAGAACATTTGAGCGCAATGCCAAGACTATTGGCGATAGCCTATCTATTCCTGTATCCAAATCACGTGGCCAGGTTGTCTCTACTCAAAGCGCTGATTGCATGCGCAACATGCCGGACAACTCAATCGATTACATATTTACCGACCCACCATTTGGACACAATTTCGATTATTCCGAGCTCAATTTTTTCTGGGAGGCATTTTTAGGCGTACTCACCAATCAGACACAAGAAGCGATTGTAAGCTCATCGCAAAAGAAAAGTGTCGAAGACTACCGTCATCTCATGGAGTCTTGCTTTCGAGAGTATTACAGGGTTTTAAAACCTGGTCATTGGATAACCGTAGAGTTCTCCAATACTAAAGCATCAGTTTGGAATGCCATCCAAACAGCGCTAGAGCGTTGTGGTTTCGTTGTCGCGAATGTCGCTAGCCTCGATAAGAAACAGCATTCATTCAAAGCAGTGATGACACCAACGGCCGTTAAGCAAGATCTGATTATTACGGCATATAAACCCAATGGTGGTCTTGAGGAAAGATTCGAACAAGAGGCAGCAACTGAAGAAGGTGTCTGGGATTTTGTTCGCACACACCTCAATTATCTCCCGGTGATTAAGCAGCATGGGGGAATGCTGCAAATGATTCCAGAAAGAGATCCCCGTATTCTATTTGACCAGATGGTGGCTTATTACGTCAGAAAAGGATACCCAGTACCCATCTCCAGCCAAGAGTTCCAAGTCGGCTTGTCACAGCGTTTCATTGATAGGGATGGGATGTATTTTCTTTCTGAGCAAGTCGCAGAATATGACCGCAAGAAAATGACATCGCAGCAACTTGTCCAAGCATCTCTTTTCGTCTCTGATGAAGCTTCAGCCATTCAGTGGCTGAGACAAGTAATAAAAGAGAAGCCTCAGACCTATCAAGATATTCACCCTTTATTCATCAAGGAAACACAGCGTGCGTGGAACAAAAACGAGTCATCGCTAGAACTTTCGACGTTGTTGGAGCAAAATTTTTTACGCTATGACGGCAAAGGCCCGGTGCCCGAGCAGATCCACGCCTACCTCTCTACCAACTGGAAAGAGCTGCGCAACCTGCCCAAGGACGACCCAACCTTGGTCGCCAAGGCCCGCGACCGCTGGTACGTGCCCGATCCCAATAAGGCAGGCGACCTGGAGAAACTGCGCGAGAAGGCACTGCTCAAGGAGTTCGAGGAATACAAAGAGGTCAAAAAGAAACTCAAGGTCTTCCGCCTGGAAGCTGTCCGCGCCGGATTCAAGAAAGCCTGGCAGGAACGCGACTACGCCGTCATCGTCGCCGTGGCCGATAAGATCCCCAACAACGTCCTTGAAGAAGATCCCAAGCTGCTCATGTGGTACGACCAGGCAGTAACACGAATGGGAGGCGAATAATGGCAAGAGCGGATTTACTAATTCGCCTTGTCCAATCCGGCATACGGGGCGACAAGGCCACATTTAGAAAAGTCGTCGAGGCGATCATCGCCGAAGAGCGGACCAAGCAGCACAAGGTGCTGGCCGAGAAGCTCGAAGAGATGCTCAATACCGCACCGATTGAGCGTCCCGTTACCAATGGCGGTGGCCCTATGTTGGATCAGCGCATGGGCAACCTGTTCCATGAGGTCATGCCTCAACGAAAACTCTCGGATCTCATCCTGCCGGATGAGGTGCAGCAGATTTGCCAGGGCCTGATCCAGGAACAGCACAGGACCGACCTGCTCAGGTCATACAACCTGGAGCCCCGCAACCGCCTGCTCCTCATCGGACCGCCGGGCAATGGCAAGACGTCGTTGGCCGAGGCCATTGCAGAAGCACTGGTGGTTCCACTGCTTGTGGTTCGTTATGAGAGCGTCGTGGGTACATACCTGGGTGAGACCGCTGTCCGCCTGAAAAAACTGTTTGAGTATGCATCCACTCGGAAATGCGTCCTCTTTTTCGACGAGTTTGAAACCCTCGGCAAGGAACGCGGTGATCTGCACGAAACCGGTGAGATCAAACGCGTGGTGAGTTCGCTGCTCATGCAGATCGACAACCTGCCTAGCCATGTCATGGTCATCGGGGCAACCAATCATGCCGAACTGCTGGATCGTGCGGTATGGCGACGCTTCCAGGTGCGCATGACGCTGCCTGGCCCGACCCGGGCTCGCCTGACAGAGTGGTTCGAAAAGTTCGAACGCCGGATCAAGATATCTTTGGGATACGCGCCTGGCACTTTGGCAAAACGTCTCCAGGGGTCGAATTTCGCCGAAGTCGAAGAATTCGGCACGACCGTGTTCCGCCAGTATGTGCTCGAACAACCGAATGCCGACATGAAGGATATCGTGTCCAAAACCCTCCAGAGCTGGTCCGCCCGATCAGTCACCGTGGCTCAACAGGACGAACCGGAGGTGAAGGATGCCTGAACGCCCACTACTCCTTTTTCCGACGCCTGAGGTTACTTCCAAGTCGAATCTTGGCGGCGGAGGTGGCCGCCCGCATCTGCCGACACATTTTCGGCAAGGGGAAAGACTGGCTCCAAAATTTACTCAGCTACAAGAAGCTGTTCGCGCCCGTAACATCGAGATCCAGCAAGCTGTGACGGGCATAGACCCTCATCCGCATTCAGGTGACCTTGCGTTAGTGGTCATCAAAGGGGATCAGATGAT
>CAYPCN010000044.1:0-3663 GCA_964409235.1 uncultured bacterium
GAGGACCACATCAACTTTGGCGGCCGCAACATACCCCCATGACAAAGAGTGGCTGGGCATACAACTAGCTACAACGGCCACTCTCTCATCCTTTCCTCCGTCTCACTAGCGGACGACTCCAAAAACCTTGTATGGGCTCTTACAAACAATTCTTTACATTGACGTTGTGACGTAGTACATAGAGAAAAACCACTCGATACCACAGTCCTCGGCTAAATGTGTAACAATTGTTACACATTCATACCCATGCAGCGACTGACCTAGACAAGGAGAAAGGCATGTCAACAGAAGGGACCAGCAGTACTGCCAGCCAGGTAGTGCTCAACGGGAAGCAGGTTGCTGCAGACGATGTAGCCAAGGTGTGGAAAAAAACAGGGACCTTTCTTGGTCGGCTTATCTCTAGAATCAAGCTTTCATGGGCCCTTGGTATGAAGATCACAAGTGCGTCCTTGGAGCAAGTACTGAACAATGCGGACACGAGCGATATTGACCGGATTCAAGAGGCGTATAAAAACCAAATTGGCGACAGCCAGAAAGGACAGGCCGATCGGATGAGCCAGCTGAAGGCGAAGGTTCAATCTGTTCCCGAAAAAGCGGCTCTACCACAGACTTCCAGTCCGAGGATAATCGCGGTACTGCAGTCCCTGTTCGACAGGAGTGTCTCCAAGTCGAACGACCAGGCTCTGAACACAGGTCGACAGAAGGATTCGTCTGCATCTTCATCTCAAGGCCAACCGCCAGCAAGCAGCCAACAAGCGCAGGACAGCACGACTACGGAGGCACAACCTCCCCTTGTCCAGAAACAGGGGGCTGCACCTCAAAACCAACCGCCAGGAAGCGACTCTCAAGGGCATGACAGCACGACTACGGAGGCACAACCTCCTCTTGTCCAGAAACAGGGGGCTGCATCTCTGACCATCCCTGCGATGTTTGACCAGCTATCTAGCTCCTCATCCGGGGTAGAATACGTCCAACATGATGCTAACAGCTGGAACGCGCAATTTCAGACCGCTTTGAAAGAGAACAATAGACCAAAACAAAAGGAGCTTCGTCAACAAGTATATACCGGTACAAAGACAGCGTGCCAAACAGGGTATCAGATTGGGGATCTCACATTCGTGCCTAATGCGGGCTCTACGCAGGCTTTGAAGAAAGGAACTCAAATTCTGGATACTTCACAACCTGTTTCTAGCGGCTCGTCGACACCCTATACGGCAACGAGCGTAGAAGTGCACAATAAGGATTCTCTTGATGCCGCCGAAGCATTGGTAGACGAAGGAATGAGACCAGCGGTATTGAATATGGCTTGCCGTTATTCGCGTGGTGGAGGCGTCGAGGACGGCTCAGGAGCTCAAGAAGAATGTATTTTCCGATGCACAAACGCCCATCTGGCGCTTGAAGCACTACCCTATCCTCTCCCAGAGACAGAGAGGGTGGCCGTTTCCAGAGGTGTAACCGTATTTCGCAAGTCGCATAAAGACGGCTATGCTTTTAGGGACAAGCCTTTCCAGATCACACTCATTTCACATGCAGCTTATTGTCTTAACACAAAGGACGGAAGTTATAGGCAGGACCAGAAGTCACTTCACGGTACTGGAATCAGCCAATTTCAAAAATTTGCCACGTCTCCTGAGTTTAAAAGGAGAATGGAGCAAAAGCTTCTCGATATTTTACGAGGAGCCGTGCAGGCAGGCTGTGACAGTATTGTGCTGGGAGCCTTTGGCTGCGGCGCTTTTGACGATGCTGATCACCACAATAGAACGGCTATGCTTACCCTGTTGCCCGCGATCCTCAAAAGTGATGAATTCAAGGGACGATTTAAAAAAATCACGTTTGCTGTGTTGGATTACTCTCCAAATGAGGAACTATTTCGAGCCTTTCAAGATTGTTTCCAGCCAAGTCAGCCCCCCCCTGCAGCAAGTGCAACGCCTTCTGCCCAGCAGGCAGCAGCACCACAACCCTCGGTAGACCAAGTATTGGAGGAAGCAGGCCGGCAGTGGCAGAGCAATGCCTTAATAGGGGGAAGAGGTCGGGGCTTCGAACAAAACATCACTCTCCTCAGAGGACTGATCGAGAACGACTCCATATCAGATGAACAGCTGTATCAATTTCTGATGAAACATACGATTCGAAGATCAGGAGGATTTTTCAGTGATGCAGAAACTGGACTTCCCACCCAATTGAGCGAGGCATTTACGAAGGCACGAGGGTGCACGATTGTCGATTTTTACAAGATGCAATACCTTGCGCAGAAGCAGAACGAGTGGAAACAGAACGCGAACCAATTCAAACAAGAAGCAAATGCAGCGTTGCTCAGAGCTCTCATCGAGGACTCCTCCCTCTCAAACCTCGACCTTTTCGATTTCTTTACTGCCGTCGGCATTCGCCATGATGGAAGATGGTGGGACCAGACTATGTCTCAAGACATGCTCGATAAACGAGGAATGATTGTTCAGGAGTTTTTCAGCGCAACGAGTATCCAAAAGCTGACGGCCAAGTATCATCATGCTACTGAGCAGAGCAAGAAAGATAAGATCATACGAGAAGCCATTGCCGATAGGCGAGTGCTCGATAAAGACCTATATAGATTTCTTATTGATGCCGGCATTGCCAATATTGCTGAGAACCAGACGAAATTTCAACAAGATTTTGCACAAAGGCAGGCGAAGTCCTTGGACGCTTTATTCCAAGAACATTCTCCAAAACCAGCAGCAGTCGCGACAACATCCGCGGCTGCTGTCCATACTATCAGCGATCCTCTACAGCATGTAGTGACCTTAAATTCCCATGGTGCCTTTTCTCACGAACAATTTGCCCTTCCGGAGAATGTCTATGTACTAGCACCTCACCCACAGGGATTTGATGTTCCATATACTCTCAGCTCTCCGCCTGGAGGGAAAACGTTCGAAGAAATGATCTACACAGGACCGGGCGCCGCACAGCACTTTCTCACATTGTCTTCGGGAGGGTGGCGGTTATACAAGCCAGGAGAGATGGTGAGGAACGTACACTTTTCACCATGGAGCGGAGTCTCAGACCCTCAAGTTGAATTTACCAATTGGAAAGCCAAGGTACCGGGAACGGACGTAAGTGCTGTGCTCGCTGAGCACTCGAAGACTGTTCCTTCCTCTGCTCTCGTACCGGCGAGACCTTTGTCACAAGATGCCAATAGAAAGCCTTTATTCCACAACGAAACGCCCAAGGAAAAAGTCAAAATCTTTGGGACAACGGACTTATGCGCTGTCATCGCCCAACTACAACAAAAAACCCTTCCTGGACAACCTATTATCCTTATTCCGTTTACGTGCAATTTCGATCCGACAACGTCAGCGAATCAGTCGATTACTTGTGAATCAACAACAGGCGTTAACTTACAGGCGCTGTTTTCCATACTACCCTTCACTTCTCCCTCAGCCGGAAATGCAGGAGCGCCGATACCGGGCTCGATACCCAAATCTCAAGAACCACAGGAAGGAAGCCAGGCATGGTGGGTGGCCAAGCAGAAGGAGTGGGCACAAAATGCTACAGACAAGGGTGGTTTTGTTAAAAACAAAGACCTTCTCGTAACCCTTATCAACAATCCGGAGCTATCAAACAGGGATCTATACAGTTTTATGCAAAACGTAAAGACTATTATTTAATGGTATGCCGTCCATATTTGTA
>CAYPCN010000045.1:0-3339 GCA_964409235.1 uncultured bacterium
CGAGTGAGCGCACATTGCGAAAATGGCAGACATGCAGAGACTCCACTCTCATATGGGCCAACACCCTCCTCTCCTTACCGGCTCTCTAGAAACCACGGCTCCACTTTAATTCTCTATAGTATGTATAATAGACGATGCAAAAATTAGAATTACATGTCTATACAAACACTCACTTCTCAGAACAGTTGTTCTCTTCTAGAAACTGTGACAGCTCCCGTCCCTATTCCTTCATCTGGGGACGTACCAATCGCGAACAAAGCCACGCGCATTTTCTTGAGGATTGTACCAGAATGTCCTCGTCTTTTCATCGGATATGAAGGGATGCGCGAGGCGTCATTTATCCACTGCCAGACGTTGCTCTATTCGAATACAAGAGAATGGTTTGACATCGCCGCCTTGCCCATTGCCACTGAGGCGAGTACGATCAGCATTCTCATTGGCCGTTGCACTGGGAGAGCGAGCAAGGTTGATCTTCCGCCGCTTCTTCAGCAAAATTTTCTGGCGTTCCTTCGCTCGGGTCGACCAGACCCTGCCTTCTGTTGCTTTGATTTCATTTCGTCCCTCTTTGGAACATACACTCCTGCGACTGTCAATAGCTTTGATATCGGCGCATGGACGATCACAGAATGGAACGAGGCGAAGTTAGCCATCGGCGATGTGGTCGCCATGATAACGCACGCTGCCTGTCTCCACGAAGAACCACAGACGGAACGTTCTCTTGGAGGACGATGGAAGCATGCGGCCCTCTATCTTGGGGCTGGTCTCTACCTCTCGCTGATGGGCCGCAAGGGTCCGCTCATGGTGACAACGATGAAGCAGCTGAAACGTGGGTATGAGACTGACCACGTCCTTGCTCTCAACATGAGAACACAGTCTCCAGGGACCTCGTGAGCAAGAGGAGGCGAGCCCTCTCTTTTTGTCCTCTCTAGGACCCACTAAGCCGCAATGGCATCAGGATGAATAAAGGCGAGGGGTAGGATTCGAGCGTCGTCCCAAACTCTGTATCAGAAAGAATGACGGGGTTAAAGGAATCTTGGAATCCCATGTAGATATATTCTCCATAGCTGTGGCGGAGAATATCAAGGAAATACAGCGGATTGAAGGCAATATCAAACCGAGGGCCAGCATAATTGACGGCCATCGAAACTCGCCCTTCTCCGATGTCAGCGGTATTCGCCGAGAGCTGAAGCGACCCTTCATTGATCATGCAGCGGACAGAAGTATTCGCCTCAGAAATAAAGAGAGAAACCTGGCGCAGCAGTGCTGCCAGCTCTTCGCGATGAATGGCCACCACGCTATTCGACTGCTGAGGAATCACTCGCTCAACATCGGGGTATTCTCCGGAGAGAAGCTTGGTCAACACAAGCCGGTCGTTGGACTCGACGGCGATCTTATCCGACATCAAGTACATCGTGGCATTCCCATCGCTTTCGGCAAGGTTTTTGGCAAGCTCCGAAACTGCTTTGGACGGAATAATACAGCTATACGAAAGGCGACCTTCCGCTTGGACTGGCACCGCCATTCTCGCGAGCCGCTTGCCATCTGTTCCTACAAAGAGCGCCGCCTCCTCTGTGACAGTACATGAGACACCTGTGAATACATATCGGCTTTCTTCCAGCGATACAGCAAAGGCCGTGCGAAAGAGTGCATCTTTGAGATCTCGTTGTTTGACAAGTACTCGTTGGGCGCCGGAGAGATCTGGAAGAGATGGGAAATCCCCCTTTGGCATACCGTGCAAGCGGAATGTAGCGGACTCGGCGACAATCTGACTTACCTCTTTTTCATTTGCCGAAACTTCAATATACGCAACGTTCAGCTCTTTTAATAATTGTGCTAAACGGCGCGCTGGCACCGTTGTAGCGCCGGGCTCGAGCACTTTGGCCGTGGCCGAACATCGAATGCCAACGGTTAAATCTGTCGCTGTCAGCGTGACATTGGAGTCGGTTGCATCAACGAGGATATTGGTGAGAATAGGCATCGGAGTGCGCTGGGCGACAATATTCTGCACGCTATTGACCAGATTGCACAACTCATTCCGAGACATTAAAAATTTCATGGCGCCACCAAAACCCCTTGCTCGCTCACTGAATCATGTCAAAATAGATACAATACCATTCACATAGTCCTTTGAAGGCACATATGGACATGGGATGCTGGAAGAAATACAATTGATCACATGGTAGACTGCAGAAGAGAGGGTTGTCAATGGTTATCGGAGACTCGGAGCACACCACGTCTCGCATCGAGGGACCTGTAAAAAAACGACGTAGAGAAACTCAGCGTACGCGAGTCTTGGAGAGAAAAGAAGGCGGCGGTGTCACCGTGAAGCAGAGAGGATGTATATGGGATTTCTTCCCGTTATCGTCTGAAGCATAGGTTTTGGATCAAATGACAGCAGGCATACAAGGGGATATTTTTTTAGATACAATCCTAACTCAAGATATCTTCGATACCACCGGCTGTTCCTTTCTCCCTACCCCAAGGAAATACCAATAGCCACGACATCTCGCTTGAAGCAATCCACAATATGGCAGTGTGTATGTTGCACGTGCTTGAAAAACAAACCATACGATCCATAATGTTTTTTCACGAACATAGACAAATAACGATTTTCCTCCACTGTCTTTTTAAGGAGAGGAGCATTGATCAATATAATCTCGGAATAAAAACTAGAATCACGAACTGTCTTTAATACAAATCATTAAACATTGGAGGTTCAAGCCGTATTTTGGCATTTCCATGAGATGGCGGACTCGGAAGGGACCAATTCGCACCATGACGCTCCTTGAGGTAAAGATCAAAATTCCAGTGGAACAGACAATAGCGGTGTATCAAAAGCTTGCTTCCAAGATCAAAAAAATGAGGGCTCTAGGTATGAGTTATCGGGAGATCGCAGCAAGTCTTAAGGATACATAAGAAGACCGTGGGGAAGGCGCTGAATGTACCATAAAGACCTATGCACGATCATTTTCGGCGCTTCATTTGGATTCCTGGCGCCGCTCTGTAAGCCTGATCTGAACGATTTGGCGTATCTGGGTAACGCAAGTGGAGACGACCATGCTCAACCATTGATGTTAGAAAGCGAGAACGTAGGCCATCAGGGTTCCTCTGTACTAATTCACCTATTTGTCTTCGTGTTAACCAATGGTCTTGGCAAAGTCGCAAAATAAGGGACTCCATTTCCTTAGGTAGTAATCGCCTTTTTAACGAAGCAGCTTGTGCAATTTTAGTCAATTGAGCCCAGAGACCTTCGGGAATTTCTTCCTTATGTACGGAGTGACTGGCCTTATGTACGGAGTGACTGGCCTTATGTACGGAGTGACTGGCCTTATGTACGGA
>CAYPCN010000046.1:0-2592 GCA_964409235.1 uncultured bacterium
CAACGTGCACCGTACACTGCACGTAGGTGGCAGCCTGTTAGCTGACCATAAAGTTCTGCCTTTAGGCAGGAGTTGTTTACATTCGCTCCTTTTTTCTCTTGATATGGGTGACATGGTATCTTGGGAGATTGATGATAAACACCTCTTGCCTACAGGCGAAAGCTTTATTCTCCTCTAGCTAAAAGTTATGCAGAAAAAACCATCTCGCTATCACATTCGCAACTGGTCCGAGTATAACAAATCTCTCGTTCAACGTGGCAACGTACCCATTTGATTCTCTGACGACGTTGTCAAAATCTGGCTTCAAAAACCTGAAACCCGAGCTGGGCGTGGTCGATTCTTCACGTATTCGGGTCAGGCCATTCTGGCCGCTTTGATTATTCGAAGAGGTCTTTCACTTGCCCTTGCAGGCCCGTCAGGGGTTTCTCACATCTATTACCTCATTACTCCATCTCAGGCTTCCTATTGGCGAAAGGTGTTTGTTAGGCATTGCGCAACAACAAGAAATGGGAGATTTTTGCCGAAGCCCATATGTCCTAACATATATGTGTGAGGGGGTTCTGGTAGAGCCGGCCACAAAGATCCTAGTCGGCCCCTTCTCCTACTCAAGAGCGAAGAGCAGGTGCGCTAGGAACCACTTGCAGTGCTCGTAATGCGATAGGCAGGGTAAAAGGTGTCAACGAAAAGGGGAATATCCATAGAAGCGGCGCGAAGGCTGAAGTGGCAATCCTCTCCTTGAAACGTCACATTGTGAATACGACGAAAGCCCACTCCTTTGTCAAGCGCCCTTTTGGATATCAAAGTACAACCAGCAACGCCCCCAACGTCATATAGCCCAGGCTTCAACAATCGTTCCACAAAAGCGTATTCACGCCTCTTCTGTTCTTGAGGAGAAATCCGCTCTTGAATAGCTATTTCAAATTGAGTGTGGCAATCAGAAAGCCACACCTGGGGAACAGCTGGTCTCCCATCTACGCCAGCCGTCCACACAATATTCGCTACGATATCCTTGTTCATACCAATGAGATGATCAACCGTATGGGGATGCAGAAGGATTTCAGGATCAACGAGAAGGACATAGTCATAGGCCTCGAGGCGAGCATGATCTAAAATTTGGTCCTTACACATAGCCGATTTCCATATCCATAACGATTCCTTTTCCGCTTCTGGACGCCCTTTCGCAATCGTACACGTCGTTTCTGTCCTCCTTGCAAAATCCTCCAGAAGCTCTCCCGATTCTTTTTCTGCGCATACCTGAACAAAAAAATAGCTGAGCTTGCACGTCTGCTCTGCAAGCTGGGATACAGAGGAGAGAAATTGCCTCACAATCTGCGGGTGCTGACGCACCACGCACCCAATCAAGACTCTCGCTTTCGGTGGTACGCTCTCACAGGGAGGAGCAGAAAGGCTCAGAGATTCTAAAGAAGGCAAGCCTACACACACGCCGAGCAGCATGAACAACAACCAGTGCATTCCATACCTCCTCATGTTCACCTTCCACCTCTGCCGTAGATTCACTCTGACCATGCCACAAGATTTGGATGTTCATCCAAGATCGAGTCATATTGCTCTTTCCATCCATAGCGGGCATCGGGGTCAAGCTGCATATATCGCTGAAGCTTTTGCAATCGATCTTGCGGCCGAGCCCACCCATAATGCTTCAAGCGCACTTCTGAAGGGCGTGCTGCAAACTGTTCTATCGTATACGGCCATCGTCCGCAATGTTGAGGAGATTGCCGCCATTGGTAGACAATCCCAGGCTTGTACCGAACTAAAAAGGGGCGGTATCGGCGATGAGCGCTCCAATATTGATCATCACGATAATGTGTTTCATCCCACATATCAAACAGACGAAATGTATACACATCCACATCACTCGCCATAATCATCTTGTGAATTTGTGCTGCCATACTATCTTCAAAAATTTCATCAGCATCTAAATTCAGGATCCAGTCTGGCCGCGATCGTACTGTCTCTTCCCATTGTTGTTTTCGCAATTCCCACTCGCTCGAAAATTTTGATGTCTCATTATGAATAAGGCGCAGAGGTATCCCTGTCAGAAGCTCCCGACATATCTCAAGCGTTGTATCCGTACTCGCGTCATCAATGATGACCGCATCATCGATGTACGTTCTGACCTTTTGCAAGAGAGTTCGTAGATATCGATCAGCTTCGTTTCTCACGCACATCGAAAGGGTCACACGAGGACGTGGCACAATGGGCAGCCGAGCATTGTTCGTACACGCCCATTTATAATGGCCAACGCCTTGAAGCAACGATTCGCGATAGATATGGCAGGCGGGAAGGTGCGTATCGACAAATAAAGAAAGGCCCAAGGCCACAGCGCGGACGCAAAAATGTCGATCCTCGCCCCAGAATGTAAGGTTTTGCAGACGTTGAAACTTCACGCCTCGTGCTATAGCGTCTTTACTGATCAACGTGCAGGCTCCGAGCCCTCCCACTTCATACAGTCCAGGGCTTTTTAACATGTCGATAAAGGCATGGTATCGACGCATGGTCTCGTTGCGGGAAGGTGTCTCATAATCTTCGAATTTCTCCAGAGTATACGTATCTGTCAACCAGACCTGGGGC
>CAYPCN010000047.1:0-2507 GCA_964409235.1 uncultured bacterium
CATTCGGCAACCCTTTGCCCGTCCTGTCAGAAGAGCAACGACCATTGGTCGGTGCGTTTCATTCCAGAGGAGGGGCGCTGTTCAGGTGAAGGGCAATAGGTACATCATGCTCGGTCTTGCTATTCCGAATGGTTGGCCACGTCAGTCAAGCCCCTGCCCTTCTGTACCTAGAAGCCAGGATAGATTAGTGTAATTAACTTGCATTAAATTTATATATTCATAATATTTTATGTATCTTTAATTAAATATTTTTGAGGTATCTATGGATCCCTATATACAATCTATAGGCAATTCGCCTTCCTTTCAAACAACGGAAGATGTACGCAGCATGCCCTCTGTCCAGCAGCCCGCCACCACATGGCAAGGGCGGGAAGTAACGCGCGAAGAACCTGATCCAGTACTAGAGGTCCTGAGCAATGTGCACATCATGGCACAGGTCGTATCCCTTTTGCCTCCGGCTGATGTTGCGCGTTCCACTTTCGTATGCCCTTCTTTTCGGGCCGTGAAAGCTCTTATCGATCTTGAGCAGGCCCGAAGCTTAGCCTTGACGTTTGGATTTCCGAAGGAGTTCTCATTCAATATACAGGGTGTTCCTTGCCGTCCTCTCGACGAGTCTGACCCCATCGTTACGCGACTCATACAGATCGAGCAAACCTTGCCCAAGGCCCTCAGAAA
This sequence comes from uncultured bacterium, assembly GCA_964409235.1. Taxonomy (GTDB): domain Bacteria; phylum Chlamydiota; class Chlamydiia; order Chlamydiales; family FEN-1388; genus CAINFV01. The sequence continues at coordinate 676 of CAYPCN010000047.1, forward strand.
AAACAATAGCAAAGAGGAGCTTCGAACGCTTGCTCAAAACCCAACCTGGCTGAGAGGGTTTCTTCAAACGGCGTATGACAATCAATTGCTCATTGCTCTTGGCGAAGCTGCAGGAATTGACCCAGCGCAGTCCTTTGCCCAGCAGGTACACCACGTACGACACTGGCTTGATACATCACCGCAAATAATGCAGCTATTTGTGCAGAGCAAGGATCTCCTTCTCCTCCCAAAAGAAGTCATACGACTCTCCAATCTCTTCGTTCTCTCTGTATGCGGTTCCCAGATCACCGAGCTTCCCGACGTGAGTCCACTCACGAATCTTCAAGAACTCTATCTCGATGAGAACTGCCTCACCGCTCTTCCAAACCTCAGTCCTCTCACCCAGCTTATCGTTCTCTTTGCGCGCAACAACCAGCTCGCCGAACTTCCGAACCTGAGTTCGCTTACCAATCTTCGAAGGCTCGATGTCAGTCGAAACCAACTCACTAGCCTCCCAGAGCTGAGTTCTCTCACCAAGCTTGAAGGGCTCAATGTCTGGGAGAACCAGCTCACCAGGCTTCCTGATCTGAGTCCGCTTGCTAATCTCGAACAACTCTATCTCGATGAGAACCGCCTCACCGAGCTTCCAGACCTACATTCACTCGTCAACCTTCAAATACTCTATGCAAACAATACCCAAATCACTCGTTTGCCTGATGCGCTCTTTCAGCTTCCTCAGATTGGTATAATATTTGCGCGTGAGAATCCAACTCTTGTTATCCCGGCCGAGCAACAGCCATTGATTGATGCGTTTTATGCCAGAGGCGGGAAGTTGGTATAATGCCTCAATAATCTTTACCATATTGGTGTCTATGGATCCTCATATACAAGCTCTTGTCGACACGCCCTCCTTTCAAACAACGGAAGATGTACGCAGCATGCCCTCTGCCCAGCAGCCTGCCACCACATGGCAAGAGCGGGAAGTGACAGGCGAACAACGCCAACAGGATCCTACCGCGGAGGGTCTGAGCCATGGACGCATCATGACACGGATTCTGTCTTTTTTGCCTCAGCCTGACATACTGTGTAGAATCTATAGAGGATGCGTACATGTCTTTCGTACGTGCTTTGGGAGATCTACAGAGCCTTGTATACACGCTGAGATACTGAGCGAACAACGCCAGCAGGATCCCGTCACGGAGGGTCTGAGCAGTGCGCACATCATGGCGCAGGTTCTGTCCTTTGTGCCTTCGGCTGACATGAGTCGTTCAGCATTGGCATGCCATTCTTTTCGGGCCGCGAAAACTCTTGTCGACCTTGAGCAGGCCCGAAGCTTAGCCCTAACGTTTGGATTTCCGAAGGAGTTCTCATTCAGTGTAGAAGGCTCTCCTTGCCGTCCTCTCGACGAGTCTGATCCCATCATCGCACGACTCATACAGATCGAACAAACCCTGCCCGAGGCCCTCAGGAAAAACAATAGCCGAGAGGTGCTTCGAACGCTTGCTCAAAACCCAACCTGGCTGAGAGGATTCCTTCAAACGGCGTATGACAATCAATTGCTTCTTGCCTTTGGTGAAGCGGCAGGAATTGACCCAGCGCAGCCCTTTGCGCAGCAGGTACGTCACGTACGACAGTGGCTTGCCACATCACCGCAAGTACTTCATCTAAATTTGGAAGGGAAAAATCTCCTGATCCTTCCAGAAGAAGTCGCACAACTAACCAATCTCCACTGCCTCGATGTCAGCAACAACCAACTCACTGCGCTTCCCGACCTGAGTCCTCTCACTAGACTTGGCCGTCTCTATGTCTACAAGAATCAGATCGTCGAACTTCCGGATCTGAGTTCGCTTACC
>CAYPCN010000048.1:0-2209 GCA_964409235.1 uncultured bacterium
CTCATAATCTTCGAATTTCTCCAGAGTATACGTATCTGTCAACCAGACCTGGGGCAATATATCTTTATCAGGAGAAAACCGAGTCCAAAATATATTTGATACGATATCTTTTTGATCTGATAGTAATTGCTCAATGGTGTTCGGATGCAAAACAATATCTGAATCAATAAGAAACAGATAATCATACCCATTGCTTTTCGCTCTTTCAATGATGCGGTCTTTAAAAGCCGCTACTTTCCAAATCGTATCTTCCTTCCAAATATGGGTGACCTCAGTACAGACATACTCAGAACCGCTCTCTGACCGTTCTGGTCCCTCGATAGAACAGCACGCTCCACGATCCTGCTGAAATTGCCGTAATAAACTGTGAGACTCCTCAACCACATTGTCATCAATAAAGAAAAAGTCCAACGAACAGGTTCTGCATGATACGTGGCTCAAAGAATCCAAAAATTCTTTGAGGATTTGTGGTTTCTGCCGGATAGGGCTGCCGACCAACACGCGCAGCGGAGCCCCACCTCCGAGAACAACTTCACCTACGCCTTGGTCCTCGGCAGAGGCCACAAGAAGCATCCCCATGCATGTGCAAAAGCACAAACAGGCAGTTTTCCACATTGTTATTCCACCCTCTTCAGAAACGCTTGTTCTAGAACATCCGCGATTCTCTGGCTCGACGTGCCATCTCCGAAAGGAGATCCTCTCTTGCTTCCGTCTATGGGACAACGTTCAACCATCCATTCTATTCCTGAGACAATCTTGTCTTCATCGGTTCCCACGATCAGAGCGCTCCCTCCTTCGAGAGCTTCGGGCCGATCAGTTTCATGGCGTAAAATACACATGGGTTTATGCAAGCTCACCGCTTCTTCCGAGATTCCACCAGAATCAGTGGCTATACCCGAAGCCTTGTCCATCACATACACCAAATCATGATATGCAAGAGGCGGTGTCAGTACAATATTTGGCAAAGAGTCGAGCCCCACCTCGTCAAGCGCGTTTCTGATCACCGGATTTGGGTGCACAGGGAAGACGACACAAATATCTGAATGGAGCAGGAGCACTCGTTTGATGGCATGGAAAATCCGAACCAATCCCCCGTCAAAAGATTCCCGACGATGAGCTGTGAGGAGCACGATCTTCCGCCCCAACATACGTTGATTGTCAAGCGCCTCTACAAGGTGAGGAGAAGGGAGAATGTCCTTTCGATTCATGCGTTCGAGCACATCGTACAAGGCATCTACCACAGTGTTTCCTGTATAAAAAATGGAATCTTCTCGCACCCCTTCAGCGCGTAAACGCGAGACCGCCAGCGGTGTTGGAGCAAAATGCCATGAAGAAATCAGCGTGATAATCCGGCGATTACATTCCTCCGGAAAGGGAGCATACATATTACCCGTTCTCAACCCTGCTTCAATATGGGCAACGGGAATCTTCTCATAAAACGCCACAAGAACGCTGACCATCGCTGATGTTGTATCACCTTGAACAACGACTAAACTCGGCTTAATCTCTTTGTACAGCTCCTTCATCTTGGTGAGCAGCGTCTGCGTCAGATAATACAAATCTTGCCCAGGCCTCATAACCTTCAATTCAACATCTGGGCGTACTCCAAAAAGTGAAAAAACATCAGATACCAGCTCAATATGCTGCCCTGTTGCACATAAACAGATGGGAAGACCTCTTGCCTTCAACGCTTGGTATACTGGGATCATTTTAATAGCTTCAGGACGCGTCCCCACGACAAGGACAATTGGATGGGCTGGAGACTCGTCACAGAATGAGTGGTTGGCAATAGTGAGAGAAAGAATCTGAAGGATCAAAGCACCGCTCAATACAAAAAGCCAACGCATGATACTACCTATAGTAAGAAGCTGCTTACCGACGTGTACAACACTCTGTACTGTCAATGTTGAAGAGAGAGATGAACCTTAGCTCGTATATATCCTCTCTGTCAACGCAAAATAGAAATGTCCCCTCGACCAGTATCTCCCGATTTCTAAGCCGGTATCTTGCTCTTTTCCCTCACCCTAGGGTGAGGGAAAATTCAAAAAATTTACTGCAATTCTTTTTCTCAAACGTTGGGAGGAGATGATACGGGGAGGGGACATTTCAACTAAGTTTTAGTGGGGACATTATCACGTTGCACTTACAGAAATACAGGGCTTAGGAAATTAGAACGAATTTTTGAGTATATCTAGGATTTACTCTAAGA
>CAYPCN010000049.1:0-2083 GCA_964409235.1 uncultured bacterium
TGTCAAACGACGCGCTAAAATCCCCCACCTGATGGCATTTCTCACCGTTTAAGTTTTAGGGCTTTTCTAGTCGATTTTTTCGTTTTTTTCACTCCTTGTCTGAAATAAATCTGAATAGTATTCTTGCTGTTTTTCCTTGAGTCTGTAGCTTTCCCCCTGAATGGGAAGGACGTGGCTGTGATGCAGCAGTCGATCCAGTACAGCAGCTGTGACGACTTTATCCCCTCCAAACAGCGTTCCCCATTCGGAGAAGTTGAGATTGGAGGTGAGGATGATACTTCCGCGTTCATACCGTTTGGCGATGACCTGAAAGAGATGGTGTGCTTCATCCCGGCTCATAGGGAGGTAACCCATTTCATCGATGATAAGCAGCGGAGGCCCGATGAGGACCTGATGGAGATAACTCTCGTATCGTTTCTCCTTTTTGGCGCGGTGCAGTCCGATCAGCAGATCGGCGGCAGTGATGAATTTGGTCTTGATTCGTTTCTGGACTGCCGCCATCCCCAGCGCTATGGCCAAATGGGTCTTGCCCACACCCGAGGGTCCTAGAAGGAGAAGATTCTCTTTTTTCTGAACGAAGTTCAGAGTGAAGAGTTCTTCTATCTGACGTCGGTTGATTCCGATGGGATGGTTGAAATCGTAATCCTCTAGACGTTTAAGGGCAGGAAATGATGCCATCTTCTGCAACGTCGATTGCGATCGTCTGGCTTTCCCTTCAACCTCTATTTTTAACGCTTCTTCAAGCAGTTCGCTGCTTTTCCAGTTCTCTTTAGCCGCGCGCATCGTAAGATTGTGATACTCCTGTGCCAATGTCGCCATCCCCAGTGTCTTGCAGTAGGTTTCGATTATGACGCTCATGCGCATCTCCCTCCTGTGTGAGTTACCAAATAGACCAACGGCACCGTAACCATTGCCATCTTCGGAATAAAGCGGTCATACAGGCTCAGATCACGTATCGGGATCTCGATACGTTGTTTTTCTCGTGAACGTTCATTCCGCTCCTGCTGCTGCGCTGCAGTTCGAGAAGGCAATATCCCCTCGTAGGCTCTGGGGATCAAGCCCATCGCGTCGCGCTCCTGCGCGATGAGATCGCAGGGGCGCTGGAGGATTTCGGCGTGGAGCCGACAGTTGGCAACACGGTCCAGCCAGCGAAGCACTTCGGCGTTGGCCAGTTCCGGCGTCACCGCAACGATCCCCATCAATCTCAGCTGCACCACCAGCGGTTTGTGGAAACTGTAGCGAAGATAGTGGTTGAACCGCTCCACTTTCCCTTTGGTCTGGGCACGGTAGGGTTTACACACTCGGATCTTGAACCCATAGTGTTTGGCAAAGTCCGCAAACATCGGATGGAATTTATGCTTTCCTCTCCCATAGAGATTGCGTTCAAGAATTACCGTACGCATGTTGTCATATAATACCTCGTGAGAAACACCTCCGAAAAATGCAAATGCATTGACGTGACAGGCGATCAGGGTCTCAAGCTTCTCGTTTGTCACATATTCCACATACGACATTCTCGAATATCCAAGCGTCGCCACAAATGCCGATAACCCCTGCTTGGGAAACTCAATCCAATCGACTTGAAGCTGTCGCCCCGGTGCCGTCTCAAACCGTATCAGCTCCTCTTCGTTCCGCGCACGAGATCGCAAATCATGTCTGGCAATCGTTTCCTGAACCCGACGCAAACTCCCCTCATACCCCATAGCCCGAATCTGCTCGAACAACACCGTAGAAGGGATCTCATAATCCTCGCTCAACACCTTGGCAAGATAGGGCAAATACGGATCGACTTTCGACCCCGACGAGGGTCGCAATTTTCGTAGAGGCTTGTCCCCCTCCATTTTCAAGTATTTGCGTATCGTCTTGGGACAATGCCCCAGCTTCCGCGCTATCGCGCGGATACTCATCCCCTGTTCTTTATACTCTTTGATCATCCGAATCTCTCCTCGTTTCAACACATGCTGCTCCTTTAAAAAAAGAACTAGCATAGCAAATCAAATTTAATCGATTTCTTTAAGTTTAAAGAGATGCCAACGCCAATTCTCAGCGTTTCAGGTGGGGGATTTTAGCGCGTCGTTTGACA
>CAYPCN010000050.1:0-1918 GCA_964409235.1 uncultured bacterium
AGCGAGTTGTATACACATTTTAGCTGAAAAATAGGGCTCGAGACACCACCATTATTTCTCCGTACCCGTCACACAACTGAAAACTTAAGAATTACTCTGTTGAGCTCTCTACTCGAGGAATCTAAGGATAGGAAATTCAAGCCCTTCTCCGCGTTTTTCCCGTTTGGGGGGAAGGGGAAAACGTGGAGAAGGGCTTGAATTGGCTTACCAAAAGGTCTTTGATTTTGTTTTTTTGCATAGTTTTTCTGGTGTTTTGCGATTTGTGAGAAGAAATTTGTTTAATTTTTGCTATTTGAGGCAATAAGGGTGCGGTTCATTCACTTATTCACAAATGGTGCTTAGCTTTGACCAAAAGATCAGTCTTCCCAGTGGGGTGAGTCGAAGAAGTCCTCACAATGAGGTGGATCCGGTCCTATATCGTAATGAACCTGTTGCTCTGGCTCAGGGAACCCATCATGAGTATAAGGTACTAAATCACAGACATCCCAATTCACAAGATCGTATGGGGGATCAAATTCCGGAACAACAACGGGCCAGCCAATGCCCCTCAGAATACGGTGTATTTGGGCTTCATTGGTAATAAAAGCAGTAATTTTTATTTTTTTGCCACAGCCTGTGCAGGTGAGGGGATCCACTTCGTAGATCCGTGCAATAAGTTTGGCCCAGCTTCTCGAGGCCTTTTCGACGGCCTCTTGCACCTCTAGACGTGCAGTCTCAACCCTTTTTTGCGCAGATGCAACAAGCAGTTTTCGCATAGGGGAACTGGGAGCAAAAATGCCGTGATAATGACGCCTATGGCGTCTTGGATAAGGAATGAAGCGAGAAATTCGTTCTAAAAAATCTAACGGCTCGAGTTGCATCGATAACTGCCCAGTGCGAGAAGGCTTTGGAAAACGGTAGGAGAGCATGTGACTGCGCCAACGGAGGTTTTCGCTTGCAAAGGGAGGTCTTGCACAGTACCGTATCAACCGCTCGAGCCCATCTTTGTCCCATGATTCAATTCTGACCTTGGCATCAAGAGAAAAGCCGCTCTGATCATAGGAGAGCATTTTCTCTACCTCTTCTTTACTGAAGAAACCTCGACGGCACAAGAGGCGCAACACGCGGTTTTGGATACAATCTTGAGTGTCTACAATGTCATCAGGGGTAAGTATCGCTTCATAAAACTGTAAACCTGTTTCTCCACCGAAAATACCGTCTGCAACGATTAGATGAAGGTGGGGATGATAGTTGAGAGTATTGCCGAAATATTGAATAAAACTGATGGCGCCGATTTGAGGATGAATTACAGCAGGACTGCAGGCGATAAGCCTTGTGCGTATCTCTTCGACGACGATTTTGAGAACAGCTTGAAGAAGAGTGTGAGTTTCCAAGTAATGTCGAATTCGTTTTGGGAAACTCAAGACAAATTGTCGAAAGGGGAGGCGAGGCAGCACGTTGTCCACGAGGTGGGCTGCAGTTTCGACCATCGCACGGCTGTTGCACGAAGGGCAGATTCCTCGGCCTTTACAGGAAAAGGCGATGAGAAAATCCTTCTGGCAGCCATCGCAGTGTGCGCACGCAAAACCCTTGGCTAAAATACCGCACCCAAGATACTTCTGGAATTCGTTGTCAACATAGCGTGGAACAGGTTCTTTGCTATTTCGGTTCCATGTTGAGTAATGCTTTTTGACAACCTGGAAAAGAGTCGTTTTTTCGGGTCTCCGAGGGCGATATACCGTATGAGATTTTTTCGAGCAGCAGACGGTAGTCATGTATAGTACCGTTTTTAGAAAATATATGAATAGCAGGATGAGTGATGATGAGATTTTTGTGAATGATGAGTTTATGTGCTTGATCGTAGCGCTAGCCGTAAGCCCTAGCATCGTTGATAAAGATATGCTCAATAGATCCTACGTTTACCCTCTCGTTCCCAGCG
>CAYPCN010000051.1:0-1801 GCA_964409235.1 uncultured bacterium
GAGGGCATGCTGCGTACATCTTCCGTTGTTTGAAAGGAAGGCGGGTTGTTAATAGTCGGAACATGAATACTCATAGACTCCTAATAAATAGTTATAAAAGGCCTAGAAACTATATAAAGTATATATAGTTGTAAAATTTATACCAACATAATGCTTTTAATTTGTCTTTGCACAGCGCACATGCTCGCGATCCCTCTACTCAGGATCGGTTAACTATACTGAGGCCGACCAACTATGTTTCCTCCCGCGCTTATACAATCGCCCCGTCTAAACCGCCTCTTCTCCACGACGCAAAGACGGGACCACAGCCATATACCTTTGGACGAGCGATGGGGAGAACGTGCTTGTACACGGACAAGCAGCCCCCTCGAGAATGAAAAAGCGTATCCGGCAAACCGGTGATTTGGGTATCGCACACAATGAGGAATCGGAGAGTGACGAGTCGTGTGACTTCTTTGGGGAGGAACAGGAGCTCTTTTCCCTCCACACACGAAGTGCCTCCCGGCTATTCTGTTTCCTGACGTCCTCGGGCAGGGTTCGCTCGATCTGTATGAGTCGCACAACGATGGGATCAGACTCGTCGAGAGGACGGCAAGGAGACCCTTCTACCCTGAATGAGAACTCTTGCGGAAGCCCAAATGCCAAAGCTAAGGCTCTAGCTTGTTCAACATCGACAAGAGCTTTCGCAACACGAAAAAAATGGCATACCACCGCTGAACGACTCATGTCAGCCGGAGGCAAAAAGGACAGAACCTGCGCCATGATGTGCGCACTGCTCAGGACCTCTAGTACCGGACCAGCCTCTTCGTGCGTTACTTCTCGTCCTTGCCATGTGGTGGCAGACTGTTGATCAGAGGGCATGTGGCGTACATCGTCCGATGCTTGAAAGGACGACGAGCTGTCAATACCTTGTACATAAGGACCCAGAGATAGTTATCAGATATTCTTTTCGCAAGAGCAACTCCCCTCCTCTGGAACGAAACGCATCAATCAATGGTTGTTGTTCTGCCGGGATGATGAGACGTGGGTTCCCGCTTGTCAGTATTCGAGTAATCTGGGGCAGCTGAAAGAGAGTATCGGGCAAACTGGTGAGCAGGTTCCCACTGACATTGAGAAGTCGAAGCTTGGCAAGTGAACTCAGATCTGGAAGTTCGACAATCTGATTATTGTAGATATAGAGAAGTGCAAGGCTGGTGAGAGAACTCAGGTCGGGAAGCTCAGTGAGCTGGGAATCGCGTACATGGAGACATCTGAGATTGGAGAGCCTTGTGACTTCTTGTGGAAGGATCAGGAGATCTTTTCCCTCCACACATAGAGAGGTGTTTTGTGGTGATGTGTCGAACCACTGCCGTACTTGACGTACCTGCTGGGCAAAGGACTGTGATCGATCAATTCCTGCGTTTTCACCAAAGGCAAGAAGCAATTGATTGTCATACGCCGTTTGAAGAAACCTTTTCAGCCAGGTTGGGTTTTGAGCAAGCGTTCGAAGCGCCTCTTTGCTATTGTTTTTTCTGAGGGCCTCAGGCAGGGTTCGCTCGATCTGTATGAGTCGTGCGATGATGGGATCAGACTCGTCGAGAGGACGGCAAGGAACACCCTGTATATTGAATGAGAACTCTTCCGGAAGCCCAAACGTCAAAGCCAAGGCTCGGGCCTGCTCGAGGTCGATAAGAGCTTTCGCGGCTCGAAAAGAAGGATATACCAAAGTGGAACGCACAGCATCGGCCGGAGGCAAAAGGGATACGACCTCCCGACTTTGACAGTTAGCCAAGATCCAAAACCGTAACATCTTCTCATGCAA
>CAYPCN010000052.1:0-1791 GCA_964409235.1 uncultured bacterium
ATGCTTTTTCAGCTTCCTCGTTTGAGGGTGATATTCGCATTCGGCAACCCTTTGCTCGTCCTGCCAGAAGAGCAACAACCATTGATCGATGCGTTTCGTTCCAGAGGTGGCCACTTAGCTATGTGAAGAACAGTCTCTCCACCACCGTTTCAAGATCTATGTTCGCGACTTCTCTCCTGGGCCATTTGCGATGTGCCTTTTGGAGAACAGAGTAGCTCGATCCAAAAATCTCCCTCTCCTCCTCTAAAAATCCACATCGCACACGGCTCCTCCCGTGTTTTCCGCTTCTGTATATAGAAGGCAGGACAATTAATAAAAGAGCCAGTCTTAGCTTGCAATATAAATTACACATATGTAATCTATTACTGGATTTTTCGAGTATCTTTATTATAATATGTTGGTGTCTATGGATTCTCGTATATACGCTATTAACAACCCGCCTTCCTTTCAAACAACGGAAGATGTACGCAGCATGCCCTCTGGTCAGCGGTCTACTACCACATGGCAAGGGCGGGAAGTAACGCGCGAAGAATCTGATCCAGTACTAGAGGTCCTGAGCAATGTGCACATCATGGCACAGGTCGTATCCCTTTTGCCTCCGGCTGATGTTGCTCGTTCCACTTTCATATGCCCTTCTTTTCGGGCCGTGAAAGCTCTTATCGATCTTGAGCGGGCCCGAAGCTTAGCCTTGACGTTTGGATTTCCGAAAGAGTTCTCATTCAATATACAGGGTGTTCCTTGCCGTCCTCTCGACGAGTCTGACCCCATCGTTACGCGACTCATACAGATCGAGCAAACCTTGCCCAAGGCCCTCAGAAAAAACAATAGCAAAGAGGAGCTTCGAACGCTTGCTCAAAACCCAACCTGGCTGAGAGGGTTTCTTCAAACGGCGTATGACAATCAATTGCTCATTGCTCTTGGCGAAGCTGCAGGAATTGATCGATCACAGTCCTTTGCCCAGCAGGTCCGTCATGTACGACAGTGGCTTGATACATCACCACAAATAGCCGGTCTATGTGTGGAGGGAAAAGATCTCCTGATCCTTCCACAAGAAGTCACACGACTCTCCAATCTCTGCTGGCTCTCTGTACGCGATTCCCAGCTCACTGAGCTTCCCGATCTGAGTTCTCTCATCAGACTTGACTTTCTCGATATCCACAATAATCAGATTGTCGAACTTCCAGATCTGAGTTCACTTGCCAAGCTTCGAGTTCTCAATGTCAGCGGGAACCTTCTCGCTGAGCTGCCGGACCTGAGTTCTCTCACCAATCTTGAGCGCTTCAATGTTAGCGGGAACCTTCTCGCTGAGCTGCCGGACCTGAGTTCTCTCACCAATCTTGAAGAACTCGATGCCAGTCAGAACCGGCTCACCGCGCTGCCCGATATGCTTTTTCAGCTTCCTCGGATTAGCGTAATATCGGCACGCGAGAACCCTCATCTTGCCATACCGGAAGAGCAACAGCCATTGATTAAGGCGTTTTATGCCAGAGGTGGCAGGCTGTTCAGGTGAAAAAATAAAATTGTACTATTTTTATCGTCGATTTTGAAGTGTCTATGGCTCCCTATATACAAGCTACAGGCAACGTGCCTTCCTTTCAAACATCGGACGATGTACGCCGCATGCCCTCTGCCCAGCAGCCTGCCACCACATGGCAAGGGCGGGAAGTAACGCGCGAAGAATCTGATCCAGTACTAGAGGTCCTGAGCAATGTGCACATCATGGCACAGGTCGTCCTGACTTTGACAGTTGTTTCGTAACTCTTTCTCGTTAAGGAACTTATGGCCGAAAAT
>CAYPCN010000053.1:0-1647 GCA_964409235.1 uncultured bacterium
AGTCTTAATCAGGCGTCTCAATAACACGTGCTGTGTTGATCAGCCGTATGGCCAGATCATCGCCCGACTCCTCGATCCGAATCCGAGGACAAGAATGAGCGATGACGAACTCATGAGATGCTGGCCTCAGTGAGTGCTGACGTCGGCAGATGGCTCTCGGCCCTGTCTTGGCACTGTGGTACAATATAAGGATATGCGTTTCATGCGTTCGCTCCTACGAACAATCAAGGATACACTGTCCAAGAATGCCGATACCAAAACAAAAGAAAGCTTCCCACGTTTCTTCAAACATACCGTGTCTTTTTACGGTGTTAAAGTTCCCGTAGTCCGAAAAATTGCCAAGGAGCATTTCAAAGAAATCAAGGTTTTGGGGAAAGAAGCGATTTTTTCTCTTTGCGAGGAGTTGTTTTGCTCAAAATTGTGTGAAGAGGCGTGGATTGCCGCAAATTGGTTAGACTGGATTTCTCACACCTTCGTTCCCGAGGACATGACAAGGTTTGAACGGTGGATCGACCGATATATCGATGATTGGGCAAAATGCGATATGCTCTGTACTCACGCCATAGGGTCTTTTCTGATGAACTATCCCTCTCTCGTCTCGTTATTGAAACAATGGGCCTTTTCTCCGAATCTTTTTGTGCGCCGAGCTGCGGCTGTTTCCTTGATCCTTCCGGCACGGAAAGGGCTGTTTTTAGAAGCGGTCTTTGAACTCTCCGATATCCTTCTCTTAGATCAAGAGGATTTGGTGCAAAAGGGATATGGCTGGATGCTGAAAGAAGCCAGTCGAAAACATTCTGAAGAGGTCTTTTCGTACCTTATGCAGAAGAAAGAGATCATGCCACGCACGGCATTTCGCTACGCGCTTGAGAAAATGGATCCAGAACTTCGTAAAAAGGCCATGGAACGAGCCCGCAGTGTTGTGTTGGCATAAACGGCTCGTGTCTTCGAAGATACACATAGAATGCTTGCCGCCACGTCCCGCAACTCTACGCGGCGTTGTTGCGTACATCATCAAGAAAATTATTCTCATGCAATGACCCGAATTTTCAGGCAGCCTCCCAATCTCCTTTCGGCATCCCCAGCTTGTTCATTTGATGCATTGCAAGGCAGGCAGCTCGGACTTCGGCTCGTTGGTTGGCAAACTTTCTGGCTTTCAAAGAGCTTCCAAATAGAGTCTTAAAGTGGAACAGGGCCGTTTCTGCTAACGAACGGCGATGATATCTCTTCAATTTTTTCCAACAATGTCTCCCTTCATCTTCACCTCCCAAGCCTTCTATCTCAGCAACAGCGTTATCTCGGCATCTCCTCCATTGTTCGGTGCTGACTTCGAGCATAACGGCATTTCTATGAGGGGGAATGATCGGCTCTATTTCCAGTCTTGCAAGAACTCGACGACATCCGGCGGTATCGTATACCCCATCCCCATAAAAGCGTGTGACTGACGAAGGGATGGAAGAGCTCATCTTGACCATCGCAGACCCATCTGCCACGTTGTTCTCTGTCAGGCTTGCGATCACGATCTCATGGGTATCAGGACAGATGGCAAGGTAAACAACTCCTGCTTAAAGGCAGAAGCTTTATGGTCAGCTAAGAGGCTGCCACCTACGTGCAGTGTACGGTGCACGTTGCCTGGTCGATAGACCTGGC
>CAYPCN010000054.1:0-1557 GCA_964409235.1 uncultured bacterium
TGTGAGAAGACTTGTGTTCTGCTTTGCTACCAAAGAATCCCTTTCCGTCGATTCCATCGTGGTACTTATAAAACATGAATGAATCAGTATGTATAAACTCAATAGGTGTCCGGGAATCTATCTTATCCCCAATGATATACTTATGGGCATCCACATACCTCTTAGCTTTCTTGCTGAAAATGTTGTTTGTGTAAGCGATGTCGGCGGTTAGTCCAAGGTACTTCTTAGGAGACCGAAAATCATATGGAACAAAAGCAAATGTATTCTCAGTGAACTTCTTAATCTTATAAATACCGTCATCGACACTCTCCACTATGCCCGCACCAGATAGAATAGCTGCCCCTGAGGGAACACTATTCGGTCTGAAGCTATATCGATGGTTGTTCATTCGTGATATTGGCAGACCTTTGTATGCCGCAATAAAATTAGCTATGCATCCTTTCAACGTGTTGGATGAGATTAGATAGCGATCATTTACAACCAGAGGTGTAATCTCTGTCCTATCGTCACCTTGTTCCGTATGGCTATTCCCAACACACAGTTCGTTGAGTGCGAATAATTTGCACTTAATGTACCCGCTATATCGATCCTCCATTGTTTGGCCTAAATTTGTTGCCGGTGTTCTTGGTATCTCATTTTCACTTATCGGCATAAAACCATAAGGGATATGCTTGAAAGAATCTTGACTTGTATGCAGTACGCCCCAGTTATTATCGTTTGATTGTTGTGGTCCTTTGGATTTATTCATGTATTTCCAATTCTGTTTACTCATGATATAGCCTCCATGTTCCATGTTTCTCACAGGATTTGATTGATATCTTTGAATCGGGGATGCTACCCAAGAGAGAGGCAAACAAATAGGGATGTGGATCACTCTGACTGGTTGCAGGTCTGATTCCAATGACTGGCATATCTATCATCTTGTCACAGCAATAACCAGTCTCTGCCATCAGGTACATATCCTCGGTATCTTCGCAAGCCAGAATATGAATCTGTATTGTCTCATTGAAGATATAAACACGATTGAAGCCATTTAGATAGTCCTTGGTGATTTCGGGTAAGGCTTTGAGAAAAACCAGCCCAAGTTCTTCCGGTTGAGCTTGAGTAATTTCTTCTTTCCTCAACTGAGTCTCAATTGCCAGAACCTTGTTTGCAAGGGAATTTGTCCACTTCCGCTGCCCAATAAACCACCAGCCGTCCTGGTTCAATTCCTTGATGTATGCATTGATATCTTCGGCAGTAAATCCTTTCATGAGACCTCCTCCAACGTGATTTTAGGGTGACAGGCACCGCTGCCTAAACTAACTACACTGTGCTTGAGCCCACTTTGCATGAATGAGATTAGGTCTTCAATTGTGCCATCAGCAAGTGGGGATCCTTTCAGAACGTACACAATTCCGGTGAATTGGGTATCAAAGAGGCGTTCTTCATCGAACTTGCCCGATCCATAAATTGCACGTGAGAACTGGTCCTCCGCGTGCCGTTCAATTTGTATTAGATTACGCTCATTAATTGCCACATCATCGTCAGCCATAAGGTCGGAGAATATTATGTACC